>NZ_KE384193.1:32064-32679 GCF_000424445.1 Oribacterium sp. NK2B42
TTACATTGACTTATATTCTGAATTCTGAGTTTTAAGGTCAATCAGTGGTTCCAATAACTCCGGATGGTGAGGAAAAAAGTCGACCACGGTCTTCGCGAATCATTGCCGGCTGAACTGTTACACAGAAACAAAAAAATGTAAAAAAACTTTCAAAAAGTGTTTGACATCTGCTGTGCTAATTGCTATATTAACTGAGCGCTCAAGAGAGCGAAGCAAAAAGAACCTTGAAAATCAAAGATCGATTAATACACAGACCCTGAAGATTCTATAAAGAAGATTCAGAAGCGGAGGATCTAATGTAGATCTGAAGCGCGACCAAAAAAGTCTAAAGCGAATAATACAATCGCAGTAAAGAAAAACGGACAGAACAAATAAAGCCAAGCTTTTAGTTCTGAACGGGAAGAACTTAAAAGAGAGAAATCTCTTTCGTATTTAATATGAGAGTTCGATCCTGGCTCAGGATGAACGCTGGCGGCGTGCCTAACACATGCAAGTCGAACGAGCGAGAGATGAAACCTAGTGATTCTCGAGCGAGTGGCGGACGGGTGAGTAACGCGTGGGTAACCTGCCTTACAGAGGGGGATAACAGTCTGAAAAGACTGCTAATACCGCATA
>NZ_AUJX01000045.1 GCF_000424445.1 Oribacterium sp. NK2B42
TAGCAGTCTTTTCAGACTGTTATCCCCCTCTGTAAGGCAGGTTACCCACGCGTTACTCACCCGTCCGCCACTCGCTTGAGAATCACTAGGTTTCATCTCTCGCTCGTTCGACTTGCATGTGTTAGGCACGCCGCCAGCGTTCATCCTGAGCCAGGATCGAACTCTCATATTAAATACGAAAGAGATTTCTCTCTTTTAAGTTCTTCCCGTTCAGAACTAAAAGCTTGGCTTTATTTGTTCTGTCCGTTTTTCTTTACTGCGATTGTATTATTCGCTTTAGACCTTTTTGGTCGCGCTTCAGATCTTCAAAAGATCCTCCGCTTCTGAATCTTCTTTTTAGAATCTTCAGGGTCTGTGTATTAATCGATCTTTGATTTTCAAGGTTCAGTTGCGATTGCAACTCTCTTATAATATCAAAATTATAATTGTTTGTCAAACGCTTTTTTAACTTTTTTTAAAAAAGTTAAAACGGAGCAGGAGGGATTTGAACCCTCGCGCCGGTTTTATCCGACCTACACCCTTAGCAGGGGCGCCTCTTCGGCCTCTTGAGTACTACTCCACTTTGAATTATAGAATTAAATCTATTATTCTTCAAACGTCCCTACCAAGGTTTTGTTTAAGGATCGTTTATATCACCCTTTTTTAAGGTGCCTTAGTATCTTAACAATAAAACAATTGTCTGTCAACTAGTCTTTATACTATTTTATTTACTTAATTCCTGCAAATCTAAATTATGAACAAATTAATGACATGGATCTTTATAGATCCATGTCATTTAAGATACACATTTCAGTTTACTTATTATTTTTTAATGCTTTATAAAGTATAGATCACTTTACTCCTGATTATCATCAGATTCTTCATTTATCTGCTCTTCTTCTCTTCTTAAATCAGCCTCGGTTGTTGATTCTCTGACCTTGGCAATTGAAGCTATAACAACATTTGAAGCAGGATCTATGTTCATGAATTTAACACCTGAAGTATTTCTTCCGATATCTTTAGCATCCTTTAAAGACATTCTTATTATAACACCTTCATTTGTTATCAACATTATCTCTCTTGATTTATCAGTCAGCTTAAATCCTACAAGATTTCCGGTTTTTTCCGTTATCTTGTAGCATCTTAATCCTTTACCGCCTCTCTTCTGAAGCTTAAATTCATCGGTACTGGTAAGTTTTCCCATACCCTTTTCGGATACGACAAGAACAAAGTCTCCCTGACTGATTTTCTGCATACCTACAACCACATCATCATCTGTTAATGTAATTCCACGTACACCATAAGAACTGCGTCCTGTTATACGAACATCTCTTTCGTTAAATCGTATAGCCATTCCGTACTTTGTTCCGATCATGATATCTTCATCTTTATCGATGAGCTTCGCTTCTATAAGCTGATCATCATCTCTTAGTGAAATTGCTATCAAACCTGATTTTCTTATGTTCGTATACTCTGAGATTGGAGTTTTCTTTACAGTTCCGTTCTTTGTTGCCAAGAGAAGGTACTGATCTGATTCTGCATAATCATCATCAATTGCAAATGATGCAGTCACATATTCATCAGGAGCCAGCTGTAAAAGATTTACCATGGCTGTTCCTCTTGATGTTCTTGATGCCTCGGGGATCTTGTATGCCTTTATTCTGAAGCAGCGACCGGTATTTGTGAAGAACATAATATAATGCTTATTTGTTGTCATAAATAAATCTTCTATTATGTCGTCATTTATGGTCTGCATGCCCTTAATGCCTTTTCCGCCACGATTTTGCTGCTTAAAGTTTTCGGGAGACATACGTTTAATGTATCCTAATCTAGTGGCAGCGATGACTGTATCATCATCCGGAATCAGATCTTCATCATCCAATGAATCATCAAAACCGAATTTTGTCATTCTTTCATTTCCGTACTTGTCGGCAATGACATTAATTTCTTCTCTTATAACTCCGAGCATTTTTTTAGGATCATTCAATAATTCATTAAAATATGCGATCTTTTTCTGAAGATCATCATATTCTTCCTTAAGCTTTCCTCTTTCAAGTCCTGTTAATGCTCTTAATCGCATATCAACGATTGCCTGGGCCTGCACATCATCAAAACCAAACTTTGCAGAAATATTAAGTTTTGCTTCTTCTGTATTGGCAGCCGCTCTGATGGTATGCACAATTTCATCGATATGATCAACAGCCTTTAAAAGTGCTTCTAAAATATGTGCTCTTTCCTGAGCTTTATTCAGATCATATCTGGTTCTTCTGGTGAAAACATTTACCTGATGCTTGAGATATTCCTCTAATATCTCCATGAGATTAAGAGTTTTTGGCTCACCATTAACGATGCACAGCATAATTACACCAAATGTTGTCTGAAGCTGTGTATGTTTATACAGCTGATTCAGAACTACATTCGGATTTGCATCTTTACGTAATTCTATATTTATCTTTGCAGTAGAGCCTTTACCTGATGCATCATTTATGTATGTGATACCGTCAATCTTTTTATCTTTTACAAGCTCAGCTATATTTTCGATAACTCTTGAACGATAAACAAGATAAGGCAGTTCTTTAACAACTATGCGATGTTTACCGTTCTGCATAGCCTCAATTTCACATACGGCACGGATCTTTATCTTACCTCTTCCGGTTCTGTATGCTTCTTCTATACCTTTTCTTCCGAGTATCAGTCCTCCTGTGGGAAAATCCGGACCCGGAATTACTTTCATGATATCTTCAATGGTTGTTTCTTTATCATTTATTCTGTTATCGATGATAAGGTCAACAGCATTTATAACTTCCTTAAGGTTATGAGGAGGTATATTTGTAGCCATTCCAACTGCAATACCTGTTGCACCGTTAACTATAAGATTTGGGAATTTTGCAGGAAGAACAGTCGGTTCATCATACTCATTTGAGAAGTTAGGCATAAAATCAACAGTATCCTTGTTTATTCCTGCCAGCATTTCTCCCGCAAGTTTTGACATTTTTGCCTCAGTATATCTCATTGCGGCAGGTGAATCACCGTCATCTGAGCCAAAGTTACCCTGCTTATCCACCAAAACATGACGCATTGACCATGCCTGACCCATATATACCAGGGCACCGTAAATAGATGAATCTCCATGGGGATGATATTTACCCATACATTCACCTACTATGGTCGCACATTTTTTTGTTTTTTTATCCGGTGTTACTCCCAATGTCTGCAAAGAATACAATACTCTTCTTTGAACAGGCTTAAGTCCGTCTCTTACGTCAGGGATAGCTCTTGATACAATTACACTCATGGCGTAATCAATGTAAGAGTTTTCCATGGTTTTTTTGAGATCTACATCCTGGACCTTATCAAAAACATTTGGCTCCAAAATCTTTTCCTCCAATTATGTTAAACATCAAGATTTGTTACATATTTTGCATTTTCTTCGATGAATTCACGTCTGGGCTCTACCTGGTCACCCATCAAAGTAGTAAATGTAACGTCAAGATCGGCCTTATCATCGTCAACCATATTGACCCTCAGTAAGGTTCTGGTTTCCGGATCCATGGTGGTTTCTGCCAGCTCTTCCGTATCCATTTCTCCAAGACCCTTGAATCTGGATACATCAGCTCCTTCAGCTCCGATCTGCTTTAATACTTCCTGATATTCTTCATCAGAATAACAATAATAGTGTTTCTTATTTTTAGTTATGTTAAATAATGGCGGCTGTGCCAGGTAAACATGACCCTGCTTTATAAGCTCAGGCATAAAGTTGTATATGAATGTTAACATCAATGTTGCTATATGAGCACCATCAACATCGGCATCAGTCATTATGATGATCTTGTTATATCTAAGCTTAGAAATATCAAAATCTTCTTTAATGCCTGTGCCAAAGGCTGTTATCATTCCCTTTATTTCTTCATTGGCGTAGATTTTGTCCAATCTTGCCTTCTGAACATTCAGTACTTTTCCTCTGAGTGGAAGAACTGCCTGTGTATTAACATTTCTTCCGTCCTTAGCAGGTCCTAATGCCGAATCTCCCTCAACAATGAATATTTCACATTCATTAGGATCCTTTGAATTACAATCCACAAGTTTTCCCGGAAGTCCCACTCCATCCAGGGCAGATTTTCTTCTTGTAAGATCTCTTGCTCTTCTTGCTGCAGCACGGGCTCTCTGGGCTAAAACTGATTTTTCGCAAATAGCCTTTGCTACACCGGGATTCTGCTCAAGAAAATATGTCAATTGTTCGCTGACAATACCTTGAACCGCTGTCTGGGCTTCTGAGTTTCCCAGCTTCTGTTTTGTCTGACCTTCAAACTGTGGATCACCTATTTTTACGGAAATAACAGTTGTTAATCCTTCTCTTATATCATCACCGCTTAAGTTTGGTTCAGAATCCTTAAGAAGCTTATTTTCTCTGGCATAGTCATTTAATGTCTTTGTCAGCGCATTTTTAAAACCTGTCAGGTGTGAACCACCTTCAGGAGTATTTATGTTATTTACAAATGTGTAGGTATTTTCGGAGTAAGAATCATTGTGCTGCATCGCAACCTCAACAAACACACCATCTCTTTCACCTTCACAATAAATAACATCGGAATATAACGGCTCTTTACCTTTGTTAAGATATCCCACAAATTCTTTTATTCCACCTTCATAGTGGAAAGACTTTTCATGAATTTCTTCGTCTCTTACATCACGAAGAGTAATTCTGAGAGCCTTTGTCAAAAATGCTGTTTCACGTAATCTTACTTTTAATGTTTCGTAATCATATATTGTTTCTTCAAAAATTTCAGGATCCGGAAGGAAATGTACTTCTGTGCCATGCTTTTCAGGATCGCATTCACCTATTACGGTCATATCCTGAATAACCTTTCCTCTTTCAAATTTCATGTTATAAATCTTACCGTTTTTAAAAACCGAAACTTCCAGTTTCTTTGAAAGAGCATTAACTACGGAGGCACCTACTCCATGAAGACCTCCTGATACTTTATATCCGGATCCTCCGAATTTTCCTCCTGCATGAAGAACTGTAAATACAACTTCAAGTGCCGGTTTTCCTGCTTTTTTCTGGATATCAACAGGTATACCTCTTCCGTCATCGGTAACTGTAATGGAATTATCCTTGTTTATAGTTACCAGAATACTGCTGCAAAATCCGGCAAGAGCTTCATCAACAGAGTTATCAACAATTTCATACACCAAATGATGAAGACCTCTTATGGAAGTAGATCCTATATACATTCCGGGTCTTTTTCTTACGGCTTCCAGACCTTCCAGAATTTGAATCTGATTCGCATTATAATCAGCAGAACCCTTCATAAGCTCTTCTTCTTTTAACAGATCATCATTTTTTTCAATTGCCATTTATTTTTCCCCATATTCAATGTGTATCATTTTAGATTACTTTGTAATCTAAGATAATATTTTTGACTTATCATTTATTTTTGTAACTGTTCCTTTAACCACATGAAACAGCTCATCAATATGAAAACGATTATTGATAAAATCATCAAGTCCGGTGCAGGTAATGATATTTTGTGTCTCACTTAACAGATCCAGAAGATAATTTTGCCTTTTTGAATCAAGCTCTGAAAGTACATCATCCAGTAAAAGAATTGGATCATCATCAATTCTTTTTCTCACCAGCTCAATTTCACTAAGCTTTAAGGCTAATGCTGCCGTACGTTGCTGTCCCTGAGAACCGAATTTTCTTATGTCCTTGCCATCTATCAAAAAAATAAGATCATCTCTGTGTGGTCCGACTAAGGTTATATGCTGTCTGATCTCAGATTCTCTCATACGGGATAATGTATTCTGAAAATCCTGAGAACCTACATTCGCATCATAAACTATTTCCAGTTTTTCAATACCACCTGTTAAATGATGATGTATGTCAATTATTATTTCTTTAAGCTCTTCAATAAAAATATTTCTTATCTCGATTATTTTAGTCCCATACTTTATCAGCTCCAAATCCCAGACAGATAAGGTATCAAGTAGTGAAGGCTTTATAACAATATCTTTTAACAGTTTGTTTCTCTGATCCAAAACTCTGTTGTATCTTGTTAAATTGTAAAGATATATTTTATCCAACTGACATAATTCAAGATCCATGAATCTTCGTCTTACAGCGGGGCCATCCTTTATCAACCCTAAATCTTCGGGACTGAAGCTGACGATATTGGCTATACCAAAAAGTTCTGACGCTTTTCTTATGGGAGTCTCATCTATCGCAATACCCTTTGATTTATTTTTTTTAAGGTGCATATCTATCCTGTAAGGAACATCATGTTTCCTTACTTCCATTTTGATATGCGCTTCATCATTGCCAAACTGTATAAGATCCTTATCCTTTGCAATCCGATAGGATTTTGAAGTTGAAGCTAAAAAAATCGATTCAAGAACATTAGTTTTTCCCTGAGCATTATCCCCATAAAAAATATTGGTTCCCGGGCTCAAACTCACCTTTAAGGATTCATAATTCCTGAAATTTTTTAATTCTAATGAATCTATTATCATTTAAAAATTACACTGCATCTGAATTAAAGTTTACAGGTAAGATCATATAATTATAGGATTTACTGTCATCTCTGATAAAACACGGTGAACGTGGAATGGACATATAGATTGAAATTTCCTCGTCCTCAATATTCTTGAGTGCATCTACCAGAAATTTAGGATTGAATCCTATCATCAGGTCATTACCAATCTTTTTTATAGCAACTTCTGCATCCATTGTTCCGAGATCTGTTGTAATCTTTAATCCCATAACATTATCTTCGATCTTAAGAACAAGTGGCTGCTTGTCATTATCTCTGACAAATATCGTAGATCTCTCAAGACAATCCAGGAGATTTTTACGATTTACCATGATTTTTGTTTCGTAATCTTCTGAAAGCATCTGTGCTACGTGGAAATATTCTCCATCTATCAGTCTTGTTACAACCAGTGTGTTATTAAACTCGAACATGATATGATTTTTTGAAAAATACATGATCACTTCGTCATAAATTCCACCGTTCAGAACCTTCACAAGTTCATTTAATGCTTTTCCCGGAACGATTGCTTTTGCGGAATCATAAGAATTGTTCAGTTTAACCTGTCTTATGGAAATTCTGTGACCGTCAAGTGAAGTTACAGTCAGGTTATCATCCTGGATTTCAAATAATTCACCAGTCATTTTCTTATTGCTGTCATTCATGGCAATAGAAAAGATAGTCTGTGAGATAATCTGCTTAAGTGTAAATTGTGAAAGTGATAAAGACTGGGTTTTATCAATCTTAGGTAATGCAGTAAACTCGTTTCCATCACGTCCCGCAATTTTGAATACAGAATTTTCACAGGTAATTACTGTATTATTTCTTAAATCTGTTTCTATAGTTACCTCTACGTCCTGGGCTTCCGGTAATCTTCTGATGATTTCTGAAAAGATCTTTGATTCCAATGCAACTTTACCGGGCTCTACGATACTTCCTTCACAAACAGTTTCAATACCAAATTCAGTATCATTTCCAACAAGCTGTATCTTTCCGTTGGATGCATCAAGAAGGATACATTCCAATATAGACATTGTGGTTTTTGATGGAACAGCTTTTGATACTATATTTATAGCATTCGTAAGATCACTTTTCTTAAACTGTAATTTCATAAAGCAGCCTTTCCTTTAATTAATTAGTTATTTTAATTCTTAGTAGTACTAATAGGGGATGTGGAAATGTGAAAAAGTCAGTTAAATGGCTCTGTCACTTGAAAAATCCACTTTAATAACTATGTTGATATCAATTTTATAAAGTGTTTATAAAATATATGTTATGGAGATATCTTCTTTTTCAAAGTTTCAATTGTGGATTTCAATTGTTCATTTGTGCGTAATTCTGTGGATATCTTATCTATTCCGTGCATTATAGTAGTATGATCCCTGCCGCCCAGATACTCACCTATATTCTTTAAAGGTGCATCTGTCATCGTCCTGCAGAGGTACATGGCAATCTGTCTCGGAAATACAATCTCTTTATTCTTCTTTTGTGAAGCAATTTCAATATTTGTTATTCCAAAATGTTCAGCAACAGTAGTAATGATAAACTCAGGTGTGATTTCCTTTGGTCCGTCAGGAGTTATATGATCCTTTAACAAATCCTCCGCAAGGGATAAATCTATAGACTGTCCTTTGAGTCTTGACATAGCTACTATTTTTGTAAGAGCACCTTCGAGCTCTCTGATATTGGACTTAATATTGGTTGCTATGTACTTTATTATTTCATTATCTATATTTACATGCATCAATTCTTCTTTTTTACGAAGAATGGCCATACGTGTCTCAAAGTCAGGCATCTGTATATCTACTATGAGTCCAACCTCAAATCTGGATCTCAATCTGTCTTCAAGATTATCAATATCCTTAGGAGGTTTATCAGATGCTATTACTATCTGCTTTTTATTTTCATATAAAGTATTGAATGTATGGAAAAACTCCTCCTGAGTTCCCTCTTTTCCGATGATAAACTGAATATCATCTATCAAAAGTACATCCAACTCTCTGTATTTATTTCTGAAATCAGCCGGAGACATATTATTTTTATTTCTTATTGAATCTACAAATTCATTAATAAATGTCTCAGATGTAACATATCGTATCTTTGCAGCAGGATTATTCTTCAATATAAAGTGGGCAATGGAATGCATCAAGTGAGTTTTACCGAGACCGGCTCCTCCATATATGTACAGAGGGTTATATATTTCTCCCGGTGACTCTGCTACGGCCAGTGATGCAGCGTGAGCCAGATTATTACTTGATCCAACAACAAAAGTATCGAATGTATATTCTGTATTAAGATTTGCCTCTTTCAGAGTTTCTTCTAATATAATAGAAGGATCTTTTTTATCATTGATAGCTATCTGTAATTTCTTTACATACTCTCTGGCTTCACTCTCTATTAAGAAGAGAACATTAACAGAAATATTTGTTTTTTCCTCAATTGCTACCTTTAAAAAGAGAGAATACTTTTTATCAAGAATCTTTTTATATCCTTCTTCAGGTACGATTATCAGAAGCTCTCTGTTAATAAAATCAAATAATCTCAAAGGTTTTAACCATGTGTCAAATGATACCTGCAAAATATCATGTTCTTCCTTCATGTATTTCAGAATATCATCCCAATTCTTTCGAATTAATTCAAAATCACTCATATGAGGATCTCCTTAATAGATAAAATCACAAAAAAATTATATCAAAGTGTGGATAATATTTCAATCTAAGATGTGGATAAGTAATTATGTGGAGATCTTTTTCCACATTCTATTCTTTTAAATCACAAGTTATATTTAGGTTTTTTATTAACAATATATACACTTATCCACATAGATATACACATTTTGTTGATAACTTTTTGTACTGTGGAAATGTGGGTAAATTTGTTGATAAAGCTGGGTAAAAAAATATTGACGAAAAATAGGTATTTCCTTATAATATACAAACGATGTTTACCCTAGATCTGAAGGTACTTCAGGACTAAGGGCTATTAAGGGGTCCTACATTGAAAATTAAATTATCAATGGAGTCCTGAAAGTTTATCAGAAAAGGAGGTGTCAGTATGCATAAGGGAAAGATGACATTACAGCCTAAGACAAGACAGAGAGCCAAGGTTCATGGATTTAGAGCTAGAATGGCTACAGCAGGCGGAAGAAAGGTACTGGCTGCCAGAAGAGCAAAAGGTAGAGCAGCATTAACAGTATAATAATTTATTTGAATTATGATTGAGACCGCTATTTATTGGCGGTCTTTTTTCATGTGATATTTGTGTACGTGGGGGTTTGAAAAATGAAACGTTTTCCTTCTATTAAAAAGAATAAGGATTTTCAGACTGCCTACAAAAACGGTACTTCTCATGCAACCGGTGCTCTTGTTATGTATATTATTGAAAATGGTCTTGATCATAACAGAATAGGTATTTCCTGTTCAAAAAAGATTGGTAATTCAGTAGTAAGACATACATTTGCCAGAAAGATGAGAGAAATCTTCAGATTAAATGACAATAAAGTAAAAAAGGGTTTAGACATCGTTATAGTAATTCGTTTTAAAGCAAACTTTTGCGATTACAATCAGCTTGAATCGCAATATTTAAATTTGTTGAATAGGCATCATATCTTGGTATAAACGATATTAATCGTATTTTAGGGTTTTGAAGTGAGCTGACTTATATTACTTGGATTGAAGTTTTTTATTATTTTCGGAGTTATATATGTTATCAAAAGTAATGATTTGTTTAATCAGGTGTTATCAAAAAGGTATTTCACCATATATAGGTGCTCACTGTAAGTATACTCCTACTTGTTCTCAATACGCCGTTGAGGCAATTCAAAAGTATGGTTGTATTTATGGTAGTTGTTTGGCCATTTGGCGTATTTTACGCTGTAATCCATGGTCAAAAGGCGGTTATGATCCTGTTCCTTAACCGGAGGTAAATCCTTGGATAGTTTTTACTTAGTATTATTAACTAAAAATACATCAAGTCTTCCGATAATTGGTAGTATTTGGAATGTTATAGTTGAGATTCTCGGAATGATCATGAATGTGATCTATAATACTCTCGAGAGCTTAGGTATCGGAAATATCGGACTTTCAATCATTATATTTACAATTGTAATGAGAATAATTCTTTTCCCCACCAGCTTCCGTCAGCAGAAGTCTTCACGTATGATGCAGCTGATGCAGCCGGAAATGAAGGCAATCCAGGAAAAGTATAAAAATAAAACTGATAATGCATCTATGATGGCACAGCAGGCTGAAATGAAGGCACTTTATGAAAAGTACGGTACATCTATGACCGGTGGATGCCTTCCTCTTTTACTTCAGATGCCGGTAATATTTGCACTTTATCGTATCATTATGAACATACCTGCCTATGTTCCTTCTGTTTACAAAATTTATGCCAATGTATTGAACACAATAGGCGGTGATTCTGCAGCTCAGAAGCTTGTAGAATTCGGTAATAATAATAATCTTACTGCCATTCTTAAACAGTTACATAATCTTGGTGTTGATGATGGTGCTGCTTATACTTCTGACCAGATATCAAATTTAATTGTTGATTTCCTCTATAAACTGAACCCTGCTCAATGGGATAGTCTTGCAAAAGTATTTCCTGATGCATCTAAGGTTATTGAGTCTGCCTCGATTGATGCTGAAAGGATTAATAACTTTTTGGGAATTAATCTTTCCACAGCTCCGAGTTCAATGGGGTTCGTACCTAATGTTTACTGGATTATTCCTATTTTAGCAGGTGTATTCCAGTATTTAAGTACAAAGCTTATGTCAAGTTCAAATCAGGCTTTGGCTGATGGAAATGATCAGTCTGCACAGATGATGAAGAGTATGAATTTAACCATGCCTCTTATGTCAGTATGGTTCTGTTTCTCCTTTGCTTCCGGTATCGGTCTTTACTGGTGTGCATCTTCGGGTGTTATGATCATTCAGCAGTTACTTTTAAATAATTATTTCAGTAAGATTTCTGATAAAGAAATGATTGAGAAGCAGGTAGCAGCTGCAAATGCTAAACGTGCAAAAAAGGGACTTACTCCGATTGATGAAAAATCCGTCGAAAACCGTATTTTAGCTGCTAAAGACAAAGCTGAAACTACAGAAAATAATCGTTTGGAAGTTATAGCAAAGCAGAATTTTAAAACTAAAGAATCTACTGATTATTATAACAAGAATGCAAAGCCGGGATCATTGGCATCTAAAGCTAATATGGTTCAGTTATATAATGAGAAGAACGATAAAAGTGATAAGAAGAACAATTAATAATGAGGGATAGTTTGAAAAATACTTTTCATAACTATTTGTGCCGCCAGACAAAAGCGATGGAATGGAGATTATTATGAATAACAGTATAAGAGTTTCAGCTAAAACTAAAGATGAAGCTATAACAAAAGCCCTGATACAGCTTGGAATTACTTCTGACAGATTAAACTACAATGTAGTTGTTGAAGGTAAAGCCGGTCTGTTTGGAATAGGAGCAAAAC
Organism: Oribacterium sp. NK2B42; assembly: GCF_000424445.1. Lineage (GTDB taxonomy): Bacteria > Bacillota > Clostridia > Lachnospirales > Lachnospiraceae > Oribacterium. The sequence continues at coordinate 11,995 of NZ_AUJX01000045.1, forward strand.
CCTGGATCATAGAGGCTTCTGTAAAAGAAACTAATGCTGAAGATGATTTAGTTAATATTGAGAAGGATATCGATAAAATCAAATCCAATTCTTCAGTATCCGATACAAAATCTGATAAGAAGGATTCAGTCAATAAAACAGAATCAGTTGTTTCAAATAAAACTGTGGATGCAAAAACTGAGAGTTCTGAATCCGGCAAAAAAGAAAGGTCTTTCAGATCTGACAGAGATAAAAAGTCACGCAGACATGATAAAAGAGAAAATGCAAATGTGTCTGTGGATTCAGATTCCGCTGTTGAGACTAAAAAGCAGCATGAGATAAAGCCTATTACAGAGGAAGAAGCTAATGCAGCCATAAAAGATGCAGAGTCATTTATCGTAAGTGTATTAAATGGAATGAATATGGATGTTAATCCAAAATCACACTTTAATCATGAGATTAATGAATTGCTTATCAATCTTGAAGGTTCAGATATGGGAGTACTGATTGGTAAGAGAGGACAGACACTTGATTCTCTTCAGTATTTAACTTCTCTGGTTGTTAATAAAAATCATAAGGAAGACTATATTCGTATCAAGCTTGATACTGAGGATTACAGATCAAGAAGAGAGGCTACTTTACGTAATCTTGCAAAGAATATTGCTTATAAGGTAAGAAGAAATCACAAAGCTGTTTCTCTTGAGCCTATGAATCCTTATGAAAGACGTATTATTCATAGTGCATTACAGAATGATCGATTTGTTACTACAAAGTCAGAAGGTGAGGAACCTTTCAGACATGTAATCATTTATATGAAAAAGAGAGACAGGAAGAACTATTCAAGAGATAACTCTTATTATAAGAAGGAATCAAAAACAGAGATCAACAACGAGAATGTTGGAAATGAAAATGTTGAGAATGCTTAATTCCACATTTACATATTGAATCTTTGGAATTTTGTGGATAACCCTTAGCGATTAATTCGTTAAGGGTTATTTTTTTACTATAGATATAGATTAAAACTTGAAAATAACATATTCTACCATTAGAATTATTGAAGTTTTGAATGTGGATAGATTATTTTTTTAAAGCAGATAATTAATCTACATTATAAAGTCAGAAATATAGTTCAGAAATACAGCCAATAATCTTTTGTTTATAAAGGAGAAACAGATGTTTAATGATACAATTTGTGCACTTGCAACAGCAGCGGTTGAATCAGGAATAGGAATCATACGTATAAGTGGTCCTGAAGCGGTACAAATTGCGTCTAAGTTTATTAGATCTAAAAGTGGAAAGGCAGTAGATATTTCGAAATCACATCAGGTTAAATATGGATTTGTTTATTCGGAAAATGATCCACTTGATGAAGTTCTTGTTATTACGATGCTGGGACCTAAATCTTATACAGGAGAAGATACTGTTGAAATAGATTATCATGGTGGTGTGTTAATGATGAAAAAAATCATTGATGTGGCTCTAAATAATGGATGTCGTTTGGCTGAACCGGGAGAGTTTACAAAAAGGGCATTTTTAAACGGCCGTATTGATCTTTCTGAAGCCGAAGCTGTAGGTGATCTTATTACTTCTGAAAATGAATTTGCCTTAAAAGCTTCGATCAATCAATTAAGAGGTTCCGTTTCTGATAATATCAAAAGGTACAGGGCACAGATACTTGAGGATCTGGCTTATATTGAAGCAGGACTTGATGATCCTGAACATATTGACATCAGTGGTTTTACCGGTACTTTATCGGAACATATCACTTCTATCAAAAATGACCTTTCTTATATGATCAGTTCTGCTGATGACGGAAAAATGCTGAAAGAGGGCATTAAAACTGTTATTCTGGGTAAACCTAATGCCGGTAAATCTTCATTGCTAAATTCACTGGTGGGTACTGACAGAGCTATTGTTACTGATGTGGCAGGAACCACACGTGATACTCTGGAAGAACATATAAATCTTAAGGGTGTCAGTTTAACGATCATTGATACTGCGGGAATCAGAGATACACAGGATACTGTTGAAAAAATCGGAGTTGAAAGAGCACTTGAAGCTGCCAATAATGCAGATTTAATTATCTATGTAGTAGATTCCTCAATAAGATTGGATGAATCTGATTATAAGATTATTGAAAAAATAAGAGATCGTAAATGCATTGTACTTTTAAATAAAACAGATTTAATACAAATACTCGATCAAAAGGAATTAGAGGAACTTACCGGAAAAAAAGTTATTCCTTTTAGTGCCAAAACCTCTGTAGGTATTGATAAACTGGAATCTGAAATCCACGAACTTTTTTTCAGTAATTCTATAAGTTTCAATGACCAGATAATAATAACAAATCTTAGACATAAGAATTGTCTGATTAATGCAGAAGGTTCTTTAAATGAGGTTTTAAATTCAATTAACCTTGGATTGCCTGAAGATTTTTTCACTATTGACCTTATGCATGCTTATGAAGAACTGGGATATATTTTAGGTGAGGAAGTTTCGGAAGATCTTATAAATGAAATCTTTTCTAAATTCTGTATGGGTAAGTAAGAGGGGGTTTTTATGGCTTTTGTTGAAGAATCATATGATGTAGTTGTTGTTGGTGCAGGACATGCCGGATGTGAAGCCGCTCTTGCCTGTGCAAGACTGGGGCTGGAAACTATAGTTTTTACGGTCAGCGTTGACAGTATAGCTCTGATGCCATGTAATCCAAATATAGGGGGTAGTTCTAAAGGTCATTTAGTCAGAGAACTTGATGCTTTGGGCGGAGAAATGGGTAAAAATATAGATAAAACCTTTATCCAATCTAAAATGCTCAATAAATCAAAGGGTCCTGCAGTACATAGTCTGAGAGCCCAGGCGGATAAACAGGCATATACCAGGGAGATGCGAAGAACTCTGGAGAATCAGGAGCATCTTACAATCAGGCAGGCAGAGGTATCTGAAGTGCTTACTATTGATTTAGGAGATGGTTTAAAAAAAGTAACGGGGGTAAAAACAACTTCCGGTGCTGTTTATAAGGGTAAATCTGTTATTCTTTGCACAGGCGTATATCTTAATTCCAGATGTTTAACAGGAGATTTAATAGAATACACCGGTCCAAATGGGTTAAGATCTGCCACACATCTGACTGATTCTCTTATAGATAACAACGTACGTATGTTCCGCTTTAAGACCGGAACACCTGCCAGAGTTGATAAAAGGACTTTAGATTTTTCAAAATTTGAGGTGCAGAAAGGTGATGTACCGATTATACCTTTTTCATTTTCTTCTGATTTTGATTCAATTCAGAAAGAGCAGGTTGATTGTTGGCTGGTTTATACCAATGAGAATACACATAATATAATAAGAAATAATATTGATAGATCACCTATGTACAATGGTTCAATTGAAGGCGTAGGTCCCAGATATTGTCCTTCTATTGAAGATAAAGTTATGAAATTTCCTGATAAGGACAGACATCAGATATTCATAGAACCTGAGGGTTTATATACCAATGAAATGTATTTAAGCGGAATGTCCAGTTCTATGCCTGAAGATGTTCAATACGATATGTATCATTCCATGGAAGGGTTTGAGAATGTTCATATTGTAAGGAATGCATATGCGATAGAGTATGATTGTATCGATTCTACACAGCTTAAATCTTCTCTCGAATTTATAAATATTGATGGCCTTTTTGCTGCAGGTCAGTTTAACGGGTCCTCCGGATATGAGGAAGCTGCTGTTCAGGGTCTGATGGCCGGTATTAATGCAGCTATGAAGCTTTTAGACAGACCAGCCGTTATACTTGACAGATCACAGGCATATGTTGGTGTTCTTATTGATGATTTGGTTACAAAGGAAAATTTTGAACCATATCGTATGATGACGAGTAGATCTGAATACAGATTATTATTAAGACAGGATAATGCGGATTTAAGATTAAGAAAAATTGGTCATGATATCGGTCTAATCTCTGATGAAGAGTATCAGAAGACTTTAAATAAAATTAATCTTATTAATGCTGAGATTGAAAGACTTAAAAATACATTTGTTAGTAACAGTGATTCTGTTAATGACTTTCTTATCAGAAATAATTCTAATGCTCTTAATTCCGGTGCTTCACTTGCGGATCTTATAAAAAGACCGGAACTTGATTATGAGTTAATTAAAGAAATTGATATTAACAGACCGTCATTACCTTATTTAGTCAGGGAAGAAGTTGGTATTGAAATTAAATATGAAGGTTACATAAAAAGACAGTTATCTCAGGTTGAGGGATTTAAACGTTTGGAGAGTAAGCGTATTCCAGATGGCATAGATTATAATGAGATTAAAAATCTAAGATTAGAAGCTCGTCAAAAGCTTTCAAGGATTAAACCTGAAAACATTGGAATGGCAAGTAGAATTAGTGGAGTCAGTCCAGCCGATATCAGTGTTCTTCTTATTTATATTGAATCATATAAGAATATTAAGTCTTAAATTATTATTCTATTATTATATCCTCCTGAATGTTTCACGTGAAACACTTTGGAGGATATACTCTTTTATAACTTGTTGTATAATATATGAAGAAAAATTACAAGAAATATGATATGAAGTAAATCAATAATTCAATGTAAATTATGGTTAAATTTAATCTAATATTTATATTAATTAATAGAAATGATTTTTGAATATTTAATTAAAGGAGGAAATATGACAGAATCTTTCGTTACAGATATTAAATCCAATACCAAAAAGCTTAGTATAGAACTGAGTAATCTTCAGATTGTACAGTTATATAAATTCTATGAGATGCTGGTTGAAAAAAATAAGATAATGAATCTTACTGCTATTACAGAAGAACATGATGTAGTTGTTAAGCACTTTATAGATTCTATGAGTATCTATGGTTTGAAGATTGGAGATGAAATTGTTGATTATAATTTCTTTGATAATAAATCAATGATTGATGTGGGTACAGGCGCAGGCTTTCCGGGACTTGTACTGAAAATTTTATTCCCTAATTTAAATATAGTACTATCAGATTCATTAAATAAAAGACTAAAATTTTTAGATGAAGTAATTACTGAACTTGAGTTAAAAGGTATAAATCTTGTACATGGGAGAGCTGAAGATCTTGCACACAATGATGTTTATAGGGAAAAATTTGATTTTTCAACTTCCAGGGCAGTAGCGAATTTATCAACCTTATCTGAATATGATTTGCCTTTTGTAAAGAAGAACGGATATTTTATATCTTATAAATCTGGGAAAATTGATGAGGAACTTAAGTCTGCAGGTAAAGCAATTAAACTTTTGGGAGGGGAAGTCTCAGGTGTCAATACTTTTAAATTAACTGATGATGTAACAGATAGATCAATTATAGTAATAAAGAAGGTCTCCAAAACTCCAAAGAATTATCCAAGAAAGGCCGGAATACCATCTAAAGATCCTTTATAGTAATAAACTCTGTAGTTAAAGCTACAGAGTTTATTTTTTACAAAATTCTTTTGACTGTATTTAGAATCTCGTCCTTCTGTTTAACGTAAAGTAATTAAATATTTCTGATATTAGAGTAATTGATAATATCCATATTTTAAATGTTATAACTAGACAAATAGAAATGATTTAACAAAAGATAATACAAATTGACACTAGATTGATGATGAAGTAAAATATCGTTACTATAATCATTCATCTTAAATTTACTTTTCTGATGTTTCACGTGAAACATTCTAAATAAAAAATCGATTAAAGGATTATTAATCAAATATAAAATTTCTAGTTTTTGGCTCATATTATAGAATCACATGAAGTATCATAAAAGAAATTAATAAATAGGTAGGGAGAGTTATGGGTAGAATAATAGCAATTACAAATCAGAAGGGCGGAGTAGGTAAGACTACAACCGCAATAAACTTGGCAGCATCACTTGCTGAGGCTAATCAAAAGATATTATTACTTGACTTTGATCCTCAGGGAAATGCCACCAGCGGATTCGGAATAGAAATAGATGATACAGAAAATACAATATATAATGTATTAACCGAAGAATGCTCAATGGATGAAGCAATACTGGTTGATGTAATAGATAATCTGGACCTGATACCATCAGACATGAACCTGGCTGCAGCAGATATAGAATTTGTATCACAGGAAGATAAAAACCTGATTCTTAAAAATCTGCTTACTCCATATAAAAATAAGTATGATTACATCATTATAGACTGTCCGCCAAGCTTAGGAACTATAACAGTAAATGCCTTAACTGCGGCAAATTCAGTAATTATACCTATTCAATGTGAGTACTATGCCCTGGAAGGTTTAAACCAGGTATTAAATACAATTAGCATTGTTCAGCAGGGACTAAATACAGATCTCGTTGTTGAAGGAATTGTGTTTACAATGTATGACGGTAGAAATAAGCTATCACAGCAGGTCGTTGAGACTGTACGTGAAAACTATAATGGAAATATATATGATACATTAATTCCGAGAAATGTACGATTAGCAGAAGCACCAAGTCATGGATTACCGATTACACTGTATGAATCATCCTCTACAGGAGCTGATAGTTACAGAAAACTCGCAGCGGAAGTAATGAGTAAGGGAGATGAGATATATGGCTAAACAGGAAAGAGGTCTCGGAAAAGGCCTGAATGCGATTTTTGGAAATACACAGATTAATACAGAAAAAAAACACAAAACCTATAAGACAGTTGCGGAAACTGTAGCAGAATCAGCAGCGGAAAAAAATGAAAATGATAAAACAGATACCGTAACACCGGAAATAAATGAAAAGACAAATACAGTAATTCAGGAATTAAATGAAAAGACAGATACTGTAACACCGGAATTAAATGAAAAGACAGATACCATAACTCAGAAATTAAGTGAAAATGATGATATCGTAGTAGAAGAAATAGATTTTTCTGAAGATAACGACAGCGATCATCAGAATGAAAACCCGGTAACCGGGAACAATGAGAATATCGGAGCATTCTCAATAAAACTTAGTAGGATACAGCCGGATAAGAATCAGCCTAGAAAGTATTTTGACGAAGAAAAGCTTCAGGAACTGGCAGATAACATAAAAGAATATGGTGTCATAGAGCCTATTGTAGTAAAGGAAAATGGCGCATTCTATGAGATAATCACAGGTGAAAGAAGATGGAGAGCGGCAAGAATGGCCGGTCTTAAAGAAATCCCTGTAGTAATTAAGAATGTTGATGATAGAACAAGCAGAGAAATGTCTATCATTGAAAATATTCAGAGAGAAGATCTGAATCCGGTTGAAGAAGCATTAGCATACCAGTCACTGATAGAAGATTTTAATCTTACGCAGGAAGAAGTTGCTAAAAAGGTATCAAAGAACAGATCTACCATAACTAACAGTTTGAGATTACTGAAGCTTGATGAAGACATTCTTGAAATGCTCAGAGATGGAAGGATAACTCAGGGACATGCACGTGCATTACTTGTAATAGAAGAGCGTGATCTCAGAAAGAAGATTGCAGATAAATGTGCACTTGAAAATCTTTCTGTAAGAGAGATAGAAAAACTTGTTAAATTAGATAAACTGGCTAAAGAAAATAAGAGTAAGAATGAATCTCCGGAAGCAGAGGAACTAAAGAGATTAAAGATATTATATAAAGACCTTGAAAAGAAGATGAAGGCAAAACTTGGAACAAAGGTTAATATCATTCCAAAGAATAAGGATAAGGGAAAACTGGAAATCGAGTATTATTCCCAGGATCAACTGGACAGACTTTATATGATTTTAAATTCTTCAAGTGATGACTGATTGATGGGAGAAAAAAATGTTTGATATAAATATAGTTCTCATCGCAATAGCAGCTGGAGGACTCCTGGTAGGTGTTTTAGCGTTGATTATTGCGGTAAGAGCCAATGTTAAGTACACAAGGCTGTATAAACAATATGATTACTTCATGAGAGGAAAGGATGCAGAAACATTAGAAGATTATTTTGTAGAATTACAGCGACATGTTGAAAGCCTGGAAATTGAAGACCAGAAGAATAAAGAAGTGATGCGTATTCTCAATAAAAACATAAGAGCGTCATTTCAGAAATTCGGCCTGATAAAATACAATGCATTTGGCGGTCTGGGCGGAAATATGTCATTTGCGGTTGCATTGCTGGATTATACAAATACAGGATTTGTGATTAACTCGGTACATTCAAGAGATGGTTGTTTTCTATATATAAAGGATGTAGATGCAGGTACAACTGAAGTGGAGTTAGGATCCGAGGAAAAGCTGGCGCTAGAACAGGCATTAGGATACAGAGAGAAACAACAGTGAAGAAACATTCTATCAATTTAATAAAAAGAACATTATTTATGAGCGGCATATTTATTGCTGCTCTTCTTGTTTATTTCTTTATTTCATTCAGATCTATGGAACATGCGACAGAAGTCTATAGTAGTCTTGATGAATCAAAGCTACCGGTTTTGTATGTAGAAACTAATGGATATATTATCAATCCGATGCATGCATATATTCAGGAAATGGGAAATAAGGCTGTAAGAGATATGATAACGATACTTCCTGAAGACAGGCAGCTTAAGCTTAATATTTGGGAATATGATCATACAGCAATTTCGGCAAAATACGAAATAAGGTCACTGAATCTGGAGCATTTAATAGAAAAAGGTGACATTAAAAGTATTGATAAAGATGGTAATAATACCAGTATCATCGTTCCTATACAGAATCTTATTAAAAAAGAACAGCAATATTTATTGAAGGTAATTCTGGACACCGGTGAGAAAACATTAAACTACTATACGAGAATTCTTTGGACGGATAAAGATCATACTAAAGAGATTGAAGATATAGCCATAGGATTTACACTTTGCACTTTTGATAAGAATGAAGCAAAGCATCTTTCAACATACCTGGAATCAAATAACATAGCTGACAATAATACACTGGCCCATATTAATTTGCATAATAGTTTTAACCAGATAACCTGGGGAGACACAGAAATGAAATTGGCGGGTCAGTATTATGTAACCATTAAAGAATATGATGGGTTAATGTCGGAAATCCAGATAAAATATGAATCCGAAATGGAAAATGAAGGGGAAAAATCAGTATTTGATAATGAAGATAATTATGTTCTGAGATATGACCCCGGCAGAATTTATATAATGAATTTTGACAGAAAAACGCATGAAGTATTTAACAGGAAAACTGATTCTGTCAAAAATAAGAGGCTTGTACTTGGTATAGGAAACCAGGAAGATATTTCGGTAGTAACTTCAGAGAATAAGGATTTTATAGCATTTAAATCCAATAAGGATTTATGGATTTATGAACAGGGAAAGAATCCTAAAGCTACTGAAATATTCAGCTTCAGGACAAATGACAGTCAGAGACAAAACTTAGACCTTCATGATATTAAAATATTATCTGTGGAAGAGAACGGAAATGTAAATTTTCTTTTATACGGATATATAAACAGAGGACAACATGAGGGCAAAACAGGAATTGTCTACTACACTTATGACTATGCAAAGGAAACGGTTATTGAAAACTTCATTATACCCTTGTCCGAGTCCTATGAGGTCATTGCAGATAATGTCAACCGTTTAGCATATCTCACAAAAGATAACAGACTGTATATGTATTACAAAGGCAATATCTTTGGTATAGATACAAACAGCTTTGAGGTATTAATGGTTGAGTCGGGATTGAATGAAATAGAATTTGCAAGTTCAGGAAGTAAGCGTTATGTAGCATATCAGGATCCTAAAGCAGAAGATCCTTACCATTCCAGGAAAATAACACATATTGATTTAGAGAAAAATACAAAGATCGATATATTAAAAAACACTTCATACATAAGAGTTTTAGGATTTAATCAGGATGATCTGATATACGGAGAGATTGATGAGGATAATGCTGACAGTTTAACCTATGACAGTGATATCCCGGTAAGTGCTATCCATATTACGGACGCAGAAACAAATGAGAAGACAGAGTATAAAAAAGAGGGACTCTACTTCACAAATATATCAGTAGACGAAAACAGAATAAAATTTGATGAAATCAGTAATACAGTAAACGGCAGCTATAAATACGTAAAAAGTGAAACTATCATCTCAAATAAGAATACCAATGAAGAATCAGAGGTATTGGCAACCGTGAACTCAGGAAAGTATGGTAAAGTAAAATACATAGAAATTAATGATATCGGAACCAAACAGGTAAAATATCAGACAGCCAAAAATTACTCAATAGAAAGAGCATCAAATATAGAACTGAATATATCAGAGGCTACAGAAAAAGCTCCGGTATTTTATGCATATTCCCTGGGACATTACAGAAGTAAGGAAAGAACTCTGAAAGATGCTTACGGTAAGGTGCGTGATGATTATGGATATGTAATAGATAAGGACGGAGAAATCATCTGGAATAGGGCAGATAAGAGCGCTATAGTAAAGATTAATAAGGCTAATGATAAAATATCAGGAATTTCCCAGCTGTTAGTTAACGCTAACGAAAAAGAGACGATACAGAAAGTGGATGAGTATACAATTCTGAATGCATCAGGTATGGATATGAATTCAGCTCTGTATTATCTGAATAAGGGTTACCCGCTTATTGTTTATGTCAATGATGAGAAAAATTATATTACAGCATATGATCAGCGAAATATAACCTTAACAGATAAAAACGGAAACTCTCAGACAGTGTTAGGAAGGGAAGATGCTGAAAAGCTTTTTGAATCAAACAGAAATCGTTTTATAGCAATATTACCCTGATAATGAAAACAACTATGGAATTGCAAAGCATTCCATAGTTGTTTTTTTATCTGTATGAAATTAAAAGATTTGATAGTTCCGCAAATTGCTCAAGTGTTAATGCTTCACCTCTTAGAGTCTCACTTAAGCCCATTTCATTTAACGCTCTTACAGTAAGATCTTTCGGTATATTTGATCCTGAAAGAAGGGAATTCTGTAAGGTTTTACGACGCTGTCCGAAAGCGGATTTGATAAGTGAAAACATAAAGGTCTCGTCCCTGGTTTCAACTGGTGGAATCGAATGTCTGGTAAGAAGGATTACAGCGGACCCAACATTAGGTCTTGGGATAAAACAGTTTGGTGGTACAAGCTGTACAATGGATGGAACTGAATAGTACTGAACGGCCAAAGATAAAGCACCGTAATCTTTAGTACCGGGACCTGACTGCATTCGATCTGCAACCTCCTTCTGTACCATTACTGTAATGGACCGTATAGGGACCTTACTTTCAAAAAGGCCCATAATGATGGGGGTTGTAATGTAATATGGCAGGTTTGCAACTACCTTTATGGGATTTCCGCTGTTATAGGTAGAGATGAGATCATTAAGATCAAGCTTTAACACATCAGAATGGATTATGGTGACATTGCTATAGTCTTTTAATGTCTCATTTAGTATTGGTATGAGATTTGAATCGATTTCAACAGCTATAACATGACCTGCAGCTTCAGCAAGAGCCTGGGTCATGGTTCCGATACCGGGACCGATTTCCAGAACGCAATCGTCTTTTGTGATGTCGGAACTGGTAATAATTTTAGAAAGAACGCTCTCATCAATAAGAAAGTTCTGACCGAATTTTTTTTGAAATTTAAAATCATTGCTTTGAATGATCTTAATTGTCTCCTGTGGATTAATTAATTTACTCATATTATCCTTTAAGTCTGTTAAATCTAATATTTCTGATACTTTCAGCGGCACTTACAAGGGATTCCTGTGTAGCGACTATTTTATCACTTAAGGTCAAAACATATCCTAGTCTGGATGTTGGTATAGAAGTAGCCAGAGGAAACATATGGCTCCAAATGGCTTTCTTTTCCACATGAGAAAGGATGAAGCCTTCATTTTCAGAATTGATAACAGCATCCTCCGGATGATAAAAACAATACCATCGACCATTATGGACATGTTTATCATCTTTATGATAGTCCACGAGACAGAAATCATGAAGAAGGCCAACTTTTGCAGCACTGTCAGGATCAACACCTACAAGCTTTGCAAGTCGACTTGAAAGAAAAGCAACTCTTACAGAATGATCAAAGGTATTGGTACACCCATGACGAGGAACCTGTCTAAGCTTGTCATATTTTTCATTATGGGTTATATAATCATGTTTCTCGGCAAAAGTATATTCTTTAAATGATAAGTTCATAATGTTTTCCTGTTTCATAAGAACCATACATGCAAAACATAAATTAAAAAGAACATACATTCTGCATTTGAGCGGTACTATATTTTTAAGTCAAAATATAGAGTAAGAAAAATATTAAATCAACAGTATTAATAAAAAATTTACACAAACAAGGATTATAGCACATACATTTAAGAAAAAAGAACAGGATGGTGGTGCGTTAATTAAAAAAAACGACTTTTAAACGAGATTATTTAGAAAAAATGTACATTGATGCAACTAATAAATAAATTTAAACTTAAACAATATATAAGTGAAAGGATTTTTAATAAACAGGGGAGGCAAATAAGATAGCACTTGAGAAAATAGTGTTGTCTGTATTTGGTTATGAAAAAATTTTATAAAAACCACAAAAGTCTAATAACAGATGTGGAAACTATTCTGGCGGTAATCCTGGTATTCCTGTCAATGCTTTTGATGTTCAGTGTGAAGTGGCTGATGGCTACGTGGTCGGAGCTTACGGTAGATGAGATCATATACCATATGGTAGCGCCGCTTCAGGGAACAAGTACTGCGATGCTTAATGAGTACATATTGCATTGCACAGTACCGGCTGCATTGGTTTCTCTTATTCTTATCGGAATATTCTTTGTTTTCAGAAAAAACAGAAAATACGGATACGCGTTAATCTTCGCATTTACGGGAGCCACATTTACAACAGGATTTACAGTATTGAATGCCTGGGATGATCTTAACCTCGGCAATTATTTGGCATCTCAATTTAAGAAGTCAGAGTTTATAGATGATAATTATGTTGATCCGAATACTGTTAAAATAGAATTTCCCGAGAAGAAAAGAAACCTCATATACATTTATCTCGAATCTACGGAAATAACCTTTTCCGACATTAAATCAGGAGGGGCATTCAGAGAAAACACAATTCCCGAATTGACTAAGATAGCTGTGGATAATGAGGATTTCTCAGGAAATGAAACTCTCAACGGAGGTTATTCCATGCCGGGATCAACCTGGACTATGGGAGCCATGTTTGCCCAGACTTCGGGACTTCCTTTAAAGATATCCATAGATAAAAATGCCATGGACACACAGAAAGCATTTTTCCCGGGTATAGTTACCCTTGGGGATATCCTGGATAAGGAAGGCTATAAACAGGAGCTGCTTTTGGGGTCAGTGGGTTACTTTGGAGGAAGAAAGCTATATTTTCAAAGCCATGGAAACTATGAGATAAAGGATTTCAGTTACTGGAAGAAGCAGCATAAATTCCCGGCTGATTACTGGGTTAACTGGGGATTTGAAGATAAGAAGCTGTACGAGTATGCAAAGGAAGAGTTGACGAAGCTCTCGAAAGCCGGAGATCCGTTTAATGTGACCTTACTTACAGTTGATACTCATTTCCCGGATGGATATGTCTGTGAAATATGCCCGGACGATTTTGATGACCAGTATTCAAATGTTTTTAACTGTGCATCAAAGCAGGTGGAAAGTTTTCTCAACTGGTGTAAAACACAGGACTGGTATAAAGATACAACCATAGTTATAACCGGTGACCATCCCACTATGGATCACGATTTCTGTAATGAGGTAGACAAGGAATACGTAAGGAAGGTATACACTGCATTTATAAACGCTCCAAAGGAACCGGAAACAAAAGCAAAGAGAGACTATACAACCTTTGATGATTTTCCAACTACTCTGGCTGCACTGGGTGTAAAAATAGAAGGGGACAGACTGGGGCTTGGAACGAATCTCTTCTCCGATAAGGAAACCTTGTCAGAAAAATATGGCAGGGAATATGAGAAGAAAGAGCTGGAAAAGAAGTCGGATATGATGATAAAGCTTGGACAGATAGATAAAGGCGCGGCCATAGAATCAAAGGAAGCGAAAGAGCTCAAAGAGAAAGAAAAGGCTGCAAAGGAAGCCGAGCCGGAGGCATGATATTAATCCGTTCAAGGAGTTTTTTCTTCCATATCTACAAAAAAAGAGTCCTTTTGAATAGTTTTCAAGCACCAGAACTATTCAAAAGGGCTCTTTCAGCTAAATCAGGCAGTGTGATTACTTTAAAGTTTGATCTATGGAAGACGGTTCTCGCCGGAGAGAACCGTCCCCGATGGGTTTTCAGATAAATCAAGCCGGATGATTACGGTTATAGTTTATGATGTAGTCAACCGCATCAGATAAGCCATCATCAAAAATAGAAGGACAGATGTAGTCGGCAACAGCTTTGCATTCTTCCTTGGCATTACCCATGGCAATCCCTATGTGACAATGCTCCAGCATTCCGATATCATTCAATCCGTCACCTACAGCGGCGGCTTCATTTAAAGAAAAATTATAGTGACGAAGGATCGAATCGATACCCGAAACCTTGGTGATTCCCTTTCTGGTCAGATCGAAACTAAGTCCGTCGGACCATCTTACTATTTCGCATTCCGTAAGATGCTCCTTCATTTTCATAGAATTATCATAATCCATTACAGGAATCAGCATAAAAACAGGCTTATCACCGGTACGTGAAAAATCCACAACCGGCGGAGTACCGCTTTTAATCTCATATAAGGTCTTCATAAGCTCATCAGAGATGAAATTGGCATAGATGGAACGCTCCTCCTCAACAAGGCAGGAAAAATGGTTTTTGCTGCAAAAATCAAGGACAATCTGAACCTGATCCTTTGGAATTTCTATCTTCTGAACACAGGTTCCGTTCAGTGGATCAAAATAGCAAAAGGGCTCACTTTGATCGGAAAGATCAAATACATATTCCTCTGTGTGATGTGAATGTTCATCCAGTGATATAGCCTTGTCAACGATAGCCTTATCAAGAACATAGCAATATTCTCCATCCAAAGTGACAAATGCATCAAAGCGCATTCCTTTAATGAGATTTTCATTCTTTAATTCCATCCAGTGACGTCCGGTGGCAATGGCAGTAATGATTCCTGCCGCATTGGCTCTTTCAATGGCAGCCAGGGTTGTTTCCGGTATGATGCCTGTTTCAAAAGGTCTCAGCGTGCCGTCGATATCAAAAAAAATAATCTTAATCATAATAAAAGTGCTCCGGTAATTTTGTTACTACATCATACCACAAAGAAGGTAAATGGATCAAAAAATATGGTGGCTGGAAAGATCGCAGAATGATCGATGCTTATATGAAATATTGTGCTGCGATTTTTACCCGCTATAAGAATCTTGTTAAGTACTGGATCACCTTTAATGAGATAAATATGCTTCTCCATATGTCCTTTATGGGAGCGGGAATCTTCTTTAAAGAGGGTGAAGACAGACAGACTATACTGTACAATGCCGCACACCATGAACTTTTGGCAAGTGCCAAAGCGGTTAAGCTCGCACATGAGATGATTCCGGGGGGTAAAATCGGATGCATGCTTGCGACCGAGGTAAATGATGACGATAAGATAACTTTCATGACAAGCGGAAATGTAAAGAGCGGTCAGAAGGTTAATGCATAATTAAAACTACCCTGTTGCAAACCAGAGCTTTTTAACCATAAGAGGGTAAAAATCATACAGAAAAAATTGAAATAAAACAATGAAGAGGGCAAATTCCAAATCAAATGGAATTTGCCCTCTTTTGTTTATATGGCAAAATTTAACAGTAAAAATTTTTTTCGTAATAAAAATATATAAAAACAGACTAAAACGTCATTTTTTAAATATAGATTGAAAAAATTTATCAGATTATAATATTTATAAACAGTAAATTAATTTTTACCCCATTAAGAAGCTGCTCGATCAAGGGAGGGTGAGGTGTACAGCTATGAAGTTATACAAGAGACAGAATTATCTGCAAAAAATCAGGGGATTTTATCAGGACAAAAAAAAGATAAAAATTCTTACCGGTATAAGGGGTAGCGGCAAATCCTGTATCATGGATATGATCATGAATGAACTCCGTTGGAGGGGAAATTCAACTGCAAACCTCATTCATATCGATTTGGATGCAAAAGAGTTTAAAAATGTGAAAAATGCAGAAAAACTCCGCGGGGTCATCAATGAAAGGCTGGTTAAGTCAAGGGAGGGCATAATCTATCTTTTCATAGATGAGATTCAGATGGTGGAGGGATTCGAAGAGCTGCTCTTTTCTCTTTATCAGGAAGACAGATGTTCCATATTTCTTTCTGCTTCGAGCTCGTATATCCTGAGCGAGGATTTTGAGTCAAGGTTCAGGGACAGCTACAAGGTATTTGAAATACTACCCTTGTCCTACTCTGAGTATGAAGGAATGAAGGATTTTATGAATCTGAGTATAGAAGAGAACCCTATCCTGGAGTTCTCACGCTATGTTCATGACGGAGGTATGCCAAAAGTTCTTCAGTGTGCCGATTTACAGGAAAAAAGAAAATATCTTACCGGAATTCTTGAAGAAATATTCAAAAAGGACATAGCTAAGATGGAGAAAATCCGTC
>NZ_AUJX01000046.1 GCF_000424445.1 Oribacterium sp. NK2B42
AAAACATTCCAAAGAACATCTTCTGTTTCTTCATAATGTCAATGTACCGAGCACAAACAACATAGCGGAGCGCTTTCTACGTGGCTACAAGCGCAAACAAGGGCAGGTGATGTCTTTCAGATGCTTTGATACAATAACGCATCATTGTGAAGGCAGGAGCGTGCTTGTTAAGATACGGCAAAATGAAGGAGCCAATGTGTTTGATGAAGTGACACAAAGATTTGACTCATAGTTGGCAGAACAGCCGACCCGTTATTACTGAGACTCAGTTTAACGGATCGGCTGTTTTACTACAAGTTCACCTGTGAACAGTAACCTCTCCATGCATGATCAGTATCCATATAATGAGTCAGCATTGCATCTATCAAAGGATACATGGTTCTGTATGCGAGTCCTCCGCTAACGGTTACTCTGATGGCTACATTTACATGATTTGATGAATAATTACGTATAAAAGAAACACTATTCTTTTTTGGATGTATGCTTATATAATCGGGTTCATTAATGATCTTCGGGATTTCTTCGAAACAGAGTTCATAGATTGTATCAGATACAAAATCATTTTTATGTGTATCTGTATGTTCTATTCTTTCTGCCCAAAATATTATCGGGGTATCATATTTAAGGATCCCGTTAAGTCCATGTGTATTGAAAAAATCAACGAATTCTTTTCGTATCACACCAAGACTGATTTTATCTTTTTTAGAGAATATACCTTTGTTGAGTTTATCCATAACATTAATACCTTTGATGATTTTATTTGATGAACAAAACTAAGATGAAGAATAAGAAAAATATGATTGAAATGCACTGCATGTACTTTAGACGTGAGCATCATAACACAGCCTTACAGATTTGCATATCGTCTAAATTCAGACTACATGAGGCACCTTCCATCAGGTTGCCCTTATGAAAGAGTGTTTTAATGACGAAAATAAATGTATAAGCTTACAGGTTTTGGTGAAAAAGGATAATTATTCCGAATAGCATGGATCTTGCTACCCTTCTAAATGGAACAAGGCAGTGTTGCTTTTGAAAATCCGAAGTTATAAAATATCTATAAATAGAGAAAATATTTTCCAAAACATCGTGTAAGAAAGATATCTCAAAGATTCAGGATACTGAAGAACAAAGTGTCGTGTTAGGCGCATGGCGGGAGGCAGTGGACATAGAAAGAGTCAGGGTGACTGAATGAAGTCATCATGGCGAAGCTATGGGTAAAGTGTCGTTTTTGGGATAACTTTTTATTCAATAACACACTCACGCGTTAAGATAGAATCTTAATTATAAAATTTAGTATGGACAAGTTTTGCAGGATAGTTGGAGGCGTATATGGTAAAAAGTGATGACAAGCTTTTTGATCGTTTTGTTAACGAAGTCAGATTTGTATATGGAAGTAATTTAAAGTCAATAATATTATTTGGCTCCGTTGCCCGTGGCACAGCCGGTGAAGAATCAGACGTAGATATCGCTTTGATAATTGAAAATGAAAACGAGGAAATGTATGACAAACTGCTGGATATAGTGGTGGCTTTTGAACTTGAATATAACATAGTTATTACTACAGTGCTTATAGAGACAGCTTTGTTTGAAAAATGGCGAAATGTCTCACCTTTCTATAAAAACATAACTAATGAAGGGATAGAGTTATGGAAGGCAGCATAAATGATTTAGCATTTTATCGTTTGGAAAAGGCAAAAGAAGATTTAGAAAGATCAAAACGGGAACTGGAGATATCGGATTATAAACTGACTTTAAACCGTTCGTATTATGCAATATTCCATGCTATAAGAGCAGTAAATACTCTGGATAGTTTTGATAGCAGTAAACATAGTGGAGTGATTGCACATTTCAATCAATTTCATGTTAAATCGGCTTAAGGGTGACAGGCCCAATGGTTAGATACTGGTTGGTTATTTCCATTACTACGGGATTTCAGATAACCCAAGGAGTATTAAAGCTTTTAGGTATGAGGTGATGAAGAGCTTGTTCTATTGGCTCAACAGACGTAGTCAGAAGAAAAGCTACAATTGGGTGGATTTTCTTAAGATGTTAGATTACACTCACCCCTTAGCCGAAGTAAAAATATACGTGAGTATCTACGCATGATAGTATACGAGGAATGAGTCTCGTAAAGAGCCGGATGCGGGAAATCTGCATGTCCGGAATTCTGTGAGGGGCAGAGGGAGCAATCCCCCTGTCTACTCGACCCTGGTTTGTAGTGCGACAGCCCCCTGATTTTTGAAAGGTAACAGAAATTGTCCCTATCCCAATATAGCTTCTATAACCAGCTCTTCGTCATAGTCGGGTGCAAAAGCTGCAGCGGAATCAAAGATAGGTTTAATTTTTGATTCATCCTCATCAAGCTCATCCACAATCTGAGCAAGAGTTTTCCCCTTGCGAAGTTTACGGCATATTTGCCCTATCAGAGTTTTTTTCATTCCTTTAGAAATCCCCTTTTCAATCCCCTTTTCAATCCCCTTTTTAATTCCTTTGTTTTCCATAGCTGTAGCATAAGTACACATACCTGTCACCTCACTTTCAACTTCTTTCGTCATACTAAGACCATATTCAGATTTTAATTTTTGAACCTTATCCGGCCCGTTAATCCGTTCGTCAAACAGATCTGTAAGCATTCTGATAAGTTCGTTTTCTGTATTTTCCGGGTTATGTTTTTCACTGATGTAAATGATGATGGCATTCATGATGTCATATCTCGGATCATCCGCATTACTACCATGCAGGAATCTTCTGTCTATGTCGTAAATCTCGATTGAATTCGCCCTTGTCTGAGCCGCTTCAGTGCAAAGCCAGATAGAGTAAACCTTCTTTATGTTTCCATACTTCACGGGATCATCACTGTCAGTTGTGAACTCAACTCCCTGCTGTGCCGAAATCATACGGCAGCAGTAGAATAATGCTCTCAAAGGCAAATCGTATCCTGGTTTATCTTCATTCTGGGCTTCAAGATTTATGATGAGTTTTATATACTCTGAATCGCCTTTGCCGGGCAACCTGAGATAGGTTCTTATATCGTATCTGTCCAGACCTTCTTCGTTTAAATACGATTCGGTGTTCAGTCCGTCAATACGCTCACCTGCATTGGTGATTCCGCTGTCAACATAAACCTTACTGACAAGAACTTCGCCCTCTATGCAGGCTTCGATCTCGTCATAACTCATTTCCCGGCACTCTGATACAACCTCCCTAAAAATCCTTGCTAGCAAAGGTTTATATGCAAGAATGTTTTTCACAGTCATATCCAGCCGGATCTTATCGGGGTCTGCAGCCACTATGGCTTTCCCCAATCCTGTTAATTGTTCCATATCTGCTCCTAAATTGCAGCGAGAAAGATATGAATCTCTCGCTTTGATTATATATCAGCTTTGCGCAAGACTGATAATGAAATTTGTATTATCGGGAATGATCATTCTGAGAGAAATCTCAAGATTATAATCTATGGATGTCTTTTAGACTCTATAAACATATCACAGCACAATAGAAATACATATAGTCTGTTTTAGGACTACACGAGGCTCGCTTATAAAATCTTAGTTTTATGACGAAATAACAGTAGAGTTTTGTATGGCTTTCTGAAAATGGACGTATTATCCAAAATATATAGGCATAATACCGTTCAAAACATACAAAACATTGTTGTATTTGAAAAACAGAAGTTATAAAATGTTTATAAAAGAGAAAATATTTTTCACAATATCCGGTGAAAAAGATATCTCAAAGATTCAGGAAGCTGAAGAACAAAGTGTCGTGTTAGGCGCATGGCGGGAGGCAGTGGACATAGCAGGAGTCAGGGTGACTGAATGAAGTCATCATGGCGAAGCTACGGGAAAAATGGAGAGATATCAAATGGTACATTGAAAAATATATATCTTATATCAGGAATGAATCATCTCAAGATTCAGAGGGTATTTATTTGACGATAAAGTGTGGGGATGATAGTACTTATATCAATATACAAATATAGATTTTTATAACTGTAGTTATAGAATTCAAAACTGTATATAAAAAGGTCTAAAGCTCCTGATGTAAGGTATGTGATTGCATCATATTAGGAGCTTTTTACATGTGAATTTGTAAGGAATCCTTAAGGGTGAAAGACACCTTAATTCCGTTGATTACAGAGAGAGGATTGCTCATCTTGAGGGACATAAGAACTTTCATCTACATTATGGTGATCTTACGGATTCAATGTCTATTGTGAAAACTGTGGCATTGGTTAGGCCGGATGAAATATATAACTTGGTGGCTCAAAGCCATGTCCAAGTAAGCTTTGATTCACCGGAATTCACTGCTAATGTTGACGCAACAGGTGTACTCAGAGTATTGGAGGCTGTGCGTATTTGTGGATTAGCAGATAAATGCCGTATTTATCAGGCAAGCACATCAGAACTATATGGTAAAGTTGAAAAAATCCCGCAAAATGAGGATACTCCTTTTCACCCTTATTCTCCATACGCAGTAGCTAAGCAGTATGGTTTTTGGATTACAAAAGAGTACAGAGAAGCCTATGGCATGTTTTGTTGTTCGGGAATCCTTTTTAATCATGAATCTGAAAGGCGTGGAAAAACATTTGTAACCAGAAAAATCACTCTCGCCTTAAGGGTGATAGGCACCCGGGATTTGTAAGGGTGACCTGAGGTTACTTAATGGTTAGAAGGCACCTGGATTCAATGTTTATAAACTTTTAATGGTACACGGTACCAATATTTATTGAGATTGAAAAGAACTGCATGTCTTTTAGATGTGAGCATCATATCACAGCCTGATAGATTTGCATATCGTCTAAATTCAGACTACATGGCGTTTTTCTGCATACCATTCTGTTCCTCTTATGAAAGAACCTTTTTATGACGAAAATAAAAGTATAAGCTTACAAGATTTGTTGAAAAGGGATGACTTTTCCATAAAGCAAGGACTTTACAGCTCTTCCGGATAGGACAAAGCAGTGTTGCTTTTGATAAACAGAAGTTATAAAATATTTTTAAATAGAGAAAATATTTTTTAATGTTTTGGACGAGGAAGATATCTCAAAGATTCAGGAAGCTGAAGACCAAAGTGTCGTGTTAGGCGCATGGCGGGAGGCAGTGGACATAGACAGAGTTAAGGTGACTGAATGAAGTCATCATGGCGAAGCTATGGGGAAATAAAGAGATATCAAATGGTACATTGACAATCGCATATCTTATATCAGGAATGAATCAGAATAAAACGAAATGATTATCTGTTTGACGATAATGAGCAGTGATGGTAGTATAGTAACTGAAAAGAAGTGCTACCGGTAGACGGTTAGCCCAGGTTGATGATTATTGAAAAAATAACCGCTCAAGTTTCTGAGGCTTGTGGGCGGTTATTTTTGTGTCTTGGAATCATGCTTTCCATGCATGTAACCAAGACTGTAGAAAGTCGCACACAGTGCAAGCACTGTGATTAGGTCATTTATGGTCAGCATACGCAAGTTCCTCCATTTGTAAGATTTCTCATAAGAGATTTCTATGATAAACAGAGGTCACAGTCCTCTGAGAGAAGGACTAACCGCCTACCGTAGATACTGGTAGCACTTCGATTATTATAGCAAACAGCTGTTCTTGAATCAATGTGAAATATAGTTTTTATTATTCAAAACATTTTATAATGTTTAAGCTAAAGCTCCTGATGTAAGGTATGTGATTGCCTTGTATCAGGATTTTTTTGTATGGAGACTTGTAAGGATCCCAATGGGGATTTCAGATAACTCAAGGAGTATTAAAGCTTTTAGGTATGAGGTGATGAAGAGCTTGTTCTATTGGCTCAACAGACGTAGTCAGAAGAAAAGCTACAATTGGGTGGGTTTTCTTAAGATGTTAGATTACACTCACCCCTTAGCCGAAGCAAAAATATACGTGAGTATCTACGCATGATAGTATACGAGGAATGAGTCTCGTAAAGAGCCGGGTGCGGGAAATCTGCATGTCCGGAATTCTGTGTGAGGGGCAGAGGGAGCAATCCCCCTGTCTACTCGACCCAGTGGGATGTCGTTTGTAAAAGATTCTTAAGGTGATAGGAACTCGGATTTTAAGCAGGTTTGCTCTCACTTCAGTAATTGTTTTTAAAGGAAAAAAGTAATATATGAAAGCATTGATTTTAAATTCAGGTATGGGAACAAGAATGGGTGTTTTGGCGTCAGAGCATCCTAAATGCATGACGGAGATTTCTCCAAACGAAACAATAATATCAAGGCAGTTAAAACAACTTGTAGATATAGGTCTAGAGGATGTAGTCATAACTACCGGGCGTTTTGAAGATGTTCTTATAAGATATTGTAAAAGTCTTGATCTGCCGATCAATATTAAATATGTAAATAATCCTGAATATGAATCTACAAATTATATATATAGCATATATTGTGCAAAAGATTGTTTAGATGATGATATACTTCTGATGCATGGAGATCTTGTTTTTGAGAATGAAGTACTGGACCTTGTTATGTCATGTAATACTTCATGTATGACAGTATCATCCACTAATCCACTTCCGGAAAAGGATTTTAAGGCTGTTGTAAGAGATGGAGTCATAAATGCTGTCGGAATTGAATTCTTTAATGATGCAATTGCTGCCCAACCGCTATATAAGATTTTCAGAGATGATTGGAAAAAATGGCTCGAAAAAATAGAAGATTTTTGTGATTCAGGGAACAAAAATGTATATGCCGAGAATGCCCTTAATGAATTAAATGGAAGTGCAGGTATCCGTCCGGTTGATTTTAGAAACCAGCTGTGTGCGGAGATAGATGATTCCAAAGATCTGGTTTCGGTAAGTGATCAGCTTGCAAAAATCGAGTCAAAAACAGTATATATGTCATTTTCTACAGATATCATACATGGAGGGCATATAGAAATCATAAGAAAGGCAACAAGACTCGGAAAGGTGACAATTGGAGTACTTTCTGATAGAACTGTTGCTTCGTATAAGAGATTCCCTTTGGTGCCTGCATCTGAGAGAAAAAAGATGTTTGCGAATATTAAAGGTGTCCATAATGTCATTATACAGGATGAACTGTCATACAAGGATGTTTTGGAAAAATTAAGACCGGATATCGTTGTCCATGGAGATGATTGGAAGGAGGGCTTTCAGAAGCCGGTACGTGATGAGGTGGTATCGATTCTGGCAGAGTATGGAGGTCGGTTGGTAGAATTTCCTTATTCAGAAGATCCTGAGTACAGAGAAATAGAGAAAAGAACGATAGGAGAGTTGTCACTACCAGATGTACGTAGAGGAAGGCTTAAAAAACTGTTGCAAATAAAAGGCTTTGTTACAGCATTGGAGGCTCATAATGGTATAACCGGTCTTATTGTTGAAAAAACAACGTCATATCAGAATGGTATTGCAAAACAGTTTGATGCAATGTGGATCAGTTCGTTATGTGATTCTACGGCAAAGGGTAAGCCGGATATAGAATTGGTAGATATGACAAGTAGATTCAAAACGATTGATGAGATCATGGAAGTGACCACGAAACCTATTATATTTGACGGGGATACCGGCGGACAGATAGAGCATTTTGCCTTTACCGTAAGATCCCTGGAACGAATGGGAGTCTCCATGGTTATAGTTGAGGATAAGATTGGAGCAAAGAAAAATAGCCTTTTCGGAACAGAAGTAAAGCAGACTCAAGATACAATAGGCGGGTTCTGTGAGAAAATACGTGTAGGAAAACAGGCACAGAAGACATCTGATTTTATGATCTGTGCAAGAATAGAGAGTCTGATTCTTGAAAAGGGAATAAAGGATGCGTCAGATAGAGCACGAGCATATGTTGATGCAGGCGCAGATGCAATTATGATTCATAGTCGTAGCCCTAAGCCCGATGAAGTGTTTGAGTTTATCAGGCAGTTCCGTGAATCGGATAAAAAGACACCTATTGTTCTTGTTCCAACTACATACAATACGGTCTATGAAGAAGAATTCAAGGAAAAAGGTGCAAATATTGTGATATATGCAAACCATTTGATAAGAACCGGATTTCCAGCAATGCAGGATGCTGCCAGGACTATTCTTGAGACTCATAGGGGTAAGGAATGCAGTGAAAAATGTATGAGCATAAAAGATATCATTACCCTAATTCCAGAGGAATGATACATGGAGCAAATTATTTTATACGAAAAAAATCAATATGAAAAATTGGATGAGTGGCTTTCAGATAAAAAAACACTTGTGGTATGTGGGAGTGGGTATAGATACATTAACAAGGCGAAAAGTGTCATTGATTCACACAGAAGTACAGTGTTGTTTGATAATTTTAAGCCTAATCCGGTATACGAGTCTGTCCTGGAGGGAGTTGATGTTTTTCGTAAAAATAAATGCGATGCCGTAATGGCAGTGGGTGGTGGTTCAGCAATTGATCTGGCAAAGTGTATACGGATATTTTCTACCATGCAACATGATAAAAACTATCTTGACCAGGAAATAAAAAAGAATGACATTCCACTACTGGTGATTCCGACCACTGCAGGTACAGGTTCCGAAGCTACACGATATGCGGTGATTTACAAAGATGGTGAAAAACAATCCATAACGAGTGAGTATTGTATTCCTGAAATAGTACTATTTGATCCGGATAATTTGAATAGTCTGCCGGAATATCAGAGAAAAGCAACGATGATGGATGCTTTCGCGCATTCTCTTGAATCTATGTGGTCAATAAACAGCACCGAAGAAAGTATGGAATATGCATCAGAAGCACTTGAACTGATTAAGACAAATATATATGGGTATATGGAAAACACATATGAAGGTAATCTATATATGTTAAAAGCATCTAACCTTGCGGGTAAAGCTATTAACATATCTCAGACGACCGCCGGACACGCTATGTGCTATAAGATAACGGGTCTGTTTGGATGTGCACATGGACATGCTGCAATGATGTGTAACAGAATTTTATTTCCATGGATGATCGAACATATGGAGAAGTGCGTAGATGAAAGAGGACAGGAACATCTGAAAAATGCATTTCAAAAGATTGGCATAGTACTTGGACTTCATAGTGCTGGAGAGGCAGTAGATTATGTAGAACGTGTATATAGCGAATTAAAGCTGTACATCCCTAATCCGAATAAAGATCAACTTGCTGTTCTTTGCAAGTCAGTAAATGCTGATCGACTAAAGAATAATCCGATAATGCTTGATACGGAAGATATTAAAATACTGTATAAAAAGATATTAGGGGTAAATTACTGATGGAAGCAAAAACATTTATGGAAATACTTGGATCAGAATACTATACAGGTGTTCCTGATTCACTGCTTCGGCCACTATGTGACTGTATTATGGAGAAGTATGGTACTGATCCCACACATCATATCATAGCGGCAAATGAGGGAAATGCTGTAGCAATTGCTGCAGGATATCATCTCGCAATGGGAAAGACGGCAGTTGTTTATATGCAAAATTCGGGGGAGGGTAATATTATCAATCCCCTTGCTTCATTGTTAAATGAAAAGGTGTATGGAATCCCGGCCATCTTTGTGATCGGGTGGAGGGGAGAACCGGGCGTGCGTGATGAACCACAACATATATTTCAAGGAGAGATAACACTTAAACTCTTGGAGACCATGGATGTTTCATATTTTGTGGTGGATCAGAAAACACCTGAAGCTGAATTACGCATGAAGATGGAAGAGTATGGTGGATTCCTGAATTCAGGACGACAAATTGCTTTTGTGATAAAAAAGAATGCCCTGACAAACGATAAGAAGCTTGTCTATGAAAATGACAAAGCGCATACTCGTGAGGAAGCAATAAGAACTATTGTGAAATATGCAGGTGATGATCCAATTATATGCACTACCGGAAAAGCGTCACGTGAATTATATGAAATAAGAAATCAGGAAGGTATGTCCCATGATCATGATTTTTTAACAGTCGGTTCTATGGGGCATGCATCATCAATAGCACTTGGGATAGCGTTACAAAAGCCAGATAAGAGAATATGGTGTATTGATGGTGATGGTGCAGCTCTTATGCATATGGGAGCTATGGCTGTGATAGGGAATATTGCACCTAATAATTTTATCCATATTGTAATAAATAATGGTGCGCATGAGTCGGTTGGTGGGTTGCCGACAGCTATGCAGGGAATCGATACATGCCGTTTAGCAATGGCAACGGGATATAAAAATTGTTATAAAACTAAAGACATAAAAAGTTTGGAAGATGCAATTAAAATGATTATGTTTAATAGAGGATTAAGTTTTATAGAAATTGAAGCAAATTTAGAATCAAGAAATAATCTTGGTAGGCCAACGACATCGGCTAAAGATAATAAGGATTGTTTTATGGAGTGCATTGAGAGATGAATACGCTTAAATCAACTATATTCAAAGATGACAACGGGATATTTAGAGAACATAAACTTTTTATGTCAGCAGCTGTTTTGGATAACAAAATATTTTTTTCTGACCAAGTGAGGAATGGGCTTTATTATTATGACATAAATCTCGATGACACAAAGTTTATTGGGCATTTTGAAAATGAATCCATGACACAAATAGATATACACAGAAAGGTTATAAGAAACGGAAATAGTCTGTTTTTTATGCCTTATTATGGGAGAAATATTCATATATTTAATAACGAGAGTGATTCAATAAAATATGTAGAAATATTTGAAGCAAAGGGGAAACTACAGCATTTTTCAAATGCAATAAAGAAGGATGGAAAAATATACATTATTCCTTTTTTCTTAGATATACCGTTAATTGAATTTGACATAAAGACATGTAAATATGAACAAAACAATTGGATCATGAGTAAAATCAATGCTGATTTATTAAAAGCGAATAACTCAAAAACGGAAGAATCTTATTATTTAGATATTTATAATTCATGTCTAATCAATGATAAATTAATTCTTTCTATAATAGGATTAAATATGTTATTTATATGTAATCTTGATAAGGGAGACATTGAAACAATCAGACTCAATGAAGGTACGAAAATCAGAAGCATTAATGCAATAGATGGCTGTATTTATATAACATCATTGGATTCCAGAAATATAATAAAATATGACTTAATAAAAGGAGAATCAAGAACATTTAGGTGTGATGATTTACCAATAAAACAAGCACCGTTCACGCAGGTGGTTAAAGTCAATGATAAAATTGTCGCCTTGGCAGGATATATGGATGATAGTTATCTTCTGGATGAAGAAACGGGTGAGCTGAGAATTTGTATGGCACTTAAGCAACATGTGAATAGGATTACTGATGATTTTGCCCTATTGGGGGATATGTTTGTTGATGAACATAACAGAACGTATATATGTCCTCGCGCGTCAAAACAAGTAGTTTTTTTTGATGGAAATCTGAATGCTTTCGATACAATTGATGTCATTTGTGATCAAGGCAGGGATTTAGAAGACGTAATGAATGGGTATTTAGAGGATAATGGATTTATTGAGGAATTTAACCCACTATCATTGAATCATTTTATTGAATTTATAAGAGGAGAATAAACTTGGAAGAGGATATTCGTTGCGGGTATGTAGTGCCGGAAAAATTAAAAAAAATATGGAAAATACAAATGGATTTGGCCTTGGAGGTGAAACGCATATGTGAAAAGTATGATATTCAGTATTTTATCATATGGGGAACGCTTTTAGGTGCTGTAAGACATGGGGGATATATACCGTGGGATGATGATTTTGACATAGCATTTTTGCGTAAGGACTATGATAAATTCTGTAGCATTGCTAAAAATGAAATAAAAAGTCCATATTTTTTACAAAATAATGCCACAGATAAAGGGTATTATTTACCGTATTCAAGATTAAGAAATAGCAAAACAACTGGGATCATATATGCAAATATACCGTTCCCATACAATAATGGAGTGTTTGTAGACCTCTATCCTCTAGATGTCTTGACTGCAAATAAGATGATGAGATATTTACAGTTTAAATTAAGGGATTCATTCAGGCTTCTTTGTGACAAATATTATGCAAAAGAACGTGGTGAGAGATATCCAAGATCATTAGAAATTGTAAGAAAATTCTTTTCATATGAAAAAATCTGTGAATGGATGGATAAAATATACAAATTAGGAGAAATATTTGGTGGAAATGAAGTAGGACTTGTATATCATCCTGATCTAATAAAAAATTATAAGTTTAAAAAGAAGTATATAGGTAAAGTAGAAAATATTATATTTGATAATGTTTATTTTTCTGCACCACAATTTAAAGAAAAAATTCTTGAGCAAGTATACGGGGACTACATGAAACTTCCACCAGCTCGGAAACGTGGAAATTGGCACGAGGGACAAATACTATATGAACCGGATATTCCGTTTGATGATTTCATCAGAAAGAAAAAGAAAAACGGATATCATTGGACAGAATACATGGGAAGAAGTATTGAAAAAATATAAATGAGAAAATACAAAAGATTTAATATTACATGGAAAATAGCGATTAGAAAAAGGCAAAAATCTTTTTTTGATTCAGAAGTTGAATTCATAGTATTAAGTAATCCGAAAAATGGTTGGATTGCAGATCCATTCTTGTTTGAATATGGAAATTCCACATTTATTTTTGCGGAAAGATGGGATTATAGTCAGCAAAAAGGCGTCATATCTTACTGTAAATATGATGGTAATATGAATGTTGTTTGGAAAGATATTTTAGAAGAAGAGTGGCATTTGTCGTATCCATTTGTGTGGTCTGATGAAGAAGGATTTCATATCCTTCCTGAAGCTGCCGAAAGCAATCAACTATATTATTATACCGCAATAGAATTCCCTGATATCTGGAAAAGAGACAAAAAAATCTGCACGGGGAGATTTGCTGATTCGACATTGCAATTTGTCAAAGACAATAATTATATATATTCATATTCAATGAATGGTGTAAAAGGAAGACTATATCGGTCGAAGATAGACTTTCATCAACCTACTAATTTGGAATGGGAATTTATTACAAAGGATCCAAGAATTGCACGGCCAGGGGGTAGTTTTATAGAAGATATGGGAACGGTGTACCGAATAGCTCAGGACTGTAGTGCATCATACGGAGAGAAGATTGTAGCTATAAAAATATATGAAGATATCGAGGGGTATCACGAAGAAGTTGAAAAGGAAATTAGTTTCAGGGATGTACGAGTTCCCACCAAAAAAGGATTGATTGGCACACATACCTATAACAGGACAGATAAATATGAGGTGATAGATTTAAGATATTTTGGTTTTAATTATAAAGATTTTATTTCGCATAGATGGCATGAATTAAAAAAATGGTTAAAGACTACAAAAGAAAATTGATAAATAAAAGAATTATAGCTATAAGTTATTCCGATGATAATATGACTATGTCGAGACAACTAAATTTGATGACAGCTAAGATAATTGGTTGTGCAGATAAGGTGATAGGTTACTCTCCATGTGATTTGAGTGACGATTTTGTTAAAGCCAATAAAGAGATTTTGTCGTACAGTCGTGGGGCAGGGTATTGGATTTGGAAGCCATATATAATTCTAAAAACACTAAATGAAATGGTGGAAGGTGAGTTCCTAATATATACAGATGCAGGAATGATATATGTTGATAAAATTAGCACACTTATTCACCAGATGGAAAGAGACAGGCAAGATATCTTTTTATCATATGGAATTGCTCCTTGTAAGGATTGGACAAAGCGTGATGCTTTTGTATTAATGGATTGCGATAAGGTTGAGGCATACAATTCAATCATGGTATCAGGAGGATATGTAATAGTTCGTAAAACAGATGTATCAGTAGAATTTATTAAGAAATGGCAAGAGTATTGTTGTGATATTAGAATTGTTTCGGATGAACCCAATAGATGCAATAAACCCAATCTTCCTGGATTTGTAGAAAATCGACACGATCAAAGTATTTTATCGTTGCTTGCATATAAATATAAAATTGAACCATATAAGGCGGTTTCTCATGTTGATGAACCTCAGGCACATAGAAATGTTTTATTTTCAAGAATTCCTGGAGTATATGGATATACTTTTAATCATATATTAGAACTAATTGTTAGAGAACATCAAACAAATGGGTATAAGAGATCTGACTATGGGAGAATTTTTATTAATACAGGGCTTAGAAACATGAATATTGTTATTTATATCAGAAATCTAATCAACTGCATTTTTGAAGCAATGGATGCAGACAAATGGGGAAAAGAATACAACGAGAAATATATAGAAAAGGAAAAAGAAAGGCTTTTGAAATTAAATAAATATTGCGAGGGAAAAGTGTGATGAAAAAGATATTTGTGGGATTTATTATAGGATATACACTTGGAATTGTTGGAACATATTATTTTCTAGTAAGACCCGAGAAAAACAAGGCAAAAAAATTCAAGGACCTATCAGATAAACATTTATCTTTGTTTATTCTAATGCAAAAATGGGTGAAGCAGAAGATAAAAGGAAAACAAATATCAAGGTATCTGAGTGAAAAATCTATAAAAAATGTGGCAATATACGGAATGAATTATGTCGGTGAAGCTCTTTATGAAGAACTAAATAAAAACGGAATTCGTGTATTATACGGGATAGATATGAATGCTGATAAAATGTTTTCCGATATAGATATATATAAGCCAAGCGAAGAATTACCTGATGTAGATGCAATTATCGTGACACCTATACATGCATATGATGTCATAGAAGAATCGATGTCTAAAAAAATGAATTGTCTTATTTTATCGATAGAAGATATTATTTATGAAATGTGATTTTTATAATTGAATAATAATTATGTATAAATTGCATTGACATTCGTACGATTAAGATGGAGAAGGTTAGATGCGAATCAGTATTATCACAGTGTGCCTGAATTCGGTAAACACAATTGAAAAAACAATAAATTCGGTAATATGTCAAGGGATTGAGGATCTTGAGTATATTATTATTGATGGAGGTTCTAAAGACGGTACAGTAGATGTTATTAAAAAATATGAGGATTTTATTACATATTGGGTGAGTGAAAAGGATTATGGAATCTATAATGCAATGAATAAGGGCCTTAAACAGGCCACCGGTGAAGTAATAGGACTTCTTAATAGTGATGACTGGTATAATTATAAAACGTTAAAAGAGGTAGAAAGAATATTTGATAAGAATAAAGACATAGGTGTTATATTTGGGAATATCATACTTGTGGATAAAGAAGGGAATCATATAGTAAATAAGTATCCTTCATTTAACACATTGTGGTATCAAATGTCCATAGGACATCCTGCAACTTTTGTAAAAAAAAATGTTTATGATGAATATGGATTATTTGATGAGAAATTCAAAATTGCTGCAGATTATGAACTAATATACAGATTATGGAAATCTAAGGTGAAATTTTTACATTATGATTCCGTCTTTACATATTTTAGAACTAGCGGTATCAGTTCAACAAGTATTAGTTTGTGTCAGAATGAAACATATGAAATATGTAAAAAAAATATAAATGACTTTTTAATGAAAAAAAGTTTAGAATTAAATAATTTACAAAGTGATAAACCAATATATATATGGGGAATAGGGAACAAAGGAAAGTTCTTTTTAGGATTACTATATTCATCTGGTATTAAAGTTACTGGTATTTTTGATAACGATAAAGACAAAGAAGGAACGAAATATGGAGAGATAATAGTTCAACGATTTGTTACGTTTTATGCTAATAATGATATTCAGATAATTGTTACAATAAAAGATGGATATGAAGATGTAAGAAAAGAGATTGAAAGCAGTTGTAAATCACTAAGATATAAACTGTTTTACTATGAGGACATTTTGAAATCATATGAAGAAATGATTGAAAGTAATAATGGATGTTTAACTGAAATTGATGATGTATGAAAGAACTTCATCTGATCAGGCTTGATGACTCAAACAGGATGATGATAAGAATAGCTTCTGAAGAGACTTGTGCTAGTGATTAGCTGAATCAACAGAAAATATTTTGCAGAATCATGGAGGAACCAAATTTGAAAAAAGCATTAATCACAGGTGTGACTGGGCAAGATGGAAGTTATTTGTCTGAGTTTCTTATGCAAAAGGGATATGATGTTCATGGGATAATAAGGAGAAGTTCTGTTGATTATCGTGAGCGTATAGCGCATCTTGAGGGAAAACCGCAGTTTCATCTTCATTATGGTGATTTAAGCGATACCAGTTCTTTAGTTAAGGTTATTGGCATGGTTCGACCTGATGAAGTATATAATTTGGCTGCTCAAAGTCATGTACAGGTAAGTTTTGATTCTCCGGAGTTTACTGCCGATATTGACGCTACAGGTGTTCTCAGAGTTCTGGAGGCGGTTCGAATTACCGGTTTGGGTGATAACTGCCGTATTTATCAGGCAAGTACAAGTGAACTGTTTGGAAAGGTGGAGGAAGTTCCTCAGAATGAGAATACCCCTTTCCATCCTTATTCTCCATATGCAGTGGCTAAGCAGTATGGATTTTGGATTATAAAAGAATATCGAGAAGCTTACAATATGTTTTGCTGTTCTGGTATTCTATTCAACCATGAGAGTGAGAGGCGAGGCGAAACTTTTGTTACTAGGAAGATTACTCTTGCGGCAGCACGAATAGCTCAGGGTAAGCAGGAAAAGCTATATTTGGGTAACTTGAGTAGCTTGAGGGATTGGGGTTATGCTAAAGACTATGTTGAATGCATGTGGCTTATGCTTCAAAACGACAAGCCGGAAGATTTCGTGATTGCTACCGGAGAACAACATAGTGTTCGTGAGTTTGCAACTCTGGCTTTTCATTATGCAGGGATTGAAATTGAGTGGTCAGGTGAAGGTATTGAGGAAGTAGGCATAGATAAATCGAACGGTAAAGTCATTGTTGAAGTTTCTCCGGATTTTTATCGTCCAACAGATGTAGTGAATCTTTTGGGTGATCCATCAAAAGCAAAGAATGAATTGGGATGGAATCCTAGAAAAACAAGTTTTGAGGAGTTAGTAAACAAAATGGTTAAACATGACATGAAGAAAGTTGCTAAGGATCATGCTGTAGAACGTATCATAAATCTCGCTGAGTATCTTGAGAAAGGCGTAGTGAAATAAAATGATGGAAAAAAACTCAAAAATATATGTTGCAGGACATAGAGGAATGGTCGGTTCTGCTATTGTAAGAGAACTGAAGAGCCAAGGATATGAGAATATCATTACACGTTCCCATAAAGAACTTAACCTCATATGTCAGGATGCTGTAAATGATTTTTTTTATCAAGAAAAACCAGAATATGTCTTTTTGGCTGCTGCGAAAGTTGGTGGTATTGTTGCCAACGAATCTGCCCTTGCAGATTTCATGTATGAAAACATGATGTTGGAAATGAATGTGATTAATTCTGCATGGAAGAATGGATGTAAAAAACTTGAGTTTCTTGGATCTTCCTGTATTTATCCAAGAATGGCTCCTCAGCCTATGACTGAGAGTTGCTTACTAACTGGTGAGTTGGAAAAGACAAATGAAGCATATGCATTAGCAAAAATATCCGGTCTAAAGTATTGCGAATTCCTCAATAAGCAATATGGAACTGAATATATCTCGGTAATGCCTACGAATCTTTATGGACCAAATGACAATTATCATCCTACAAATAGTCATGTTTTACCTGCTTTGATACGACGATTCCATAAAGCAAAAGAAACAGGTGAAAAGAAAGTGGTTTGTTGGGGAGATGGCTCTCCATTAAGAGAATTTTTGTATGTGGATGACCTTGCTTCTTTATGTGTGTTTTTGATGAATAACTATAGTGGAAACGAGACAGTAAACGCAGGTACAGGAAAGGAAATAAGTATTAAAGATTTGGCAGAACTTGTTTCTAAAATAGTAGGATACGAAGGAAGTATAGAATGGGATATAAGCAAACCAAATGGAACACCAAGAAAGTTATTAGATGTTTCAAAAGCTAAAGCACTTGGATGGAAATACTCGACAGAACTAGAAGATGGCATACGGATTGTTTATAAAGATTATATTGATAGACAAATGCATTAATAAATGTAATTAGTGTATGCTCAAGAACTAAAATGCCTTGAAATTGCTGACTTTTTTGCCTATACGTGAGATAATTGATGCAAGGAATTACATCAAAGTTTCTCAAAAACCTTGCACTTTTCGCGGAGAATCCCATGTATAAGAAAAATCAAAATCATCAGTTTAGTATCGGAGATTTCAATCAGCCAATGGGTCTAAAACTTGATCCAGAGAATAAATGGATTAAAAAAGCTGCCATGATTCCCTGGGATGAAATAGAAGCTGTGTATGCAGATCTGTTTCCTTCTGATTGTGGAATGCCTGCAAAACCACTACGTATGGCACTGGGGGCTCTCCTGATTCAAAAAAAGTTTGGCTTTTCTGACAGAGAACTCGTCGAGCAGATCCAAGAGAATCCGTATTACCAGTATTTTATTGGATTGCCTGGATTTCAATTGGACAAACCATTTGCACCATCTTTGATGGTGGAATTTCGCAAAAGGATCACTGATGAAAAGCTCGCAGAGATCAATGAATTAATCATCGATTACAACAAAAATGATGAAGACGAAAATGATCATAGCGATGATTCATCAAGTGGTGATTCTTAAAATAAAGGCACGCTGATAATTGATGCAACATGTGCTCCGCAGAACATTGCATTTCCTCAGGACATAAACTTGTTAAATGAAGCAAGAGAAAACCTTGAAGCAATTATTTCATCTGTCTGTTACGAGTACAACATTTTAAAACCTCGCATGTACAAAAATAATGCGAGAAAAGATTACCTAGCCCTG
This sequence comes from Oribacterium sp. NK2B42, assembly GCF_000424445.1. Taxonomy (GTDB): domain Bacteria; phylum Bacillota; class Clostridia; order Lachnospirales; family Lachnospiraceae; genus Oribacterium. The sequence continues at coordinate 18,809 of NZ_AUJX01000046.1, forward strand.
GCTAAATGTAAAAAACGATCTTCCAAGAAAATACGTAAGGCAATCAAGAAACAACTCCAATACATCAGGCGTGACAGGAATTACATTGACTGGTTCATGAGTTATGGCTACTATCCTGACAAGCACCAGATGGAAAGAATAGCGGTCATTGATAAAGTGTATGAACAGCAGGAATACATGTATAAAAACAATGTTCACACTGTTCAGGACCGGATTGTAAGCATATCCCAGCCTTATGTGAGACCTATAGTCAGGGGCAAGAGCAAAGCTCCTGTAGAATTCGGTGCCAAGATTGATCTTAGTATCGAAAATGGTCTAGGCAGGTTAGAAAAAATATCATTCGACGCATACAATGAGTGCGAGGTTTTGATATCCGCCATTGAAAAATTCTTCAAGCACAATGGTCATTATCCCAAGCGTGTACTTGCGGATAAGATTTACAGAAATAGGGAAAACCTTTCGTATTGTAAATCTCGAGGGATAAGACTTGCAGGCCCGGCTTTAGGAAGACCAGGGAAGAATGTTTCAATCGATAAACGTACAGAGTACGTGGATAGCGTTGACAGAATTGAGGTAGAGCGAAAATTTGCATTATCAAAACATAGTCATGGTCTTGGATTAATCATGACCAAGCTTGAAGAAAGAAGTCGAAGCTCTATAGCCCTGTCGATCATATCCATGAACTTAGAATGCCTCCTGAGGCTTTATTTGTTCCAAAAATTGATTTTGATATTTTCAAGGTTCAATTATTTTTATTAGGTAGCCGTTTGAAAAAATCAGGCGGTTACTGAGCATACACTAAATAAACATACATAGGTATTCGTATTATATGAGAATAGATAGTGGTGAAATTTCAGTGAGTATAATCATTCCAATTTATAATGCAGAAAAGTATCTCGACGAGTGTATCGAAAGTGTTCTGGGTCAATCATTTATAAAGAAGGAAATAATATGTGTAGACGATGGATCCATTGATAAATCATTATCTATTTTGGAGAATTATCAAAATAAATACAGTTATATTCGTGTTTTTAGACAAAACCATTGTGGGGCTGCAAAGGCAAGAAATTATGGTATAAAAAAGGCAAAGGGACGATTTATTGCTTTTATGGATGCGGATGATTTATATCCAGAAAAAGATGTCCTATGTACACTGTATAATTTAGCATCAAATAACAATGCTTATATTTGTGGAGGGAATACAATTCTTTTTAAAAAAGATTGGCTCAATGGTGAAAAATATGAACCATCAGACAATCAAAACTTTAATACAGAGGGAATAATACAGTTTTGTAAATATGGATGTGCCTTTGGTTATACTCGCTTTTTGTATGACAGGAAATTTCTTATGGATAATGAACTGTTCTTTCCGGATTATGAGTGTTGGGAAGATCCTGTATTCATGGCCCGAGCATTTTCATGTGCCAGAAGTATTTATGCTGTAGATAAAATAGTATACTGTTATAGACGAAATATACATAAAAAAGAACACAGAATAAAGGATGTTATAGATTTACTGAATTCGACAGCAGATATTCTTTGTATTGCAAAAAAGTCAGGAAATATCACTCTCGAAAAAAACACCATAGACGTACTTATGCGCTCTTATAGTAAGGTTTGCCAAATTTATAATACGAACAGAAAAATTGTTAGTTTAACAATTACTGCAATAAAAAGGAATATTTTTGGCGAGCTTGATAAAGAATATTTGGACAAGCTTGAGCGCCTCGACTTGGGTAAGATAGAGGAAGAAAACAATATTTACGATAACTGCTTACATGAACTGAAAGAAAAGGCTATATGTTGTGAAAAATGTGTTATATATGGAGCCGGAATATATGGGAAAAGACTTCTTGACATTTTTTTTAGTATGGGCATTAAGCCTGAAGGATTTGCAGTTACAAAAATTGAAAATAATAATACAGAAATTTCAGGCTTTCCTGTCAAGTCAATTGAAGAATGGAAAAATAATTGTTTTTTCTTCATTGCTGTAAATAGTGAAGATTCAAAAAGTGATATTAGTAAAGAACTCGATAATAGAGGTATGCGTGGGTTTGTTGTTTCGAACAGATTGCTAGATAGAGAAACATTAGAATAACAAGGATGAATACATCGGGATGATTTTGCATAACAAAAGGATAATTGTATATGGCACAGGAATTAACTCTAAACATTTTATAGACGAGAATAAGAATGTTTCTGCAATAGTTTGTGTGATTGATAATACAATATTATCTGGATTTTTTAATGGGATTCCAATATATACATGGGAAGAAATTGAACCTGATGCAGCAGATTGCCTAGTAATTGCTGCAAATCCAAAGCATACTAAGGAGATATATTACAGGCTTATATATGACTGCGATCGTAATGGTCTTGCCATATACGATTGGAGAGGTATTGATTTAAGAAAAGCATATAGGTATGAGTATATATTACCTGAGACATATAATTTATACTCAAAGAATCGTCGAGAAAATCTTTTAAAAGCCATCGATAATCATGAAGCAATCAGTTTTGATTTGTTTGATACTTTGCTAATGCGCAGGGTTATTGCTCCGGAGGATGTTTATGATATTGTAGACAGAAAGCTGCCAAATACCAGTATACTAAAGGGACAATTTAAAAAAATAAGGCGGGAGTGCGAATTAGAATCAAACTCTGTTATCAAAGGATTTGAAAAAATATATGATCAACTAATTATCAAAGCAAATATTTCTAAAGAGGAAGCAGAATACATTGCAAGGATTGAACTAGCTACAGAGAAGGAATTGCTGGTGTGCCGTGAAGGCATGCGAGAGATATTTGAGTATGCTGTTAAAACCGGAAAAAGAGTAAATATCATATCAGATATGTATTTCGGAAAAGAGGAACTTGAAAAAATACTAGAGTTTCATGGAATACGCGGATATGAGAAGATTTATGTATCCTGTGATTTTGGAAAATCTAAACGAAAAGGGTTATTTGACGTTTATAAGCATGAAGTAAAAGCTGGTAGTTATCTTCATATAGGAGATAATGATGAGACAGATGGCATAAGCGCTGAAAAACATGGTATTGATAGTTTTCTTATTCCTTCAGGAATAATGCTTTTACGAGCATCTAATATAAGGAGGTTATTGTATTATGCAAAAGGCGTAACAAATAGGCTGTTTATTGGGGAATTAATTGCAGATGTTTTTAATGATCCGTTTTGCCTATGTGGCAGAAATGGAGTTGTACCTGTAAATACTTCAAGAATATTAGGTAAATATTTTGTGGCACCTATTATTTTCACTTATGTGAAAGAATTGCTTTATATTCAAAAAGAAAAAAATTATGACAAGGTTTTACTCGGCTCCAGAGATTGCTACCTTTTTTCTAAAATAGTCAAAAATCTTTTTCCGTCTGAATATAATTTAAAATACGTTTATATTTATATTTCTCGAGAATTGGCTTTTAAGTTAGGAATGGGAAATGAAATTGTTGATAAGGATTATGAAAAATATCTCGTTATCGATGATCGCCGTAGAATTGAAGAAGATCCTGAATTCTTGAGTGGACGAGAGGTTATACCATATAGAAAAACAAAAGAGTCTTATGAACGCTATTTGAAAAAATTGGGAATTGATAAATCAGGTAGATACTTGTTTTGTGACTTGATATCTGGAGGAACAGTACAACATTCATTAGTTCCTGCTTTTGAAAAAGAGCTTGAAGGGTTTTATTTGAATAGAACTTTTTCATATATGGACAGAAAACTAAATTATATTTCAGTTTTCGAAAGAGAGGATTATCCACATGATCAGCTCATGGTTGATAGGCTTGAAACACTAATATGTTCTCCGGAGCCCAGTGTAAAAAATATTGATGAAAAAGGTGATTTCATTTTTGGACATGAAACGAGAAGCAAAAGCGAACTAACACTTTTAAATGAGATTCAAAAAGAAATCATTGATTCAGTTTGCGATTTTATAAACCATAAATATGATATTGAAAAGTATATGTCAATTGATTGTTTAATTATGCTTGATAATTTGAACTTGTATGGTGAATTAGAACAGATGAAAGATTGGATATATTTCGACTCTAATGGTGAACAAGTTAGATTGTTTAAATGATTTCTGGGAGATTTAATATGTCAAATATAGCACTGATCATAGCCGGTGGCTATGGAAATCGTATGAAACAGGATATTCCTAAGCAGTTTCTTACAGTTAATGAGAAGCCTGTAATTGTCTACACATTAGAGGCTTTCGAGCGTCACCCGGAAATAGATGAAATCGTAGTTGTGTGTGTCGAGAGTTGGGATCATGTTCTGTGGGCTTATGCAAAACAATTCAACATTGGAAAACTTAAAACCGTGGTAACCGGAGGAAAAAACGGCCAGGATTCCATTAGAAATGGATTGTTTGAACTGGAAAAGAATCATGATAGAAATGATATTGTTATGATCCATGATGCTATCCGACCTATGGTTTCTGCTGAAATAATTTCTGATAATATTCGGGTATGCATGGAGTATGGTAACGCAATAACAGTGATTCCATGTGCTGAAGCGATGCTAAAAACGGATAATGGGCTTGACTCATCAGAACTGTATCCCAGAGATAGTTTAAAACGAACTCAGACCCCACAGTCTTTTAGACTAGGAGAAATATGTGATTTACATAGAAAAGCGTTGAATGCCGGGATTACAAATTCAGTCGCTTCTTGCACTTTAAAGGTAGAGATGGGAGAGAAGGTGTTCTTTTCGAAAGGATCTGAAAAAAATATTAAACTGACAACAGTTGATGATATAGATATTTTTAAAGCGTTGCTGTTGGCTAAAAGATCAGACTGGTTAAAGGTTTAAGTATGGTTTTGCGTACTGCTAAAAAAGAATAATATGATTAAGTATATGAAAAAGCTTACCGCATCTTATAGAAAAGACATAGAGACTGCAATAAATAATACTGTTGATATAGAGGAACTTTACGGAAAAAATATTCTGATAACAGGTATTACAGGATCTGTGGCCTCATTTTTGGTAGACATGCTTCTAATGTTAGATGAGACCAAAGATGCAGGTATCACTATATATGGATTAGCAAGAAATGAATCAAAGGCAATAAAAAGGTTTAGTTATGCATCTTCTATTAATATTAAATATTTGATTCAAGATGTATGTGATGGAATAAATCTACAAGATAATGTTGATTATATAATTCATGCAGCAGGTGATGGTTATCCGGAAGCTTTTAGATTAAGACCTGTCGAAACAATGACTCCGGCAATTCAGGGGACAATTAACACTTTAAATTTGGCAAAACAGAAAAAAGTAAAATCATATATTTTTATTTCTAGCGGAGAGGTTTACGGAAATTCAAATGTGAAAATCCCGGATAAGATAGAGACAAATTATTACAACTCGGAAGGGATGAGCGTCAGATCCTGTTATCCTGTTGCTAAACAAGCTGCCGAAATATTGTGTGTATCTTATGCAAATGAATATGAGGTTCCAGCAAAAGTTGTAAGGCTAAGTCACACCTATGGTCCCTTTGTATCAGAAGGTGATAACAGAGCTTCTACGCAATTTATAAAAAAAGCAATTGCCGGTGACGAAATAGTTTTACACAGTAGCGGTGAACAAATTCGTAGTTATACTTATGTAGCAGATGCAGCAGCTGCGATATTAACAGTGTTAATAAATGGCCACAATGGGGAGGCTTATAACGTGGCAAACAGTGAATCAAAGGCCACTATTTTGGAATTTGCCAAGGAACTGTCTACATTAGCAAATGTAGGGTACAAACAAGACTTTCCTAGTGAAGAACAATATAATGAGAGAAGCCCTATATCTTCTGCGATTTTAAATAGTAAGAAATTGGAAGGTCTTGGTTTCAAAGCTTCATATACTTTGAAAGAAGGATTAAGGGCTACGCTTAATGCACTGAGTGAATAATGGGGATATTTATGATTAGTGTGATTAACAGAATTGCCAATGGAATAGATAGTCTTATTGAAGAAGGAGTAATCGCAAAAAATAAAGACGTAGTTTTATTTGGCTTAAATAGATACTCATTTGCGATGAGAACTATTTTATCACACAGAAGTATTGAGGTGTATGCTTTCTTATCAGATGACGAAGAAGCAATTGTTAAAACTAGAAGAAGTGTAAAGGATTTTGCCTGTCGCTATTTGAGAAGTGAAAGAGATGCTATTGAATTATTTATATTAGGCAAAGATGAAATTTCAGATAAAAAGATGCCAGTAATATTACTGGCTGAAGAAAGATATGAAGAAAAAAAAGAGAAGCTTATAAAAGCTGGATATATTGAAAATAAGGATTTTTTTAAGGTTTACAGTTTTTATGAAAAAGATATTGATGGAATAATAAGTAATAAAAAGCGACTAGATTTAAATCAGATAAAAGCATATGAAAGAGAAATGCTAAAGTTGGTTGATCAAATATGCCTTAATAATAACCTTAGATATTGGGTATGTGGTGGAACTATGCTTGGGACAGTAAGACATCAAGGGTTTATTCCATGGGATGATGACATAGATATTTTTCTTCCTCTTGATGATTATATGAGGTTTATGGAAGTCTTTCCTAAATCGAACAGATATAAGATTAAAGGCTATGGCCCAAATGGTGCGGATGGATTTTACTATATATTTGCAAAACTCCTGGATAGAAAAACACTCTTGGATGATGATATGATTATAGTAAGAGAGCTAGCAAGTATATTTATTGACATTTTTCCATTAGTGGGATTGCCGGAAAACAAAGAGGATCGGGATAGATTTTTCATAGATTATCAGGAGTTAGAGAAAAGTATCATACAAGAGTTTTATGCTTCTGATGGAGAGTTGAAAGTTTTTGAAAAGAGATTTTCTGAGCAGGAGGTTTTTTTAAGAAAATATAGCTTTGATAAAGCAAAGTTTGTAGGCGTACTTGGCACAAGATATGGAAACAAAGACTGTACTACAAGAGATGTTTATAAAGGCACTTTGCGTATGAAATTCGATGACATCGAAGTAAATGTACCGGTTGGTTATGGTGAATATTTGTCAAATTTATATGGCGATGATTATATGAATATTCCACCTATTAGTAAAAGAAAATCATTTCATACTCTAAAGGCATATCGGGCAGATTAGCAGTAGTACATATTAATCAGGGAATGAAAATGGATAGTGAAGATTTAATAAAATTAATAAAGGAAATATATAACAATCTTCAAGACGAAGTTTCAAAGAGAATATATACAAATAGATTAATGTTCAATTTGACTGAGAATGATAAGTATATACGTAATCTTTTTGATGAGTGGAAATGGAAAGATAGATTGATATCGGATGTTGAGAGTTTTAAATCCGAGATATGTGTTTATGGAGCCGGAGATTTTGGGAAACGACTTGTTCGTTATTTTCCGGAACTAAATTGGGAATGTTTTGTAGATGAAAATGCAAAAGATATTGGCGATATTGGAAATCTTAAGGTGTGTACTGTGGAGGAATATCTAGAGAAAGAGCTGCCAATTATTATTTCAGTGAAGAGGAATTATTTATCAATAAAAAATATGCTAATTTCAAGAGGAATTCCTGAGAAGAACATTCTTTGCTTACAAGATTATTTGTGTGAAATGAATCATATTTATTTGAGGCTTCATCAGTTTGTGTGGGTGAGTAGTAGCCTCGGCTACACACCCTATCCTTGTTCTGCTTGACTGCCAACAAGCTGGTTGGATGCCCTGTGTCAAGGGTTTCCGCGAAGCGGCGCTTGCGCCCTTGATACAGGGGAGACAATCAGCTACGCTACAGCAGGCAGAACAAGATTGTATTCCCAAGGCAGACGGACTTCTATATCAGAACAACGGAGCATGATCATATCAAGCATGTTGTCCATGTTCCTGAAGCCGTAAGCCATGTAGATTGACAACTTAATCTTGCGGTTAGTGGCTTCAAGCACTGCATTTGTCAGATGGTATTTCATGGTTGCTAGTATGGCGTCATAATGACGTCTGATCTTTCGCTGAAGTTCTAC
>NZ_AUJX01000047.1 GCF_000424445.1 Oribacterium sp. NK2B42
GTCGGATAAAAGTATTCGTAGAACTTCAGCGAAAGATCAGACGTCATTATGACGCCATACTAGCAACCATGAAATACCATCTGACAAATGCAGTGCTTGAAGCCACTAACCGCAAGATTAAGTTGTCAATCTACATGGCTTACGGCTTCAGGAACATGGACAACATGCTTGATATGATCATGCTCCGTTGTTCTGATATAGAAGTCCGTCTGCCTTGGGAATACAATCCTGTTCTGCCTGCTGTAGCGTAGCTGATTGTCTCCCCTGTATCAAGGGCGCAAGCGCCGCTTCGCGGAAACCCTTGACACAGGGCATCCAACCAGCTTGTTGGCAGTCAAGCAGAACAAAGATAGGGTGTGTAGCCGAGGCTACTACTCAACCCACACAAACTGATGAAGCCTCATTCTTTTTCTGTATTACTAAGTCCAGTAAATGCCGGCTTAAAGATCTTAAGATAATACGACAATAGTCTTGCTCTAAGATCATCCAGTTCCATACCTGTAATAGAACTTATTTCCATGAGACGAAGCCCATTCTTATCATCAAAAGAAATATCCAGACTTAGTTCCTTTTTTACTCCGTTACAAATAACCTCTTGTATTTCTTTTTCAGGTGGCATGGATCCTGCATACTTATTCAACTCTTTAATAACTGCAATCCGTTCCTGCAAAAGACCTGTATCATTGATCCAGTATCCCTGCTGCCAGATTGTTATTAGTAGCTCTTTTTTTGAGCTACTTTTTAATACTTTGAGGACCTTGGCAAAGAAAGAATTCTTGAGATAAGATCCCACATATCCTTTAATAAGCCATTTCTCATAAGCAGAATCTGTAGTAAGCATTTTCCCAGCTAAAGCACAGGTTGATTTAGCATCCACTCCAAGAGAGTATGAGATAAAATCAGACATGCTCTTACCAGGAGTGTTCTTTATATACTCATCCCGTAGTTTATCCCAATTAGCGGCCTCGGATGGCTCATAAGGAAAATCAACACTTAACGAGTATGCCTTCTGCAAGTAATCTTTTGTATTGTTTACAACGTCAATTTGAAATGCATTATCAGGCGATGCTTTCTTATGCCACTGATACAAACTTTCTGAGCAGCACCAAATAGGAATAGAAAAATCTATTATTTCTGCATGCCTCCACAAACCAATCCATTCAACACTTGTAGTAATTTTATTTTTTTTAATATTAGCGGCATAGTCATTAGATACAAAACAAATCTCCCGGTACTCACCGCTCATCTCATAATCTGAATTGATAAATGGATTGATTAACTCTCTCCGGGCAAAGCTATTCTGAAGAACTTTCTGTACATTATCTACCATTGAAAAACATATAAAATATATCCTTCTCTTAGCGCTTTTAGGATCCATGATATTGTTATTTTCAATGTCGAAAAGAGATAAAACTGTCGACTCAATCTCCTTCTTAGAGAAAAAACGGATTAACTCTGAGAATCCAACAACAAAGGTATCCTTTGTCTGTGAAGCATGACTTTTTATGATTTGAACGAATCGGCTTTTTGTCATCCAGCCATCGTCTTTTTTCATAATATAATCACTTAACTCAAGAAGCTCTCCATCAAAGCTTTTTACCAAATCCTCGATCTCGTCTTGGGTATTATTATCCATTTCCATAAACAGAAATCTGACCGGATATCTCCGGTATGAGCTTGTGGTCTTCTCTTTATCCTCAGATATTTTTTGCTTTAATGCCCCAACGTCCATAAATCATTATTCCTCACTAAGCAACTTCATAACTGCAGAGCATACCACTGGGTATTCTTTACACAGCTTCACAAGTATCTTCTTAGCCTCATCTTCATTAAGCCTTTTCTCGTTGATCATTGCAGTTGCAGCCTCAATGGTTGCATGCGTTTTTCCAATTGCAATAGGTGTAATCTCAATTGGCTCAAAACTAGGACTGTCAAAAAGTCCGTCATCATAATCCTCATCTTGGCCATCATTTGTAGCTTCATCATTATCTGAATCTGCACCTTCATCGTATCCCGCATCGACGTCTTCTTCATGTGATTCCAATTCATTTCCAGATGTCTGTTTGCTTTGAAGAACACACCATTGTAATATCTGTTTTTCGACATCCTCTTCCCGCCAAAACACAATAGCATCTGAAAGATTCTGCTTTAAATAAGACATCAAATTGGAGTAGTCATCCAATTTTACCTGCACCTTCGCAAGGCATTTATCAATGAATGCATAAATGCATGTAGAATCCTTCACTTTTTCTAAAGTAAGAGCTATGGATGTCTTCTGTTTTTTAAGGCCTTCTAATAATTCTGATACATCCTCCTGAGTGATACTGTCACCTGTAGCGTTCGCCAAGGAAAACAAAGAGTCAATAACCGAATTGAATTCTGCTCCTTTATCAACCACATACTTTAACGACCATAACGGAGACTTATACTTATTTTCAAAGCTGGCTCTCATAGCCCATTTGGTCTCCGAAATACCATCGCCTTTAACACCAAAAATATTCTGGATTAAATCAATTAATTCTTTCTCTTCTGCAGTAGAAAATCTAACTCGAAGTTTTGCATTTTGGCTCTGTTTGATCCAGTTTTCAAACGCAGCATTAATGATATCTCGCATTAGAGTAGCCGACACTAAACTACCCTGATCGGATAGATACATTTTTTCTATATACTGCCTAAAAGCGAGAGCAACCGATGCCATGCAAATATAGTTGTTATAATATCCATACGGTGGCTCTGATAAAAACTTAAACTCTTGTCCAATATCAACGACCGTTTTGTTTCTTAAAGAAGCAATCTTATCATCAATTGTTTTTATCAAAACAGTCATTGGACAAGACTCATCATAAGATCCTATGTAGTTTAGATTTTCATCAAAAATCCAGTTCCCGTTTTTATCCTTAAGCAGGTGTGATAATGCTGATTCAGTACCGCCCAAGGAATCTATTTCGTCACGCTTTGCTGCAAAACATACCTTCTCAACCGTTTTCTTGGCATATACCTGGTTCCATCCAGTGCTTGCACTTGCCACCTTCGGAAGTTTTTCTGCCCCGCAAGGGAAAACCCTCGCCACATCTGCTACAAGACCAGAATTACACACAGACTTATATGTTGGCGTGTTAACTCTTTCACCACGGAAAATTACAGTGGCAGAACCGTCAATAATTTCTGTCTTCCATTTTTCCATCCATCTGCTGGCCTTTTTTTCATAAGGAGATGGATCTTCAACCTTAGTTTCTTTGGCTACATTTTCACGTGCCTTTGAATCGATAACTCCTTCAAAACGCTGTTGCCCAAATGCAATATCAGAAATGACGAATACAACATCCTTAAATTCATCTTTTTCCGATAGTTTCTGAACCATATTCTTTTGCACTTCTATTGCATTTTCGGGGCGGCTTGATTTTTTATCATAGGTCGGCGTTTCACCTCGGAATACAATAAGCGCTATCTTGGCTGCGTAGCTCTTTGAGAATGCTTTGAGCAGCTTAGATTCCATCGATATAGAGCCTAACCCGCCCCAGATAAGTGCAAATTCTGTGGCTCTGTTAAAGCTTTCTGCATTAGAAATTATTTTAGTAATGTCGCTCTTATAGCCAATATACTCATCTAAAAGGGCGCTAATATCCTCGTACTTTAGATACAGTTTGTCCTTTGCAGCTTGTATCTTTTCAAGCGGCATTGCGGATGATGACACCTCATATACATCATCAGGACCCTTTAAAATAATCTGCTTCTCATCAATGGCAGTCAACGCATTATTAATTGCCTCATTACTCCATGCGCCACTTAAAACATGGAGAATATTTTTCTTGCTTGGATTTACAAGGCTCTTCTCTGAATCGCCCCCATCCATCTGAGTAACCCGGTTAAGCAAATTCAAAAGCAAAACAACTTTAAATACTGATAATTCAGGTACATCTGTATCCTCAAGTTTCGTAGAATACATCGAATATTTGTTAATGATGGCATCGAAGTTATTAGTACGGTCTTCTGAAAATGCCTCAACAAAGAAGTCCCAGACTTTATCTGCCGTCAGATACTTTACAACATCTATATCATTCTTAATAAAATCCTTGAATCCTCGATTATCATCATTCAGGAATTCAAAAATACTTCGCTCCGCAGATCCAATTGCTCTGGAAACAAATGTTGCCAGATATGCTGTATATGGATGAAACGGATACAGCCGCTTGATAATTGCTTGCGTCTGAGCAGACTTATCCATTGGCGCTACAATTTCTTTCAACGCCTCTGCAACTTCAGATTGTAATTGTACACGTTCTTCCACAAGTGCACTGTACTTCGCTTCATCCTTGATTTTGAGAGCATTTGAGAGAATATGATATGTAGTAATATCCTGCATGTCATACTGAAGGCCAAGGAAACGAGCCTTTGCCATTGTTTTTTCGTCTTCCTTCAGTTCTTTGTAACTGTCGGTAGCTTCCATGCTCTTATGTGTAACAAGGAACACATAAACCCCGATATACTTGTTCTTATCATCCTTTCTAGGCGCTTTACTTAATTCAGCAAGATCCTGCATGCAGTTTAGAATGCTGCGTCTTTCTGAAATCTCTAATAACGATGTGAACTCGTCCCAGAAAATAACCAAATAATCAGCTACGCCTTGTTCACGCAATTCACTCATGACTTCTGTAAGCCATTGCTTAATATCCGGTGTAGCCTTAATCATATTTGATTTTTTTAATGCAATGTTGATTTCCTTTAAGACCTCTACATCACCGTTATTTAAAAGCTCTTCAAGCTCTTCTACAGTAGAAGCATATCTATCTAACTCATTAGAAAGCATAATCTGCCAAAAAGACGAAAATTTCTTGTCCTTCAGCATCTCAATAACTGCTTGGAAATCAGATTTCACAGTAACCGTTACGCCCGCATCCTTCAATTGCTGAACAACCGCTCTCTGAATGGTATACTTTAATTCTTCTGTATCAACGATAGAATATGTACCTTTGAGAACAACCGGAAAAACTCTTTCCTTTTTTCGGAAATTAAGTATCATTGCCTTTAGTTGCGGATTTGCAAGCTTCTCAATATAGTCCTGAATCTCATCAAGAGCATCACTGAGAAGATGCTTAATCACCGATGTCGAATGACTCTTTCCAGTTCCATAAGTTCCCTGCACCCAAATAGATTTATGCTGATCACTTGTTAATGAGGTGAACGCATTAACAATCTCTTTGAGATTGGATTCAAATTTTTCATTTGTAATGAACTGTTTCCAATAATTCTCCCTTTCCTCCGTCATATTGAAAGTAGAATCAAAGAACGGTTCAATTCCTATAATCTCTGAATATTGCATAGCATCCTCCTACAAAAACAGTGTACAGCCTTCTTCTTTGAACTGTTCAACCTTAGCCGTCAACGTTTCAACATCTGTATCTAGCACTTCGGCCAAATGCTCTCTGCAGAAAAACTGTTTTATTTTCTTGCCCAAAAGTTTCTTGCATAGCGCCTTATCATCTTTCGACAATGCTTTTTTACAGTAATAACACTCTTCCATTTGAATCACACTCTCCTTATCACTGCAGCCAATGCGTCATCCGGAGAAATATCGCTGTTCAGATGAACATTTTCAAGTCCGCCTGTAAGGTCAGCTGTTAATATTCCCATCTGTGTTAATGCTTTTAATGCCGGAATCAGATTCTCTGCAGTCATTCCAAATACAGTATAAGGATTAACTACTCCCGGAAGAAGAAGATCACTTACTGTAATGTCGTAACAATTTGTATCTTTCGCTTCTTTGTAAAGCAGGTATGCAAGAGCAGGCATTGAAATATAACCTGGGGAGATTCTTCTAATTCCCTTAGTCGTATTACCAGACATCTGTAATTCTGCAACATAAATGTTTTGAACCTCTGCCTGTTCATTAGATAAGCTTCCAAGCGGCGAATATCTAAGCATCGTAATCAGCGCATTGGTGGGATTCTTAATAGTGTTATCATTCAAAGACGGGAAATCCTCTTTCATGATTGCCACTATATCATCCCTGGTGTATTGCACTTCAAGTTTAATTGACTTAACAAAGCTATTTACGATTGCGGAGTTATAGGCAAGTCCTACCCAAATAATCTGCCATGCCGCCAACTTATTTCTGTCATATAGGCCCTTCACAAGTTCAAATTTATCGGAAACCCTATTACCTCTTTCATCAATAAGTTCTGCTTCTCTAAGCCAATTTTTAGCAGCCGGAATCATCTTGGTTCCCAAATTCGGATAGGTGCCAAACCACTCGTCACCTTTATCAAAGAATACATCAACCCACTCATCTCTCAATCCAAATGTAGAATATCGGTCAATGCCACTCGTCCTTAGATTTGCAGATTTCACAAGCATTCCACCTTCATTTATTTGTTTCCTATGGGCAATAATGCATCCACGTGAACTAACCTCCAAACACTTATGGCAGTGTACGCACATATTCTTGTTGATTTCAACTTTATCTCGAATTGTCAAAGCCCCAGTCGGGCATTCTGCTTCACAAACACCGCACAATTCACAACCTGCACATTTTGTAAGCACACGAGACAGCATTCCGTGGAGAGCAGGCTTATTTACAGTACCTTCAACTATAAATCTGAGTGTGTTCCCTTTTTCCTCAGCACTAAAACGGAATATCTCACCGTTATAATTCATCTGCCCTCTGGTAACGCCATTCTCTTCTTGCATAACGTACTGGCATAAAGCAAATAGCCAGATTCTCCAGTCTGATTTAGGTTGCGTAACAACGCATTCAAAATTCGGTTCCTTACTGATCAAATCCACACGCGATCCATCAGGAATCAATCCTCTTCCCCCAGCGTTTTTTTGCCAGTTATTCGAGCTGATATAATTATTGATTTTTTCCTGAGAATTGAGTCCAAGATTTCTTGCCATCTGTTCTATAACAGCAACATATTGTTTTGAGATGTCTGGGTATATCCTTCTGATTAGATATTCAGACCAATCAGAAGCAAACGGACATACTCCGCAACCCACTCGTGTAAGGCCCATTCTATATGCAGGGTTAAGCTCAATTCCTCTGGAAAAAAGATACAGAAAAATCTCTGCATTATTCCATCTGAAAATCGCGCGGCAGTTAATCAGATTAGGATGTTTAACATTAACGCCAATTCTGTCATACGCCTCTCTTCGAGCACTCTCGTCAGCTCTGACACCTTCGAATACTGCTACCTTGGGTTGTACATCAGTATTGTGTATCTCTTTCATTTTTCGTCTGAAAACTGTGGTTTTCATAACAGAGCAGCACCACCTATTTACACGACTAGGTGGGCCATACTGCTTCCATAAGTCCAGAGCTTTTCGATCACTTTTTGCATGGTAAAGCTTAAAGTTAGGAAAACGGTATTTATAATCCTCTTCTGTGTATGCGACAATATCATACGTACAAGGCAATTCCATGTCTGTATCTTGAAAAACAGCCTTGAATGATTCAACGGGAAGAACTCTTGTGACAAGATCCAATATCACTTGCGAATCTTTCCCACCCGAAAACGCAACAACAAAATCATCTACTTTACCCTTGTATGCATCATAACAGCCGAGAATAAAATCCATTGCCTCGTTCTCTACTGTCTCGATAGCCTCTCTATTTGTTTCTAGCAATTTATCTATATCTACCGGTTCAAGAGTAGTAAAAGTAAAGCCGTCATTATATACGACTGTTGGTTTGCTATAAATTCCCGCCCCTCTTCTCTCAAAGAAAGGCTGACCCTTGTAATAATATCTGGCATCAATATTCCAGCATATAGGTTTATCCGTCTTGGGCAATTTGTACTTTTTTTGTATCTCAAGGATTTGTAGCTCCTGGAGATACACCGGGCGAGGAGCCGGAATAGCTTCCTCGTCATTTATATTATCGCTCAATATAATTCCATTATTTTGAGCATCCCATTTAACTTTAAACATAATGTCTCCATTTCTAATAGCCGTTTGCTATTTATCTGTATTTCACGGTTTTATGTAGCTATCGGCATCAGATGTATTTTCGACCTCATTATTTTTCATCCACTCATCGACTTCATTTATATCGAATCGCCACAAACGCCCCTTCTGGTGAGCGGGCATGCCTTCCTTCTTGATCCAGTTCATAACAGTATCCCTGCTTATATGAAGGTATTCACATACCTCTTTCATGGAAAGCCATTTATTTTCTTGCATTTCATAACCTCTCTTCAAACTCATTTCGATGAGTGCGCATCAAATGTATGCGCTCTATAGATACTCGTAATGCACCATTCTTTATCATAGCACTTGAGGCGAGATTACGCAAGGTTTTTGTTGATTAACTCTCGATTTCGTGGTATAATTCAGTTCTTTTGCTATTATATTAGATTAATGCCGATTTATAATGTTTTATTTAGTTTAACGTGATTTTCTTCCACATATCTGCCATCGATCATGGCTCTGAATGCTTTGTACTGCCTGCTTCAAGCCGTTGCTGCTTCCATGATGATGATATGGATGGGAATATTTATGCTTATGAAAAATGACACATGAACAATCTCCAGAGTGTTCAGTGGAATGTATATACCAATAATGCCCCGTATTCCGACTCATAATTGTCACATCATAAGGATCAGCAACGATAACATTAAAATATTTCGGATCCAGGCACTTCAAATCTTCATTACTGAACATCAGCAGCCTCCTTCCCGGCAAACCATGCATCCAAAGCCTTCATAACCAGATCCGTCCGTTCCTTCGCTTTCATCCCGGAGAAATACTTTTCCTCTGCTTCTGCCGGTATCTTTACACTCACCGCCTTTTCCGGAGCAGATCCCCTGACCGGATGCAGAATCTCTTCCAGTTTATCTTCTGTCAGCTCGCCTGCTGCCGCCCTGATCGACTTTGCCGCCTTCTCATTTATCGCAGCATCCTTCTTTGCCACAATGATCTGTTCGTCTTCGGGCAGATACGAAAGCTCCACTGCAGCTGTCAATGTCAGTCCGCCGGTATCCAGCCTGTCCTTGAATGGACGGATCAGCTTGTCCACCCTCATGTATCTGGCGATGTTCCTGCCGGTCATCCCATACTCTTCCCCGATGCCATCCCGGCTTCTCAACTTGTGGACATCATGTCCACAAGTTCCAATCTCTTCAATCTCCTGCAGAATGTCGTTCCGCCTGCCCTGGCTGATCACCTTCTCATATCTGGCAGACAGCACCGCCGCCTTTTCGCTCGGAGCCAGATCAGTGAATGACCTCTGGATCACATTTGTTTCGATCACATAGACATAGGCTTCTTCATCCGACAGGCCTTCCTTCACAATAGCAGGTATCTCCGTCAGCCCCGCATGCTTCGCGGCATTCTGCCTGTTGTGTCCGGAAAGCATTTCATAACCGCTTCCCTTCTTCCGGACGATCACCGGATTCAGAACTCCATGCTCCCGGATGCTCTCCACCATATCATCCAGGCGTTCACCCTGATACAGGCGGAATGGATGGTCATGGAACGGCTTTATCTTATCCACCGGAAGGCTCTGGAGACCGTTTCCGGTCTCCGCCTGCGGTACATCTGCCGTCATCATATCCACGGCATCAAATATCTTCCTCTTAGGACCGTTAGCCTTCATCCGCGATCACCTCCCCTGCCAGTCTCTCGTAAGCCTTGCACGCGTTACATCCCGGCGCGTACTCGGTCAAAGGCTCACTGTAATAAACACTCTCACCTACCTTTACGGTACTCGGGATCTTGCTCTTGAATATCCTGATCTGTCCGTTGAATGTCTCCGTAACCTGTTCTGTGATCGTCTTGCAGAGTATAGTCCTCGCATCGCACATCGTGAGCAGGATCCCCGCCACATCCAACTTCTCATTGATGCGGCTCTTGATCTTCTTCACGGTTTTCAAGAAGTCCTGCAGCCCCTTCATCGCCAGAAGCTGCGGATTCACAGTCACGATCACCTCATCCGCTGCCGCCATAGCATTGATATTCAGCGCACCCAGAGCCGGGCTGGTATCAATGAGGATAATGTCATAATCATCCTTCAGCGGATCCAGGATCACCGCCAGCATCTTTTCCGTCCCCATTTCCAATCTCAGCTTCGCTTCCACTGCGGAAAGCCCTATTGATGACGGTATGAAGTCCACGCCATTCCTCTCCCAGATATATTCATCACGCTCCGGAAGCTCTTCATCCTCGATCATGTTCATCATCAGATCCCCGATCGACACATCCACGTCTTCAGCTCCAAAGCAGGTGGTCAGGTTGGACTGCGGATCAAAATCCACAGCCAGTACCTTCTTCCCACGCTTCTGCAGAGAATAAGCCAGATTGAAAGCCGTAACAGACTTACCGACACCGCCTTTCATCGCTCCGATCATAATAATCTTTCCCATATCGTCACGCCTCCAGTCCGGCTTCCGCCACCATTCCATAGTCCGCCCGTCTTTCAGCAACGAACCTCGCCCTCAGTTCCTTCTTCTCGTTCTGGAAGCGCTCCTGCAGCTTTCTGGTCTCTTCTTCCATGAAAGCCTTCTCCGCCTTCTTGATCTCGGCCATAGCGGTATCCGCCATGATGATCAGCTTGCCTTCCTCACACTTGACCAGAACAGGATCCCCGATATTGAATCCCAGTTCTTGGAACCAATGCCCCTGGATCCGGAGCATCGGCGCCGTCTTCCTTCCATAACAGCACGCCTCGCTGACAGTCAGTTCCCGGTATTCCTTTTTCGCTCTTGCCATAGTTTTTCACTCCTTTACTCTGATTGACTCCGGCAGGCGCTCAACCGGTTCCTGAGAAGGCATAAAAAATAGGACCATCATCAGCACACTCTTCTCAGTCACCGATTAAGTCCTACCTTAATTCCATGTTCAGTTGTACCGCACGGGCATAGTCCGCCCATGCGTCTTGCCTTTAAGGCTTCACCGCCCCTCGTGTTATATTAGTGCAAGGCGGTCATATTTTCAGTTGAAAACGGCGCCGTCCCACCTGTAAATACCTCACCCGAAGACATTTTCTTGTAGGACTAAATCAGCCAAAAACCCTTGATTTATGCGGTCTTTGCTTGACTTGGCACTATAATACCACCATCCCCTGAGGTTCCTACAACAAGAACATTGTTGTTCACCCTGGTTTCATAGCAATTCAGGCTGTAATACCGGTCCTTAGCCAGGATCATGTCATTTCTTCCAATCATCATTTCACCTCCGATAAATGCATAGTGTTTCTGGTTTCATCTGACATCCGGATGTTGATCGGGATGTCTGTACATCATGTTTTTTTAAGCTTGATTTTTAACTACAGAAGATGGTCATAATATGTCATTCAATTCAGCTTTATTCTATTTTCAATGTAGGTGTGACAGCATCGCAAATGCCAAATCTTATGGCTTCCTCTGCATTCATATAATTATCAAATCTTGTAGCCTCATTTATCTCGTCGATAGTTTTGCCGGTGTGTTCTGCCAGGATTCCATTCACAATATCCTTTGTTGCAAGTATTGATTCTGAAATGTTCTTTATGGAAGTTGCCGATCCACCGACACCATCGGATAACAGGGGTTCATGTATCATTACCTTGCTGTGTTTCAGGATATATCTTCTTCCCTTTTGACCACCCGCAAGTAAAATCGCCGCCATGCTTGCTGCCATTCCCGTGCAGATCATGTTGATGGTGAGATTGCTTCCCTGAATGGCGTCATATATCGCGAGTCCTGCATTTACTTCTCCGCCGGGACTGTTGATGTAGACATTAACGGGTCCGTCGAGATTCTCCTCCAGATAAAGAAGCTGGGAGATGAAATCATTGGCGGTTTCACGGTCGATGGAACCGTTTATAAAAATAATGCCATTCATCAGATGATGTGTATTTAAGGCTATTTCTCTCGTACCATGTGAACTTTCAACTTCGATCATCGGTATCACTCTGCTCATTTCTTTCATCCTCCTTATCTATCAACCATGTTTTTTAGCTTTAAGATCTGACTCTCAGGTATAAATCCAATAGGCTCTTTTTTACAGCAATCCATTCTTAAGTTCCCAGAGAACCTGTTCCTGTATTCTATATTTTTCTTCAAGCTCCGGGTTCATCGCTATGAGTGTATTCGTTATCTTCTTACTTTCTGCTTCTTTCTCTTCTTCTGTCAGCTCCTCATATCCGTAATCTGCAGCATCTCTATATTCAGGATGCTCTTTGAGGAGTTCTTCCCACTCTCTTTCCGCTTCCTCTTCTTCCCAGGAAACTTCTCTTTCAAGCCCTTGTTCCTGTCTTTCTTTTTCTGCGGCCATACACTGCATCATAAGTCTCATCTTCTGCCGCTCGTTTTCAAGGCGTTCTTCGTAGGGTATTCTCTTGTTGTATTCTCGCTCGTAAGCAAGTTTCTTTTCCGTCACTCTTCTGTTCAAGGCAATCATTTCTAAAAAAGTCATGCCTTCCTGTCCTGCTTTTCTTCTGATTCGGTCTCTGTTGTAAATGACATCTACTTCGTCTACAGTTTTTGAGTATTCCTCCCAGAGTTCCGCAAGTACTCTTTCATCCTCTTCCCTCTTCGCGTCTCTTTTTTCTGTTATCGATTTCATCTTTTCCATGGCATCTCCTCCTGATGTTCAAAGGATAACATTTGGAGACTGTGTTGTAACTGGACCTGTAGTTTAAAATATTATCTACATTTCATTTTTTAGATATCCTGTTTTTTCATTATCTGTGCTATAGATACAGAAATTATAACAATGAATTAAGTGGGGGTGGCTAACGATATACGCAGCCACCCCCACTTAATTCATTCTGTGCAAATCTTTACTTTTTTTCCGGAAAATGCTATCCCCATTTTGATGATGTTTTTTACTCCGTTATCAATCATCTCAATGCTATAGCTTTTATCATTTATTTGATTCAATGCTTCTTTAGATAACAACTCCAGCTTATTATCTTCAAGATCTTTACCCCATTTCAGCTCCAATATAACCCCCGGATACTTATTTTCTCTAGGTATCAAGCTGATATCATATCTTCCTTCACCAGATTCCCTGTTAGATCTGACCATGTACTGGTTATCCATTAATGCTACCAACCCGAGAACAAGTCCATGATAAAAACCCTCAGCGCCTGCATCATAAAAGCTGATACTCTTCATCATATATTCACCTATTCCATCCTGAAGCTTTCGGACATCCAAAGCATAAATGCTTTCCGCAATCTTATTAGCTGTTGCCCTGCCCATTGCCCCGATATAAACCAGATGTGATAGTACTTCACTCTTATAAACAGCTGCTATCTCTCGGTTAGGTATAGCAACCTCACACAGCCATGATCCGTCCCCCTGGAGTTCCTTTTTTGGTGTTTTAAGATATCCTGCAACCAGAAGCAGGCTATAGATATTCGCAGGTTCTTCTGTAAGTGAGCTATATACTACATTCTGATCTATTCTGGCTATAACTCTTTCTCCCATAAGTAAGGATCTGAGTCTTTCTGTTGTATCATCGGAAGCAGACTTCAATACATCTTCCAATATTTCATTCTTTCCTGTATTAACCCAATAGGCCTGAGGGAGGCATCCCTTTGACAGGTAATTGATCACTGACCATGGATTATATATCTCTTTGTTGCCGAAAATGTATCCGTCATACCAATCTCGCAATTCATTTTCTTTTCCCAAAGCACCATAATAATCAAGCATTTCCCTTACTTCGGATTCTGTAAACCCAAAGAAGCCATCATACTCACTATCCATTACCGAGTTTACGGTAAGATTATTGAGTCCGCTAAAAATACTCTCCTGAGCAATCCGCAGGATACCTGTCAAAAATCCATAGGATAGGTTTCTATTATCTTTAAATGCACCGGAAAAGAAGTTTCTCATGAATCCGATAATCTCATCATAGAACGATTTAGAATAACCCTCCTGTATTGGTGTGTCATACTCATCAATGATTATGATAGGTGCTTTTTTATAATGTTCAGTAAGCATTTTAGAAAGCTTCTGAAGGGACGCAGACAGTTCAACTTCGTTTGCCTGTCCGTTTACTACCTTCTCATAATAATCTTTCTCGTACTTTTCGATCTCATCACTGTTTTTAAGCTCAGAATGTCTGCCAAATTCATCCTGGAGAAGTTCTGCAATTTTGGAAAATGTTGCTTCCCATGAATCAAATTTTACATCTTTAAAAGTCAGAAATATCACCGGATATTTCCCCTGATGAACTGTATATTTATTTCCACACTTCCAAATGGCTTTGTCCAAAAAATACTTACTAGTATCATCTTCAGATATTTCAAAGAAAACACGGAGCATATCCATGTTAAGTGTTTTTCCAAAACGTCGTGGACGGGTGAATAGGGAAACAAGTGCTTTACGATCAAGAAACTCTTTTATCAGAAGCGTTTTATCAACATAATAGTATTCTGACTGCGCACGTATATAATCAGAAATCCCAACAGGAAGTGGCTTCATTTCTTTATTCTTATCAGATTTAATGTATTTTCCTGTTACTATACGACTGTCAATAGGCTTTTCCGCATCATTTGGGATTTGCCACTGTTTTCCATCCTTCACAGCTCCCGGTATTTTACCAGTTTTACATAATTCAGTGATACGTCGCTCCGAAATACCCCATATTAAAGACATTTCTTTACATGATTTCATAAGACAATTCCTCATTAATAGTACTTTTTTATATAATAAAACATAATTCGGAAGTATGTCAACGAAATATCGATATACTTCCGAATTATGTTTTATTCTGCGAATTATTTTCTTCCATATCCTTGGTTATGAGACCATTCGGGTGAATTAATTCTTTAAGAAAGTGAGCATCTGTTCCGATAATCCTACTGATAATCCGGAATCACAAGAACTCTACTCATTTCAAAACCCCCGATAATCAAACTGTTTCCCATATTAAACACGTATTTATATAAAGTCAGTATAAAGCCTTGGGTATGCCATGTCATTTAACTCGTGGTTTAAAATCTTCAACGAACAGAAACCCCAACAGTTTTTATCAAACACCTCTTATCATTTACAGATATTTCTCTTTAAATATCAATTTTGAACACTTATAGAGGTTTTCTTGTTTGATTTTCCTCTTTATCCATATTATAATTTCACATATAGAGGAAAATTACAGCGAGGTAAAAAACATGGGCAACCTAATAGGACGTGGAAAAGAGATAAATCGTTTAAATAAAGTGCTGAACGAAAAAGAAGCACAGCTTGTAATAATATACGGCCGACGCAGAGTGGGAAAAACTTTTCTAGTCAATCAGTTTTTTGAGAATAAATTTGACTTTAAATTCACCGGTGCATATGACCGTTCAAAACAAGAACAACTAAAAAACTTCACGCTCGAACTAAACCACCAGACAAATCAACATAATCCTGTTCCTAAAGATTGGACAGACGCATTTTTTATGCTTAGATCTTATCTGGAGAAAAAAGATCCTGATGAAAAACAAATTGTCTTTTTTGATGAAATGCCCTGGATGGACACACAGTTGTCTGGTTTTCTTCCTGCATTTGAATGGTTTTGGAATTCATGGGGAAATTCAAGAGACAATCTGATCTTTGTGGTATGTGGTTCATCCACATCATGGCTTGTAGATAATTTCGATCATAACAAAGGTGGTCTTTTTAACCGGAGTACATGCAGAATATTTCTTAATCCTTTTAATCTTTACGAAACTGAGAAATACCTTAATTCAAGGGACATCTACTGGTCTAGGTACGATATAACTGTATGCTATATGATAATGGGAGGCATTCCATATTATCTAAGATTACTTGACCGGGAGCTTTCCCTTAACGAGAACATAGACATGATCTTTTTCGGAAAAAGAGCTGAACTATGGGACGAATTCAATCAACTTTTTAATACACTTTTCAAAAACAGCGAACACTATATCCATATTGTTGAAGCATTAAGCAAAATAAAAAGCGGACTTGAAAGATCTGAAATCGCTGAAGCGACAAAGCTTCCTTCAAATGGAGATCTCACTTCCATGCTTTCAAATCTTGAACAATCAGGTTTTATACGTATCAATGCAAGATTCGGAAATAAAAGCAGAGGAAAAACCTACCAGCTGGCTGATTACTTCACAATGTTCTATTTTCGTTTTGTCCGTGATAATCATGGAAAAGATGAACATTTTTGGAGTAATACAACTGATAATCCAACAAGAAACTCATGGCAGGGACTTACTTTTGAACAAGTATGCAAAGATCATATCTCTCAAATAAAGAAAAAACTTGGAATTTCAGGAATACTATCAACTGTTTCAGCATGGTCTAAAAAAGGTAATAACACTGAGACAGGTGCCCAAATAGATATGCTCATAGATCGTCGTGATCATGTGATAAGTCTCTGTGAAGATAAGTTTTCAACACAGCAATATGAAATAACCAAAGAATATGACGGATCCTTAAAAAACAAGGTTGCTGTATTCAGAGAATCCACCGGAACAAAAAAAACAATCCAGGTTGTCATGGTGACTACATATGGTATTAAACCCAATAAATATAGTAATTACGTCGGAAGGTCAATCCAGCTGGATGACCTATTTGAAAAAGAAGATACCTAACTATCAAGCGCCGACATTTCGTAATTACCCATGAGTGCTTCCTTCCCTGTATTCCCGCATATTGATATGGAATACCCGAATCTTTGCTAATCACGAATAATATCGGCATTACGAGATAAAATTACTAATTTCTGAAACAAAAAGGAAAGAGAGGGGCCTTCGTCCCTCTCTCTGTTACCTCTCAATATATCATCAACCGGTGTGTTGAATAACTTGCTTAGCGCATAAAGGTTATCAACGGTAGGAAGGCTTTCTCCCCTCTGCCACTTGTAAACCGACTGTGCGGAAATATCGCCAAGGAATCTGGTTACATCTTCCACTGACAATTTCGATTCCTCCCGAAGATCTTTAATCCTTTTTCCCGTTTCCTTCAGATCCAGTATCGGATATTCCATTTTTGCCTCCTTTGTGTAATACAAAACGTTAAACTACAAACTGATTACAACATCCTCTGCGATACGCGCAATCAGACACCTCTGTCTTCCGGGGGATGTAAGGCTATGATTTTAATGTGCTGAATGTCCCCAAACTTAATGTTCAAGAGCTTTTAATTGTAGCATAAATCCGAAAATAGTAAAGATTTTACATCGTGTTTATTTGATTTTTTGACATAATGCTACATAGTAGTCATAACCTTCCGGGTGATGAACTTTTGAGCCTTAAATTGATTACTTGTTTTTCTCAACTTATAACCTTATCATCTATGATAAAGCAAGCGTATGTGGGAGGAAAAACGATGCTTATTCACGGACTTCAAAAAATGACTCTTCTGGATTTTCCGGAACATATAGCATGCAC
Source organism: Oribacterium sp. NK2B42 (assembly GCF_000424445.1). GTDB lineage: Bacteria > Bacillota > Clostridia > Lachnospirales > Lachnospiraceae > Oribacterium. The sequence continues at coordinate 17,336 of NZ_AUJX01000047.1, forward strand.
GGTGTTTCTGGGTGGGTGCGATTTCAGGTGCCCATACTGTCATAACTTTGAGCTGGTGGATGGCAGTGCCCCACCCCTAATGAATGATGAGAAATTCTTTAAGTTCCTGGAAAAACGGCATGGACTTCTGGATGGCGTTGCCATAACAGGAGGCGAGCCCCTTCTGAGAACAGACATTGCCGATTTCATAAAAAAAATAAGAACTATGGGATTCAAGGTTAAGCTTGACACAAACGGCTACCACCCGGAAAGATTACAGGAGCTTTGCCAGGAAGGTCTTTTAGACTATGTCGCAATGGACATCAAGAATTCGATAGAGAAATATGGCCTAACTGCCGGCGTGGAAAGCATTGATACAGGGCGCATACTTAAGAGCATCTCCATCATCATGACTTCCGACATCCCATATGAATTCAGAACAACAGTTGTACATGAACTGCATTCCGACGAAGACTTTATAGCTATCGGCGAGATGATAAAAGGTGCATCCCACTACTACCTTCAGCAGTATACAGAAAGAGACACCGTTCCTGATAAAAAACTTACTGCACCATCAGGAGAAGAAATGGAAAGATACCTTGGAATCGTAAAAGAATTCGTTCCTAACGCCATGCTCAGAGGTTTGTGATGACTTTTGCAGTCCGATGCTCACCTATATAAACGCAAAAAATCAGCCGAATACCGGGGTCCTCGCAGACCTTAGTATTCGGCTGGTATATTTTCTCCTCCTCATCTATTAACGCTGTTTTTGAGCCTTAATATCTGACTCATAGATGCACAACCACATTGAGAATCAGCGATCTTCCACTCACATTGCTGCCCTGTAAATCTTTTCAACGGCCTAGTGCCGGTCTTCTCAGGAAACGAATCTATTCGTCTGATATCGTGACGACACACGATTCATAAATTCAGACTGTTTTTAGTAAAAAATAGGATGTGACTGTCAAATGACATCCACATCCTATTATATCGCTTTATTATCACTTTGAAATATTTTTTATTCCTCTAATATTAATAAAACATTATTTCTTTTTAACTTCAATAAATTGTTTTACTCTGCTTTAAAATCAATAGCCTCTTCCGGATCCAGAGGTGGTGAGAAGTAGTAACCCTGGATGGTGTCAGCATTAAACTCACGAAGCTTGTTATACTGCCAATCCTTCTCGACGCCTTCTATGGTTATGCTCTTTCCCATATCATGTACCAGCTGGATAACGTCCTTGATGAAATCTTCTTTTCCTTCACAAAGATACGTATCTACAAGTGACTTATCGAGCTTTACATCTTCTACCGGAACATATGTAAGGTAAGCAAGTGATGAATAGCCGGTTCCGAAGTCATCAAGCAGAAGTATGACTCCAAGATTTTTGAAGCTTTCAAACAACTCCTTTGTTATGGAATTTTCCTCCATCAAAAGGCTTTCTGTTATCTCAATCTGCACATACTTTGGATCAACATCATATTCTTTCAGGACGGCTTCGAGATACTTACAGTATTCAGTGTCATTTATCTGTCTGCTGGAGAAATTGATGGATACGGGCTTGATCTCCTTCCCCATCTTTTTCCACTCGCCAAGCTGTTTTACCACAAGCTTTGTGATAAGTCTTCCGAGCCTTGAAGTCCATCCGCTCTTCTCGATTACCGGAATGAACTGTCCCGGACCATACTTTGAATTCCTGAGTCTTACAAGTGCTTCGTAGCCGATAACTTCCTTTGTATGAGCGGAAACCTTCGGCTGGTACTTCATATAGAATCCGTCATTGTCAAAGGCCTTCAGGAAGGAATCCTTGATCCTGGATTCTTCCATGACCTTCTGCTTCATGTCATCTTCATAAACAAATACCATGTTCTTGCCACGGTTCTTTGCTTCATACATCGCAATCTCCGCGTTAATGACATGCTGCTCGGGAGGTGTTTCTCCGTCCGAATTGGAAATACCTACACTTGCTGACATGACCACGTGGCCGCTGCCTATCGACAGGGGTTTTGAAAAGATATCCGTAATGTCCTTAACCAAAGGAGATTCTTTATTCAGAATCTTATCCTTTGCGAACATTATAAACTCATCTCCGCCATACCTCCCTAAGGTCATACCGTTCTTCTCGGCGAATTTACGGAGAGACTTTGCTATATCTTTAAGCAGGTTGTCACCCACATCGTGGCCATAGTTCTCATTGATATCCTTGAAGCCGTCAAGATCTAACATGATGACAGTGAACTCCTGATCTGCTGTCAGGTTACTGTTCAGATTATCCACTATGGTACGTCTGTTAAGAAGCCCCAGAAGCTCGTCATGTTCAGCCTGATAAATAAGCTTTATCTGTGAATTTACCAGCTGTGCTTTGGAAGCTTTCAGAGCTCTTACATTTTGCTTTTCCTGCACAAATGCTATCAATATGGATCCCATAAAGAACAGCATGGAGACTACGATAAGTACCGCTACGGGAAGCATGTTTTTATATACTTCCACAAAGGATTCAGGCTTGTTTACATATATCGTATCCTTGGGAAGAAGATTCTCAGACAGACCGTAATGTTTAAGCACCATATAATTGTACTGGGTGATGCTCGGTGTAAATAAAGACAACTCATAGGTTGAGATATCTGCTCCATTGTTCAGAACTTCGGAAACGATCTCTGCGGCATTTCTTGTCTGAACCGAAAAATCCATATAAGTTCCGCCCAGAACTCCATATTCTCTTCCTTCCGCGTAAGGTCTGAAAATGGGAGCCTTAACATTATTCACGATCAAACTGGTGGTTTCAAAAAGCGAATGCCTTTCACCAAATTTATCATCATAACAGGTCATGAAGAAGAATATGGCATCCTCAGGAACTTTTTTTAAAGCTTCAAGTATCGCTGTGGGTTCCAGTTCCGTTGAAGTAATGGCATGGAAATCATACTCAGGATATCTGCCCCTGTATGACAGGAATTTTTCAAGATCGGCCTTTCCTGCCGGAGAAGTATCGCATAAAGCATATAAATTCTTCCTTTCCGGGAAAAGAGTTATGGCTTCTTCAAAGGTGTCAGCAAAATAATCCAGCTCATAGAAGCCGGTCATCATCGGATTTGCCTCCGCCCGCTGTGCCAGATCCAGACTGTTGATACCGAAAAACACCATAGGAAGCCCTTTAAACAGCTCTTCCTGATGTTCAAGAGCAAACCTAAGTGCGGCATCATCTCCCAGGAGGATTGCCTCATAATGCATTACATCATTATTATATCTTTTACTGAAATATTTATAGAACTCTTCTATATCCTTGTCACTGCCATATATTTTTGTGTCCATATAGCAGACATCAAATTCTATATCATTGCTATAAAGTCCCTCTTCTATTCCTCTGATCTGATCTTTATAGGTATAATACATAGGGTCAAAGGAGGAAAGAAAAAGTACCTTATGCTTAACCTCATCCGGTCCCTTCATATATCCGGGCATAAACCCACTTTTTATTTCGAAGGCAAGCTGAACAAGGGCCAGTATCATACATACTGCCCCTATCAAAGCAAAAAACATCTTATAAAACTTGTAAACCTTATTTCTATCCATATGTTGTCTGTTTAATCCCGAATTTAATGAAAATCTTACGTAACAAGTCAGATTCCCATTTAAGCACGCACAGAAATCCCTTTTCTTCTATAATTCTGTATTTTTTATCGACAGAATTTTTTAGATAATTAGCAGATTTATTTATTTAAAAGTCTACTGAACGTGAAATATGCTATAGTAGCTAAGGATATTTAAAAGCGGAGAAGAAAGGCAAATTCAGTGGAAAAATTATTTGATATAAATGAAGAAGGCTTCAGCATTCGCTGCAAGCTTTATTACGATAAAACTCCTCATGATCTGAAACACATCGTACTGGCAACCTATGGCTTTGGCGGAAACAAAGACAATAAAGCTATAGAAAAATTCGCGGACAGGATCACCACCAAGTACAAAGGCTTTGGTGTTGTCTGCTTTGACTGGCCATGTCACGGCAAAGATGCCCGGAATAAGCTGATAATTGATGAATGTCTGGAATACATGCGGCTTGTCACAGAGCATATCCGGAAAGAAATGGGAGCCGAAGAAGTTTATAATTATTCTTCAAGTTTCGGAGCCTACATTACCCTGAGATATCTTCATGAAAAAGATGAAAATCCCTTTAAGAAAATCGTATTCAGGTGTCCTGCCATAAATCTCTACGATTCCATGACCTCCCGGATCACCGATGATGACTGGACGGTCCTCAACAAAGGCAAGGAAATACTCCGGGGCTACGACAGAAAGATCAAAATTTCCCGGGAGTTTCTCGATGACCTGAAATCCCATGATGTCAGCACCTGGGACTTCATGGACTACGCAGACGAAATCCTCATGATCCACGGCACAAAAGACGAAATGGCCCCCATAGAGGTCGCCAGGGAATTCTCCGAGAACAATGTAATCGAGCTTATCGAAGTGGAAAATGCCGATCACCCCTTCTCGAACCCGCAGTACATGGACTTCGCAATTCAGAAGATCCAGGAATTTTTCAGTCCGGAATAAATCCATGAAAAATTGTTTGACCCTACTTGTAGAATTGTACAAGTAGGGTCATTTCCAAGTTTACAAACAGATATAGAAAAGAAAAACAGCCGGGGCATCTGCCCCGGCTGAGATTTTATCTGTTATTAATCATTTCAGGATACATATCGTGCTTTGTGAGTCTGTCCCAGGCTACCTTTTCCCAATCGGTGCCCTTCTTGCCGTAGTTGCAGTACGGATCGATGGAAAGACCGCCTCTGGGAAGAAACTTGCCCCAGACCTCGATGTACTTCGGATCCATAAGCTTTATGAGATCCTTCATGATGACGTTGACCACATCCTCATGGAAATCTCCATGATTTCTGAAGGAGAAAAGATAGAGCTTCAGGCTCTTGCTCTCCACCATCTTCTTCCCCGGCACATATGATATGTATATAGTCGCAAAGTCCGGCTGACCTGTGATAGGACAGAGTGATGTGAATTCCGGACAGTTAAACTTTACAAAATAGTCATTCTCGGGATGCTTGTTATCAAAGCTCTCAAGCACTGACGGATCATACTCGTACTTATATTTTACCTGCTGATTTCCAAGTAATGTTAAACCTTCGTTTTCTCTCATGATATACCTCACTTATTCTGCCAAAAGAGGATCTGTCACTCCGTTTGCCTCAAATGCTGCCTCTCGGTCGATGCAGGTTCCGCACTTTCTGCAGGGTTTATCTCCGCCTTCGTAGCAGGACCATGTAAGCTCGTAGGGAACCTTCAGGTCAAGCCCGATCTTTACTACATCCTTCTTTGTGAGCTTCACAAAAGGAGCTTCTATTCTGAGCTGATGCCCTGAACCTTCCCAGATAGCTGCACTCATATGCTCATTGAAAACCGGTGAGCAGTCAGGATAAGCACTTCCTGCCGCATCATCGGAATGTGCGCCGTAATAAATCACGCCACAGTCCTTGCTCAGAGCCAGACTGGCTGCAGATGAAAGGAACAAACCGTTTCTGAAAGGAACGTAGGTACTTACGGGAATCTTTCCCCCGGTCTCTTCAATCTGCTTAGCATAGGATTCCTCAGGAATCTCCTCTGTTGACTGTTTAAGAAGAGAGCAGTTGCTGTATTCAAAAATCTTTTTAAGATCAAGGAACAGATGCTCCACTCCATAGTGCTCAGCCACAGCTGTTGCAGCATTAACCTCTTTATCGTGCTTCTGGCCGTAGGAAACGGTAAGTGCTATGACGTTGTCCTTTCCGTATTTATCTACCGCCATGCCGAGAGCAGTGGTGGAATCCACTCCTCCGCTTAAAAGAACCATTGCCTTCATATAAATCTCCATTCCGCCGCCTTTGTTCAGCAGCATAAATAGTACAAAATCATTTTTCAGACTATTCTCAATCTCATAAACCAAATAAGTAATTAAGCTTCAGTCAGAAAAATACATCAATCATTACTTTTGATAAAAACATCGGTTTTTTCAAGTAATTACCGAACCAAATATCAGCGAAGGTACATCTGGAGGCTCGGATCATTCCTGAATGCGCCTCTAAGCTCTGCCGTAAATGTCTTTGTATTCTGCTTTTTTATGCCTCTTGCGGTCACGCAGCTGTGGCAGCCCTCAATAGTTACGGCAACATCCTCACTGCCGGTGATCTCGATCATTATATCTGCGATGTCCTTGCCGATCTTTTCCTGAAGCTGAAGACGTCTTCCCACCATATCACAGATTCTGGCGATCTTGGAAAGTCCCACAACCTTGCCATTTGGCACGTAGGCAAAATTAACCTTCATATCGTACATGAGGGCAAGATGATGCTCGCAGTATGAGAAAATGTCTATATCCTTCATAACCACAACACGACCTGCACTGCCTGTATCTTGAAGATCCTCTTCAAAGGTCTTGTCAAACATTTCGGCAATCTCATGGTTTGTATAGTTCATGCCCTGAAAAACTTCTTCATACATCTCGGCAACACGCCTGGGAGTCTCCAGTAGTCCCTCTCTTTCGGGATCATCACCAAGAGCGATCAGTATCCCGCGAATATGCTCTTCTATAGCTTTTTTATCTATCATTTAAACACCTCTTTTGTTGGGATCCCAGATCACCTTGTGAAGCTGTATCTGAAGTCTCACATCATTCATATTGTTTTTTATCATAAAGTCAACCATATCCACCGGCTCAATGCTTCCGAATACAGGACTGAGATAGACGTGACACCTGTTTGTAAGATCATAGGTTTCTATGATGTTTTTTGCTCTTTCCAGATCCTCAAGGCTTCCGGAAACGAACTTGACTGTGTCCTGTTCTCCCAGAAGTTCGAAGTTGCTGTGAAGCATCCGGATCTCGCACCTGCTTCCGGGAAGCTTGTAATCCATGGTGAAAACAGGTCTATAGGACTTTGAGAAAGGAATTCTGCCGGATCCTTCTGAACCGCTCATATCTACGCCGTTCTTACTGTCAAAATTTGCAGGCTTTATGAAAGGCTTCAGATCCACCGCACCGTTTGTTTCGATTTCTACTCTGTGACCCGAATCCAGAAGCAAAACTATTAGCTTGTCCACACCTTCCTGAAGAAGCGGTTCTCCTCCTGTCAGAGTCACATTCTTCACTCCAGTGGATTTTACATAATCCAGGATCTCTTCCTGTGACATCTCCGTAAACGGACAGTCCCTCTCATTGGCCCACATGGTGTCACAATAGCTGCAGGCCAGATTGCAGCCCTTAAAACGTATAAATACCGCAAGCTCCCCGGCCCTGGTTCCTTCGCCGTTAATACTTACAAATTTTTCAACAACCTTCATTTTCTCCTCCGGATCTGTCCGATTCGCATTCGACAGGACTCTTATCAGCCCATAGCTGATTCTAAAAAGTCTGTTTTCAGACTTCAGCCCTCATAACAAGCAAAATTGTTGGGAGTCTCATATACCAGAACTCTGTGAACATCAAATCCGGAAGCCGCAAGCCTGTCATAAAAAAACTTCGCAAAATTTTCCGCCGTCGGTCTGAAGGCCACTACATTCATCTTGAAGTCTTCCTCCATGAGTGCCTTCACAGTCGCATCCTTCAGTGAACCTTCTTCATATATAAAAGTATGATCAAATTTATCACAAAGCTCTTTGATCGCCTTTTTTAAATCCGAGAAATCCACCAGCATACCTCTGGTCTGAGTTTCTTCACTCAGTTTCTCTCCTTCTATCTCCACCACGACTCTCCATCTGTGTCCGTGGATATTGCTGCACTTTCCTTCATAGCCCTTAAGAAAATGTGCCGCATCAAAGCTTGATTCAGATTTCAAATAATACATATATGCTCCTACTAATAAAAGGTCTTTTATTATCCCTACATGATTTCGCATTACATGTCACAAGTGTAATTATTCAATAACCGCGTAACGGCTTTATTGAATATAAAAAGAGCTCTGCATACGCAGAGCTACACAAAATCTAAATACATACTGAGGCTGGTTAAAAACTCATCCTCAAAAATGATCCAATCATCTACACTAGTGAAAACATAGACAAAATCATCACATATTTAAAAATAAAAGGTAGTCCTGGTTTTGTTTAGTGACAGGAAGGTACAAATGAACTGTCATTTTCAATTTTCGAAACTGTATGATACCACTGAAACCAGATATGGTCAACATCTATGAGTTATAATCTCACGGAATCTATGAGTTATAGTAACAGTTCAGCCAGAATGCCTTATTTTCGTTACTGTTCACAGGTGAACTTGTAGTAAAACAGCCGATCCGTTAAACTGAGTCTCAGTAATAACGGGTCGGCTGTTCTGCCAACTATGAGTCAAATCTTTGTGTCACTTCATCAAACACATTGGCTCCTTCATTTTGCCGTATCTTAACAAGCACGCTCCTGCCTTCACAATGATGCGTTATTGTATCAAAGCATCTGAAAGACATCACCTGCCCTTGTTTGCGCTTGTAGCCACGTAGAAAGCGCTCCGCTATGTTGTTTGTGCTCGGTACATTGACATTATGAAGAAACAGAAGATGTTCTTTGG
>NZ_AUJX01000048.1 GCF_000424445.1 Oribacterium sp. NK2B42
GATTGCCCCATCATTCTACAGCCTAAGCAACAAGATGGCCATGCTCATAACTGGCTGCTATGTTTCATGACCATCTTTATAGTAGTAGTCACGAGTGTGCGGCGGCTCATCATCAAAGCTTGAATTATCTTAAAATAAATATTGGCACTGATTATTCGGCTACGACCGAGTCGGAACATACCGAATAAAACTTTACAAAAGAACTTACCTTTCATATAATTATTATAGTTCGGGAGCAACCGAGTCGAAAGGAACCGAGTAAAATGAATTTCTATGGAAGAACACAGCAGTTAGATAAACTACATAAAGAAATGTCTTCTGATGACATGAGGATGACACTCATATATGGAAGGCGAAGAGTGGGAAAGAGCGAGCTTGTAAAACAGGCGATTAAATACTCAGGTATTAAAAGTATTTACTACGAGTGCAAGCAGGTGACAGAAGCAAGTAATGTGCAGAGTATTTGTGAGGTGATCTCGGAAGAACAAGGATTACCCAAATTGGGATATACATCATTTGATGAATTGATGGACTACGTTTTTAACCTTGCAAGGGAAGAAAAAATTGTATTCGTATTGGATGAGTATCCTTACCTCAGGGAAAACATAAAAGGACTTGATAGTATACTTCAGTCGCTTGTGGATAAATATCGGGAAACATCAAGGCTAAAGCTCATAATTCTCGGTTCCTATGTAGACATAATGAAGTCTCTTTTGGAGCACTCTAATCCCTTGTTCGGCAGAATAGATCTGGTCATAGATCTTAAACAGATGGATTATTATGAATCATCATTGTTCTACCCAAACATGTCTTTAGAAGACAAGGTCAGAATATACTCAGTATTCGGAGGGATTCCATACTTCAATAGACTTGTTGATGATAAGAAAACCGTGAAGGAAAACATCATAGACCTAATCGCATCACCGGGAGCACGTTTGGAAAATGAGGTTTCCATGTATCTAAACGCAGAGATTTCAAAAATAGTCAATGCAAATGAAGTGTTCACAGCACTTGCCAGAGGGTTCTCAAAGTACAGCGATATTCTTTCTCAGTCTCATGTATCAAGTGGACCTACGCTGGTAGATGTTCTTGAGAAACTTATGAAGATGGAAGTTGTCGAAAAGAAAGCTCCTATCAACGATGAAGAAAACAAGAAAAAAGCGGGATATTATATTTGTGACAACCTATCGCTTTTCTATTTCAGGTATATTTTCAAGCATTTGTCTCAGCTTAAGATCATGGATCCGGATGTATTTTATGACAAATACATTGATAAGGATTTTGAGGAAAAGTATGTGCCACACAAGTTTGAAGAAATCTGCAGACAGTATCTTATAAGACAGAACAGACTTGGAAATATCGAACCTGTTATCGAGAAAATTGGAAAGTATTATTATGATGATCCAAAGACACGCACTAACGGGGAATTTGATGTCGTTACACAGGATGAGATCGGGTATGTTTTTTATGAAGTGAAATTCAGGAAAAGGAAGACATCTAAAGAAGTCATAGATGAAGAGATCAGCCAGATTAAGAGCACTGACCTTAATTGCTATAAATATGTATTCTTTTCAAGGGCAGGATTTGCCGCAGAAGAGACCGATGAGATAAAACATATAGAACTTGAACAGTTGTATAAGTAGTATCGTAATCGTACTTGGACACCGCCAGTGCTTCATAAAAAAATCATCTGTATCCATTAATACGGATACGGATGATTTTTGTTTTTTGAGAATTCAATATCCAAGTTTTCTTACAGGAGTGACTTCCTGAACAGCTACTGTTGAACGCTTTCTTCTCATGGCCTTTCTCATTTTAGACTGGGTTTCTGCTACATGATCAAAGACAGCATCAAAAAGCTCGTCGCTCTTACCTGGTTCGATTTTTCCCTTCTGTTCCTGTGCCATAAGGATCTTATAATACTGTTCAAGCAATCCGTCACATGACTGTGCGATTTCTGATGATAATTCGAAAATCGTTGTCTTTGATGACACCTGAACGCTGCATGTAGACTTACCCTGCTCATCGCTTTTTTTGTTATCTACCGTTACAGATACCATAAAAACCTCCCCATTACCTATGCAAAAGTGCATTAATAAGTATATTGCACGTACCACTCTTTACATTAATTATGATAGCTTTTCTTTTTCTATCAGTATATTTCAAAAAATTAAAATGTATACAAAAGTTTGTGAAACACAAGTGGAATTATAAATTGGCTCTGCCCTTATTGCAATGATTTTACCCTAATTTCATCAAAGTTAACAATTAATTCTTATAATGTCTCTTATTTCAAATAACGCCGACCATAATTAATGTGAATAAATTACATAAGGAAGGAGGAGTAAATTATGCATCTTGACATAAAAAGATTGATGCAGGATGCCGATGCAAGGATAGTTGCATTCCATATCGGGATGAAGCTTTTTGCTAACGGCAGACCTGTGGAAAGTCTTGACATAAGTTCCCTGTCATACGAAGCAATGGACAGCACGTACTGGACGTATTGTCCGTTTCACGAGCGAGTTCAGGGAAAGAAAGACCATCACCCGTCTAACTGTGTGGTACATCCGAAAAACATAATGTGTTTTGCCGGATGTGGATCTCACAATATCATAGAAATGGTATGCGAATTCTGTAAGGTATCGAAAGGACGCGGGTATGAAATTATTGCGGAAGCAATGGGCGGAGTGCAGCTTTATCTTCTGGACGGGAAAGCTCCGGATTACCCGAAGCTTACATTGAAACCGGAGGAGCAAAGAGCACTTATGCTTTCGCCTTCAAATGGCACACCCTTACATCTATCCATGTACGAGCTATACTCCCGCTCAAAGAGAGATTATTACTCTTTGATAGAAGACAGGGCGAAGAAATGCTGGATGAATATCAGAAACTTCTTGCATACTATGGCTCGATGGACGCCCCGAGAGCTTCCATGATCTATGATCTCATGGGACCGCAGTACTTTGACGGGGGTATTTACGAAGAATTGGAAAAGGAATTAAAAGAGCGCATAAAAACATGTGCTAACATTGTTCAGTTCTTTGATAAAAAGAAAACTGCATAATAAAAAGACCGGAAAGAGCACATGTCTCAGTCCGGTCTTTTTGTGAGAAAACAGTATCTCTTCTTACCGTCAGGATATGGTTTATAGTCCTCACGGTGAGGAAATCTTACTCTTATATTTACTTCTTTTGCTTTAACAGTTTTGAGAATTCTACAGCTTTTCCAACATCACCATCTACCTTAAGTTTTCCTACGGTGAATGCTGCGACGGGATCAAGCTTTCCGTCAATAAGCTTATTGAAATCCGTAAGGCTCATTGTTATTGCGCAGTTCCTGTCATTGTATTCATAAGGCTCAACATTTATTTTGTGATCCTTAACTTCAACATAGAAAACACCGCTTTCCTTTCCGGTAATGTTTATCTGGACTGCAATAAAATCTTGATTAGAAACATCAGCCTTAGCAGAAAGCTTCCGTACTTTTTCAACTAGTTCATTGAATGTCATATGTAGTCCTCCTAAAATCGTAACAAAAAGTCGAATAATTGCTTCATCGTCTATTTTTACACGTTTTTTAATATTTCGCAATGCGGTTTCAGCTTTTGTTTTCAAAGGTATGTTAGGACGAAGGAGGCACATGATCATAGACGCAAGGCGGTTTCTGAAATCAAAGCAATAAAATAATCTGAGATAATATTCGTGTGTTCCTGGTTTGATAGAAATAAGAACTAATACATGATATAATTTATCTATTATTTTACAGATCTGGGAAGTTAATTTTTGGGGAAACAAGGGGGAAAGGAAATGACAAAGAATCTAACTATGACTAAATCGACATCACTTGTCTTTTGTGGGCTTTTCACAGCGCTAATGGCTGTGGGAGCATTTATAAAGATCATGCTCCCCATCGGAATATGGCAGGTAACATTTTCACTGCAGATATTTTTTGCTGTTATGGCCGGGATGTTTCTCGGCAGCAAAAATGGTTTCTACAGCGTGCTTGCTTATGTGCTGGTCGGACTTATGGGAGTTCCTGTTTTTGCACATGGAGGAGGTATCCAGTATATGATGAAGCCAACCTTTGGATTTATAATCGGATTCATAGCAGCAGCCTGGATCAGCGGCCTCGTTACTGAAAGCAAGAGTGGAAAAGGTATGAGAAAGCTTATACTGGCGGCATTTCTTGGTGAGATGACTTACTACTTCTTCGGGCTTCTATACTATTTCATAATGTATAACTATGTTCTCACAAACGGAAAATCCATCGGCGTAATTGCCCTGATAGAGGTGTGGTTTCTGAGCACTGTCATTCCGGACTTTATAATCTGTGCTCTGGCCGCAGTAACCTATAATCGTGTTTATCCACTCGTTAAAAACTATATCGGTTAAAATCATTTCGACTGATAACATGACATTATGAAAAAACTGATCATTGCGACAAGAGGAAGCAAGCTTGCCCTGGCTCAGACAGACATAGTTTGTGAGCTTCTTAAGAAACAAAATATAGATTATGAGATCAAGGTGGTTCACTCCAAAGGGGATCATAATCAGAAGGATGCATTATCCAAAATAGGCGGGAATGGGCTTTTCATTCGTTCTCTTGAGACGGAACTTATAGAGGGTAATGCTGACATTGCTGTTCACAGCGCAAAGGATCTTCCCTACGATCTGGAAGAGGGGCTAGTGATAGGCGGCGTGCCAAAGAGAGGTGACGCAAGGGATTGCCTTGTGACTCTAAAGGGCGCGGAACCTGAACAACCTATGGTCATAGGCACCGGAAGCCCCAGAAGGATAAGTGAATTAAAACAACTTTATCCCGAGGCGGTTTTCGAAAACCTTCGTGGTAATGTTGACACGAGACTCAGAAAATTAAGTGAGGGTCAGTACACGGCCATAGTTGTTGCGGCAGCAGCGCTGGACAGACTGGATCTGGATCTACAGGAATATGACATTAGAAGGCTTGATATCAGGGAGTGCATCCCTGCCGTTTGCCAGGGGATGATTGCCGTTGAATGTAGGGAAAAGGATAAAGAGATCGTGGAGCTTCTTGACAGGATATCAGATCCGGTAACGAAGCTTCAATTCGGGATAGAAAGATATCTTTTCAGCAGAATGAAAGCGGACTGCACTCTTCCCGTGGGAGCACATGCAGAGATAGACGGAGAAGAAGTTCGTATTTCGGCTATGTTCAGGGGCAAAAAATGCGAGCGGACAGGTAAGGTCAAGAACCATAAGAGTGTTTGTGATGATATGGTAAGGGAATTAACCGGAAACCGTTCAGGTAAGGTTACCCTTGTGGGAGCAGGCTGCGGAGAAGGGCTTATAACCCTAAAAGGTCTTGATGCTGTAAGTAATGCTGATGTCATAGTTTATGATGATCTTCTGGCGATGGAAGTTCTTTCCCGGATTCCTCAGAAAACAAAACGAATATATGTTGGGAAAAGATCCGGAAAGCACAGTCTTCCTCAGGAGGAGATCAACCGTATACTGATCCGGGAAGCGCAGGAAGGAAATAATGTTGTCCGCCTTAAGGGTGGGGACAGTTTCGTTTTCGGAAGAGGCGGCGAGGAGATCCTTGCCCTCATGGAAGAAAACATCCGCCATGAGGTCATACCCGGTGTAACATCATGTGTTGCTGTTCCCGAAAGATTCGGAATTCCTGTAACCCATCGGGGCGTTGCCAGATCTTTCACTGTGGTCACCGGCCATACAATGGAAGATGGGGAAATCAGAGTGGATTGGGAGAATCTTGCAAAAAATCCCGGCACACTTGTATTCCTTATGGGAATAAGGAATCTAAGAGAGATATGTGGGAAACTGATTGAGTATGGGAAGCCGGAGGATACTCCGGTAAGCGTATTGTCAAAAGCTTATTGCAAAGAGGAGCAGCGTTTTGATGGTAAGCTTTCCGATATAGCGGATGTGTGCGAGGGAAAGGCATTGACCCCGGGGATCATAGTTATAGGTCCGGTTGCGGGAATGGATCTAAGGTCTGATGCAGAAAAAAAGACCATTACTGTTACCGGTACTGAAAGATTTGTGAATATCCAGTGTAAGGCACTTGAGAATCTTGAAGCAAAGCTTGTTCCCATGACCACAATGGAAGTCAGGTTTTTATTTGATAAGATGCCAAAAAACTTCGAAGACTACAGTTGGATAGTTTTCACCAGCAGAAACGGGATCGAGGCATTCTTCTCATATCTAATGGAAAGTCAGATAGATCTGCGTTCAATCATGAAGCTGAAATTCGCCTGCATTGGTTCAGGGACGGATGAAGACCTTCGGGCCCATGGATTCCACACGGATTTTGTACCGTCGGAATATACTGCGGAGGTGCTTGGCCGTGAGCTTGCGGAGCATCTCGGAAAGAATGATCGATGCCTTCTTCTGAGAGCAGAGATAAGTTCAGAGGCTCTTTCGGAGGAACTTGAAAAGGGCGGAATAGATTTTGAAGATGTACCGATATACAGAACACTGATATCTGATAAGCTTGCCGGAGATATTAAAAAGAGAGTGGATTCTGATTACGTGATATTTGGAAGCGGAAGAGGTGTTGAAGCATTTTTTACTTTTTGTTCACTTTCGGATGGAACTGTGCCGGTTTGTATAGGGCCAAGCACTGCGAAAAAACTTAAGGAACACTATGACGGAGACTTCCTGATGGCAGGGGAATATACTGCAGGGGGAATAAGTGAAGTCATATTGAAAGATATGAAACATTAGCCATGCAGACCGGAAGAAGTGTGTCAAAACTTCACGGTGAAATATACATTTGTTGAATAGCCGATCAGAATTTTATCTTAGTGAAATATGATAAGCGGCTCAAAAAGGAGATTAACGTGATCGTTTCATGGATGACAACCAATAGTTGTAATCTTAAATGTAAGCATTGTTATCAGGATGCTGGTGATAAAAAGGCTGAAGAGTTGACAACCGATGAAGCAAAGAAGCTCATTGACGGAATACAAAGAGCCGGTTTCAGGATAATGATATTCAGTGGCGGAGAAGCCCTGACCAGGCCGGATATTTTTGAACTTGTGAGTTATGCAAAGGAGAAGGGTCTTCGTCCTGTTTTCGGAACAAACGGTACACTGCTCACTGAGGGAGTGGTTGAAAAGTTAAAGGATGCCGGAGCTGGTGCCATGGGCATAAGTCTGGATAGCCTGGATGCCAAAAAGCATAATGAATTCCGAGGGGATGACAGAGCCTATGAAAAAACTATGGAGGGCATAGAGAACTGTCGGAAGCTGGGACTTCCGTTTCAGCTTCATGTAACAGTTATGGACTGGAACAGAGACGAGATCCTCGACATCGTTGATTTCGGTGTGAAGGTTGGAGCTGTCGCAGTTTACATATTCTTCCTTATACCTGTTGGAAGAGGAAAAATGATTGAGGATCATCAGGTTCAGGTGGAAGCCTACGAGCAGTTGCTTAAGGATATCATGTTGAAGCAGAATGAGGTTCCCATAACCATAAAGCCGACCTGTGCACCGCAGTTCATGAGAGTCGCAAAGCAACTGGATGTAAAGGTAAGTCCGAGATTTTCCAGGGGCTGTCTTGCGGGACTCACCTACTGCATCGTAAGTCCGGTGGGGAAGGTGCGTCCATGCGCGTACATGCTTGAGGAGGCCGGAGACATTAGAGAAAAAGAATTTGATTATATCTGGAAAAACAGCGACCTGTTCAGGAAACTGAGAACCAAGGATTACAAGGGAAGCTGTGAAAACTGTGGATACAAAGATTCCTGCGGTGGCTGCAGAGCCAGAGCCGCATACTACAACAACGGAGACATCCTTGCGGAGGATCCTTACTGTGCCTACGGAAGGATAAAGGAGAAGTCCAATGCTTAGTCTTACCAGGATGCTGACTGACGGTACTTATTTTGGCGATGAGCTTCGCTATAAAAAGGGGGCTGCCGAACAACGTAACGGAGTTTCAGAGGGCAAAGGTCCGGTGGTGGTCTGGAATTATACTAGAAGCTGTAATCTAAAATGCAGACACTGCTATGCGGGTTCGGAAAACAAAAAATATGAAGGAGAGCTTACTACGGAACAGGCTCTCAAGGTTATAGATGACCTTGCGGATTTTCATGTACCGGTGATCCTTTTTTCGGGAGGAGAACCTTTATCAAGAAAAGATTTTTTTACTCTTGCGGAGCATGCCGCAAAGAGAGGCATCAGGCCGACACTTTCGACCAATGGCACGCTTATCGATCGGGAAACTGCGCAGAAGATAAAAGACATCGGAGTCGGATATGTAGGCATCAGCCTGGATGGACTTGAGAAGACCAATGATTTCTTCAGGGGAGTTGACGGCGCGTATAAAAGGGCCATGGAGGGCATCAGAAACTGTCGGGCCGTCGGGCAGCGTGTTGGACTCAGATTCACTATAAATAAAGAGAATTACAGTGAAGTTGGGGATATGCTTGACGTTTTGGAGAAAGAGGATGTTGACCGTATCTGTTTCTATCATCTCGTATATTCCGGCAGAGGGTCGGCTATACGTGATGAGGATCTGACTGCTGAAGAGACCAGAGCGGTTCTTGATCTTATTTTCGAGAGGACACTGGATTTTCACAGGAGAGGTCTCAAAAAGGAAGTTCTGATGGTGGACAATCATGCTGACGGACCTTACCTTTATCTCAAGTTCAGGGATAAGGATCCGGAGCGGGCAAAGTATATCCTGTCGATGCTTAAGATGAATGGCGGCAATAGATCCGGCATGGCTTTCGGAAACATTGACTATCTAGGTAATGTTCATCCCGATCAGTTTTCGCCTCAGCATACCTTCGGTAATGTTCTGGAAAAGCCCTTTGGGGAGATTTGGACTTCAACCGAAAATCCAGTACAGGCAGGGCTTAAGGACAGACACGGGCTGTTGCCGGAAACCTGTAAAGCCTGCTGCTGGCTGAACTGCTGTAACGGTAATTTTAGAACCAGAGCGGAAACCGTAAGCGGAGATTTCTGGGGAATGGATCCGGCTTGCTATCTGACGGCGGAGGAAAGAAAGGTTTTTACGGATTGACATATTTTCACGTATGTGTGTGATATGTAATAGGTAGAATTCAGTGAGTGAGCATAATTGATCCGAATCGTTGGGGCTGATACTGATATTTAAAAAGAATTGGTAGAGGAATTATTAATGATTTTTGATGATTCAGACAAAGCTATACTTCAACAAATCCAAAATGGTATCAGTCTGACGGAAAAGCCTTTCCTGCTGATCGCAGACAGTGTGGGATTAACGGAAGAAGCAGTCCTCGAAAGAATCAACAGTATGAAGGAGTCGGGGATCATTCGAAGGATATCAGGATTCTTTGATGCTGGGTCTCTTGGATATCAGTCTGCGCTTTGCGGAGCTGTGGTGCAGGAAGAAAACATTGAACTATACAAAGAACTTTTGGACAGGTATCCTTGTATCACTCATAACTACCTGAGAGACCATCGAATAAATGGGTGGTTTACAGTATCGACAAAAGATGAAGCAGACAGAACCCGCATTCTTTCTGAGATACGGGAAAGCGGATTAGTGGAAAAGATCTATGTCTTTAAAAAGACTAAGATGTTCAAGCTTAAGGTGTTGTTTGATCTCGATGGTAAA
Source organism: Oribacterium sp. NK2B42 (assembly GCF_000424445.1). GTDB lineage: Bacteria > Bacillota > Clostridia > Lachnospirales > Lachnospiraceae > Oribacterium. The sequence goes on from NZ_AUJX01000048.1 coordinate 9,606, forward strand.
GAGGAGATACAAAGTGAGAGCGGGGTTACAGACCCGCAGATAAGTGTCAGAATCGATTCTGTGAAAAAGAGTGCACTTATGACCGACATCACAGGAGACTCGAATCTTACGGAGGTGGGTAAAGATGTGGGAGAACATCTTCCGAAGGTTACCCCTGAGAAAATCCGCCTGATTCGTGAGCTTCAGGAACAGTTCCCTATATGTTCAAGACCTTTTGAAGTCATAGGTGAAAAAATCGGCATGGAAGAACAGGATGTGCTCCGCATGACCGGGAAGCTTAATGAGGAAAAAAGGTTGAAGAGGATATCCGCAGCGCTAAGCCATCATAAAGTCGGCTACAGTATAAACTCTATGGTAGTTTGGGATATAAGGGAAGAGGACATAGACCGGCTCCCGGATAAGCTTCTTTCCTGTCAGAATCTGTCCCACTGCTACCTAAGGGAAAAGGACCCGGATTTTGATTATAACTTTTACACCATGCTTCATGCAAAAACCGAGGATGAGTACCATGGCATAATGGATATGTTAAAGGAAAACATTCTCCATAAAAAATATGTGGAGCTAAGGACTGTAAGGGAACTGAAGAAAATCGGGATGAAGTATTTTACCGAGGGAACGATCTAAAGACATATTATTGCGGCTTAACCGGCAGCAATAGATGAAAAGATTTACGACAGGAGAGAAAACCGGAATGGCATATTTCCCTATAATGATCAATCTGGAGAACAGAGCGGTTCTCATAATCGGAGGCGGAGCCACTGCACTTCGGAAAGCAGAAACCATGTTGTCCTACGGGGCTAAAGTTTTTGTGATAGCTAAGGAATTTAAACATGAATTTCCTAAAGCTGCGGTTCTGAAAGAAAAGGAGTTTGAAGATGAGGATCTTTTGTTAAAATCAAGGGATTATTTTCTGGTGATTGTTGCCACCGGGGATGGGGAGGTCAATGCTCACATTTCCGAACTATGCAAAAAAGAACGAATACTTGTAAATGCTGTAGATGAGGAAGAAAAGTGCAGTTTTATTTTTCCGGCAATCTACCGGCAGGGAGATGTTGTGGTCTCAGCCAGCAGCAGCGGAAAAAGTCCACTCGTCACACAATACCTTAGGGATAGGATTTCAAAGTGTCTGCCTGAAAATATCGGCGAGATAAATGACGAAATGGGCAAACTCAGAAACCGGATCCGTCAGGAGATGCACAGTCAGAAGGAGAGAAAAGAAATATATAAGAAGGCCCTGGAAGAAATGCTAAAGGAATAACAGATCATCCGGGAAATGGTAAGCAGGCACAGGTCATAGCTTAACCGGACCAAACTTTAACGGAGTACAATAAAAATAAATTTCGGTGTCGATAGGTATGGAAAAAATCATTCCTTTGGTTTAAACTGTAAATAAGTGTAAGTATCCGCTTTTTTTGGTGCGCACAAAAATGATCGTGTTTTTTCTTGTTGAGTATTATTGATTTCTTGAAGATATAGTAGGCTTAGGAAAGTTGAGGTCTATCATGAAAAAGCTATTAAAAGATTACTGGTTGGTAGTCATGGCAGTTCCCTTTCTGTTGTTCGGGCTAATTGTAAACCTATACAAGATGAGTATTCCGAAGCAGGAGGTTGCCAAAACTGAACAGGAGGCGGCAGCAATGACGCCGAAAGCTTCGAATCCGGACGGAGTCATTTCTGCAGATGAGTGGGCAAAGGTCTTTCCGGATATCGTTGATTCAATAAAGCTGAACAGCAAGCATGATTATCAGACTGATTATCTCGTAGAGGATCCTTATCTGGTTGAACTTTATGAAGGTTATGGTTTTGCAAAAGACTATAAGAGTGCCAGAGGCCACTACTATGATCTTGATGACATTCATGAAACGGCAAGACCTCATGCAAAGGCCAACTGTCTTACCTGTAAGACTGTTAACTTCACCAAGCTGGTCAATGATATAGGTGTTGATGCTTATACCAAGGATTTCGAAGAGGTTTTTGCCTCCCTGAATGAAGGCATCAGCTGCTATAACTGTCATGGCAATAACGAAGCCATGGGACAGCTTACAGTGACCCATCAGTATATGGCAGACGCGCTTGGTGATAATGTTGGCTCCATCCATGCAGCGAATGTTGCCTGCGGTCAGTGCCATACAGAATACTATTTCAAGCCGGAGATCCTTGAATGTACAGTTCCTTACAGCAGTCTCGATACCATGGGACCTGAACCGGAGCTTAAGTACTATAAGGAAATCGGCTTCACCGACTGGACACAGGAATCTACAGGCGCCAAGATGCTCAAGGCTCAGCATCCCGAATTCGAGACATTCCTTTTAGGAAAGCATGGAAAGATGCTTAGCTGTGCTGACTGTCACATGGAAACAGTTACAAGAGCTGATGGAAGTACCTATAAATCACATGAGCTTGTAAGTCCATTGGAGAGTAAGACCCTTCTTGAGAGTTGTGCTCAGTGCCATGGAAGTACAGATATGGTTGAATTCGTTCACGGCATCCAGGAGAAGGTTCATGCCCGTGAGGATGAGGTCGGGGACAAGCTTGTAGAGCTTAAGAAGGCTCTCGTTGAAGCAAATCAGAGCGGCAAGTGGACAGAGGATGAATTAAACGAAGTTCGTGAGATTTACAGTGATGCCGAGTGGTACTTTGACTGGGATTACGTTGAGAATGCAGAGGGCGCACACAACAGTGAGCTTGCTTATAAGTGTCTGGATACCTCAGAGGAAATGATTAATCAGGCAATGGAGAAGATACAGGCTCACAAGGTATGATGGATTTCCAAGAGAAATGCTTATAGCGCCTTATTGATAGACTTAAACTAATATTCAGTGCATATCTAAAGAGAGGAGGATTTTTCCTCCTCTCTTATTGTATAATTAGAGCATAAGTCTTGCATCAGGCTACATTGCATTCTGAAAGTTCGTAAGCGAAGCAATGCGTAGGACTTATGTATGTAAAAATTTGGGGATGGGATATGAACGGTTTTAAAAAATTCTACAAATTCATTTCGTCCATGAAGCTTGCCCTGGTCTTACTGGGACTTTTGATCATCGGATGTGTCATAGGTTCTGTGATACCACAAGGTCAGATCATGAAGTTATACCAGCAGCAATATGGCGACAGAACAGCGGGGCTGATAATGGCACTGAGTCTTGACGATGTTTTTCACAGCTGGTGGTTCGTGGCATTTACTGTCATCCTGTGCCTCAATCTCTTTACCTGCTCCATATTAAGGACACCGGCACTTATAAAAAGGTGGAAGAGCTTCGGAGATTTTCCGGATGAAAACAGCATTTCAAATAATGTCTCAGTAGAGAGCAGTCCGCAATATATCGGAAGACTTTCAAAAGACCCGGAGGCATTTCTGAAAAGTCTGGGTTTTTCGAGGCAATCCGGAACAAAGCAATCTGAAACAAAGCAAACCGAAACAAAGCAGAGTTATATAGTTGGAATCAGACATAAGGCAGGACTTTTAGGCCCGCTTATCACTCACATAGGAGTGCTTCTTTTGATACTGGGATTTTCTTTTGGGCAGATGACTAAAGTGGAGTATACCGTTTATGGCCTTCCGGGAGATGCAAAACAGATTGGAGATACGGATTATATTCTTCAGATTGATGATTTTAACATCGGTCTGAGAGCTGATGATACGGTGGAACAGTACACCTCGGATATCACAGTTCGAAATGCAGCAACGGGTGCAAAGGAAAGTGCCAGTGTTTCTGTCAATGCTCCTGCATCATTGTTTGGAATGAAGTTCTTTCAGAATTCCACTGGATGGGCTGCAGACATGCACATACTTGAAAACGGCGAGCTTCTCCAGGAAGAAGCGGTAGAAGCAGGGAATTATGTGACTGTATCTAATAAAACGGATCTGCAGATCGGATTCATGGCATTTTATCCCGATTATCATTACGACAGAGAAAAGGGTCCCTTGACCCTGAGCTCCAAACTCAATAATCCTGCATATCTGTATATTGTTTATTTCCAGGGTTCGGTACTTGGGATGAACACACTTATGGAAGGTGAAGAGCTGACCATAGACGAATATACCGTGACATTTGACAACCCGAGAAACTATACGCTTATCCAGATCAAAAAGGACGGTTTCACTTATTTTGTACTTTTGGGTGGTGTGGTTCTTCTTTTTGGATTATTCCTTTCTCTGTATGTTCAGCCGGAGAAAATATGGTTGAAACAGGAGGGTGATAGATATTTGGTCTTTGGAAGCGGCGGTAAGAGCGGAATTCTTTTTGCTGACAGAGTTAAGGCGAAGTTGAAAGGAAATAACTATGAAAAGTGAAACACTTTTTAATTTAGAAAACAACTTGTTTACGGTGGCCATGCTTTTATATTTTGTCAGCATGATCCTCTTTTTTGTTTTCTTTGTGTTCAAAAACCTTAAGGTCACAAAGTTAGGAAACGGAACTTTGATTACAGGCTTCCTTCTCCATACTGTTGTGATGCTTATAAGAGGTATAAATGCAGGAAGACTTCCCCTCACCAACCAGTATGAGTTTGCGTCTGCATTTGCCTGGGGTTTATGCTTTGTGTCCATCATTTTTATATACAAATACAAGTTTCAGGCATTGGCTACCTTCTCCGTTCCTGTGATATTTCTGATGATAGGTTATGCCGCAATGCAGAGTAAAGAGGTACATGAGCTCATGCCATCACTCAGGAGCAATTGGCTGGGATTCCACGTATCCACTGCCATCATAGCCTATGGTGCCTTTGGAGTTTCCTTTGCCATTTCTATCATGTATCTCCTTCGTACAAGATCAGTTGCCAATGCTTTTTTTGAGCAACACGTGCCCTCCGGTGAGAAGCTTGACCTCATAAGCTACAGAGCTGTAAGTCTAGGCGTTTTATTCCTTAGTTTCTGCATGATCTCCGGAGCTATCTGGGCAGAAAATGCCTGGGGAAGCTACTGGTCCTGGGATCCGAAGGAAACCTGGTCTTTGGTTACCTGGTTTATCTATTTTATCTATCTTCATCTGAGACTCAGAAGCGGATGGAAAGAGAAACGGGCTGCCTGGTTTTCCATCATAGGCTTTATATGCGTAATATTTACATATATCGGTGTGAATACCCTGCTTCCGGGAGTACACAGCTACGCCTAGAGCATAACCCACCGGGGACGGTTCTTATCGTGGCAGGTTCTCTGCAGAAAGCTACCCACATTATACAAACACTATATTGCATCCTGAATACAGTATGTGTTTTAATAAAAAGAGAATAAATCACTTTGGATACGAAAAAAAGATGAAAGACTATAAGAAAAAACAAGCAAAACGATTCAAAAACAAGGCACAGAATAGTTTGATTTCATCAGACCAGTCAGGAAGAAGACAGGATATAATCACAGGTATTCAGCAGGTAAACCGACTTCTTAATTTCCATTCTGTTCACAACAATCTTACTCCGTCAGAAGTACGGGATAACTCCGGTCAGCTGAGAATTCTATACTCTAAACTCTGGGAGCTGGACGGTAACTAAAAATTCTACAGTCTACAGTTCTAAAAATCCTATCAGCAACAAAAACTCCTTTTAAAAAGCTACCATAATTAGTGTAGTAATAACAGGAGGGGACTCTTTATGGCCAAAAAGACTTTTCCCTGGGAATTAACCAAGGCCCAGTTAAATACATTAGAAAAGAACCATATCACAAATAAATACCATTACCATAGACTTCTGCCACTTCATTACATGGATAATACCGTGGAGACCGGAGTTTCACGGGAGCTTAATGGCTGCCATGTGACCATAATTGGAAGAATAATCGATGTAAAGACCGGCACAAGCAGTAAGGGAGCCGCATGGCTAAGATGCACGGTTATTGATAAAAAGACCGGTTACCACGTTGGTGTTATGAACTTCTTTGTCACAAAGAGAGTAGAGAAGCTTTATTCCTATTGGATGACCTTGCAGTGTGATGTACTTATCGGTGGCGAACTATCTTATAATCCGCAATTCGGAGACAAGGGCTTTTCAATAGTATCACCTGATACATTCACAATGGATGTCGAGAAAAATATGGTGGTAAAAACGGTCCTAAGCTCAATCAAAGGTATATCCGAAGAAAAAATGAGGGCGTTCCTTGAAGAAAAACTAAAGGATCGAGAGGAAGATACTCTTCCGGAAGAATTGTTATCAAGATTAAATCTTGATGAGATAAATGAGGCGGTGAGAAAGGCTCTTTTCCCTTCAACAATGAAAGAAGCTGTAGAAGGAAGGAAACGTCTTCTCTTCAATGACATCCTTAATTTTGCGGGAAGGATGGAACTGGAGAAGCGAGATACTCCATCAGGAGGAATCAAGATCACAAAGTGCGAGCTTACAGAAAAGATAATAGCATCACTTCCATATGAACTGACAAGCGGACAGAGAAGTGCCTATGAATCAATAAAATATGAAATGATGCAGGGGAATTATGTCAATGCGCTTGTACAGGGCGATGTTGGATGTGGAAAGACCATAATCTCGTTCCTCGCAATGCTCCTTGCTGCGGAAAACGGCTTTCAGGCTGTTCTCCTTGCCCCTACAAAGATACTTGCAAAACAGCACTATGATAAGCTTTGCAGTCTGATAGAAGGCACAGGCATGAGCGTTTCACTTATCGTTTCAGACACTCTTAATAAGAAGGGGTCCGAAACAGACGAGATGCTTAGAGAGATAGCAAATGGTAACTGTAAACTGATAGTAGGAACCCATTCCATTATGTCAGACCGCCTTCGTTTTAAACGGTTAGGGCTTTCCATTGTAGATGAGGAGCACCGTTTTGGAGTGGAACAGCGCGAGGCTGTGAAGTCCATTGACTATATCGGTATGTCGGCTACGCCCATCCCAAGAACCCTTGCAACAGCAATATACGGTGATACTACAAAGATCTTCAGCGTGAAAGAAAAGCCTGGGAACAGAAAGGGTGTAAGAACGCTTTATGATAATGGCATACACCTGAAGAAATATATTCAGCAAATTCTGGATCTTCACCAACAGATATATGTTGTCTGCCCTATGATTGTAGACGGGAAGAAGGGCTCAACCACAGAAGGTGTACTTTCCACGGAAAAGGCAACGAAAAAGCTTCAGGAAATGTTTCCTGATTACAGAGTAGAGGAGATGACCGGTGTTACTTCTAACAATGAGACCGATGCAATACTTAATGATTTCCATGATGGAAAGGTCGATATTCTTGTTTCGACAACCGTTATCGAAGTAGGTGTTGATGTTCCAAATGCAACCCTCATACTAATAATGAATGCGGAGCGCTTCGGTTTATCTCAGATACATCAGTTAAGAGGCCGTGTCGGAAGAGGAGATAAGTTATCATTCTGCGTACTGGTGTCTAAAGACACTGAAAACGAGAATATAAAAACGCTACTTGAAACAGACGATGGCTTTGAAATAGCTGAAAGAGATTTGAAGTATCTAAGAAAGTCCGGAGACCTCTTTGGTTCAGAACAGAGCGGACGAAACAAGTACATTGATGAGATTGTTTTATATCCGAATCTATATAAGGCTACCCAAAAGATTGCATCGGAACTACCAAGCGAAGTACTTTTAAAGCACATAGAGCGTTCTGAAGAATGTGAGATACGTGGGCGCATGAGGCCGATAACTATTGATTGCCTTTAATGCATTGGAACAGGAACTAAAGTTAAACGATTCTCATCACGAGAAACTCACTAATACCCACGGGCAAGCCCTTGGGGTTGCGGTAAAGCCATAACCCTTGGTGAGTAGCCTAAGTCCTTTACGGGCTACGTTAAGAGAGAATATATAGTCACCTACGGATGTAGTACCAAGTCTGTAGCTCTGAGGTCTGTGTTTAAACAGTTCTGAGGTATAGGAACAGTGATGCAGAAAAAAAACCTCTCATTAACATTGGCGATGGTACACCTACCGCCCTTTGGGGCGAGTGATTAAATCCCTTGTGGATTTCAGAAAGGATATGTAATGGTCTACGTACTCAACAAAAACGGACAGCCTTTAATGCCTACGGAAAACTATTCCAAAGTGCGCGTTCTTCTAAAACAAGGTAAGGCGAAGGTTATTAAAAAGTGTCATTTTACGATACAGCTGATGTATGACAGTACTAACCATACACAGAAGATAACATTAGGCATTGACAGCGGGAGTAAGCATATCGGCATCTCTGCGACCATAAAGGATAAGGTTTTATTTGAAGCCAACGTGGAGCTCCGTAACGATATCGTTGACTTGATTTCTGCCCGCAGGGAACTGAGACGTTCAAGGCGTAACCGAAAGACACGCTACCGCAAGGCTCGGTTCGATAACAGAAGACGATTGGACGGTTGGATAGCACCTTCTGTAAAGCAGAAAAGCAGACTCTCATGTAACGATGATAGCAAAAGTACATAAAATACTTCCTGTCACGGATATCGTTGTTGAGACAGCATCATTCGACATACAGAAGATAAAAAATCCTGACATCAGCGGCACGAACTATCAGAATGGCGAGCAGACAGACTTTTGGAATGTCCGTGAATATGTCTTATTCCGTGACGATCATATTTGTCAGTGCTGTAAAGGCAGATCTAAAGACAAGATTCTCAACGTACACCACATAGAAAGCCGTAAAACAGGCGGTGATGCACCAAATAACCTTATCACATTATGTGAGACCTGCCATAAAGGGTATCATAAAGGAACGGTAAAACTCCCAAAGACGATACACAGAGGCATAAGTTTCAGAGATGCTGCGTTCATGGGAATAATGCGATGGGCGGTTTACGAGAAACTTAAAGCCATATATCCAAGCGTAAAGAATACCTACGGGTATATAACCAAAAACATCCGCATAGAAAATGGGCTTCCGAAAGATCACCACGTAGATGCCCGGTGCATAAGCGGAAACCCCAAAGCTGTAGGTGACGGAACTGTATACTATTACAAAAAGGTCCGTTGCCACAATAGGCAGATACACAAATGCACCATCAACAAAGGTGGTATACGTAAGAGAAATCAGGCACCATACGAGGTAAAAGGGTTCAGACTGTACGACAAGGTGTTATGGAAGAACCAGGTATGTTTTATCTTTGGAAGGCGTTCAACTGGACGTATGGATATAAGACTGTTGGACGGAACACATATAAATGCATCCGTGGGATATAAAAACCTCAGACTTTTGGATATACGTGGCAACTATCTTATAGAACAGAAAAAAACCGGATAAAGGCGTTCATCCCACAGGCAAGCCTGTGGGTTTCCCGCCTCGAATACGAAAGGGAATTTTATGACACATCTTCTGATGGTTGCAATCGTGACTGAGCTTGACCGTGCAAGAGAAAATTCATTGATCGTTCCGAACAGCACTATGGTTTCCCAGAATCGTTTTGGAAAACTCATGAAATATATGGGGGATCATTATAATGAATGCACACTTGCCGAAGTTGCTGAAAAATATGGGTACAATCCTGACTATCTAAGTTTCCGATTTAAGATGATTACAGGTGTGACCTTCTCAAAGAAGATGCTTGAAATGAAACTGGAGCAGGCAGCAAATATGCTTTTATCATCTGAACTTACATCCGATGAGATAGCGCAAAGCTGTGGTTTCCAGAGCAGAAGCTGGTTTACACGGAAGTTTAAAGAGCGTTTCGGAGAATCCCCGGGCAAGTGGCGTAAAAACTCAAAAAAATTAGCATAAGAAAGAAACAGGAGTCTATTTAGATGATCCCTAGCCATAATTATATTAAAAAAGGAAAAGGAATCCGGAGGAAGTATAATGGATACCGCTAAAGATATTAAGGACAATTTTGCTGTTCTTCGTAACTACAGCTGTGAAGGTCAAATAAGTATATTAGACTTATACAGGAAAGATGGCGAGCCAAGAGCTGCTTACAAGAAAAAGCTTATAAAAAGAAAACAGAATATACTCAAAAAGGCCAGGTCAGAAACCTGACCTTTTTTTACTAATAAGCCAAAATCCCCGTGCATAATTAGAATGAATCTAAAATACATTCTAAAAAGGAAAAAAGAAATAATGGCAAAAGTACAGAATGTGGAACTATCTTACAATGATATATTTCACGCAATCCAGAGCAGCGAAAAGATACAGACATCGCTAGATAGACAACTTGAGCTCCAAAAGGAAATAGAGAAATACCGAGACGCACAATCGACTCATAGAATAAGAAATCCTTTTCTAAGATTAGTGAATGAATTTCTCAAAACCACATTGGGTATCGATCTATCACCGACTCCGGCTATACCGGAAGATCTTAAAAAGGAATTTAACGAACAGAAGAAAATGTTCGATACAGCCGCTAGGGATGTTCTTAATACCATACGGAAGATGGAATGCGTCCGAATGGTCCAGCTTGGGATATCTCAGACAGATGCAAAGAACCTCGTAAAGAAGTATCGGATATCTGAACCTGAAAAATTCAAAGAACTAATTTTGGGAGAATACGAAACAGACTACAGGGAAGCTATGAAATTTAACGAGACACCAGTGAAGTATAAAGATATGAATGAATGGAATATTGAAGAGAAAAATCTTAGAAAGACAGCGGTGAGAGATGACGGTTTAAGACTTGCTCATAAACTACAGTTAAATATCGTTACAAGCGACAGAACCCTCGACAGCGAAGGAAACTATCATCAAAACTTCGTATATGATGTAAATGAGACACATATAGAAGGTGATCTCTATTCACCCGAAGACACAAATAAGCTGAGGGAAGAACTTGATGATGTTTCTCATACAGTAGACCGAATGCTCAATAGAGAATTCAAAGATATTCTTCCCAAGATTAAAGAATTAGAAGAACACGCAAAAGACGCTGGCTGTTTTCTCCAGATATCCAAGGACGGAGTATTATCTCTTTCTTATTTTGATGAAATGGGAGATGAACACGTACCTTATTCCGTATCGCTTGATGGAAACGAATCCGTGTTCTTTGAGGAATGCCTGGCAAATATCGGGATAAGGGAACAGGAGATAGAAAAAAGTCTTAACGACAATGACTATAATGTTCTTGAGTATGAAGACATATCTCCTGCTTCAAACCTCGAAGAAAATTTAGATCAATGGGATTCTGGTCAATCTGACGGGGATAACAGATTTATAGACCCGGATATGCTCTATGATATGTCAGATGACATGGATGATCTCGTTCCATAAAACATAACTAAATATGGGATTCTAATTTTGATTTGATCCCTCTAAAGTAGACAATGGAAATAACCAAAGTCTCTTTAGGGGGATTTTTTTGAAATTTTCTAAAAAATACTAATAACCCCAAAACATTCCCCATAATTGTTTTGATGGTGAAAAGCACTATAACACCGAAAAGGAGATTGTATACATGAAGATTATAAAGAAATTAGGTATCATAGGTGGCATATCAATAATGGGTTTATGTTCTATGACAGGTGCAATGGCCGGATACAGAGGAATTACATTCACATCAGAAAACATCTTCTCAGTAGTTGCCGGTAAATCAAATGACAATGATGCAGCAACAATCATCGAGGATGAACTTGATAAAATTCTTTATGGACCAGACGGAGAAGAGGGTACCAGCGACGATGGAGAAGGTGATCCCGATTACCTTATGGCACTTGATCCAGGTGCTGAAAAGACAAAGGATCCTGCTATAAGAACCAACGTCGCATTCGATTCATTAGTTTTCGTGAAAGTTGAAGTACCGTTGTTAAAAGGTACTATCAGTGGCAAGGACGGAGCATATGAGGCAATGCGTCTTATGAAGAATGGAACATCCCTTAATGACTTGTCCGTTGGTGATGAAGTAGGTGATTTTAAACTGATGAAGGTCGAAAAGAGTGATTCAACAGAAAAGAAATCTGTCTACTATTTCGGATTCATGGGAACCCTCGAAGGAACAGATCACGAAGATGAAAAGCTGAATGAGACTTCAACTTTGTTTGACACTTTTATAGTAAACGATTTTACAGCAGTAGATGGAAAATACTTCACGGCAGATGCCGACGTAGATATTTCTGCTTTCATCATGCAGGATGTGAACCCTGAGACTCATATGGAATATAAGAATATCGATGAAGCTTGGAAGAAGCTTCTGGATGCAGATGTGATAGATTCCGACAAGGATTGATTGGATCGTGAATCCCTGATTTCATCATAGAAAATATGGATTTTGAAAAGTGTTTGCGGATTTTCTGCAGGCACTTTTTTAATGGATTAATTTAATCGTCCAATAAAGGAAGTGTCCTTTACCTTGATGTGTAAGGTTTCGGCAGCAATATTATATAGGATATTACTAGACTATTGTTATTAAAAATATCTAGTCACCAAAAAATACCCACAGACCATTGATACATAAGGCTCCAACGGTGTTTTGGGATGACTAGATATTGTTAAAACATCATTCTACATTTCTAGTCACCGAAAAATACCTACAGACCGTTGATTTATAAGGCTCCAACGGCGTTTTTTAATGACTAGATATTGTTAAAACATCATTCTACATTTCTAGTCACCGAAAAATACCTATAGACCGTTGATATATAAGGCTCCAACGGCTTTTTTGGATGACTAGATATTGTTAAAACATCATTCTACATTTCTAGTCATCGAAAAATACCTACAGACCGTTGATATATAAGGCTCCAACGGCGTTTTTTAATGACTAGATATCGCTAAAACAACATTAATATTTCTAGTCACCCAAAAATTCCTAAGAACCATTGATATATAAGCCTTATGCGGTAAAAACGGGTGGTTATAAAAGGACCCGTTTTGAGTATGAATCCGACTTTATTCAACATCCAATAAAAATTAAACTGCAATTGCATTTTAAAATGCAAATATGCGTATGGCGGTTACCGCCACAAGATAATTTTCGGCATTGAAAATATTATATTATTTTGACGCCAAATTAACGGTTATCCGAGATATCCCCTCTCATAATATTTTTAGAAACAACTATGGAGGTACGAAATGACCACTCAGACTATTATCAATACAAAATATGAGCACGACGGAAAGGTGTTCTATGAGTTGGACGGAAAACTTTATCTCTTTGACTGCATGGGAATCCATTATCTTTCTCCTGCATCTCCTCAGGCCAACGGAATATTCTATTCTAACGAAGAGTACATTAAGGATGATCCGGAGGGATTGATAGAGAAGATTTCTTCTGCATCTAACAAAAGAAGGAATGACCAGCTTAGGACTAATGAGAACGAAAAGAACAGGGCTTTGGTGCAGGATTTAGAAGAAATAATCGATTGCAATGAATCACCTAAGTCCATTGCGGCATCCGATTCCAAAAAGCTCACAGAACACTCACACTTCAGCCAGACATTCCCACGAAAAGAATTAATTGAGGATTTTGAAATTCTGGATAAAGATGTATTTAAGCCAGTGGAAACAAAGAGAGCCGAAGAAAAACCATTAAATCGAATCGTAGAGTTGGTTAATAACACCAAGAACAATCTTCAGCTTCAGGTAAAGTAAACAGGAGAAAATATGCAAAATTTATTTTTAGGATCGGTAATGACGGTGTTTTCAATCAAAACACTTATTGCCGGAATGACAGAAGTAACAAGAGAAAAGGAAGAGACCGGCTGTGGCGATATCGTAAGTGGGATAGCGAAAGCCTATCACGGTATCTTTGGTTTGATATTGGCAATGCCGATCTTCTTCGGATTATTTCATAACGTGTATGCTTTCATGCCGGTAGCGCTTTATGTGATGAGCCGGTATTTCTTCGAACAGGAGATAACTGATAATAGAAAGATAAAGAAAATTAAAAGAATAAGGAAGCGTGAACGAGATTAAAAACAAGAATGACCGCGAAAAAGAAGTCGGAATTAGGTATAATCTTTTCATGAATCAATCTTTTGGGAGGTATTTAGATGAATTCAAAAGAACAACAGGAATTAAAGGACCTTTTGAAGACAGACCCAAGATTCTTTTTTGAACAGGAATTTTTTTGCAAAATGTATCTGGATAATCCTGATAAGACAATAAAGACATTAATAGACCTAAGGGATGCAGGCGGTGTTTTCATTCTGATGCGAAACCTTTATGAGAAAACAGGAATGGAGTTTCATTACTTCGAAGAACAGTTTCGTATGACATTCAATAATCATGAGGACTACGGTATTAGTACCGTGAATATCCTGATGCCGCCCACCGAGAAAGACTATCACTCTAAAAACATAATCCTTCTCCGAACAACGATTAAGTGCAGAATGCCAATGTACGTAAGATGCTTTAATCCATTCTGCGAACTGTACAAGGCAGAATATCTTGCATCATTCTCAAACGGTGTGTATCGCAAGTTCGGTTCATTTGCTCTTGATGAAGAGCTAAGCGCGGTAGACTACTATAAATCCTATATAGAGGAAGATACACCTGACATAACATTGGAATTTCAATAAAGAATAACATGAGAAAGAAATATAAAAAGAGTCTCCGGTACAGATTTTGATACCGTGGGACTCTTTCTATTTGAAATTGTGTATCACACTATGACGAATCCGCCCTCTATATCAAATATCGTTCCCCATAATCCTGAATTATTCACAGAATAATTCCTAATTGCGGTCAAAGCTGCATGACAACTACATTTTTTGTGGGATTTGCATATTTTTAGATTTCATCTAATAAGTGAAGGCCTTAGATATAGAAAAAGGACTTCTACCTTGATAGAATTAAGGTGCTAAAACAAAAAACTAAACGAAGGAGAAGTCCTATGATTAGTGTACTCGACAGCACTCTTGATTGCAACAAATCCCTTAAAATAAATTTCAATGGAGGCGATCTTTCCTCCGATGCGGGTCTTATCTTGTTTAAAGAATTCTTTCACAAGATTGGCCTCGAAAAGTTATTGAAGAATAAGTTTAAAACACACGACAAAGCATT
>NZ_AUJX01000049.1 GCF_000424445.1 Oribacterium sp. NK2B42
GATGATGTTTGATAAACACGCAAATCTGAAATATAAATTTGGAAACAGACACTTTTGGTCAGAAGGTTACTATGTGTCAACAGTAGGACTTAACGAAGCAACAATCAAAAAATATATCCAAGATCAAGAGAAACACGATATAGCAATGGATAAGCTAAGTGTTAAGGAATACGAAGACCCCTTTAAAGGGTAGCTGGTAGTACAAACACCGCTTTAGCGGTAGCGACGAGTCAAACGCATAGTGGCTTGAGCAAAGTGAAAGCCAGCGCCTTGAGACGCCGGCTGAGTAATCAGAGGCTTATAGCCTCAGAGCAAACCACCCGTTTGACGGGTGGTTGTGATTGTCCGGGAAACGGCTTTTAAATGGTACTTTTGAGTGAAAAACCGTTATCTATGCAAATATGATACAATTTGACATTCTGAATTTATCAAAAGAGCAGCCAACCTTTTTACTACGCCGGCTGCTCTTTTTACTTATCTCTGTAATGAGAACCACACTGTATTATTTTTACAGTATTATCCTCGATTTTATATACTATTCGGTTTTTCTCATCAATATGACGGCTCCAATATCCGGCCAAATCTCCTGTTAGAGGTTCCGGATGACCTAAACCTTTATAGCCGTTTCTATCAATATCTTTCAGGAGCTTTTTTATTTGACGTAAAGTTTTTTTATCTTGTTCCGTCCAATATTCAAAATCCTCCCATGCATCATCGGTCCATGATTTATTCATCTAAGTTCACCTCATGGACAGTTCCACCGGTTCTGTTCATTTCTTCAGCATTTCTGCGTAAACGTTCCATATTTGAATCGCTATAAAAAGGATCTGCGGTTATTTCAAAGGGTATTCTCTGTTCTCTGATTACCTTTTTCATGAACATATTTACCGCAACAGAAACATTCATTCCTGTTTCGGAACAAAAATTTTCAAATTTCTTTTTGTCTTCGCTATCTACTCGAATACTTAATGTTGCTTGTGCCATTTTAATAATCCTCCTTTTGATTGATTATAACATTATAATAGTACATTATCAATACATTGTATGAATAAAGGAATACAAATTAGCGTTCTTGAAAAAATATGGAAAACATAGATTGGCCTATTGGCTGAAAATGTTTTCCTGATTGATGCATTATCATAATTATGATAAACTTATGATAATCTAAAGTTACAATTTCAGGAGGAATGTATGGTTAATATAAGACCTGTTTCTGATCTTAGAAATAAATTCACAGATATAGAGAATGTCGTAAAAGATGGCGAACCTGTTTTTTTAACCAAGAACGGCTATGGTTCTATGGTGGTTATGAGCATTGAGACATATTCAAAGTTGACAAAAAATGTTGAACAAGCTTTGTCAGAAGCTGATGAGTATGCAGCCACAAATCCTGAGAGATTAACTCATGATGAAGTGTTTGGGAGATTAAGGAGACAAATAAATGGGTGAGATTACATACTCCCTAAGCTATCTTCCAATGTTCTTTAATGATCTGGAAGATCACGTTCGGTACATTTCAGATGTTCTTCAAAACAAAACCGCTGCAAATGATCTTTTGGATGCCGTGGAGGCTGTGATTTTAAAAAGAATTCCAGATGCAGAATCATTTGAACCTTATCATTCGATAAGAGAACATCTTTATCCCTATTATCGAATTTATGTTAAAAACTATACTATTTATTATGTGGTCATCCCGGATGTTGAGGAAAATAAAAGAATCATGGAGGTTCGTCGTATCCTTCATAATCTTCAGAATAGAGATGACTATTTGTAGTTGATTCAATAATAGCTATCCAGGCTCTGTATGATAGAGCAGAAGACAAGTAAGCAGAGAGAGTTTACGGTTCCTCTTGTGATTCAGCAGTATATTGAGAATTATTGTCTGCGGAATGGCATAAATAAAAATGAACTGCTCTTTCCAATTTCAGAAAGGGCAGTTCAGAAACAGCTTTCGATTGTCTGTGATGCTCTTGGATACGAAGGCATCGGAACTCACAGTTTCCGCAAGTGGTATGCAACGGAGATTTATACTCAGAACGGTTACGACATTACGCTAGTACAGCGGCTGCTGCAACACAGCTCCGCCGCAATCACTCAGCGATATATCGGTATCGAACCACAGCGGATAGAGCAGGCAATACAGAACAACGCACAGTTATTATAAAAGGCAGAGGATTTGGATCCTCTGCCTTTTTATTTCTACTCTACTCTGTATAAAAAAGACTCTGTTTCATCATTTGAGTTCTTAAGCTGAACTACCAATTCAAATGGATCTGTTAAATTCTCTGGTTCAAAGCCGACAACACCAACCACCTTTATTTCATATGATGAATTTGCATCTAATAGTTTATTTGTTGTGTCATTTGTCGTAAATTCGCCGCCATTAACCGCAATTGGAGACCATTGCAACGTAAGATCATACTGTCCGTCCTTGTTATTTAAATCATAGCCTCTTACAAGTGCATAATTGTCATCTTGATTAACACTAAATGAATAAATGTTTTTATCTGTATTTAATGTGTTTCTGTCTGTGTTCTTGATTGTGAAATCCAAACAAGCAAGTACTCTTCCCTTGCTAGAAGTAAAGAATGTATTTCCTCCATTCCCATCAGGCGGGAGAAGTGCTGTATCTGGGTTTACTGTTGTACGTTTACCGTCAGTACTTGTTTGCGGGCTAATCGCGCTATACCCTAAAACCGCTTTATTCAGTGTGAATTCTATAATATCTGTAGATACAGACTCACCGATTGTTTTTGTAATTGCTTTTTTCACATCATCTATTACATCTTCAGAATAAAAAATCGTAGTACCAGAAAATGTAGTTGTTTTTCCATCGGCCTTTCCTGTTTTATGAGCTTTCAATGCAGTATTATCTTCATGGATAACATCAAAATCTCTTTCCAGTGTTCCATTTTGTGTGTCATACCTTAATGATAATAAATCTCCTTCCAAATCCCAAGTTCCCTTATTCTCTCCATAAGTTAATGTATTGTCTGTATTAAAAACAAGTTTTGATCCTTGATACAAGGCATACTGCCAATTGTTTACGGCATCCTTTGTCACTCCGAGTTTTCCGGAAAGCTCATCCATGGTCTTATCCTTAGTGATATTATTTATTTTTCCATAGTTAACCATGCAGGATTTAAATGCACTGTTGTTGAAGCGATAGGGAATGCCATCCACCATGAATATCCGATTCTTTTTGCTTTTCATTTTTATCACTCCTCGTTTTTGTTATCTCGTCCGGACAATTGCATAGTATCATGCGTCTGATTCCATGTATAGTGAGAGAAAATAAATTAACATTTCTACAAAAACTACAAAATCAAACCCTATCACTCTGAGTGTACGGAAATGTCTTTGAAATGGTACTCTTACACCTTGTTGACACTTGAAACGTAACAGGTTACACTAAAATCATGATTAAATCGTTTGCACATAAGGGACTCAAAGAGTTTTACGAAACAGGTTCCAAAAAAGGAATACAGGCTGAACATGCCCAAAAACTGGGAAGAATGCTTGATAGGCTTGATGCAAGTACTTCCGCGCAAGATATGAACTTGCCGGGATATAGACTTCATTCATTAAAAGGTGATAAACAGGATATGTGGTCTGTGACAGTGAATGGTAACTGGAGAATTACCTTTTATTTCGAAGGTAATGATGCATATCTTGTAGATTATTTAGATTACCACTAGGGAAGGAGGAAATGGAAATGAAGAGGAGACCAACCCATCCGGGAACAATACTTTTGGAAGATGTGATAAAACCATTAAATCTGTCTATTACAAGCGCAGCTAAGATGCTTGGAGTTACCAGAAAGACACTATCAGAATTAGTAAATGAGAAAACAGCACTAAGCCCAGAGATGGCAATCAGAATAGGCATAGCTACAAATACATCTCCGGAAAGCTGGCTTAACATGCAGCAAAAACTCACATTGTGGGAAGCCGAGCAGCATTCACCTGATAACGTGATTCCATTCCCCGGAATTGATGATGAAGAACCGGTATCTTTGCAAATGTAATGCGATTTTACATTATGCATTATCAGAAGCATATAAAATATGATCAGAAACCATAGGAGATTAATATGTCTTGCGATGTAAAACCCGGCGGAATGAAAAGGTACCTTGCCGGAGACATTATATTTAAGGAAAAGGAAATTCATCCATACATGTACAAGGTGCTGAAAGGCAGTGTGGCCCTGTACGTAAATCACGAGAAAGAACATGAGAATGTTTTGGGAATCCTCGAGGAAAACAGATTCTTCGGAGAGATTTCGATGCTTACGGGGCGGCCGCAGGTTTATACGGCGGTTGCATTAAACGACGTTCTTCTCATGAGGGTAAGCGAGGAGCAGCTGGAGTCCTTCCTCAGCGAGAACCGTGGCAACACCCTGGGAATTATGAAAAGCATGGCAAAGATCATAGTCACCCAGAGTCTGGACATTTCCATGCTCATGGAGGATCTGAATGAGATACTTAAGGATCTGCCGGATGATAATGCTCTGGACCCGAAGGTTGTGACGAGACTGAAACAATACCAGCTGAAATATGTAGAAAAAACCTACAACCCGGAAGATTCGTTCTTTTCTGCGGAAGTATAAGCAATGAGACAGAATTCCACCGGTATTACCACCGGGGACGGAAGAATCATTTTTTATAGCGGATATATAAACAAATTGTATATTTTTTAACAAAGTTAGCGTCGGAGTCATTGACGCTAACTTTTATTTGGTATAAACTACAAAAAAATCTAATAAAAAAGAGGTAAGGTTATCATGACAGATAAGAAACCAGTAGTACTTCTGATCCTTGATGGTTATGGCATCAATAAAAATCCGGAGGGTAATGCCATCGCCATGGCCCAGACTCCGGTTATGGATAAACTTATGGCAGAGTGCCCATTCGTTGAAGGACAGGCATCAGGACTTTTCGTAGGTCTTCCTGACGGACAGATGGGAAACTCAGAGGTAGGACATATGAATATGGGTGCAGGACGCATCATATATCAGGATCTTACACGTATAACAAAGTCCATCAATGACGGTGATTTCTTCACAAATCCCGCACTTATGAATGCAATCGAGAATTGCAAGAAGAACGATTCCGCTCTCAACATGTTCGGACTTGTTTCCGACGGCGGCGTTCACTCACACATCGAGCACATCTTCGGGATCCTGGAGCTTGCAAAAAGAAACGGCTTAAAGAAGGTTTATCTCTATGCTTTCCTTGACGGTCGTGACACACCGCCAGATTCAGGAAAGAGTTTCCTTCAGCAGGTTGAGGACAAGATGGCAGAGCTTGGTGTCGGCGAGATCGCTATGATTTCCGGTCGTTACTATGCTATGGACCGTGACAAGAACTATGACCGTGTTGAGAAGGCATACGATGCAATGACAAAGGGCGTAGGCGATAAGGCAGCATCAGTCACAGAAGCTATCGACAAGTCCTACGAAGCAAAGGTTCTTGATGAGTTCGTTGTTCCCTGCGTTATCGAGAAGGATGGAAAGCCTGTTCACGTAATCACAGACGGCGATTCCTGCATCTTCTACAACTTCCGTCCGGATCGTGCCCGCGAAATGACACACTGCTTCTGCGATACGGATTTTGATTTCTTTGCAAGAGGCAAGCGCCTGGATACAAAGTTCGTATGCTTCACAGATTATGACCCGACAATTCCTAACAAGGAGATAGCATTCCCGAAGCAGTCCATCGCAAAGACTCTCGGAGAGTACGCTTCATCCCTCGGACTTAAGCAGCTTCGTATTGCGGAGACCGAGAAGTATGCCCACGTAACCTTCTTCTTCAATGGCGGTGTTGAGGAGCCTAACGAAGGCGAGGATCGTATACTGGTTCCTTCACCAAAGGATGTTCCTACCTATGACCTCAAGCCTCAGATGTCATGCCCTGAGGTATGCGACAAGCTTTGCGACGCTATCAGATCAGGCAAGTACGATATGATCATCGCTAACTTTGCTAACCCTGACATGGTGGGACATACAGGTGTTATCCCTGCGGCAGTCAAGGCCATCGAGGTTGTTGATGAGGCTGTAGGTAAGGTAGTAGATGCAATTAAGGATGCAAACGGTCAGATGGTCATCTGTGCAGATCATGGTAATGCTGACATGATGATCAACTACGAGACAGGCGAGCCATGGACAGCTCACACAACAAATCCTGTTCCATTCATCCTTGTTAATGCTGATCCGACCTGGAAGCTTCGCGAGGGCGGCGCACTTTGCGACCTTGCTCCTACTCTCCTTGAGATGATGGAGATCCCTCAGCCGGAAGAGATGTCAGGTAAGTCACTTATCGTAAAGTGATGTGACAGGGCTAATGTTTAGGCCTTTAAATCCCGTCATATAGCAAAGTCTTTGACAGTTTTTAAAAAAGATAGTACAATGGCTCGGCGCGATTGTACTATCTTTTTTTCGCGATATGATATGTGACTTCTGATGCAAATCGGGCTGAGCATTTCCCTGCCTGATACGCTGAGATTTATTGATGTTTAGATAGAGGTGTTATTAATGAGAATTGGAGTTTCTACAGATTCCGGAAGCGGCATCACGCAGGAAGAAAGCAGACGGCTCGGAGTTCGTGTTGTTCCCATGCCATTCCGTATAGATGATCAGGAATTTTTCGAAGACATAAACATTACAAGAGAAGTATTTTTTGAAAAGCTTCAGAATGACTGCGATATATCAACATCACAGCCAAGCATGGACGAAGTAATGAAGGTTTGGGATGAGCTTCTTGAAACCTGCGATCAGGTAGTGCATATTCCGCTTACTTCAGGACTTTCGGGTTCAACCCAGACAGCAATGATGCTTAGCCACGAAGACAAGTACGAGGGGAAGGTATTTGTTCCTGACGACAAGGGGGTTTCCGTCACCCAGAGACAGTATTGCATATTTGCGACTGAGCTTGCCGCAAAGGGTTATGACGGACAGCAGATCTGTGACATTATCAACCGTGAATCTTCAAGTAATCAGATCTATATAGGAGTTGATACTCTCAAATATCTTAAGAAGGGCGGACGTATCACTCCTGTGGCGGCTGCCATCGGAACCCTTCTTCATATAAAGCCTGTATTGGGGATCACAAACGGCGGAAAGCTTGATTCCTTCACCAAGGTGAGAACCACCAAGCTGGTCAGGGAAGCCATCATCAAGGGACTTAAAAATGAGCTTGAGGGCCGTCTCAAGGATAAGGATATGAACAACTGCTACGTTTGTGTTGCCTATACAGACAACCCTGAGCAGGCAGAAGCATTTGCAGAGGAGCTGAAGGCAGAATTCCCGGACAGACTGAATCCGGAGATTATTGTAGAACCTCTGTCACTTCTTATCAGCTGCCACATAGGCCAGAACGGACTTGGCGGAGCGGTCATAGAAAGACCGAAAGAGCTTAGGTGATACCATAACAGACGGAAGTATTCGGCACAGTACAGCAACATGAGCGGTATGGAGCCGGAGGGCATACATTTATAGCCGGGTCGCTTCGGCTATTAATGTATGCCCTCCGGCTCCATCTTTCTTATGCACGACTTATATATTTGCCGAGAAAAAGGATTCCTCCGGGTTGTAGGTTTTCTCTACGTACCTGAGTTGGTACTGCTTCAGCCTCATGACAACCTTTGGATCCATGGTTTTTTCATCGGGAAGATCCTTCAGTATTTCGTTGATATCCTCCATGAGCATGGAAATGTTCAGGTTCTGGGTGACTATGATCCTTGCCATGCTCTTCAGGATGCCCAGGGTGTTGCCCCGGTTTTCGCTGAGGAAGGATTCAAGCTGTTCCTCGTTCACTCTCATAAGAAGAACGTCATTCAATGCTACCGCCGTATAAACCTGCGGTCTTCCCGTAAGCATTGAGATCTCTCCGAAAAATCTGTTTTCTTCAAGAATTCCCAAAACATTTTCGTGCTCCTTCTCATAATTGACGTACAAGGCCACGCTACCCTTAAGTACCTTGTACATATAGGGATGCAATTCTTTTTCATTAAATATAATGTCTCCGGCCTGGAATCTTATCATCCTGCCGGGTTTCATGTCCTTTTCCATATCAGACTCCATTTTTTATTACAGAATTTGGATTTACGGTTTCCTCGGTTCCGTCAGCGTACTGCAGCTTTATGCCTACTATGGCGTAGGTGGAAACCGTCTTGCTTAGCCAGAGGTGATCCAGCAGCACGAAATTGTTGAAGGTTTTTGCATTATCGCTGACAGTGACTGATGAGGTTTTGTGAACATTACCGTCCTCTCCCAGGATGTATTTTCCGAGAGAGTAGGGGTCGTCCGGATAGAAGGGACCTGTCGCAGTCCGGTCCACGGTGGAGTTTCCGGTTATTTTACAGGTGGTAACATTGTGCCTTGCATCATAAGGGGTCACGGTGAAAACTATACTATTGATGATTTTTCCGGAGGAGTTTATGAAGTAGATGTTTGGAGAAATGCCTCCGTCCTTGGTCATGTGAGCCTTCATGTACTGGATCTCAATGGGCTGAGTCGGGGTGTAGGAGCTGCCCTGATAGTTTTCTATCCATTTGCCGTCGGCGCCAACATAGTAGCCGTCCAGTGTCCAAGTGGCTGTCAGCATCTTACCGCTGTAATCCACGTACTTGTCATCTATCCATTTATCGGTTGCCAGATGACCTTTCTGATCGAAATAGTACCAGTTGCTATCTATAAGTGTCCATCCTGCAGCCCTGTAGCCATCATCTTTTAAATAATACTGATATCCGCTGTCATAGTACCATTCACTGGTCAGGGGTTTCTTTTTCTTATCCCAAAGCTTCCAGCCAAGGGCATCCTGATGCCACTCAAGGGCATAAGCCGAAAAGGAAGACATTATCAAAATAAATGCTGCGAATAATCCTATAACTCTTTTATGCATTTCATCCCCCAAACCTGAATTTAAGCATTAGATTACTACGATAAAGATCCGTTGATAAAAATGTTTAGTCTATTACGGATAAACATTCGTTACTTAATAAATCGCTACATGTTATATCGGCTTAAAATCTGCAATATATTGGAACAATCTAAAAAAAAGATAAAACTGTAATATAAAAGTATTAAAATCCCCGGTAATTCGATATAATAATGAAAGTATAACTATATGTGATATATGCTAAAATCATGGATATCGATGCATTCAGGTTCACTGTACCATCCCCATGGACAGGAAAGCCCGTCAAAATCGCATATTTATGTTTTAGCTGTATAAGAATAGTCAAAGGCTATCATCTAAATCTAGGAGGATCTATTATGTCAGAAAAGTTAACCAGGCGAGATTTCATCAAGGGAATGGGTGCAACTGCAGTGATCGCAGGTCTTGGTTCCCTTACAGCTTGTACAAGCGGCGGAGGAACACCGGAAGCGACAACTGCTGCCGCTACAACTGCTGCTGCAACTGAGGCTGCTACAACAGCCGCTGCGGCTCCCGCAGGTGGAGCTATCTATACACCGGGTACTTATACAGCAGGTGCAGACGGAATCAGCTCGAAGGTTACGGTTACTATGACTTTTGATGAGTCATCCATCACGGAAGTAAAGATCAATGCAGACGGTGAGACACCTTCAATCGGCGGCGCAGCTGTTCCTGATCTTGAGAAGGCTCTTATGGATGCTCAGGCAGCTGAGTTTGATGCTGTATCAGGTGCAACCATAACATCCGATGCTGTAAAGAAGGCAGCCGCTAACTGTATCGCACAGGCAAAGGGCGAGGCAGTTGCAGCCACAGGAGATCTCATCCCTACAGGTTCTGATGAGGACTGGCTTGGTGAGGAGCCTATAGTTGATGATGCTGACGTAAAGGAGACTATCGATACAGATATCCTTATCGTAGGTGCCGGTAATGCAGGTATGATGGCAGCAGCCTATGCAGCTTCCAAGGGACTTAACTTCCGCGTTATCGAGCAGAATGCAGTAGTTCAGGATACACGTCACTGGTACGGAGCTATCAACAGTTCCGCAGCTATCGCAGCCGGTTCACATGTAGACAAGAAGAAACTCCTTTCCGAGATCAGCCGTTATGCATCAGGAAAGTGCGACCAGAGAGTAGTTAAGCTATGGCTTGATGAGTCAGCTGCAATGCATGATTTCGTATCAGGCATCCTTGAGAATGAGCCCTACAACTGGAAGTGCGAATTCACATCAGGTGAAGAAGCCCGTTGGCCGGACAGCGATGAGAATACAACCTTCGTATTCCCTGAGCAGGAGCACAACTACAGAGCTTCCGAGTCTGAGTACGGAATGCAGAGAAACGAGGTATTCCTCGAGGTCATCCAGAAGGCAGGTTATGATGTAGACTTCAAGACTGCCCTCGTCAAGCTTGAGAAGGATGATACAGGAAGAGTAACAGGTGTTATCGCACAGAACGTAGATTCAGGCGATCTTATCCGTTACAATGCAAAGAACGGAGTTCTCCTTGCCTGCGGCGGATATCCCGGCAACCCGTATATGATGGAGCAGCTTGATCCCCTTGGAACTTCTGTTACAACAGCATGTTCCTTCAGCCCTGCTGACAAGGGTTACGGAATCCGTGCGGCAGTTTGGGCAGGTGCTCATCTTGATGCTGAGTCAGCTCCCATGCTCTTTGACCGTGGTCTCGTAGCTCCGGGCGTTGATTCCGGCTATGTTGAGAGCGAGTCTTCCTTCGGCGGAAAGGCATTCCCGGGAACTGTAAGACAGTATAACCCCGGCACACAGCCATTCCTTAAGGTTAACCGTCATGGTCAGCGTTTCGCTAATGAGTCAAGCCCGTACAACGATATCGTTTATGCGGCAGCTCATCAGCCGGGTCATGTATATGCCCAGATCATGGATGCTAACTACATGGAGGATATCAAGAGATTCCATACTATAGGATGTTCGGCACAGTCAAGAAACATCCCGGGTTATGTAGACAAGCAGCTTGAGCAGTACGGCGAAGAAGGCGAAGGTCTGATCTTCAAGGCTGACACAATCGAGGAGCTTGCTGACAAGCTTGGTTTCAAGGATGAGGACAAGGCTAACTTCCTAGCAACAGTTGAGCGTTACAATGAGCTCTATGACAAGCAGGAGGATGAGGATTTCGGTAAGATGAAGGTTCGTCTCTCTGAGCTCAGAACAGCTCCGTTCTATGGCTGCTGGCTCGGTGCATCTCTCCTTACAACAGAGCAGGGTATCTCTATCAACGATAAGACACAGGCTCTTGATGATGAGAACAATGTAATTCCGGGTCTCTACATCGGCGGCGATATGTCGGGTTCATTCTTCGCAAACAACTATCCATGTCTCATGGCAGGTATCGCTTGCGGACGTACACTTACATTTGCTATTAAGTCCATTAAGGAAATGGCAGGAATTGAAGAGTAATTCCATTCCATATATTAGAGAAGGAGGGCGAACAGCCCTCCTTCATTTTCGCTCCTTCATTTTCTCAAAAAATCATTTTTTTAGCTCTTGACACAAATGGGGCTTTTATATATGATAGTTGAGCGTGTTTTCAAACTGTCCGTGTCCGGTACTTGAAAAACGCACATGTAAGATATCGATATCAGGTGAAAGGAGATATTTCCAAATGGCAAATATTAAGTCAGCAAAGAAGAGAATTCTTGTTGCAGCTACAAGATATGAGCGTAACAAGGCTATCCGTTCAGAAGTTAAGACATACATCAAGAGAGTATACGCAGCAGTTGAGGCCGGTGATAAGGCTAAGGCTCAGGATGCTCTTAAGATGGCTCAGAAGAAGATTGCTATGGCTCACAGCAAGGGCATCTACAAGTCAAACAACGCTTCAAGAAAGGTTGCTAAGCTTTACAAGGCTGTAGATTCTATGAACTAATCTGCGCGAAAGGCGCACAGAAATCTTTGATCAGGATTTCTGTTTTCAAGTCGTTCTTGAAAAATTACTTTGTAAGTAACGTTACTCACGAAGACCCGCGGTTAACCCACCGCGGGTTTTTTTGTGCATTTTTTGACCGGTTTTTGTCCAAGCTGAAAATCACGATGTAAGAAATAATGCACATCAGTGGCTATCAAAAGTGATTGCTTTTTGTTAAAATGGAACATAAATAAAGAATTAAGGTTCACAAACGGAGGCAGAAACCATGATCGTGATCAAAGAAGGAAACGAAACTGAAGCATTCGCGGATATAAGGGATTTCACTGAAAAGTATGCAACGGAAAAGGGGCTTGGCAAACGTGAGAAAATGCATATGGATCTTGTAGCGGAAGAAATGCTGGAAATAACAAAAATAGCCGGAAATGTAGATGACGGAAGTCTCAATATCGATGGAAATGAGCATTCGTGCACCCTTACCATGGAGCTTTCTCCCGGAACCATCAGAGATATTTCCTTTGAGAATATATCCGGAGTATCACAGAAGTTAAAGGTACTCTTGGGAACAAGCTTTGAAACACTGGAAATGAATGAAAAGGTAGCGGAAGATATAGGTGTTCGCCGGGCAGATAAAGCAATACTTCAAGAATTGGACTGTGATGATGTAAAGGATGCATTTTTATGGACTCTTGACAGTTATAATCTGGCTTCCTTTAACAGGTATATCGATGGAGATGAAGAAGACTGGGTGGCATTATCGGCTTCTCTTTTGTCAGCTCTGACCAAAGATGTAAGGGTGATCATCTTAAGGGAATGTATCCTTTTTTCAGTTGTTCTTGATTTTGACAGTAAGGACAGCGAAAAGAAGGAGAGTTATGGAATAAGCCCTGAATTTGCATCGCTTTCCAAGATTCCCGTAGCTAAGACCAGGTTCCAGGTCAAGCTTGTGGAGCTTATGTACGGAGGACTTCCAAAGAAAGTTACAGCTCCGCTTGGCATGCGTCTTGACCGATTGAATATCCCTGCCCCCACTGCGTCGAAGGGTCAGCTTGAGACGCTTGCATATATACCTTTTGCTGTCAAGGATAAAAAGGATGCTCCTGTAATACTGTTCCTGCATGGAGGTGCCTTCCTTTTCCCTGCCCTTCCTTACCATTACCAGCTTGCGGAAACGCTTGCAAGAAATACGGGCTGCAAAGTGATGCTGCCCATGTATGATCTGTCACCCTATCGTCAGCCTCCGGTTCAGATAAAAGAAATATTTGAGGTTTATACAGAGCTCCAGAACAATTCCGGCAAATACGGTATAGACCCTGCGAAGATATTTGTCATTGGGGATTCGGCAGGAGGGAACCTTGCAGCGGCTATCACCCTGCTTGCAAGGGACAGGGGACTTATCATGCCGAAGGGGAGCCTTCTCCTTTACCCTTCCCTTGACATGAGATTTAAGACTGAGTCCATGAATGAGTTTTCAGATGTTCCCATCATCAACAGCGAGGCTATCAATGCCTATAGAAAGATAGTTCAATCAGACAGGGAGGAGGGACTTAAGTACTACTACTCTCCTTCGGAAGCAGAGTCCCTTTCGGGTCTTTGCCCTATGTATGTGGAGACTGCTGAATTTGATCCTCTGCATGACGAGGGTGTGGATTTTGCAAAAAGGCTCAAGGCTGAGGGCAATGACGTGACATTGAACAAAACCCGCGGCACGGTACATGCTTTTGATATGGCAAAGGGAAGCAGTATACAGAGAGCAGCTGTTGAGGAAAGAGTGAAATTTATAAAACGACTCCTGGGCTGAGATATGGATATAATGGGATATAATGCTGACAATCCGTTTAATTCAGGTTTCTGCGGTGCATTGCCGCAGAAACCGTTTTTTAAAGAGACATGTGATGAAAAGGCCGCAAAACAAGATGATAAAACAGGTGCTGATATCCGCCCTTTTTCTGACAGTGTTTTTTCTGTCGGGCTGCGGGAACAGTCAGAGGGAGAAAGAGATAAGGACTCTTTCACAGAAATACAGTGTGTCGGAGGAAAGGCAGCTTACGGTTTACACTTCTCACAAGGAAGAGGTTTACATGCCTGTGATCACGGAATTTGAAAATGCTACCGGAATCTGGGTAAATATAGTCGCCGGAGGAACTTCGGAAATGTTCGACAGGATTGAGTCCGGTGAGGCCGGTGACTGTGACATAATGTTTGGTGGAGGAGCAGAATACTACGAGGCAAAAAAGGACTTGTTCACTTCCTACAGGGTTACTGAAAAAGACATGCTTGACAGCCAATACCTCTCTCAGGAGGATTTATGGACACCCTTTACGGAGCTGCCCATCGTGTTCATTTACAATCCCAAGCTTGTGGCAAAGAGAGATGCCCCCGGAAACTGGAAGGAGCTTTTTCAGGAACGCTGGAAAGGGCAGATAGCATTTGCAGATATGGAGGTTTCCGGAACAAGCTACACTATAGTATCTCTTATGGCTCAGCTTTTTGATGAATCTCCTGAGGATATAGTTTCCAAATTATATGAGCAGCTTGACGGTAAGGTGCTTGATTCATCCGGTCTTGTGATACCCAGTGTGGAGTCAGGCAGATGCATGGTGGGGATAACATTGGAGGAAACAGCAAGAAAATATATGGCAAACGGCTATGATATAGCCATGATATATCCGGACGAAGGTACAACAGCCCTTCCGGATGCCTGCGCCATAGTAAAGAATGCACCCCATAGCTTCAATGCCGGGAAATTCCTGGACTTTATTGTGGATTATGATACTCAGAGATATGCCATGGAGCATTTTCACAGAAGACCCGTGAGAACGGACGTGGAGTTATATAAGGATTATGAAGAAGTGAAGCTTTTGGACTTTGATATCAAGAAATCGGCTTCGGAGGAAGCGACCGCTATGGACGCATGGAGAGCCCTTAGGGCATCGGATAAAGATGAGTGAAGAGATAAAAGCATATTCGATAAACGGAATACCTTTAGAATGTGTCACCATCAGCTTTCCTTCGATCGTCCGGATCAAAAAGGGCACTAAAAGATAGGAAGTCTTAAATGATTATCACAGAGGAAGGATGCTATATGGGACTAGGATTTATAAAACAGTCTTTTAAGCGGCAGATTTTTGCCGCTTTTCTTTCTGTGCTTCTGCTTCTTGTGATTCCCGGAGGGGTGCTTACCATACAGACCTTCCAGTCCAGAGTTAGAATGGATTATGAAAATCGTGACCTTGAGCAGCAGACATATGTTTCAGGCAGGATAAGCAGGATGCTGGAGCTTTCAAGATTCGCCATGGAGAGTCTTAGCCGGAGCCGGGTGATAAAGGAGGCTCTCGGAACCGGAAGCGGCAACACCATAGACGTTTATTCTGAGCTCTATCGGGGAACTGAAGACATAAGAAATTTTGCTGTCATAGAGCTCTACAGGGGAAACAAATGCCGTTACAGCACCGGAACAGTGACGGGAGGTCTGCCGGATTCCGATTACTACCGGATCCTGAAGGAAGCAGAGACGGGAAAGGAAGTGGCGGTATATGCATTAAACTCATGGGAAGAGGATGCGGGATCAGCACTCCTCATGGTTAAACAGATACCGGATGCTCCTGAGCCCTGCCTTATAGTCATCAGGCTTTCACAGGAACAGATCAGGGAACAGATCAGGGACGGGATCAATGCCCGCGACGGATTTATCCTTGCAAACAGATATCTGAGACCCTTATGTCTCATGGGCACGGCCGAGGATGGACGGGTTCTTTCCAAGGTCAGGGAAAACCTTCTCTCATCAATGGATTATAATTCTGATATCAGGGATAATGTCTATCTCAGTGAGCTTCCCGGCACTGAGCTCCTGTGCCTGTATATAACACCCCCTGTGCTTGAAGAAAGTGCCGTCAGAGCAGGCTACCGGGTACTTTTGCTGCTTGTGGTGCTTGGCATGATCATGTGTTTTATCGCGGCCTCAAAACTCAGTGACTTTTTCTCCAGACCCATTAATGAGCTTTACCGTGCCATGAAGAGGTTTAGGAAAGGTGACTTTGATACGAAGATAGAGCTTAGCCGGGAGGATGAGTTCCAGCAGCTTGCTGTGGGTTTCAATAAAATGACAAGTCAGCTTAAAGAAACCATGGAGGAAGAGGTCAGGGCCGAACGGAAGGTTACTGAAACCAGGATCGCCATGATGCAGGCACAGCTGAACCCGCACTTTTTGTACAATACTCTGGATACCATAAAGTGGGCGGCAAAGGCAAATCAGGTGTCGGAGGTGGCAACATTGGCCGCATCCCTTGCGGGGATCCTCAGGTACAGTATCTCCGGGAAACAGTTCTCCTCCCTTGAGAAGGAGCTTGAAATGGTGAAAAGATATTGCGATATTCAGAGAATAAGGTTTGATGACTGTTTTACTCTGGATGTTGAGGTCAGTGAGGAGCTGCTTCATGCTACTGTCCCTAAGCTGATACTTCAGCCGCTTGTGGAAAATTCCATAATTCACGGGATGGAAGGACTTAAGGATGGAAGGGTACAGGTTAATGCTTCCGTAGAGGAGACTGGCGGGAACGGACTTTTACCGGATGATCCATACATTGTAAATACTGATACTGAAATTTCCGGAGGAGAGATTTCAGACGAAAAGGCCGGGAATAAGAATCTGCGGATAAATATCGAGGATAACGGCAAAGGTATTTCCGACGAATACATTAAAGCTCTGGAAACAGATGATGAGGAGACTCTGAAGGGTCATCTGGGATTAAACAATGTCAATACCATCCTCCGTATGTATTATGGCAAGGAATACGGAGTCAGAGCTTCAAGGAGAGAAGAAGGGGGAACGCTTATTACAGTGGTGGTTCCTCTGGAATTTGGGGAAACAGATAAGGGTTAAATAGGAAAAGTCAGAAAGAGCGATTTATGATCAAAGTAATGATAGTAGATGATGAACGTTTTGTGAGACGGGGAATCATTCAGGAAACCGATTGGGAGCTTATAGGATGTGAGGTTGTGGCGGAGGCTGCAAATGGTGCGGAAGCACTTAAAAAAGCCGGGGAGGTAAGACCTGAGCTGGTAATATCTGACATCAGGATGCCGGAAATGGACGGCCTGGAGCTGGGGGAAAAGTTGATGGAGCTTTATCCTGAAATAAAGCTTATCTACCTTACTGCTTACAGCGACTTTGAATATGCAAGAAAGGCACTCCGGGTAGGTGCTTCGGATTATCTTTTGAAGCCTTTTGAGGATGGGGAGCTGGAGGGCACCATACAGAGGCTTATTCATTTTGAGGCTTTGAAAGAACAGGAAAAGGAACCTGATATACTGGGGCTTAAGGATAAGTCTGAGGTGGGCAACAAATATGTGCTTGAGGCCATAGAGTATATAGAGAAGCATTATAATGATCCGGAGTTTACATTGGCAGCCCTTGCCGAAAGCATCAGTGTAAGTGACGGGCATATCAGCAGGCTGTTCAAAGCGGAGACCGAGTGCAGTATAAATAACTATCTCACAAAGTACCGCATCAAAAAGGCCATGGAGCTTCTTAAGGATGTGAAGATCAAGGTGTATGAGGTGGCGGATCTTGTGGGATATCAGGACATCGCCTATTTTTCCAATACCTTCAAGAAGCTGGTGGGAAAGACTCCTTCGGAATACCAGATGCATGGAATGGACTGAGGAACAGGGTGACTTTTCCACCGGGGACGGTTCTCGCCGGCGAGAACCGTCCCCGGTGGATACAATCAGACTATTCAATCGCTTCACCCGGAAAGCTTCTCAAGCATGAGAACTTCCCAGGATGGAGCGATTTTTTTCTTGGTAACCGAACCGGATAGAGTACCATGGCGGATTGTGAGGTTTGCCTGATTGTTCCGGAGGCGATGGTTGTGCAAAATGTAATAATGAATTTACAAATGACATCATTTTCATTGTGAAAATGATGTCATTTTTTTACAAGATTTATCAGAGTAGACATATTTTGATGTGCGATTCGCACAACTATAATATGTTACATAGAGTTGCAAATGTGCAAAGAGCATAAGAATCATGCACGTAACGTAATTGAAGGAGGCAAAAAGTGAGAAAGATTTTATCAACAATTCTGACAGTATCCATACTGGCTACAACACTGGCAGGCTGTGGCGGCGGATCAACAACACAGGCTACAACTGCAGCGGCACCGGCTGAGACAAAGGCGGCCGCAGAGACACAGGCTCCTGCAGCAGGTGGCACAGAAGAGAAGAAGACAGAGAACCTTACAGGCATCGATGCCATCATCGCAGAGGCTGAGACAATGTCTCTTGAAGAGCTGGCAAAGAAGGCTATCGAAGAGTCAAACGGAAAGACCTTCTATGGTGTAGGAAACTCCAGCCGTGGTAAGTCAGCACTTCCTGTATTTATCGAGTATTTAAAGACTATCGATCCATCTTACAACATGGAGTTCGAGTGGCAGCAGCCAAAGAACAACAAGATCTTTGAGCAGCTCACTTCCGACTCACTGAA
Organism: Oribacterium sp. NK2B42; assembly: GCF_000424445.1. Classification (GTDB taxonomy): domain Bacteria; phylum Bacillota; class Clostridia; order Lachnospirales; family Lachnospiraceae; genus Oribacterium. The sequence continues at coordinate 18,320 of NZ_AUJX01000049.1, forward strand.
GAGTGAAGGAACATTCGCAATGACACTTATCCAGGACGGTAACCAGATCCAGTCCAAGATGGTAGACACAGATATCCTTAAGACCTTCGTTCCGCTTGACTGGGCAAAGGCAAACGGAACAACTCCTGATGACTACACAGGATTCCTTCCGCTCCAGACACTTAACAAGGTATTCATGTACAACTGCACGGGATCTGCAGAGTTCAAGAACTGCTGGGATTTCGTATACGAGGGATCACATCCGTTATTCATGGGTGTTGACTCTGAAATCGTCGGAAAGAACTTCCTTATGATGCTCACAGAAGACAAGTATGCTGACTGGCTTAAGGCAGCTTATGACAAGCTTGATGATACCAAGAAGGCATATTTCGAGCCGACAATCCAGTCTGTTCAGGCAGATGCTGCTGACCTCGGTCTCGGCGCAAACGGTGCATACGCACTTGCATGGATCAAGCTCTGGGTAGGCAACTACAACGAGCAGACAGATGACGGACCAATATGCAACACACTTGTTGATGCATCAGCTAAGGATCAGTCAGGTCTTCTGGTTTATTCAAAGCTTCGTTCAGTTGAGGAGTCTGCAACAGTTTCTGTAAACAACATCAAGGTTGCAGCTTATGAAGACGGTTACACAGGTATCGGCGGATACGGCTACTGCCATTATCTCTTCCTTACAAAGAACAGCCCGCTTCCATGGACAGCATGCGCATTTATCGCTTATATGACATGTACAGAAGAAGGCTTCGATGCATGGGGCAAGGATATGGGCGGATACTCAGCTAACCCTGAAGTATCAAAGGCAGTTGAAGAGAAGTATCACCATTCAACAGGCGGCGGTGATGAGTTCCCTGCAAAGAATGACCGTGGCTATGACTGGTGGACAGGCGAAGGCCAGGGCGAGCTTGTTCTTGAGGATCCTGCATACTGCTCAGAGGTATCATTCTCAGTAGGAAGCTGGATCGACGTACTTGATCGTTATACACCGGGACAGTAAATCGCTTGGCGGGCAGGCACAGGTATCCGGACATGAATTATGTCAGCTCAGGCTGACCCGGATCCGGTGCTCCCGGGCGATAATTTAATCAAGGATGTCGCTGCCAAAAGCGGCATCCTATTTTAAAGGGAAAAATCAGATTTCTGTTAAAAAAATGAAGTGTCAGACCCTCGCTGATATTATTTCAGATGGGCTGGCGAAAGAAAGTAAAAGTTTAGACGGTGGACCATGGGGACGGAGTTAGTGGCCCATTTTGTCTAAAAATGGACCACTAACTCCGTCCCCATGGTTCACCGTCTGAACTGTTACGAAGGAAATAATGAGAGGGAAAGACAATGGAAAAAAGCATTCAACCTGATAAAGGAGCGATATTCAGGAATTCGCTGAAGACATGGTTCTCACAGCCCCAGAATATAATATTGCTCTTATTCGGAATAGTACTTACATTCAGTACAGTGGCACCCATAGTTGCCATCGTGGAGGACACCTTCAAGATACACCCCGGTACCATCGATCAGCATCTGACCGGAAGAGTTTCGGGATACACCATAGTGAACTACATCGATCTGTTCACTTCCAGACTGGCTAAGACAAATCTCTGGTTACCGCTTTTAAACACCGTGATCCTGTCGGTATGCACCTGTTTCATATCGATACTTTTCGGAGGTTTGTTCGCATTCTTAGTCACAAGAACAAACATGAAGTTCAAGAAGTATCTGAGTTCCATCTTCATCTTCCCATACATCATGCCTCAGTGGACACTGGCGGTTGTATGGCAGCACATGTTTTACAGCAACAAGATCACAGGAACATCAGACGGACTTATCGCCGCGATATTCCATACCTATTTCCCACACTGGTGGTGTCAGGGAGTGTTCCCCAGTGCCATGGTTCTGGGACTTCATTATGCCCCATTTGCCTACATTCTAATCGGCGGAATCTTCAAGAACATGGACGCAAACCTTGAGGAAGCAGCTACGATCCTTGATACTCCGAAGTGGAAGATCATGTTCAAGGTAACGCTGCCAATGATCAAGCCGGCAATACTTTCAACCATCCTTCTGGTTTTCGGAAGCGCCATGGGAAGTTATCCTGTTCCTCATTACCTCAACCTTACAACACTTTCAACAAAGTACATCTCACTGAATAGTAAGTACACAGGTGAAGCAAGTATCCTTGCCATCATCATGATGGTATTCGGCGTACTGATCCTGGGTATGAACCAGATGAGTTTGAAGAGCCGTAAGAACTATACAACAGTAACAGGAAAGTCAGGACAGCTTACGAAGATCTCAATCGGCAATGCCGGAAAATACATTGTGGGAATCATCTTCATTCTGATCACTTTCTTCACAAGTATCTGGCCTATCATCCTCTTCGCTCTGGAGACATTCCTTCCGAACCCGGGAGACTACAGTTTCCTCTATACAGGAAATATGGCGCATCTCACTACCAAATGGTGGATGACAAATGAAAACATTACCGAGAACGGAATGTATGGTCAGTCCGGAATTCTATACAATAAGACAATCTGGCATGCATTCTTCGGAACCCTGTTCCTTGCAGTGGTATGTGCCCTTATCGCAGGTACCATCGGAACCCTTATAGGTTATGCGGTTGCCAAGAACAGAAGAAGCAAGTGGGCAAACTACGTTAACAATGTAGCATTCCTGCCATACCTCATGCCATCAATTGCAGTTGGTGCAGCATTCTTCATCCTGTTCTCAAACGAGCACATCAACCTGTTCAATACTTACACACTGCTCATCATCGCAGGTGTTGTTAAGTACATACCGTTCGCGTCGAGAAGCTCGCTGAACTCCATGCTTCAGATAAGTAATGAGCTGGAAGAGGCGGCCATCATTCAGAACACACCATGGATCAAGAGAATGACGAGGATCATCATTCCTATCCAGAAATCATCAATCATCAGCGGATACATGCTTCCGTTTATGACATGTCTCCGTGAATTGTCACTGTTCCTGCTGCTTTGTACACAGGGCTTCATCCTGTCAACAACACTTGACTACTTTGATGAAATGGGACTTTACGCATTTTCAAGTGCCATCAACCTTATTTTGATAGTGACGATTTTGGTATTCAATACATTGGTAAATAAGCTGACAGGAGCAAGTCTTGACAGTGGAATCGGAGGAAAGTAATCATGCCTGAGATTAAGTTGGAAAATATCACAAAGAGATGGGGAAAGTTTTTCGGTGTAGATAATGTAAGCCTGAACATCCCTGACAATTCATTCATAACACTTCTGGGACCCTCAGGTTGCGGAAAGACCACTATCCTTAGAATGATAGCCGGACTTGAGACACCAACTGAAGGAAGGATCACCATCGGAGATACAGTTGTATTTGATTCTGATGCCGGTATCAATGTACCGCCAAATAAACGTAAGGTTGGTTTCCTGTTCCAGAACTATGCACTGTGGCCCAACATGACGGTTTATGAGAATATCTCATTCGGACTTAAGAACATTAACGAAGAGATGCCGGATGTAGACATTGAGGCAAAGCAGACAGGAGATATGATCAGATCTCTTCAGAACGGAAACAAGGTAAAGGAAATCGTATCTGAATGCTTCGACAAAAACGGAAAGCTGGATGAGAAGAAGGCTCTGGTTAAGCTTATTGATGCATTTTCACTTTCCATCTTTACTGCGAAAGAGCTGTTTGATCTCAAGATCCATGAGGCGAATGAGCCTAATGCTGCAGCTCAGGGGAAGCTTGCGGATTATGAGAAAAAACTCGAAGATATCAGGAAGAAATATGCCGGCGAAGGCAAAGAGCTTAACGATAGATTTGAGATAACCCAGGGCGGCAAGGTTCTGGAGACCAAGAGAAAGCTCACCAAGGAAGAGATTGATTCCAGAGTCAGAGCATGCTCAAGAATCGTTAAGATCGGTATGTTCATGGACAGATATCCTGCAGAGCTTTCCGGTGGTCAGCAGCAGAGAGTTGCCATCGCAAGAACTCTTGCTCCGAGACCTCAGGTGCTTTTCATGGATGAGCCTCTTTCAAACCTTGATGCTAAGCTCCGTCTCGAAATGAGATATGAGCTCCAGAGACTTCATGTAGAGACCGGCAGCACCTTCGTATATGTAACCCATGATCAGATGGAGGCCATGACTCTGGCTACCAGAATCTGTCTTGTAAACAATGGTGTTCTTCAGCAGTATGCGGCACCTCTTGAGGTTTACAACAAGCCTGCCAATCTCTTTGTAGCAGATTTCGTAGGTAATCCTTCCATGAACTTTGTGGATGCAAAGGGTAATCAGAAGCCGGACGGAAGCTTTGAGGTTAGTATCCTTGACGGAATCAAGGCAGAATTTGTTCCTGAAGAAAAGATGGATATCGTCGAGTGGAGAAGCAAGAGGGATCAGGCAGACCGTGAAAAGGAAGAGCTTGAAAGAGAGAGACTGAGCCGTAAGGGTGCGGTTGAAAAGAGCAACAAGGATGAGGTTTTCAAGTATCACGTCCAGAAGGTTACAGAACAGGACGACAGCCTTCTCGATGAGCCTGTGATCACAGACGAAGATTACGTTATCGGTATCAGACCTGAAGCTATAGACATCGAAGAGGATGGCAGCATCGAAGCTACAGTTTACGGTGCCATGCCCACAGGTATGGAATCTACCCTCAAGCTTAAGATCGGTGATTTCCTTCTCACATGTGTTATCTTCGGCGGCATGATCTACCAGATCGGCCAGAAGGAGAGAATCGAAATCACAGGAAAGAACATACTTCTTTTCGACAGAAGATCCGGAAGACTCATCGCTAATGGAAGTCTCAGGATAAAAGGATAATATATTATTTTTTGTAAAGAAGCAGCCTCGGGGATTGCCCCCGAGGCTGCTTAAATGGAACTATTAATGGTGTCAACTTGCTTCTGATCTTGCAGGAGCAGCATCTTCATAGAAATCATCCTGATCAGAAATGAATTCAAGTATATCTGATGTTAAAGCGTTTGGGTTTTCATTCATGAAGTCTTCTACGGCTTTAAGACGTGATTCCTTCTTTTTAACATATGTCAGCACTGCAACTATAAAACTGTAATAAGAATCTTCTACATTGTTTAAACGAATTGCAAATTCTTCCATTTTTTTCCTCCTTAATCACCATCATATACCCTTTGATAAATATTGTAGTCATTGAATCCGTGATTCTCAAACCAATAGGTATATGGTCTGCCATCAATGCCAAACGATATATGCGCCGCAATACGTTTTTTGCAGTACTGCGCATAATAGATTTGATTGATTTCAGAACATATCTTACGATATTCTTTTGGATCAAGCCAAAAGCCGGGTCTTGAATGAAACAGTCTTAATCCCCCAGCTGAGCTGGGGGAGCAATAAAAGCGGAAGCGATAAACGGAGTAACATAAACTAAAACCTCCGATGTACAATAAGTGCAGGTCTAGCAAACCACACTAATTGAAACGGAGGATTAGGTCCAATGGACAATCAAAGTTTATCACATAGCAAGTATAATTGCACATATCATATCGTGTTCATTCCGAAATACAGACGTAAAGTAATGTATGGAAAACTACAAGCGGAGGTAGGACAGCTATTAGGAAAAGTGTGCAAGATGGAAGGCGTAACAATAATTAAGGCGGCTACAATGACAGATCATGTAC
>NZ_AUJX01000050.1 GCF_000424445.1 Oribacterium sp. NK2B42
TATGTTCTCCCCGGCTGCCGGTCCGGCTTCGCTGCCAATATCAGAAACGATACCATCGACTTCCATAGAAGGAACAATCCTGTCGGCTTCCATGGCACTTACCAGCGCCTGAAGAGCTACTATGTCCTCCTCTGTCCTTGCCTTAATCTCATCGGATTCGTCTATCTCTTCCGTCTGCTTGGCTGTCTCCTTTGATGTCTGCCTGGTTGTCTGCTGTACTGTCTGTTTTGCTGTGGTCCTGTCCGTAACATTCTGTCCTCTTGAAGGACCGTTCTGAGTATTACCTGCTGCATTACTTTTGGTATCCCGGTAGTCTGCTGTACTCTTTTCGGCGATAAGGGCAGAAAAATCAATCCTGCCTGTGCCGGATGAGCCGTTATCAGAACTGTAGCCGGGCCCGCCGGGGCCAAAGGTCACTGTTCCCGCAGAACCTGAAAAATAGTTATTAACAAGTTCCAAATTTTGCCTCCTTTCTAAATAGAATAATTTTGATTTAATTTATGTAATCCATGCATTGCATGAGGATCACCTTTTACTCTGCGTTGTCAGGCCGATCTCCCGATGGAATTCTGCTGGTTCGAGACAAACTCATCGATGAAAGCTTCCTGATCCTTCTGCTCCTGAGCCTTGTAGAGCATCTGCTTCTTTTCCTTAAGCTTTACAAACTTATTGACGTCAATGTTTGCCGCCACAACCTCATCCTTTTTCTTATCGGCATTAGCCTGCAAAATCTTAAGTGCTTCCTTCTCAATCTCTACCTGTTTATCCAGATTGTCGATCATTGATGAATACATAAGGAACTTTTCAATGGCTGCCCCGGTCTTTTTTACCTCATCAAATTCAACGGTAAGGGCATCTGCCTTGGCTCTTAAGTTCCTGATCTCAAGTTTCTTCTCTTCCACAAACTTCATTCTTAAAGCATATTGTTCCTTGAGATCATCAAGTATCCTCTGCTTATACTCAAGCACTGACTGAAGATTGTATTGAAACTTTTTCATTGTTACTGCCTTTTTTCCTTTCTCCCTTTATCTTTTAACCCACGATTCTTTTCATCTGTTTAAGCACATCATCATAGCTGAAAGATTCTTTTGTCCCCTGACACAAAAACTTATTGATGTCTCCGTACTTGCTCACCGCCTCATCCAGTGCAGCATTGGTACCTTTTTTGTAAGCTCCTATGGAAATGAGATCTGCATTTTTCTGATATAGTCCCAAAAGGTTTCTCATATTGGAAGCATATTTGTTATGCTCAGGAGATACGATCTCTGCCATAAGACGACTGACGCTGGCGCCAATGTTTATGGCGGGGTAATGGTTCTCCGCCGCCAGTGCTCTCGACAGAACTATATGTCCGTCAAGGATACCGCGTACTGTATCGGCGATAGGTTCATTGGTATCATCTCCTTCCACAAGAACCGTATAAACGCCTGTGATGGATCCCTTGTTAAACTGCCCTGCTCTTTCCAAAAGTCTCGGAAACTCTGCATAAATGGATGGTGTATAACCTCTTGCTATGGGCGGTTCCCCTGTGGCGAGACCAATCTCTCGCTGTGCCATAGCGTATCTGGTTAATGAATCCATCATGAGAAGTACATCCATCCCTCTGTCCCGGAAGTACTCTGCAATAGTTGTTGCAACCAGCGGGCACTTAAGTCTCAGCATCGCCGGCTGGTCTGAGGTAGCCACCACAAGCACCGAACGCTTCATACCTTCCTCCCCAAGGTCTTTCTGTGCGAATTCCAGGACCTCTCGTCCTCTCTCGCCTACAAGGGCGATGACATTGATGTCTGTCTTGACATTTTTGGCTATCATGCCCATGAGAGTCGACTTACCTACTCCGGAGCCTGCGAAGATTCCGATACGCTGGCCCTTTCCGATGGTATTGAGACCATCGATGGCCTTTATACCGAAATCCAGTCTTGAACGGATAGGTGGTCTGTCAAGAGGATTCGTATATCCGCTGTTAACCGTATAGGTAGAAGCATTGAACGGGAATTCAGGGCCTCCGTCCATAGGCTGCCCCAGTGCGTTAATGATACGACCCTTCAAAAAATTCCCAACCGGAACCCGGAGTCTGTGCTTTGTATTCCTTACGAAGCTTCCTGAAGTTATACCGGAGGTAGCTTCATAGGTCATAAGCTGTATCCTGCCCCCCTTGAAGCCCACCACTTCGGCCGGAATGTTTTTATTCAATTCTTCATTGTGGATCATGCAGATATCACCGACACTTGCTCTGTCGCCGGAGGCTTCGATAGCCATGCCGACAATATTCTCGATCTTTCCTACACGTCCCACCGTTTCCGATTTCCGTATAAGCTCCGGGAGCTTCTCAAACATTACTCACTGCCCTCTTCGTTTTGTTCCATGATATCGATACTGTTCAGATTCTCTCTGATATTGTCAATCTGTGAGGAAACTCCAATGTCTATCATCTCACTGGGTGTCTCTATAACTGCATATCCCAGGCTTTCCTTGTCCTGGACAACAAACTTGACATTGTCTGAAATTCTGGCAAGGTCTGCAGCCACGTCCTCGTCCACCGAAAGAAGCTGTTCATAATCAAACTTATCTATATAAATCTTGATCCACTCGGTTTTCTTCATCTTCTCAACCTCAGCTATGATCATACGCTTAATGATCTCACCGGAGGTCTCGAGACTTATATGAATAACTTTTTCTGCAACGGCTATGGCCACATCCTTTAACTCATCCAGGTATCTGTGAAAGCTTTCTTCTCTTTCCTCTCCTATCTGTATGATGGAATGGGCTACAGCTGACTGATACTTTTCTATAGTTATCTTGAAATCAGCTTCTGCCTGCTGCTGTGCCGCCCTGTGACCGTCCGCCATGCCTTCCTGATGTCCGGCATTGTAGCCTTCGTCATAGGCTTCTTTTTTTATCTGTTCCGCCTCCAGATTGGCCCTGTTAATGATCTTTTCCGCCCTTTCAGCCGCATCTCTCAGCATCTTTCGCTGCATGATGGCTATTTCTTCGTTGGATTTTATTTCTTCGCTTTGTTTTTCAAGCTCAGGATTTGTTACGGGCACATCCTTGTAGGTTTGATAAGCTACATCAGTTTTTTGTTCGGTTTCCGGTTCCGACTGACTGACGATAACCTCAGACTCCTCTTCCGCTTCATCTTTATTGAAGCTTTCCAGAGGAGGAATAAATGTCTGGACACTTACATTCCGGCCGCCCTTTATAATGGATCGAGAAGATTTCACCTTATACAATGATTTCATCTTCTCCTCCTCCCTTATTGATTACAAGCTCACCTTGTTCTTCAAGCTTACGGATAAGGTTAACGATACGCTGCTGAGCTTCCTCAACATCCTTGAGTCTGACATTACTTGTAGTCTCGATATCACTCCTAACTGTTTCTGCCTGACGCTTGGACATGTTGTTGAAGAATATGGTCTTCATATCTTCGCTTGCGGTCTTCATAGCAAATACAATATCCTTTGTATCGCAATCGCGGATAAATCTCTGAACGGAACGAACATCCATAAAGAGGATATCCTCAAATACGAACATCTTGTCTCTGATATCCTTTGAAAGATCGGGATCCGATACATCCAACTCATCAAAGATCTTCTTCTCAGAGCTTCTGTCGATATGGTTCATGACATCCGCTACATAATCGATACCTCCAATGTTCATGTTTTCATCACTGGTGATGATGGAACTGAACTTACGCTTCATTTCACTTTCAACTATGGCGATGGCATCCGGTGAAACACGATCCATGTTAGCCATGGCCGTAACTGTAGGAATACGCTTTTCCTCAGGAAGGTTCTCAAGAACCTTGGCAGATTGTTCTGCATCCATATAGGACATTATAAGCGCGATAACCTGCGGTCTCTCGTTTCCAAGCAGTGACAGAAGGGCCTTCGGATCTCCCTTTGCAAAGAAATTGAAGGGCTTGGAAGCCAGGGTCTTAGAAACCTTTTCCAGGAGATTCTTGGCGGTGGATTCGCCAAAGGCCTTTTCAAGGACTATCTTTGCATAGTCGATTCCACCGTCAGTCATCATCTTATGAGTGAGGCAAAGCTTATAAAACTCGTCCAGGGTGTCTTCCACCTCTTTGTTCGTAGTCTTTCCCAGTCTTGCCACCTCATAGGTCAGCTCCTCTATATCCGCTTCACTAAGGTACTTGTATAATTGTGATGCACGGTCTGCTCCCAGGGATACTATTACGAGGGCTGCCTTCTGTTTACGGGTCAGCTTTCTGTTTTCATAGTATTTCACAGGATCGATCTTAATGGTTTCTTCCGTTTTACTTCCTACCTGAACGGTCTTTTCTTCTGCCAATGTTTGTCTCCTCTACGTCATCATCATCTTCAAGCATCCAGCTCTGGATAAGCTTTGCTACTACCTGAGGATTGTTATCTACAAATTCTCCGATATTCTGCTTCAGGCGCATGCCATGCTGCATTGCCGCACTGGTTTCTTCTTCTGCTCCGATTTCTCTCTCCTCCTGCTTCTCGCGGCTGTTTTCTTCAGCTTCTGCCGCTGCTGCCGCCGCTGCAGCTGCCTCTTCCGCTGCTGCTGCCTCTGCAGCTGCCTGTGCCTCTGCTTCTGCCTGAGCTTTGGCTTCTGCCTCACGCTTAAGTCTCTTCTTTTTCTTCTTGCGAAGAATGAGGAGGATAATGATAAGAAGCAAAAGTACGATTCCTGCGATAGCTGCAATAAATGCAACCAGCGGAACCTTCGCTTCTTCTGTTTCTTCTGTTCCTTCTCCTGTTTCTTCCGTAGGTTCAGGTGCAGGAGTCGAACGGATAACTGTTATCTTGTCTGCAGCCTCAAGTCTCGGTATTCCTCCCGCGTCTGCAACCAGATTGATGAGATCCCTTTGTTGCACTGCGGTGTCGCTTGTCATGATAACAACAGCCACCGAGGTGTCCTTTAAGGCTCCGGGTGGGATCTCTCTCTGCTCCTTAAGAACATTGAATAACCATTCTCTCTCGTAGGCATTGGCTGAATAGCCGTTGATGGTTGTGTTTGCTCCATTCTGGTTAACATATCTCGGAGTGTCGGCATTGGCATCAGTGCCTACAACGCCGGCGGCTCCATCTGCGGCTGTACCGGAATCTTCCCGGTTGTACTTCTCAGTGTTGAGAAGACCCTCTCTGTTCTCGGCTGTTTCCGGCTGATCCGGAACAGTATATTCTGTATTTTCCGATATGAGCTTTGTCATATCGAGAGTACCCTTTACCGATACCGCTACATTATCATCCCCGTAAAGCTTTCCGAGAACGTGTTTAATATTGTTTGCTATTTCGCGCTCAACCTTACGGGTTAGATCCTGAACCAGCTTGCTGGTATCTTCATTTTCTCCTTCTACGCCAACCTCTTCCATGGTTTCGGCATCGAAAACCGAAACGTTTGTAAAGTTCACGCCCTTAACTGACCTTGAAATAAGATTACGGATCGCATTGGCGTTTGCCTTCGATAAAGTTTTCCCCTCTTTCATGGTGACAACTACCGATGCAGAGGCATCTATAGTCTCGGTGGTGCTCAACGCAAACTTGTCATCAGACCCCTGGGCTATGGTTACCTTCGCATCCTGCACTCCATCAAAGAGACGAATGGTTGCTCCCAGACGATCCTGGAGGTCATACAGGGTGTAAAGCTCTTTATCCGATTCCGTTGTCATGAGACCGGCATTACTTATGTACATGTCATAGGCAAAGCCGCTCTTCGGGTAACCCTTACTCAGAAGGGAAACTCTCGTTGCTTCTACCTTATCCGAAAGAACCCGGATGGATCCGTCGGAAGCATTGTAGGTATACTGGATCTGCTCGTCCTGCAGAAGGCCTGCCACCTGTGATGCCTCTTCAGTGCTCAGCCCCGTAAACAAAACACTGTATTTCGGTTTGTTATTTAAACTTAAATAAATAATTGCCACAGCAGCGATGATCACCGTTGCTGCGATGATGCCTATAACGGCTATCTTGCTCCGTTTAGACAACTTCCCCCATTGTTCTTTAAAGTTTTCCAAATTTCACTCCACTCTGAACCCCATCCCCATTATGAGTTCATCCTCAAAAGTTCGTTATATGAGGTTAATGCCTTATTTCGTAATGTCACCAGCAGGCTTAGACTTATGGCAGCCTTTGACTCAGCTATAGGAAGCGAATGTGCATCCTCAAGCTGTCCTGTTGCCAGGAGATACTGCTTGTTCTCAACGTCTGCCTGAGTTGTCTTAACATTGTTCACGGTATGCTCCAAAACATCCTTGAACAGCTTTGCGCTCTCAGTCTCCTGCGGTCTTTGGTTACGAATGGTTCCCTTTTCAGTGAGATCCCACGGCTTCATTGGTGTGATAAATTGATCATTAATTTCCATACTCAAGGCCCTCTTAAATCTTAAAAATTGTAAATTTTACCTAATTTTTAACTAAGCAAATAGTACGCTAAATTTTATAAATAGCGTTTAGTGTGTTTCGCCCGTCCTTGGAAACTAACTTTTCATGGAGTCAATACACGGTTCCTGAGGCTGAATGCCCTAGACTTGGATCCGTCCCTCTCTAAAAGATGATCTCTGCTGCTTCCCTGCAGCAGACTATTAAATTACTCACGTAAAAAATAACTTATAATTTCTATTAAAAATAATAAGTTTTCTATTAGTAACACTATAACATGATTCAAAAAACCATGCAATAAGCAAATTATAAAGCTCATTAAAATCCGGTGAATTTATGCTAAATTTTAAGATAAATTGCACAAAAATTTTCAGTCCGGTCTGAAACCATGCCTGATTGGTTCCTAAAAATAAACAGGAGCTGCCGGGTGGCAGCTCTCAGGTTTATACATATTAAACATCTGTAATGCTTCAGGTTTTCATCAGTAAGTGATCTTGGCAACCATATCCTTAAGAAGTGTTGCATGGTCGTTAAGCTCGTTGCTGGAAGCAGAGCTCTCTTCTGCTGTGGCACTGTTCTGCTGTACCACCTGGGAGATCTGCTCGAGACCTGTGGTGATCTCGGAGATGGACTGGGCTTCCTTCTGCATCTCATTTGCAATGGAAGCAACCAGTTCCTTGGACTTGATAGCATTATCCTTAACCGTATCCAGCTCCTGGGCAGCGGATCCAACCATCTTGGAACCCTTATGAATAGCCTCGATTGCAGACTGGATAAGAGTTGAAGTTTCTGTTGCAGCATCTGCAGACTTTCCTGCAAGATTTCTTACCTCGTCAGCTACAACTGCGAAACCCTTGCCGGCTGCTCCCGCACGTGCTGCCTCAACGGCTGCATTAAGTGCCAGGATGTTGGTCTGGAAGGCGATATCATCGATAGCCTTGATGATATTCTCGATCTGATTGGACTTGTCTTCGATCTCCTTCATTGCATCCTGAACTCTTGCCATCTGTTCATTCTGCTCTGTGAGCTTATCGGCAACACCTGCGGAGAAATCTTCAACATCATGTGCTGACTTGGCGCTTTCCTTAACCTTAGTGTTAAGTGATCCTACAGTTGCTGAAAGCTCCTGAAGGGTAGCTGCCTGCTCTGTAGCACCCTGGCTGAGGGCCATGGATCCTGCTGCGATCTGCTCAGATCCGTTCTGAACCCTTGCGGCAACTTCATTCATATTGGCGAAGATGTCTGAAAGGTTTTCGGAAATCTTTTCAAAGCCGGTTCTGATAGGTGCTGTATCATTAACATAAATCTGAGGATTCTTAAGCTTTGCGGAGAAATCTCCGGTACTCATGGCTGTAAGCATGTTACTGAGGTCATCGATAAGGAACTGGAGCTTCATATTTACATCTGCCATGTTGCCTACCATCACACCAAGCTCATCCTTTGAAAGCTTGTCTCTGTCGATTTCGGTATCGAACTTTGCCTGTGCAATATTTTCCATAGTGGCATTGGCAAGCTTGACATTCTGGATGATCATGTTTGCAAGGCTCATGAATACCACAATCACCAAAACGATTACCACAATTCCGAGGATTGCAAGCAGTACTGTTACAATTTTTTCAAATGTTTCAGACTTCTCGATGAGGTCAGCCGCCTGTTTATCTGAAAGGCTTCCTACATCTCCAAGGGCTCCTGAAAAGTTCTCGGAGGTGATGACATTAAACCCATCCTTATAGTAGGCTGCCGCACCTTCCCTATCTCCCGCATCCATCATATCCAGGATCTTGTAGGAGTCGGTCTTAAGTTCATTAAATCTCGTCTGCAGAGTTGAGGTCAGCTGAGCGTCTCCCAGGGTCTTTGCGATGGAATCGATGCTGTCCTGCATGTCTGCAAATCGCTCATCAAAATCCGCTCTCTGGTCGGCCACAGAATTGTTTTCTGGATCAAGCATGGTAAGGAGCAGACGTTTATTGATTGTCTGTATATCCTTACGCATTCCCATCTGTGCTTTGGTGTTTTCGTACTGTACACCTGAAAACTGCTTCATCATTCCACTCATCTTTGAGAAAGAGCCGAATGAAATTCCAACCAGTACGATGATGGCAACCGCTATGATCACTATGGTTGTGATGAATTTATCTTTGACCTTCATGTTCCTGAACTTTTGCATCTTGTTTCCTCCTGCGCTGTCCTAAGCTATGTTGTACCCGAATATATGGAGCGCACCGGCTTTTCGGCCTTGTCACGTTCCGTACTGTTCTAACTTCCGGCAATCCTTGCCTGAGATTCAACAGTTTTTTAGTTTCTACAATTTCCTTATCGGCAAGAATAATTTTCTGATAAGTATTTGTGAGATATATTATTTATTTAATAAAACGAGGGCCGGAGCAGGAGGGCAGCCCTCCTGCTCCGGCCTAATTTACTTTTACGACTGTTTTGCAAATACTATTGTCTCTTTTTGGCTATCATTACTACTGTCATTCTGCAACCAAGGCTCCATTCAGATGGGAGGCCCATGTCTTTTTCTTTGCCGGCGGGGTAGGAGCGTCCGGCGCTTTCTGTCACGAGGTGCCAGGTGAAGCCCTCGGGGATTATGGGCAGGGTAAAGGTGTGTGGTTCCCAATGGGCGTTTACCATGACGTAGATATAGCTATCTTCTTTGACCCGGAATTTCTTATGGTCTTCTGCGTACATGAAGGCGAAGGCGTGGGTCGGGGCGTTCATGTCAAGCTGCCAGGGAGTTTCCGAATGGAAGGAAAGCTCCGGGTAGCCGGTGCCGTTGTGACCTCTGAAAAAGTCTTCGCTTCTTAATACCGGGTGGGCTTTTCTGAAGGAGATAATGTTTTTCACAAAATTATGGAAATCATTGTAGGTCTGAAGTCCCTTCCAGTTCAGCCAGGTGGTTTCGTTGTCCTGGCAATAAGCATTGTTGTTGCCGGACTGGGTATGGCCCATCTCATCTCCGGAAAGAAGCATGGGCACTCCTCGGCTAAGGAAAAGTATCGTCAGTAGGTTTTCCATCTGTCTTCTGCGGCGATTCAGGATTTCTTCGTCATCTGTCTCTCCCTCTGCTCCGGAATTCCAGCTGTTGTTGTCATTGGCACCGTCAAGGTTTCCCTCGCCGTTTTGTTCATTGTGCTTTTCGTTGTAGGAAACCAGATCCCGGAGGGTGAAGCCGTCATGACAGGTTACGTAGTTAATGGATACAGCCGGGGTCTTGCCGGGATACATATCTTCGGAACCGGCTATACGGTTGTAAAGCTCGGGTGCGCAGTCTGCATCTCCTTTAATGAATTTCCTGATGCAGTCTCTGTACTTTCCGTTCCACTCGGAGAAGCGGTTCCAGGAGGGAAATGATCCCACCTGATAAAGTCCGCCGGCATCCCAGGCTTCCGCTATAAGCTTCGCTCTTCCCAGAACCGCATCATAAGCGAGACTCTCAAGAATAGGGGGAGAGAGCATCGGAGCCCCTTCCTGATTTCTGGTGAGGATGGAGGCAAGATCGAAACGGAATCCGTCTATATGATAGGAAGCAACCCAGTACCTGAGACAGTCCTTGATGAAGCTCCGGACCACAGCATTATTACAGTTCATGGTATTGCCGCAGCCGCTGAAGTTATAGTAGTGGCCGTCGGGGGTCAGGAGGTAATAGGTCCTATTGTCTATTCCTTTATAGGAAATAACCGGCCCTTTTTCGTCTCCCTCAGCGGTGTGATTGAAAACCACATCAAGGATCACTTCGATGCCGTTTTCATGAAGTGTCTTGATGGTGTACTTGAGCTCGTCAACCTCCATGCCGAGGCTGCCGGAAGCAGCGTAACCGGCCTTGGGGGAGAAGAAGTTCACGGTGGAGTAGCCCCAGTAATTGTAGAGTTTCTGCCCCCTCACTGAGAAGTCGTTCTGAAGCTCGTCAAATTCAAAGATGGGCAGAAGCTCGACACAGTTAACTCCAAGCTCCTTTAAATAAGGAATCTTTTCACAGATTCCGGCATAGGTGCCCTTGTATTTTACGCCGCTGGATTCATGACGGGTGAAACCTCTGACATGCATCTCGTAGATGACCAGATCCTTCTTCGGGATGTTGAGAAGTCTGTCGCCGTCCCAGTCGAAGTCCTCCATTATTACACGGCCCCGGAAGCCGGTGTTTCTGTTGCCTTTTTGCCTTTTTAGCCGGCGCTTTTCCTTAAGGATTTTCTCTTCCATTTCCTCCTCAAGGATATTCTCAAGTCCGGTATAGTCGGATTCGTCAAGGTACTTATGCATTTCCCCGCCCCAGACAGCTCTTCCGGAAACAGCCTTTGCGTAAGGGTCCAGGAGCGGATTTTCCTTATCGAAACATTGGCCCTTTTTTTCATCATAGGGACCGTCCATGAGATAGGCATATTCAAGGTCGTCTATGTCAAGACCGAAGACCATCATGGTGAAGACGTCTCCTATCCGGAACTCGTCAGGGAATGGGATCTTCACAAAGGGCTTCTCCGCTCCCTTATGATAAAGCAGCAAAGTGCAGCCTGTGGCGTCCTTTGAGTAAATGCTGAAATTCACCCCATTATACATGATTGACGCGCCGAAGGGGAAAACGCGGCCCGCCTTGTATTCTATGCCTTTAAGTTTTTTGGTGGGAAAACTGTCGATAGGTATCATATGTATTCCATTCTTCCTCACTCATAAGAATATATCTTGTGGATATCTGTTTCACTTAAGCCGCTGCATCCCATGTTTCCTTCGTGTATTTCTCCTGAAGCTCATCATACTGAGCCAGGGTACGGTCAAACATACTGAAAAGATCAGCTTCTGAGATCAGGCCGTCTTCATTGGTCGGCACACCATCAAAGCTAAGGTTATATCTCATAGGAGGATTCTCCGGTGACAAAACTGCCGAGTCCCTGATCTGTTCAGTGCTTCTGTATACCAGATTGACCTTGTACCATGCCTCACCCTCCGGATCACGCCAACGCTCAAAAAGCACCTTCACGCCTATCGGTGTTTTTGTTTCAATGCTGTCCGGAAGTGTATAGGGCTTCACTCCGAGAGCAGTCAAAGTCGTAAACACTGTACAGTCGTGAGCACAGAGGAAACTGAATTTCCTCTTTTCATTCTTAAGTTCACTTTCCAGTTCCCGGATCAGTGGGTTGCTAATGTTTACCGATACAAGTGGTGCACCGAATTTTATTTCTTCATATCTTGTAAGTACATTTGCTATCTCTGCCCAGTCTGATTCACTGAGTTCGTGCCCGAAGGCAGCCTTTTTGAGATCCGGTTCCTCATAGTACTGAAGAACCAGCGCATCTGCCACCTGACTTGCTGTCTTTATGGCACCTGTTATATCAGGTTCCTGACCATCAGCCATCTTGTAGCCTGAACTGTCTTTTAAAAGATCGCCGTACTCTCCATCCTTATAGGCTTCGCTGTCCTCCATATCAACGGTATCCATAATAAGCTTTATGGCATCCCTCAACTCGTCCGTAAGTCCGTCAAAGCCTGCATCGCCGCCCATGGATCTGACCTGTTCCGCAGCATCGGAAGCGTACTCCTCAGAATAAAATTTGAGATTGGGCTTCATAAAGTCTTCAAGACCGTTTGTGGCTGTCGGATACTCCACCTTAACGTCCGCAAGGGGAAGCATACCTGAGGCAAAATATCTTGCCGTTGCTCTGCAGCGCTGCTTCTCTCTTGCATTAAAACGGATCTCACCTTCTTCCGGGATACTGTTTTCCGGGATCAGTCCCTCCTGGTCCAGCCACTTTCTAAAGTATTGTCCCATGTTTGTTTCCTGGATACCGCCCTTTGTGGTCAGTTCGCTGGATCTTGCTGTCCACCTGATCCACTCGTGGGGTGTGAGCTCCTGGGGAACAGAACCATTACTTGATAAAGGTGCGCGAAGATTATGTCTGCTGAGAGCCACCACCTGTTCAAGCTTATAGCGCGCCATGGTATTCTTCATTACGCCGTCGCCATAAATGGTGAGGAAATCATCCTTCATGGAGATAGTGTCAACACCCACCTTCTCATAGGACTCTTTCTTTTCCTTAGCACTGTCAGGTTCTCCATATTCTCTTACAGGATCATCAGCGAGTACCATATAAGCCTCGCTTCTGTATGGATTGTTAGAGATGGTGTAAACCGCCATGGCGAGATCTCCGGAGGAATTGCCGAATGCAAGCACCGGCTGCTGCCCGATCTCTCTCACGATGGCGTCCACCTTACTGGTCTTGGCATTTTCACCATAGTAGTTACCGTCAAACACTATCCTGTCTTCCGATGTGAAAGTATAGTCAGTATCCTCAGCCTCTCCCTGATTGGTTGCGGTGTAACCATACTCTGTGCCTATGACCTGTGCAGGAGGGATATCCAGAGTATCGGCGATGACCTGACGCACGATGTTCCGCTCCGTGGCAGTGACTACATAGACTTTGAAATCATTATCCTGAAGCTCCTTAAAAAGCTCCACCATGGGCTTGTACCAGGCCTCGCCTCTCGTCATACCTGTGAATCCCCAGGCTTCACTTGACTTGAAATTTTCCACAACCTCAGCAAGTTCCTCCATAGTCATTCCCTTGTAGGCTTTGGCTGCGGCTTCTGCCTGTCTGGTACTCATGCCATCCGGTTTTTTCCTGCCTGTGGCTTCCATGATCTCATGGGCAACACTCAGGACCTCTTCAGACATGTCATCCGAATGGCTCAGTGCATAATCTGCGAAAACCATATACTCAAAGCAGAAAGGATCGGTTTCACACATCAGCGTTCCGTCCAGATCGAAAACAGCTATACGATCCTTAACGGGGATGTAATCTGAGGAAGCTTCATCCGTCACTGCACCTATGTAATCATTGATCTTTTTCGCAGCCTGAGAGTCTTTGGTCCAGTAATCCTTGATGAAAACTGCCTCAGTTTCCGATCTGCTGGCCAATGCGCTTTGATCCGACTCCTCAGCCACGGCAAAATTCAATGACGCCGGAAAAGCAATCAGCGACAAAGCGATGGCCGGGGCCAATAGTTTACCAAGCTTATTACCTATTACCTTCATTGTCTATCCTCCTTGAATCTTCTTAACGTAATCTTTTTTGTGGTCGATGGGCATCATGGATCGGGGTGGTTCTTTTCACCACCTACTCTATACTTTACATCACTGTTCTCTAATGACAACAAAATCATCCTGGATGGAACGCCCTTCTGTTTTTTCCAGGATCAAATCCTCTCTATAATTTTGTAATCCATAGGATTTCAAAAACTGTCCTATGTTTTGTCTTTCACTGGGGACCAGTCTGTTCCTTACCCATAACAAACTAAACTTTGGATTCAAAATATATTCACCCTTGCTTGCGCTGGCCCGCAATAGCATTGGCAACTTACGTTCATCCTGTCCCCTGGGAATCTCTATTTTGAACTCTTGCTTTTCTTCATCATATAGAAGTGTAGCTACAGCTTTATTCTTTGATCTCTTATTTGCTATTCTGTATCTCTTCATACTTTTTCCATCTGCCTGTTATCATTTCCCATATTTTATCACCATATACCTTTGGAAGTACTTTATCTATACCATGCATTATGTAATCATAATCATCCTCATAAAGATGATTGATTTTTAAACTCTTAGGTACATATCTCAAATTGTATTCCAGTGATCTGCTGAAAAAATAATTATTTACCGGATAATCCTTCATTACATCAAAATCACTGACCGCTTCCTCGCTGTCATAACAGGAAAAAATAAGTGACAGTCCATGATCAAAAAGAGGTGCCAGCATCACTTCGTCTCCTGTTTGAAGCAACTCAATATTCGCTCCATGACGATCTCTATTACATATAAGATAGTCGAAAACCATCATTTTATATATCTGCTCATCCCATCCTCTTTTTTTACAAAAATCAATCGGAAGCTCATCATCCTCTCTCATCATTTCAAAATACGCATCAAATGCTATTTTATCCTGTCCATCTTTTCTAAAATTTCTGGAGGAGCACATCCATGTTTCGTATTCTGCATTGTCAATCCTGACTCTTGAATGAATAAGCCGATAAGAAACATGATCAATTCCTAAAACATCCAACAATCGTGACGCAATCAACTCATTTACGGATTCATGTCCATAAATTCCTCTATAATCGGAATTTGAAAGCTTATAGTATATTCTATCTACCCCATCACCTTCATATGTTTTCAAAAAGCTTCCGGGTGTGCCCTGCGATATTCTGGTTCTGTCATTCCATTCAAGATGTGTGTAATCCTGTAATTTATAAATGATATCAATCTTTTCTTTTAGTGACATATCTAATCCTTCGTCCACTGCTCTATACTGCAATATACCAGACTTAAGGGTACCTGGTACTCTTAGCCGTTATATATCCAAAAGCTCTGGCTTTAGTCTAGCATAAAATAGAAAAAAGGTCACTCAACCAGCAGTTGTTGCCTGTAAGTGACCTTTTTTGTATGGTTACAGTCCCCCTGGTCCACCGGCTGAACTGTTACGATATATGGTCGAAATTCAGACTATAGGAAAAATTGCCGAAGTCTGCTATCATACCTATGTCAAATGGAAAAGTCATAAACCTATATGGCTCGAAATTCTAGGTTCTATCAATCTTCTGAATTATAAGAATCTTAACTTTCACCAATTCAGTTTTCTTAAAATATCAACTTATTGTCTCCCCTATCAAACAATGGTAATATAAAAGTGGTTGCACTAATCACTTATAATTACCACCATCAGAAGGAAAGAATAATTATGAGTGAATCAAAAAAGACCCAATGGCACCCGCCGTTTTGTGCGGCGATGAAGCTCGAGCTTAAAGCTAACAAAAAAGATCTATGCTTTGAATCAGAACACACACTTAACACAAAACCAATACAGCTTGATTTATTGGTTATAAAAAAACGAAAGAAAGCAAAAATACAGAACGAAATAGGAAGAATCTTCCGACAGCACAATATCTTTGAGTACAAGTCTCCCGAAGATGAACTGGGAATCGATGTATACTTTAAAACTTTGGCCTATGCCTGTTTGTATAAGGCAAATGCCGAGTAAGAAAATGGCATCAGGTCATCTGATATAACCATTTCCCTTGTACGCGAAGGCATGACCACAACGCTCATCAACTGGTTAAAAAACAACTGCTGCGATATCGTAGAAATATATCCCGGCATATTTTACGTCACCGGAGAAAAAGTCATTTTTCCGACACAGCTCATTATATCATCCAGGCTCAACGACAGTGAACACCAATGGCTGAAAGCACTGACCAACAAGATGGAAGAACCGGAAGTCAAACGCTTGGTTTCATCTGTCAGATCCCTGACCGACAAGGATGGCAAAGATAATGCCGACTCGGTCTTATATTTGGCAATGAAAGAAAACGAATCACTATTCAATAAATTAAAGGAGGTACCGGAAATGAATGAAGCTCTTATAAAACTTATGAAACCCGAGTTGGATGCAGCTAAAATTGAAGGTGTTACCGAATTATCAGAAGCCACAAAACGATTAAAGGAAGGCTACACGGATGAAAAACTTCTTACCGAAGGCTTCGATCCGGATATAGTGAAATCTGCTAATGAATTGCTGGCGGCGCTATCATGAAGAATACTAAGACTCAAGAGAGGTATGCCATGTATAATGTTTTAAAAACCGTCGAAACCGAAGAGTTTATTTCCTTGGTCAAAAGCGATCAATTTGACTATACCGAGTGGCAAAGACAGCACTTCGACAAAAAAGCCGCCGAACAGATCAGTGCAGAGGCTGAAGCATATGTCATTGAACATCCCTATGCCGGTAATCCATCCACAATAATATAGTTCGTTAATTTAAGTAAAGTACAATATACAGTCACGCACTATAACCAATCCAACTATAGCGTAAACCTTTGGCTCTAATAAATCAACGTGACGCCGCAAATACTTCCACCCACTCAGCACCTTTTACAGAAAACTTAAACTCATCCAATATCTCTAGATTTGGTATGAATACTTCGCTCTTTTCATCATCAAATCCCAGATATCCTAGATGGACTAAAAGCGACAAAACATCATCAAGCCAGGTAAAAGTGATCATATCATTCTGATATGTGGATGTATCTACCTTAAGTCGTCCCCCATCCATGAGAAGATTTATGGCATCCTTTAAACCATCAATCTTTTTTATCCCAATGTAATCGGCAAGAGCTTCATGGATTTCTGAATTATTCCAATAATTCCCTATGATACCGGTTTTTATCGAACTAACAACTGACGAAGGATTGTAGATAGATATCTTATGTCCATTATAATGGTCCTTACGATACTCTTCTCTTTTCTCAGGTGAGATAATGCCTCTGACAGCATAACCATCGTACCAGGCTTTCATCTTTTCAAAATCAGAACCATACCTGAAAGCCAGTTCTTTAACCTCTTCTTCTGTGAAACCGGTATAAGGTGCCATTTCCCTTTGGAACATCATAGAGCACTCGGTAAACATATTAAGGCCAGATTGCTGTCCGAATTTCTTTATCGGAAGAATCCCCGTCATATAAGCAAGCGCAATGTAGGACTTATCCTTCATCCAGTCGCGAAGAAAATCAAGATATTTTTTCTGCCCTTCCTTATCATCCTTTCTCTCGCGGAACACCGAATCCCATTCATCAATAACGATTACAAATTGACGTTTTGTCTCATCAAATACATCCTGCATGGATTGGATCAAATCGTCCTTATCATAATAATCTACATCCGGATACTTCTTTGCCAAATCTCTCACGACCAGCTTGTTTAGTTTTTGAAGTCCTATGCTCACATCCTGATCTGACTTGATAAAATCTGTCATGACAATCCGGATAACATCATACTTTCCGAGATACATATCCCAAGTGACCGATTTTGATTCTGTTTCGATTGGAGGACACTTTGCAATCAGCCTTTTCTCAAACAGTTCCCTGTCATTCGCTTCCCTGTCATAATACGCACAGACCATATCAGCCGCTATGCTCTTACCAAATCTTCTGGGACGTGAAACACTGACAAACCTCTGCTGTGTGTTAATAATAGAATTGAGATAGCAGATCATCTCAGTCTTATCCACAAATATCCTTGAATTAACAGTCATTTGATATCTCTGACTACCCGGATTTAAATACTGTCCCATGCTTTTCTCCAATCACATCCTATGTGTCAAAAGAACCTGTCATTTGTTCCCCAAAATCATGCCTTAAGAATAGCACAAAAAAAGAAAAAGGTCACTTAACCGGTAGTTGATGTATCGACCGGTAAGTGACCCGTGAAGTGTATATATAAATTCCACTACCACCGCGGCACCAACGTGAAAATAACCAAATCTTTCCTATCGTAACCATCGTTTTCCGTGTGATAATTGGGGCGAAAGAACAAGACAGAACCTTCATTTATTTCTCGCGCCATTCAACATCCTTGAGTTTGACAGTTCAGACGCTGTTTCTGCCGGAATGATCCGCGCTCATCCATAGAAAATCGGTACGCCTATAGGCGCATATGATATTCAGTTGGCGGGGCAGGCGCTGTCAAAATCGCTTACTTTTATAACACATAATGCGGAGGAGTTTGGGCGTGTGCCGGGGTTGGCCATTGCAGATTGGGTAAAGGAAGGATGACTCTGTTACATTTATAGAATTTTATATAGCCTCCTTTATTCGCCCCATTATGTTGAATTGATCGTACGAATGTGGTAAAATCATCGTACTATTTAACGAAAGGATGTGTCACATATGTCATCAATCACAGCAACTGAATTAAAAACAAATCTAAGCAAATATCTAACACTTGCTTCAACCGAAGATGTCCTTATCACCCAATATGGAAAAGTGATTGCTAAGTTAACAAGTCCTTTCCAGGACAGAGTTAGTGTTGCAGAGTCACTTTTCGGGTCACTTCCGCAAACTACTACACTTGAAGAAGCTCTTAACGAAAGGACAAACGAGATATGAGAGTCCTGTTGGATACAAATATCATAATTGACGTACTTCAAAACCGGGAGCCTTGGTGCGTATCCGGCAAAGAAATCTTTCTATCAGTAGCAAGAAAAGAGCATTCCGGATGCATCACTGCAAAAGAGTCCGCCGACATCCATTTTTTTGCAAAAAAACAATTTAAAGGTGAGGAAAATGTTGACGACAAAGCCCGTCAGATTCTTATTAAACTCTTCTCACTTTTCGAAGTACTGGATACAACTGAGGCAGATTGCAAAAATGCTCTATCATTTCCAAACAATGACTACGAGGATGCGATCATGATAGAAACAGCTTTACGGTCAGGTGTTGAATGTATCATTACAAGAAATACGGAACACTTTTCGGAATCGCCGGTGAAAGTATATACGCCGGAGGAGTTTGTTAGGATTATGGAGGATCAACGGATGTGAAACTTCTTACCGTATCTTCTCATACAACAATCCCGAGTGCTTCAATCAACCTTTTACAACTTTGGTCATCTTTAAAAGAATGCATCTGTTTTGATATACTTCTTCGCTTCTCCATGGAACTATCAATATCTTTACTTATTTCAACTATAAAGTCATAAAGTTCTGAAAATGTTTTTATCTCAACACCCGGAAGCCATTCCCTGATAGGTTCAAATACAAATCCCCTTTTATTTTCATACTCCTGGATGTCATCAATCAAAAAGGCAATCGGTCTGTCAAGCAAAAGGTAGTCAACTGCTACTGATGAATAATCTGATATCAGAGCATCTGCAAACCCGAGTATTTCATTTATCTGGATATCATTATTTACCAGACTTTCATTGTCTATAAAAACAATGTTAGAGCAATCCGGGATATTGATCAGGGAACGATCCTGAAATGGATGAAGCTTTAAAACCAAAAACATGTCCTGAGCACGCAAACATTCATCAAGTTTGCTTAAGTCGTTTATGTTTTTAGCTATTGGAAGTCCTGTTTCACCGGAAAGTTGATACATATCCACTTCCGCGAGATTGTTTACATCTGTTTTCCGGAATGTAGGCAGCCAGAATATATACTTACGAGCTTCTTTTATACCCAAAAGCTCCTTCCAATCATTACGCGGATGAAAAATAGTGTCTTCTTTAGGATATCCAGTTATCAAAATTTGATCATCGCGCAATCCATATATTTTCTTATGGATTTCTGCATAAACCGGACTGATGACCGGCATGTATTCATATCTGTCTTCACATCTTACGAAATTTACTCTGGTCTTAAAACCGCAACCATGCCACAACTGAATCCTTATCTGATCTTTTCTCGCATTTCTGCAAAAACCGTATGCATCGGTAAAGAAAATGTATTTTGAAAGGCATAATGCTTCGTAATAAGCATCTCTGTTTTGGGGAACATCAGATACAGACCAGTCAAAAGACAAAAACCTCACACCAGGATAGTTGTCTTCAATATGTTTAAACTCATCAGGGTTTTTCACCAACCAAACAAGCTCATACTTCTCGTTCAATCCGACGGATAGCATATACTCAAAAACTGCTCTGGCATTATCAGAAAAATCAGTACCCTTTATATATGCCGAGGCATGAGGTCCGCTTCTGAAGAGGATAATATTTTTAAGCGGTACATTTTCATATCGTTGCCTGTAGTCAAGATCATACGATGTCTCTCTATTGGCAAAAAAGTAAATGTCTTTATCTATGACAAGTTTCTGGACATACTTCTCGTATATTTCCCAGTAGTAATCATCAACAATAATGTAGTCTGCATCCTGTGATAACAAAGTAACATTATCAATATCAATGCAATTAATGATTTTTCCGTTTATATCTTTGTCTGTTCCTTTATGAGAAAAATCAATGTAACAATTAATACTCTCTACGACATTTCGGCCAAATTCATCTATCATGTCATTTACATAATTATCTGAAAAGGATAGAAGATATATTGTGCCGGATGATATTTTGTTTATGTTTTCTTTTGTTATTCTAATCAATTTATTCATAACAGCTTTATGGCAGGAATCAATATAACCCGGCATCCTTTGCATATTTCCAGAATATTTCCTTTTGTTCAAACCAGCGTATTCTATCCTTTGGGATTCCCTTATCTATCAAGCTATTACGTATCTCTTCAACTTTAGGAACATATTTATACGTAATAACTATGTAATCATAACTGCAATCAGGCACGTCATGAACATCGTCCAATATTCCAATCAATTTCAACCTTTTGCTATTTTTCACCTGTCTGCTATAGGTTTCAACCAATGCCCCCGAACCGAACAAAAGGATTCCGGAACCCTCAGGTATTTTATACATCCAGTCTGAATCAATCCATAACAAATTCTTTAATAAGAATCCCATTCTGGAATTTATTCCTTTTATCAACTGCTGTGTTATATAAAGCTCTGCCTGAATACGCATATCATCAGAAAAGTTCGGATGATCATATAAAGAGCTGAAATATTTGTACACCTCATTTATCTTTACAAGATAATCCTTTTTAGGCTCCATTGTCATGGATTCTTTATTTAACACGTAGTGATAAAAACAGTCCTTTACAACATAGACACTTTCGCAATTCAACATAAACATCAGCACACATGCCTTATCCTCTGAATAAGATATTGTGTCAGGAATGGATAATTGTGCTTTTTTAAGATTCTCTCTTCTAAATAACTTGCAACACAAAGATCCTCGCAATCCTAAATCTTGCACTTGCATATTATAAATAGTTTTTTCTCTAAGCTCTTTTAATCCGATTCCTCTATACTCGCCTTCATCAACAGTATCATATTCATATGATTGATAGTTACCCTCGAAAATGTATCCCGATGAAACCATATCTACATCATGATTTTGCGCAATGCCGTATAGTCTTTCATACATTTGAGGTTCAATCCAATCATCGCTATCCACATATCCTACGTATTCTCCGGTGGCTTCTTTCAATCCTGACTTTCTAGCTGACACAAGACCACCGTTTTCTTTATGTATGACTTTAATGTTGTCATGAAGATTTGAAATTTCATCACACAATAATGGAGAACCATCTGTTGAACCATCATCAACCAAGATAATTTCTATTTCATCCATAGTCTGTTGAATAATAGTATCAACACATTTTTGTAGCGTGCGTTCATTATTAAATACGGGAACAATTACCGAAACTTTTTTCATTACCCCAAATCCATTTTATAAAGATAGTTCAAACCTGATATAATCTATTATTTCATCATAAATGCTTACGTTTTCCGTCATCCAGATATCAAATCCGACTAACATTGGATTATTGAGCACTGCCCCATGGGTTTTACCAAGTATAGTCGGAATTATTCCGATTTTTGTTTTATACTTAAATATCTCACTCAACTCATAAACCGGAACACCACAAACATCCGAAACAGATTTATGACCATCAGATACCACAAATCCTGTTGGCTTATATCCTCGCTTATCAAAATAGCGATATACCTCTCTGCCTATTTCACCTGCACCATAATAATAGATACTATTATGTAGTTCAAAAAATCTTTTGATGTTATCGATTTCTTTTTCTAATATATCCTCTCGATATTCTTTGATTTCATAATCACGTAGACTCTTTGGTGTAACAAAAGAATTACCGTCATCAACAAGTATTCTCAGAATCTCTTCAAATCTTTTAAAATCATCCTCCGTCCAAAAGCTCGGATGTCCCTGCATAATAAAGAAGGGATATTTTTTTATCCTATTATATTCTTTTGAAAAGAAGTCCAAATCAATAAGACCTGTTTTTATTTCATAGTTACATCGCATCAGAAGTTGTCTGGAATCAGTTCTTCCTGATGCATCTGCCATAAATAAATAGTTTCTTATTTTAGGAAAATGTTCTCCTAAAACACTAATTGTCAGTTCTGTACTGTTGTTATGAGGAGAACCAAATGTAGAAGCAGGATTACCTAAATATTTCATCATAAGTTCCTGCGTATTACCTATAGACTCCTTTTGCTGCTGATAAGTACATACCGAAAATTCTTCATCTGTATGATGATAACCATGGTTCCAGATCTCTACTCCGGATTTTTCAAATTCTTTCAAATCTGCAACGTACTCTTTATCGGGATCTGACAGACTGCTTCCTATCAGCCCAAAACTCGAAAGTGCACAGTACTTTTTGCAGATTTCATGAATTTTTTTAAAGCTTTCTAATGTTTCTTGTGATAGATCATCGAATTTTAGGATTATGTGTGCCATAAAATTCACCGTTTAATTAAACCGCATATAAAACTGTATCCGCAAATCCCATCGTGTAATGTCTAATATAAAACTTATAATCCGGACGTATATCCAGTATAAGCTTTGGCAAGTCCCATAAATCCTCTTGCTTGTGATAGATAGATATTGCCAACCTAGGTTTATTATTAGAAATAATCTTTTTTGCTCCTTCCAATGCTTTATGCTCAGCTCCTTCAATATCCATTTTGATATATGTTGGAACTACGCCTTCACTTTCAAAATAGCTATCTAAATCGATTACTTCTATCGTATCCAATGTATCATCATTTTCAATAATGCAAGAACCATTCGCCTTTGATTTTTTCATAAATGACAATTTTGTCCTTTTATCCCAAGCACCATACTGAACTATTGTATAATTCATTCCAGGTTGTACTTTATTG
Organism: Oribacterium sp. NK2B42; assembly: GCF_000424445.1. Classification (GTDB taxonomy): domain Bacteria; phylum Bacillota; class Clostridia; order Lachnospirales; family Lachnospiraceae; genus Oribacterium. The sequence goes on from NZ_AUJX01000050.1 coordinate 22,943, forward strand.
CTTATCCTCTCATTCATATCATTGTTGGGTTCAAATATATATGCTTTTGCATTTCTTTTATTACCACACCAATTAAAAAAATAAAAAGAGTTCATCCCATCATACCCACCTACATCGACAAATACTTCATCATCTTCCGGAGATAATAAATCAAAATAAATGGCTCTTCGTTAGTTTGTGTGGGTATATAAAACGCTATAACCCTTGTAAATATTGAAAAAGCATACATTTTCCTGTACGATTTTTTTTGCGGAAAAAATCTATAGTACAGAGAGGTAAATGTATGCTCACCAAAAAGATACTGAAAGCTGTTATTAATGTCAAGCATACCGCCATCGATGATATGAAAATCTTACCTGATGGCTCGTTTGCAATTATGGTTCACCCCACTAAGGGAGAACAATGCCGATGTGGCATTTGTGGAAAAAAAGCTCCCTACTACGACAAAGGTCGCGGACAACGATCTTGGCGTACCTGCGATTGGAATACAAACAAGGTTTA
>NZ_AUJX01000051.1 GCF_000424445.1 Oribacterium sp. NK2B42
TATTCCTTCATAGCTCAGTCGGTAGAGCACGCGGCTGTTAACCGCGGTGTCGTTGGTTCAAGTCCAACTGGAGGAGTTATGCCGGTATAGCTCAGTTGGTAGAGCAACTGATTTGTAATCAGTAGGTCTTCGGTTCGAGTCCGAATCCCGGCTTTGTAAAACAGGGGGAAGCCCTGTTTTTTTAATATAGCAAATTCATCCCCTTATCGGAGTCCCGTCGATTGCTTCAGGTAGAAGCCCTGTTTTTTTAGTATAGCAAATTCATCTCTGGAATTATTTCTGCTTTTTATTCAGGCGGCTTGCCAGGCGTGGATTGATAAATTATACCGTCCGGATCTTTATTTTATCCTCCGGATATTCTTTTATATTTCTATTTGCTTCTGATTGGTTTATTATTTTTCTCTTTTGTTTATCGTAATTATATAAAAATATTATTTGTCGATAATAATTTTAGGTAAATGTAAGAAATGGATTATTTTATGATCCGGATTTTTATTTACTTTAGCCTCCACTTAACGATAAGTCTTCAGTTTGTGGTTATTTGAATGTATGGGTATTAAAAATATTCAAGAAGTTTATATCGTAGATCTTCTGGGTGTAATGCTCATGATAGGTGTATTAGCCAGCAGATACCATGGCAGTAGTAGAAATCGCTGCAATAGGTATCTTTTTTGGCTGTCTGTTGTTATTACAATATCCTGCATTATTGATGCTATAGTTAATACTTTAAGTGTATATGAAATCATGGACTATAGGATTATCGCTTACATGAGTTATTTCTGGCTGTATTTTTCTATGATATTAATAGCACCTTTATGGGTGCTGATCATTGAACAGCATATGGTTCACAAAACAAACACCTCAAAGTTACTTCAATCTTTGATCAACTATATATCGCTTGTGGGGTTGGCAGGGCTTATAATAAACATATTTATTCCTGTTATCTTCACTGTTGATTCAACATGTAAATATTACAGAGGTCAATATTTCTGGCTTTATATCGGTTATGCCATATTTTTCTTTTTGATTGGTGTTCTGGTGTACGTCAGAGGACATAAGCTTTCAGGATTGAAGACTTTTTTTCCTGTATTTCAATTCTTTTTCCCTATTTTTATTTCACTGGTGTTGCAATTATTCATTACCGAAATATCCATAGCATGGACAGGCTGCGCCGTAAGTGTTGTCCTGATGTTTATTTCCCTGCAGAATGAAAATATATGTATAGATAAACTTACCGGGTTATATAACAGATATTATTTAGACCGATTTAGTCATTGTTTTGAAAAGCTTGGAAGCTTTTGCTTTATGATGATGGACATCAATGGGTTTAAACATATAAATGACAAATATGGGCATTCTGAAGGGGATAATGCTTTGCTGATGGTGGCTGATGCTGTACGTACCGGTGTAGGTTCTGCCGGAAGTATCATACGTTATTCCGGTGATGAATTTATCATTTTATTAAACACTTCGGAGTCCGATGTTGCTGATAAATGTATCGAAAACATCAATAAAAACCTTGAATATGCAAACAAATTCAGTAAGCGTCCTTACGAAGTATCTGTTTCAATCGGCTACGGTTTTTTTGATATGAAGCAGATAGGATTGGATGAACTGTTAGAAGTGATAGAGGGAAAAATGCGTGAAGAAAAAAAGAAGTATTATATGGCGCATGATCGAAGAAAAAATCGAGTTGATAATTAAATATAGCTAATTCTTAATTCTAATAAGGTCTCCTCTATAAACGCATGTTTTTCGCCGTTTATCTCTGACATACAGATGCAGATCTAATTGGCTCCAAAGTTCTTGAGGGTTTTCCGAGCTGATTGAGGGGCAGACTTATATTAAACCGCTCTGATCCGGTATCAATTTTAAAATGTGATACCGGATTAGAGCGGTTCTTTTGATAAAAAGACTATATACGGATTATTCTGAGTTATTCAAAGTTCGCGTAACTTCTACGATTAGTAATTGTAGGTATTAATGAAATAAGAGTACTATAGCGATCATTACCAGTAAAAATACTATATTATATACGGTAAAAACGGTGATGTATTTTTTCGTATCAGCGTTCTTTGTTTTGACATATTGCTTAAACGAGATAAGGCTTGCCATGGAGGCAATGAGCGTCCCAAGGCCGCCGACATTGGTTCCGATGATAAGCTTCGAAATGTCAGAGGTAAAACCTGAACATAATATCGCTGCGGGTACATTGCTGATGAACTGACTTAATATGATTGAAGTACTGATTTCGTGTGAGTTCACAATGGCATGCAGCATATCGTTTAAAGCAGGTATCCTCTTGATGTTTCCTATAAATATAAAAAGAAAAACAAATGTCAGGATCAGAGAATAGTCAGGCTTAATAATTATTTCGCGGTCAAATATAAGAACAAAAGCTAAAATAATCAAGAGACCTGCCTGATAGGGAACAACATGAGCTACAACAAGTATAGACAATAAAAAGGAAACAGAATACATGAGTATAAGGTTCCTGTCATGTGCGGTTCTGGAATACGTTGTTTTTTCTGTCAGGGCAATGGCTTTTTGATCGATACAGATAATGCAAAAAACAAAGAGTACGATGGAGGCTGCTATGCTGTACGGAAGCATTAGCATGATAAACTCGCCTATGGTCATATTTGATAATGAATATAAATACAGATTTTGCGGGTTTCCAAGGGGTGTGAGCATACTTCCCAGGTTTGCGGCAATGGTTTCAAGCACGATGGCATTGATAAACAGATCTTTTCTGTCGGCAATTGTTAATGTGATAATTGAAAATGGCACAAAAGTCAGCAAAGCAACGTCATTTGTGATGAACATGCTGGAAATAAAGCAGAGTGCCACAAAGATGATGATCACGCCTCTAGAAGAGTTCATCTTATTTACAAGGAATTCACCTATTTGTTTGAATACATTCTGTTTCTGAAACCCTGCCATGGTTATCATCAGGGATAGAAGGATAACCAGTGTTCTGTAATCAATATAGCCAAAGTAAAGGCTGTCGGGACTGACAAAAAAACATGATACTGCAGCCAGTATCATTGAAATAACAAGTACTATTTCTTTCTTGATGAAAATCTTTAAATTGTCCATATTATTTCCTTCTAATAACATAACTCAAGTATTTGGTTTATTTCTGAATGACAGATGCTGATACATTTGGCTCTATAAACTCGGTTTTTTCATATTTCATCTGAGAATGATATCAATCGATCAGATAAATTTTGAATCGTTTATATGTCAGTATAGTATTGCACAGACTCATCGATTAATCTACATCAGGTTTGAGAATTAATAGGTTTTTAGTGACACATAAGAAAGGATGCCGATTAAAAATAACAAATATAAAGATGAATTTAAACATTATAAAATAAAAATAAATTCTGCAAAAATATAATTGACGGAAAATATTTCACATGATATTATTCCTTTACAAGAAGATTTGAGATACTCATAATTGTTCAATAGTTGGAAATGTGAATTGAGTTTAAATTTTTGAGTGTTGATTTGATTTCGGAGTATCGTATCTTCTTTGTACATAAAATATATAGAATGTGAGGTTATTTATGAGAAGACCACACGAAAGGCAAAGGCTCTAGTATCTGAAGCGCATAGATACTGGAGCCTTTGACCGTGGTATATATTATTTTTCTCTAGAGACTCATATGGGTTTATAAGCAGATACAGGGTCAGACTTTTTCGTTTGAACCTGTTTTATTTGTTGTTTTTTTGAAATAAATGCACGATGGGGACAGATCAGACTAAATCGCATTTATAAAACCTGCTGTTTTAATCGATATTAAAGCTGTAAACATTGTTCTTCTTTCAGGTTTCAACATGAGATTTTTGACTTTCCAACCCTATGACTGGCGCGAAACAACTGTCGATAAGGCAATAAACAGGTATCTGGGATTTGATGCTGTTTATTGTGTTAATGCTGACTATATGGATGTTGCATTTATTAATGCATTTCTTATAACTCCTTCTATACCTGAAATCGCAATTTACTTTGAGACGGAAGATTTTTATATGATCGACAAGGCGGAGCAGGAGAAGTCTGTCATATTTACGGATAAATGTGATCTGGGTGTTGCATCGGCTGAAAGCTACAAGGAGATAGCAGGGGAATGGAACATTAGTCTGAAAAAGTATATCAATACTTATTATCCGTATAAATTTGAATATCTGGTAGATAAAAGAAATATACGGGAAAAGGTTATAATCGATATATGTGACAGAGTGTCTAAGTCTTTTGGAGACAGTGACCAAAGTAAAAGGAATGATTTGAACGATAGCATTATGGATTTTCAGATGAACTCCTGGGAATTCAAGAAGAATAATCCTGAAAAATTCAAAAATATAAATGATTGTGTTTTTCTCAGAGGAGTCACCGCGCATAAATATCTGAACAGCTATCGTTATAATGAATTGTTTTTTGAAGATTATAAGAAGCATTTCAAAATAAGAAAAAAAGATACCGGAATCTCGGGAAAAAGAATAATAGACAATAAAGAGGCGGTGTATGAGCTGCAATGCAATTATTATAATAATCCAAGCGATCATACCCTGAATCGATTCTGCAGTTTCCTTAACGATATTATAACGAAGACTTAAGTGGCTTTGGTCTGTTGAGGTACACATTTGAAGCTGACAATGCAGGTTCAGATGTGTACCTTTTTAATTGTGGAAATATTTTCTATATATTATAATATAAAAGAAGTTAATGTTTTTTGAGAGGCGTTTTATACAGTATTAAGAGCCAAATTCATGAGTGGGTAATATTTTAAAAAGCAGGTAATGTGTTTTAAAAAGACAAGCAATAAATGGAGCGGGGAATATGAAACATTATAAGAATCTTATGAGTGCTTTGGGAGATGCAATGCCGGTATGTCTCGCATGGAGACTGACAGGAACAGAGGACAATTTTTTTAATGCAAGAGATCTGTTTGCATTTGCATTGTCAGATGAAGAAGAGGAAGGCAGTCTGAAAGAAGGGCAGTTTTATGTAGTATCTTCAGAAGGTGCTATCGGGATATCCTCGGGATATGAATATTTCGTCAGATGGCTGTTTATCCCTCTTGAGGGGAATGCATACGATCAGGAAGTAATGCGCCTGAAGCAGGAACTGGAAAATGACACGAAGCCACAGCCGGTACCTCAGAGCGAGCTGCAGCCCAATATGCAGCCACAAGGCATAGGACAGCCCCGGGGCATGTCTCAGTCAAATATGCAGGTACAGGGCACGGGACAGTCAAATGTACCTCCACAGGGAATGCCGCAGTATAACGGACAGCCTCAGGCTTATGAGCAATCACAAGGCATGGGACAGTCAAATGTACCTCCACGGGGAATGCCGCAGTATAACGGACAGCCTCAGGCTTATGAGCAATCACAGGGCATGGGACAGTCAAATGTACCTCCACAGGGTATGCCTCAGCCTAATGTGAACCCTCAGTCTGAGGAGCAGCCACGGATCATGCCACAGGCCGGAAAGAGACAGTTCTGCATACAGTGCGGATACAAGCTGGGTCAGAATTCAAAGTTCTGTCCGGGTTGCGGAGCTCCTGTAAACAGATAACTATACACGGTATCTTTCGTAATATGTTCAAGCCGGAGGGGATAAAATGTTTCAGAACCAACAAAACAATAATTCCGGTCCCGGATATCAGGGCGGACAAAATAATGATCCCAGGTATCAGAACGGACAAAACAATAATATAAATCCCGGATATCAGAACTGGCAAAACAATAATAATGGCTCAGGATATCAGGGCGGACAAAACAATAATAATCCCGGATATCAAAACGGACAAGCTAATAACAATGGAGCGCCGGATTATCAGAACCGACAGCCAAATAACGGAGGCCCGGGATTTCAAAACCGGCAGCCAAATAACGGAGGCCCGGGATTTCAAAACCGGCAGCCAAATAACGGAGGTCCGGGTTATCAGAACCGACAGCCAAATAAAAATGGCAGTTCTGGAACGAAGAACCAACAGCCTGATAATGACAAGCTAAGATATCAGGAACCTACATTCCGGCAGTACTGTGCCGATCCTAAAGCTCCCAGATCATATATGGCTTTGATCATGGCAGAAATAAAGCAGAGGATAACGGGATTTTTCAAAAATCTGCCTACAATGGTGGTTATGATGGTAGTCGTTACGATAGCTGCCACTGTTTTCAATGTTTATTTCTGGTCGGTTATCAATGATACCATGTGGGCCGGAAGAGGTTCGTGGGGAAGACTTTCTTTTATACCCTACCTTATCGGAGGCGGAGTATATTCAGGGTCAGCCTATAAGGGAGTTACACCGTTTGAAACTGCCGGCTTTTCGCTGACCGGCAATCTTGTTGCGCCATTAACATTTGCACTGGGGCTCCTGTTCCCGAGACTTCTCATGAGGAATAAACAGGGTGGTTCCAAAGCCATAACCGGTGATTTCGCAAGTGCCAGACCCATGAGGGATCACTATGAGAAAGCATTGGGCGTGTTGCCTCGTCCGACTGCAAACAAGACAAATTCAGGTTCCGGAACAGGTATGCCAAACAACCAGGGTATGCCGTACAACCAGAGCATGCCAAACAATCAGAGTATGCCAAACAATCAGGGTATGCCGTACAACCAGAGCATGCCAAACAACCAGGGCATGCCAAACAATCAGGGTATGCCGAACAATCAGGGTATGTCGTACAACCAGAGCATGTCAAACAACCAAGGTATGCCAAACAACCAGGCCATGTTCGACAGTCAGAAAATGGCGAAAAATGCTAAGGTTTTGGCCACTACCAACGGTTATATAGATCTCTCAAATCTTTCCAACAATGTTTATATGCGTTTAGGACTGTGCTGTGCTGTGATTTTCGGATTTATAATCAGAAATCCCTTTGCAGTGCCTGTGTTTGCGGTTCTTTTATATTTTTCTTTCGGACAGGGTGGTCAAAGTGATATAGGTCAGCTGTTCTTCCGTTTGCGTTCGGCAGACGGCAGACTCCATAACGGCAGTAAAACGAAGGTGCCTTTGTTCTCCGAAGGCATGCTCATCATGTATTATATGGCCGTAGGTCTGTTCATGTACTCGGCTATCAATGTCGTTCTATGGTTTTTGTTTAACTATAACTTCTATTTCCGGTTCCTTGTAAGTGCAGGACTTGTTGCCGCAATCTTCATTCTGGGAGGCGGAGGCAGCAAACAGGTCATGAATATGATTCCAATGATGATCCTTGTGGCCTGTGGAGCAATGCTTTTTAACTGCATTACCGCATTTGCGGATGACAACGGCTGGTCGGAATCCGGCAGAACCTTAGGCGGTCTGATGCGTAATAACGGATTCCCCAAGTCCCTCGGAAGTTCTTTTATTCCACCGTTCTTCTGGGACATTGCGATCCTGCTTGGCTGGCCGATTGTTCCGCCGATGCCTCCGATTATAGATTATATACCGCCACAGCCGGTTCCGCCTGCACCGCCTCAGAATCCATATGACTTCCCTGAAAGACCAAAGGAATGGAGTCTCAATGATGAAGGCGATGTAAGCTTTGTGAATCCTATAACGGGTAAGCGGGAGAATTATGGCCTCGTAGGTTATGACGAAAATGGTAACCCAAGGTATATAAGTGAGAAGGGTGATTATTATGACCTTGAAGATCTGCTTATAAGCTATGATAATGCCACCTCCAATACGCAGTATTACCAGGATGCCAACAGGGGTCTTGACGAATGGCTGAAAAAGCAGCGTATAGAAAATTCCAAGCTGTCACGTGACGGAATGCAGTATCTTGAGGATAAATGGAAATGGGAGGCTCAGCAGGCAAAGGAAGCAAAGGAAGCCGAGCAGCTCTTCAAGATGTGGCAGAAGTACGGTGGTGAGCTTGATAATAAAGAATCCATCAAGAAGGCCATGGAGAAGGCTATAGGAAAAGCTTGGAAGGATGCGGAAAAATTCAAAGCCGATGGTGATTTCTGGGATAAGATGACAAAGACTGCAGAGGTTACCGAGAAGGTGGCGGACTACAGTCTGACAGGTCTTTCCTATATAACCGGTAATACTAAGATCAAGAAAATATACGATATTACAAAGAAATATGCATCCAATATGAGTCAAGCTTACGCAGATGGAAAAGGCAAAGAAGGCATGAAGATGGCTTTCCTTTCGACTTCTGTAGAAACGTTGATTGACACAGCTGCAGGAGGTATGGGCGATTGGAAATGGGGTGCGCCTGTCGTCGGAAAAGTCGGAGGAGAAGTATCAAAACAGGTTTGGAAGAATCTTGAGGAGGGAAAGGACTGGAACGATGGATTGCAGAAAGCAGCATTTAACGGAACTGTTGACTATGTGACCGATAAGATGGGTAATTCCGGTTGGGAGATTACCGGCGGAGCAACAGGTGATGCTGCCAAGAAGGTCTGGTCCAACCTTGAGGAAGGAAAGGACTGGAGTGACGGAGTTGGTTCTGCAGCATTTGACGGAGGTGTCAAAGGCGGTATTGACAAGATTGGTAATAAGGTCAAAGAAGCTCAGAGTAATCACACAAAAGAGACATATAAAAATGATACCCAGTATATTGATAATGCCCGCAAGAATGGTATGTCCATAGACAAGGAGCAATCGCTTCAAAACATGAGGATGAGCGTAGAGGCACAGAACAAGAAGGCTGAAAAGGCGGTAAATGCAGTAGCCGATGCAACAACAAATGCTTCTAAGGATATATACGACAAGGTCAGAGGAGAGATGGACAAATACGATCGAGATCTCAATAAGGAGCATAATGACAAAATGCTGCAGAATCTTGCCGACAGGAAAAAACAACTGGAAAAGGCTGCTGCTGAAAAGAAAATCCAGGATCAAAGAGATGCAATAAGAAGAAATGCGCAGAAACCACTTTGACAGGATCTGGGAGTTTGTATCGGGTTTTCTACGAAAACCTGAAATGTAGCTTCAACCGTAGATGTACGTGGCAGGTCCCAAAAGGGACTTGTCATATAGCACCAGCCTTCGCGAAACGAATTCTTATGGCCGGTGTTCCCATCAAAGCAGAATTTCAATCGGCTGACGTATCCGGAAAAGAGAGGACAGTATGGAAGGATATAAATCATTAAGGGAAGCAGTGGAGAGTGTAAGCTCCGTGGCCGGTCCGTGGCATGATATCTCCACAGGAGCTTGGCTGAGCATTGACGACCTTCGCGAAATTGCAAAGGTATACGATGAGACTACCGAGATAAGTGGGTGGACCTATTTCGTGACCTTTGAAGAATCCGGTGAGATCTGTCTTGCAAACACCTGCACAAAAGAAATAAATTTCCTTTTTGTAACGGAGGGAAGCAAGTATCTGGAACTAATCGGTGCACAGGAAAAGCGTATCTATGAAATGCGACAGGCACTGGTTCCCGTAGCCTATCAGATGGTAATGGACAAGCTGGAAGAGATACAGAATGATCCGGAGAAATTTGTCGCAGTCTTTGAAAGAGATTCGGAGATGCTTGCCAAAGATTTGACTGATCGTGCAGAGCAATTCATAAAACCCGGATCAAACCCGATTAACGGTGAAAAAATCAGGAATGAAGATGCAGCGAAGGTATTTCAGATGCTTAGAACTCCGGGGCTTGTCATGAAAACTGCGGCAACAAGAAATGAACTAAGGAATTCTCCGGAACCACTTATCGAAACGGATACACAAACGGTATTGGAACGATTGGACTACTGCGGAATGAATTGACATTGATGCCGGTCCTTTGACAAAGTGAAACTAAAGGGCCGGAGTTCCCATAAACCAATGGGTTGATGCACATAGGAGCCGGAATATCTTCAAGTGTATGCCGTATATCAGAAACAATGGCCAAAAACATGCATCTATAGATGAGCCAATTAGATCTGCATCTGTATGTAGATTAAAGCTTACAAAAGCACCGTTAATAGGGGAGGAAGGAAAATTGAAAAGAATCGGAATCAGAGGAATGTTTGCTGCAGGAATGCTTGCTGTGCTGCTGACGGGCTGCGGCGGCACAACAGCAAAAACCGAGACCGAAGCAGTAAAAACCGAAGCGGCAAAAGCCGGGACAGAGGCTTCAAAGACTGAAACAGAAGTCCCAAAGGGTTCAAAGGAAAAGTCAGAAACAGAAGCAGCAGAGGAGTCTGCAGAGAATCCTAAAACAGAAGCAGCAAAAGATTCTGCAGAAAAACCCGAAACAGAACCTCCAAAGGGTTCAGGCGAAGTGAATATCTACACCGCCGTGGATCAGGTGCATTCAGAAAAAATCTTCAAGGAATTTGAGGAAGCCACCGGTATCAAGGTGAACCCTGTATACGATCTGGAAGCAAATAAGACCACAGGACTTACAAACAAGATACTCACGGAAATGGAGCATCCTTTATGTGATGTTTTTTGGAACAATGAATTCGCCCAAACTATTGAGCTGCAGAAGCAGGGAGCATTGGCACCGTACGTTTCACCTGTGTCAGCTGATATTCCGGATGCCTATAAGGATAAGGACGGATACTGGACTGCCTTTGGCGGAAGAGCCAGAACTCTGCTTGTAAACAAAGACCTTCTTGAAGAGAAGGATTATCCGAAGTCTATATTTGATCTTACAAGCGGAAAGTACGAGGGAGACCAGATAGCGATTGCATATCCCATGTTCGGTACCACCAGAACACAGGCTGCAGCTATTTATGCGGCTCTCGGTGCAGAAAAGGGAAAGGAGTTCTTTCAGAAGCTTAAGGACAGCGGAGTGCAGGTGGTGGACGGAAATTCAGTCACCAAGGATATGGCAGCTTCCGGTCAGGTAAAGATAGGTTATACCGATACCGATGATGCAAAAGAGGCTCTGGAAGACGGTGCAAATGTTGAAATGTGCTTCACCGATCAGGAGGAGGGTGGCATCGGCAACCTTATCACTCCAAACACTGCAGCTATTATTAAGGGCGCTCCCAATGAAGAGAACGCAAAGATATTCATAGACTACATTATATCTCTCGATATGGAGAAAGAGCTTATCGATATGGGCTTCTTTGACCTTTCCATAAGGCCGGATGCGGATGTAGAAGGTCTTAAGGTCAAGGGTATGAATGTAAACCTTGTGGAAGTATATGATATGCTGGAGACAGCAAGCAATGACATGCAGGAAATATTCTCAGTACAGTAAAACACTAACAGTATGCCTTGTGTATATGCTGCTTACCTTTCTTCCCGTGATTTTCCTTTTTAGTTCGGGAAGAGGTGAGGGAGCAGTCTCTCTGAATGCACGCAGGGCGGGACTGATGATCAATTCCTTTGTGATAGCATTTTTTACTGTGGCAATCTGTCTTTTAATTGCGGTTTTTGCGTCACTGTGGATTTATACGGAATTAAACAGGCGGTCGCTGCTGCGCTGGTATTTTCTTATTCTGGCGCCGGTACCGCCATATATTTATGCTCTCTCGTACATGAATCTTCTCAGGTTCCTGGGCAGGTTCTTTCCGGCGGTTTTGAGATACCGGATGGCCGGTGTATTTCCCTGTGTTGTGGTAGAGACCTTCGTATACCTTCCCTTTGCCTGTGCGGCGGCACTTATCGCCCTTGATCAGGTGAATGAAAAAGAATGGTCCGCGGCTTTGGTCCTGGAAAATGCAGACAAGGTATTTATTAAGGTGATATTCCCAAAACAGCTCCCCTGGCTTCTGGCCATCGGTGCCATCATTTTCGTTTTATCCATCACAGATTATTCCATCCCGTCACTGTTTCAGGTTAATGTTTATTCCATGGAGATATTCAGTGATTATTCGGCAGCAGGGCAAAGTGTACATTCTTTGTATCTTTCATTTCCGCTAATGCTTACATCTTCGATTGTGATCATTCTTTCACTTCTGCCGCTTAGGATTATTTCTTTTTCAATGAAGGCGGAGACGGGGATAAAACCTGTTTATTCGAATGGACTGAAGGCGGCAGGGATAACGGCTGTTTTCTGTACATTACTTCAGATCATTCTTCCGCTTATCTCATTTATTCCTTCTGTTCATGATTTGGGAGGAGATCTTGTTTCTGCCTCCTCAGAACTTTGGAATTCCTGTATTTCCGGCATGTTTGCCGTTCTGATTCTGACGGTGCCCTCAGCGGCAATGGCGCTTCTTCTTTCAAGTAATGACCTGCGATTAAAAGCCGCTGCCTGGATGATAGCTGTGCTCCCTTTATGTATCCCGGGGGTTTTGACGGGAATAGGAGTTTTGAAGCTTTTCAGTTCAACCCCTCTCTACGTTTTAAGAAGCGGAGCATTATTTCCTGCCACAGGTCTTGCCATACGGTATCTCCCCTTTGCTGTTCTCATACAGTACGGCTGTTATTTAAGGATAGACCGGGACAGGATCAGCGCAGCAGAGTTATTGCAGGATCGAAGGGGGAAAGCATTTATGAGAGTGCAGCTTCCGCTCATGTTGCCCGGGCTTATCATTTCCGGAATAGCGGTTTTTCTGCTTGCTCTTGGGGATGTAGGTACGTCACTTGTGCTTATGATGCCGGGAAGGGAACCCATGTCCGTTAAGATATATAACTATCTTCATTATGGCTCCTCCGAAAAGGTGACGGCATTTTGTCTGATGCAGATGCTGGTGAGCCTGGTGATGATGGGAGCCGTGTGTAATATTTCAAGATGGTTTCAAAGAAAGAATCCAACGTAGTAGTGATGGATGGCGTGACTGTATGAGAATCTTATCATTTCAGATATATGTTGGCAAATTAACAATGCTTTATTATGAATAAAACAAAAGGGATTCGATAGTCCGAGTAATCGGAAGAGGCTTTTTTGTTTGCTGCGTCTGCCTATGGTATGGAAGGGGGAATCTATATGTTTGAAATAAACGGTATAACAAAAGAATATCCCTCTGTGAAGGCTTTGGATAATGTTTCCCTGAGTCTTGATGATGGTGAGCTCATTTCCATACAGGGAGAGAGCGGGTGCGGTAAATCAACACTTCTCCAGATAATTGCCGGCATCATAACGGCTGATTCCGGAACCATCACAAGAAATAATGTTCCGCTTCCGGAAGTTCCTCACAAAAGAGGAGTTGCCATGGTATTCCAGGACAGTCTTTTGTTCAATAACATGACGGTGGAGGAGAATATTTTATTCGGCTGCCCTCACAAGGACAGGAAACACAGGGACAAGATCGTTAATGACTTTGCTCTGGCTTACGGCATCGGCGATTTACTTAAGAGGTATCCATTCCAGATATCCGGAGGACAGGCCCGCAGGGTGGCTCTCGCAAGAGCACTTGCCTGTGAGAGGGAGCTTTTACTGTTGGATGAGCCTTTTTCAAATCTTGACAAAGACCTGAAGGAAAACATTATCAAATGCACCAGGGAATTCTGTGAAGGAAGGTGTGCCGCTATTCTTGTGACTCACAGTGAAGCGGAAGCACTGAAGTTTGCAGACAGACACCTGTACATGGAAGAGGGCCGCATACTGTGAAAGATATTTATCATCACTGGTGTGAAGCGGTACAAAGGTGGAGGACCGGAGAATTGTATGAATAAAAAGAGCATATTGATACTTGTAATATTATTCGGACTGCTCACGGCTTCAGGTATCGCCTATCAGTTCATAACAAGAAAGCCTGCTGCGGAAAAGGATGAGGCATTATCGGTATTGATGGCGGGAACGGAAATTTCTGCATTATACGATGACGGAGAGAAGGTTTGGGCAGGCACGGGTGAAGGAGTATTCATTATCGACCGTGATACCGGAGAAACCTTGAAAAAGCTGGAACCGGATATACATATGATATTTTCTGCCATGATAACAAAGACAGAGGACGGGCTTGTCTGGGTAGGACATGAAGACGGGTTAAGTGCATTTGACAGGGGATATAATGAAGTATACAGGATCTGTTCTCCGGAAATTCCGGAGGGACGTGTAAATACGCTTCTTGCGGATGATGACGGACTTTGGGCAGGAAGCCAGAACGGAGCTGCACATCTGAGCAGTAAGGACGGCGCCTGGGTGGTGGATAAAATAATTACGAAGGAGACCGGACTTTCAGAAGATGTTGTACAGGTCATCAGGAGAGTCGGTGATGAACTGTGGTTCGGCTCCTACCTTGCAAGGGATAAGGGAGGCATTAGCATACTTTCGGATGCAGGATGGAGTTACCTTAGTGTTGAAGACGGAATTCCCCACAGCTATATAAATGCGATACTTCCGCTGTCAGACGCTAAAGTACTCATAGGAAGCGGTCAGATGATATACGGTGGTTTAAGCATTGCCGAAAAAACAGCCGGTAAATGGACCATAACTACTAACAGGGATCAGAATGACGGCATTCCGGGGATGAAGGTGCGGGATCTTTTCCTGGATTCTGCCGGACGTCTATTTATCACTACAGAAACGGAAGGAATCATTATCCTGAATAGTCCCGATGAGCTTGATACAACACCTCTTGAAGGTCCGATTCTGACACAGGAAAACGGACTTTCAGACAATGAGGTTAAATGCATCATAGAATGCGATAAGTGCTATTTCTTCGGATGTAAATACGGACTTACGAGATGGGAGAAATAATGAATAAAAAACTGATCATTTTCATAACGATGATATTTTCTGTAATCATTTTATCCGGATTCTCGAGCTGTCACGGGCCTCAGTATGAGGAAACCGAAAAAACAGAGATGGAGGAAAAGGGCAGGGAGGTAATGCAGGCATGGCTGGATGAACATATTCCGGGTGCGGGGGTGCTTTCAGCGGAGGCATACATCGAGAGATATCCCAGCGGTCCCTATTACCTCACAGATATTGTGGACGGAAGCTTTAATGACGGAGAAATGGAGAGGAAGTATGAGGTTAAGCTTGGAAACGGGAAAGTATTTCTTGAGGGAGACATGTATCTTCTTGCAGAACAGGTAAAGCCTTATCTACTGGAACATTTAAAGCTTTCTGAGAAAAGCTCCGAGTGTGTTTTCACCGGATTTAATGTTTCTCTGCAGGAAGAAGCAGATCTTTTCCGTAAAGGGAAGGCGTATAGTGAAAAGTCTGTGGATATAGGAATGCTTCCCGGAGAACTGGTGCTGGCACTCACAGAGGCAGATCCGGATAGCATGAAGGAATTCCTGAAACAGAAGGAGAAAACTGCCATCAGCTGGAATCAGGAAGCCTGTGACCTTATGGAGGATTTTATAAGGCATCCGGAAAACAGACCGGAGATGCATGTAAACGGAGACATTAATATTCCCGAAGATATCAATCTCCAAAAATATGATATGGCTTTTTTTGATGATTTAAACGTAAAGGAAGGATTGTATTTCCGATATCTTTCTCTCTGTCAGCACCCGGGTAAGAAGCAAAAGGATATATTTTCGGCAGAAAGTATGGGACCATACTATATAGAGGTCAGGTGCAGCGGCAGAAGCACCGAATACGAGCGATATGTAAGGAAGCCCTTTGAAGATTTCTTCATAGAGTATGAGGAGGAATACTATCGGGAGGAAAGTCGTAACGGTACTATAGCTGTTAAAGAGCAGTACAGTAATGATGTGGAACAGCTTACCATGAACAGGACGGAGAATGGGTACAGCTTCAGTTTCATGGATAATGACTGGTTCATATTTACGATATTAACAGACGGAAGCTCAAAGCTTTACGAACATGAATATACCGACCGCTTCGATCAGGCCGCGAATATAGGTTCAGGCTCCTATGGAGGTAATCGTTATATTGATCATGAGCTTCACTGGAAGAAGAGAGATGATGGTGCATTGACACTTGCCAATTCTGACGGTATTGCAGCCTGGTTTAATAATGCGGATGAGCTCGTTATAAGGGATTAATATTTTGGAATGTTTATCAAAAATATGGTACAATATAAAGCGTATATTGCTCGTTCAGACGGTAGATTGAGATAAGGAAATCAGTTCGGAATGAAAAGCAGGGAAATAATAGGTAAATTATTACATTTCATGGTGGACAACCCTTTTTTGTTTACTGTTGCCATAATGTGTCTGGTACATGTGGTACTGCTGATGATAACGTGGTATGCAGGTGTGTTTCCTTTGGCTTTATTTAATATCCTGAGCGTGATCATATACCTTGTCTGTATTTTTCTGTGTATGCGCGGTCACATAATGCCGGTTTATATGAGCATCATCATAGAGGTAAGCATTTACTCAACCATAGCGGTGTATTATATCGGATGGAAAAGTGGTTCTTATAATTTCCTGTTCTCCATCGTCCCCATAATCATATATTTTGGCAGCTATCTTTTTAAGGGGATCAGGAGATGGATCATAGTCCTGGCTCTGGCGATGATATTTAATCTGTATGCATTATTGTATATCAGGTATTCGAATGTGAATCCGGTTTATGAGATGCCGGGTACGGTAAGAAACATTATGATGATCTTTTCATCATTTGTAATGTTTTTCAGCGTCGTATTTTACAGCTCGATATACATCATTTCGAGCGAAATCGAAATGATGGGGCTCGAAATGACCAATAAACAACTGTCGGCTGATGCCTCTGAGGATGCCCTTACAGGTCTTTTGAACAGACGCGGTTTTATCCCGCGGGTTGAAGCACTTATGCAAAGTGAAAAGCCAAAGCATTTTTGCGTAGCTTTCTGTGATATCGATAATTTCAAACTTATAAATGATACCTATGGACATGACTGTGGTGATGAGGTATTAAGGCACGTCACCTCATTGATAAAAAATGAAATGAGAGATTGTGACATATGCAGATGGGGAGGCGAAGAAGTCGTCATCCTGATGAAGGATTATGATGTTGCTTCAGCAAAGCAGAAAATTGAAGCCCTGAGAAAGCTCATAGCAAGCTCACCGGTTGTTTTCTTTGATAAACGCATTTCAGTAACCATAACGATTGGTCTTGCCAAATATATGGAAAACTTCAGAAAAGCTGAAGATTTGATCAAAATTGCTGACGAGCGTATGTATTACGGAAAGCAGCACGGTAAGAATGTTCTGGTCTTTGAGGATTGAAAAAAACCGCTCGAACTCTTTCAGGGTTGGAGCGGTTTTTATAGAATTAATGCGAATCCCCTTACTGCCGCAGGAGATTACATTTATGCCAGCGGGCATCATTATGTAAAGAGATATACATTAAAGGATGATAGCCTGGTGATCGATTTGGAGGCTTCAGAAAAGTTTGATGAGAAGGGTAATGTTACCTATTACCTCCATTCAGATCTCCGGGATGTTGATGCAGATGCTGATGGAAAAGTTAAAGACGATTCGGCAGGATTGCCACTATGAAGGTGGAATTTGTGGAAGATAAAATATATTAATATAAAAATTTTTTTCGATAGAAAAATTATTCCGCAAAGTACATTTCTGTGGATTTTTCACGTTATTTTCAATATAATATTTCTGTATCCCAGGTAGCTTCTTTTGTAGCTGACTAACTAAGAAAAATCAGAAAAAACGACATATTAAAAAATCAGAAAAATATTTTAAAGAAGAGAGATTCCATCTATAGAAAGGAGAAGGAATGAGCAACTCGAACGAAAATAAAAATGTGAAATCATCAGAAGATGCGAAGTCGGTCAAGTGCAACAACGGTACCTTCGTCGGCAAGGAGACAGACGAGCTGATCATCTGGAAGGGCATCCCCTATGCAACTCAGCCGGTGGGTAAGCTTCGTTGGAAGAAGGCACTTCCTGCCGCAGACGATGACGGTGTGTACGACGCGACAAAGCCCGGCCACGTTCCGATCGGACCCTTGAATGACTCTGAGGGAACGGCTGAATTCGGCGAGGACTGCCTCGTGCTGAACATATATCGCAATACAAGCTGCATCGACAACAAGAAGCCGGTCATGGTGTGGATCCACGGCGGCGGGTTCTGCGCCGAATCTCAGGCGTCACCACTCTACGACCTTACCAACATATCAAAACAGTGCCCCGACATCCTGTTCGTGTCCATCGACTACCGTATTGGCTTCCTTGGCTTCATGAACTTCGAACGCGTTCCCGGCGGAGAGAACTTCAAGGAGGCAGGCAACCTCGGTCTGCTTGACCAGCTTGAGGCCCTCAGATGGGTACAGAAAAACATCGCAGGGTTCGGCGGAGATCCGGATAACGTGACGATTTTCGGCGAGTCAGCAGGTTCGGCAAGCGTCACATTCCTCCCGCTCATCGATGGAAGCGAAGGACTCTTCAGGAGATGCATCGCACAGAGCGCCAACATCGCCTACTGCGACACCATGGAACACGGCATCCATGTAACTCAGAACTTCCTGACCGCAACGGGCTGTCAGACCATGGACGAGCTTATGGAACTTACAACTGAGCAACTTGTTGATGCCTATCAGAAAGCAGCTGTCATTGACAAGAACTGCCTTCTCGGTACTGCCAATTTCCCACTCCTCGATGGCATCACGCTCCCGGAGGACCGAATGGCAATGTACGGGATGTGGGGAGACGAGAAGAGAACAAAGCTCGATCTGATGATTGGGTCTACACACGATGAGATCAGATACTTCGTGCCGTCCGAGGGCGGTGAAGAAGGCTTCGCTAATACGCTTAGCTGGATCGCGAAGAGGGACCGCGCGCTGCTTAACAAGCAGGAGAAGGCCATGTATGATGAGTTTATGGCTACGCTCTCAAACGAAAGCGACGAAAAAAGGTTGGAGCAATACTGCAATGACATAAACTTCCGCGCCGGTAATACCAATATGGCCATCAGACACTCAGCCGGCGGAGGCAACACATACATGTACTTTATGAAAAAGCCGGTGACAACCGCAGAACTTGGAGCGATACACGCAGCCGAGATACCGTACCTGTTTGATACTCCCATTAAGGACCCTATGGGGAGCGGAAAGACTGTCAGCAACGAGGATTGTGAGTTCCGTCATGTCATAAAGGAGATGTGGACAAACTTCGCCCGAACGGGAAACCCATCCACTAACAAATACGAGTGGAAGAAGTTCTCTGGGGATGACCGCCAGACTATGGTCTTCGACGATGCCATCGGAATGAAAAAAGATCTGTTCGGAAGACGTGAGGATCTGATGATGTCCTGGGCAGAGCGCCTTGGAAACGGTTCTTCCAAAAGGGTCTGCTGATAAATCATTATAATCAGTTTAGGAGTCGAGTAGATCTGCATCGGTATGTCAGAGATAAACGGCGAATATCATGCCAAGAAAGGGAGGTTATGAATAACATGTACAAAGAAACCTACGCTGACCTTGTGGTCTTCGGAAAGATATTCACATCCGAGAATGATCAGATCGCGGAAGCATTTGCAGTAAAGGACGGAAGGTACGTTTATGTTGGCGACAGGCAGGGAGCCACTGCATTTATTGAAGAGGGAAGAACCAAAGTCGTTGATCATACAGGTAAGGGTCTTGTGATGCCTTCCTGCGGCAACGGTCATGCGCATTATTTTATGGGATTTGCCCTGCATGCAGTCGGAACTATCGTCAGCGCGGAAGATGATGTGAACAAATTCCTTACAGAGATCGTTCCTGCCGCGGTGAAGAAGGCAAGGGAGAATGGAATCAAGAGCGTATTCGGATTCGGCTGGAATTATCACGCTTTCCAAAACAATATGCCCACGCGTCAACAGCTGGATGCCATTTGTGACGATATCCCAATTTACTTTGCGGATGATGAAGGCCACAAGGGTCTGGTTAATACCATTAGCCTCGTTAATGCAGGCATCATGAAGCCGGACGGAACTGTCCTGAAAACAGAGGTGCGAGGCGGAGAGATCGTGATGGGCTCCGACGGAACCCCCACCGGTTTCCTGAAGGAACAGGCCGGGACCTATGTGCGTTCTTTCCTGGACAATGACAACCTCTTTACTGTTGACACGGCAAAAGGGACAATAAAAAATATCCAGGAGCAGATGCTGAAGGAGGGCTACACGATGTATATGGACGGGTGGTCTTCTTACTTCTATAACGACCATTTCTATCAGGCAGCCCAGCAAATGGACAAGGACGGTGACATGGATTTCATATTGGGCTTAAGCTACGAGGCTGAAAGCTGGATGGATGTGGACACAACTCTTGCCAAAGCCCTGGATGCCAGAAAATACGCTTCTGCACATGTGTTGCCGCATTGGTTCAAGCTCTTTATGGACGGCACGGTTGAGGGCGGTACCGGCTTTGTGGAGCCGTTATATCCTGACGGACACCAGGGCATTGTCAACTGGGAGGAAGATGAGGTCGCTGACATTTCCCGCAAGGTCAACGAAAAAGGCCTTTCCATGCACGTACATACCATGGGCAACAAAGCTGTAAACCGCGCTGTCAACGGGTTCGTCAAAGGCGGAAAGGATGAGATGCGTAATACCTTCGTGCATGTGCATGGAGTCTATCCTACGGACTGGCAGCGCATGGCAGATCACAACATCTATGCCGTTGCAGGCATGCATTGGCATCATATGAAATCGGGGATGGAGGAACTGATGAAAGAGGCTGTTCCTGAAGGCATGGAAGACAAGTCTTATCCGATCAAATCATTTTTAGATTACGGCATCAACGTGAGCTCGCATACCGACTTTCCGGCACTCGCCGGTTCTCCGGACGATCCATTCGGAATCATGGAGATCGCAGTCACGGGTGTATTGCATGGTGAGAATGGGAACCCCTGGTGGCCGGAGGAGCTTATTACCCGCGAGCAGGCAATCACATGTCTGACCATAAACTGCGCAAAACAGATGTTTATCGAAAAGGAAAGAGGCAGCATCACCAAGGGTAAATATGCTGATTTTCTGCTCGTTGACAAGGACGTACTGTCATGTCCGGTGGATCAGATTCACGAGGCCGGGATTCAGGCAACTTACTTTGAGGGAAAGGCGGTTTACTCCTCATGACATCGTACGCAAAATAGTCGACGTCAATGTCCGATTAAAATGAATCTGTGAAATGTAAAAACCTAAGAAAGCTCTTAAAAAGGGCTTTCTTTTTTTCAACATTTTACGGGTTTTTAGTTTGAGAGAATAAATTATGAAAGTGAATGACAAGAGAGTAATAGACAGATTTATAGAGCTTGCATTAATCGACGGCGAATCATTTAACGAGAGGTTGGTCGCTGATTATCTTATTACGGAGTTCGAAAAGCTGGGGGTACAGCTTTGTGAGGATGATACAGCTACCAAAATCGGAGGTAACTGTGGGAATCTGTATGGTTTTGCCGAGGGCAGAGGAAAGTATGCAGATTCAGAGCCTGTCCTTTTCTGTGCACATATGGATACTGTTGCACCGGGGAACAATAAGAAGATCATAATAAATGATGACGGAACAATTGTAAGTGATCACACTACACTGAATATCGGAACTATTGAAGGCGGAAGCGTTACCAATGCTGTTCCGGAAAACAGGAATTAATTGCAGAAGTAGCAAAAAGAGCAGACATCACAAAAAAGGATGCAGAGCTCGTAGTAAAGTACACATTTGAGACTATCACCGAAGCCCTTGAGAGAGGGGACAAATTCCAGCTCGTAGGATTCGGTACATTTGATGTTGCTGAAAGAGCAGCAAGAGAAGCAAGAAATCCTCGCGATGGTTCTGTAATGCAGATCGGACCGTCCAAATCCGCCCGTTTCAAAGCAGGTGCCTACCTCAAGAAACGTGTAAACGGATAATAAGCATAAACTCAATGCCTTGGAGGTTGCCGCTTAAGATGATTGTCTATAAGCGACAGCCTCTTCAAATTGTTAGAACAAAAATATTCTTCTAAGGTTATAGGAAAACTGTAATGAAAAATATTGAGATTAAGGAAGTTATCCCGTACGCAAGTACCGTTTTGTTAGTAGCTTTGATGACACTTTCTGCAGAGGTTTTAAATGAGAAGGAGATAATATTTCCTGAGATAACAGCATTAGCAGTAGGATATATGGTGGCAAAAAAGAGAAGCTGGAAGGTAAACGGAAGGCGTATGTTAGCCCTGATTACAGGCTGCGCGATAATGGGAGTTTGCATTGTTAGATTCGTTTCGTTTAGTACGTATATAGAAGTGATTCTGGCATTTTCAATCGCCCAGGTGCTATTTATGTTTTCGGGAACCACATTCGCACCATTTGTATCAGCAATAGTGCTGCCGGTGATGATGCAGACTACAAGTATAGTGTACCCAATAGCTGCATTTATACTTACATCACTTGTAATATTGTTCCATAATCTTTTTCTGTTTCATGGAATTCGGACAGATGAGGAATATGTTCCTGTGATGCTGAGTTCAAGAGATGACATGGTAGATACTGCTATCAGAATCCTTTGTGTAACAGTAATTGCCGGTGTAGCATTCAAAACAGGTTATAGATTTATCGTAGCTCCTCCGTTACTTGTGGCATTTACTGAGTTTTCCAGACCAGGAAACAAGACAAGAAATATACCGGTCAAAACGGTTGCAGTGATAACTCTTTGTTCCATAATTGGTGTGATATCAAGATATATCTTTGTTATCAGGTTAGGGCTTCCTCTTACGATTGCAGCCATAGCAGCTACATGTGGAATGCTTACCATTATTTATTTTTCTAAAATGTATATGCCGCCGGTAGGAGCCATTACTATGCTTAGCATGATAATATCTGAAAGCGTATTGTTTACTTATCCGATTCAGATTTTTGTAGGCAGTAGCCTGATTCTTATTCTGTCCCGGATGCTTTTCATGAGACGACAGGACAAGAAAATATATGAAAAAAGAGCAGAACTACATGCAGAATGAGTAATAATTCCCTTATGGAACAGATAATAATTATATCGATACTACTTTGAGGGGTCACCTCACAATGTCTGTTCCAATTTTTTAACTATTTTTTAGGGATTGTAATAATAGAATGCTTATATCAGTTTCAGATCTTTTTACGTGACATATATATCAAACATCCAAAACAGAGAAGTATCTGTACGATTGTTGAACAAGGTGTGGCAAGGCCGATATGGAACAGAGAACCCGGCATCAGCTTGCTCATCAGAAAAGATACCGGTACTCTGACTAAAAATGCTCCGATAATACCCTGAGCCATAACGAATGTGGTATATCCCATCCCGTTATAGAAACCGATAAAGCAGAACAAGAAACACGTGAAGAGACAGTCTACAGCATATGCCTTTATATACTCAAATCCGGCCTGAATAACAGCTGCATCAGAGGAGAATATACC
>NZ_AUJX01000052.1 GCF_000424445.1 Oribacterium sp. NK2B42
GGCTGTCCACAACAGCGTCTCGGATCCTTTGAAAAATATATTTTTAAATTCAGCGTTTTTAACAATATGAAATAGTAGGGGTGTGAACAGTAACTGGGTTTCCGTCCATGACAACGAAAGGTTTTATTTATGAAGAATTTGAAGAAGTTAACACTATTGCATTCAAACGACATGCATGGTGATTTCCTGGCCGAGCAGGTGGAAGAGAACCTGGTGGGAGGAGTATCCCTGTTGTCGGGATATGTCAGCAAGGTACGAAATGAGGAGGAGAATGTTCTCTACTGCATCGCCGGAGATATGTTCAGAGGTTCTGTAATTGACTCTGAGTATCATGGATTGTCAACAATACAGATCATGAACATGCTTTCACCAGATATAGTTACACTGGGAAATCATGAGGTTGATTACGGAGTTGCGCACCTTCTTTTCCTGGAAAAGTGTGCTGAGTTTCCTATAATTAACGCAAACCTTCATATCAAGACCAATTACGCCAGACTCTTTGAGCCTTGCAAGGTATTGGAAGTTGGTGGAATGAAGATTCTGTTCATAGGAATACTTACAGAGGTTGCCCTGATGCAGTGCAAGTCGGATCAGCTCATCGGTACATTCATCACCCTTGAAGATGCGGCGGAGGAAATCGGAAAAATCTGTGATTCCTACAATGCCATAGACATTGACTTCACAGTGCTGCTTACACACATTGGCTTTGATGAGGACAAAAAGCTGGCAGAAATGCTTGATCCCGCGTGGGGAGTAGACGTTATCATAGGCGGTCATTCTCATACTTTCCTGGAGGAGCCTGCTGTTGTTAACGGAATTCCTATCGTTCAGGCAGGAACAGGTACAGACCAGATCGGACGATTTGACATCCTGGTGGATACCGATGAAAACAAGATAGACAGCTACACCTGGAGGCCGGTTCCGATTAACGAGAAAACCTGTCCGAGAGATCCGGATATCGAAGACCTGATACTGAATTACAAGAACGTAACAGACGAAAAGTACGGCAGGATTCTCACAAAATTTGTAAAGAAGCTTACTCATCCATCGAGAATACAGGAGACAGAGCTTGGGGATCTTTATTCTGATATTTTAAAGGATGCTCTTGGACTTGATATCTTCCTTTTAGGCTCCGGATCTATCCGTACCGAGGAATTGGGCCCTATTGTGACTAAGGGTGATTTCGATGAGAATTATCCTTACAACAAGCCGATTTATTCCACCTATTGGACAGGAAAACAGCTTAAGCACGGACTCCTCAGGATGCTGAGAGATGAAGCACTGGAAGGTGCACATACAGAGTTCTATCAGCTTTCAAAAGGACTTGAAGTTGAATATGACCAGAAAACACATACATTCCTGAAATTCAATTTTGAAGGAGAGCCGATAGATGAGGAGCGTATCTTCACTGTGGGACTTGAGGAATTCCATTTCAGAAATACTTTAGACGGTTTTGATCTGAGTTTAGAGGAGCTTGAAAAGAATCATGCTTCTAGAGAAATTGCCACAGGAAGCGCAAAAATTCTTGAAGAGTATCTGCAAAAGGGCCAGCACCAGAATGCCAAAGGCACCGGCAGACTGATCATACATCTAAATGACGGCACCACCACAGGTGTCGCTGAACATGTAAGTGAATAATAACCTAAATATAACCGGGGACATTTCTTAATCAATAGAAATGCCCACGGTTATATTTAACTTACTCACAAAGAATATGAAGACTTTGACGAATAGTAAATATTTGAATAAAATAGTAAAAAAGCGTAAAAAATAGTAAAAATACAATAATGATAATAAAAAGACAGGACTTCTTTTCTGCAGATAAAAGGGGGTATCTTGCACCAAAACTTCCAAGATTTGATAGATTTATTGAAATATGGCGTGCAAGATGTTCCTGTTTCGCTAGTTGCAGAAGATCCTGCCACATATAATAATTAAAGGGGAGCGGATGCTTATGATTGATATTTACGTAAATGATATAAGAAATGCGTTAAAGAATCAGAGCTATTTTTCTGCTTTATCGTTGGCATTAACGCTTCCAGATGTATGTGGAATGGCTGAATTTCCGAATAAGCAAGTCGCTGAGCGTTATATTGGCTGGTATGATAAGTATATAGGGGCATTTCTAAAAAATTCAGAACCATTGGAACAGTCGCCATATCTAAGCGGCGAGATGGTGTATAATTTGCGAAATACTTATCTTCACCAAGGATCCCCTAATGTGGATGCGAGTAAGGTAAAAGAAGAAACGAATCAAGTTGATAAGTTTATCCTTACGCTTGGGGATGGAACTAAGATTCATGAGATGACTTTTTCTGTTAGTATCGGTTCCGTGGCGTTTAGAACTATTTTGGTTGATATTACTTACCTTTGCAATATCCTTTGTGATTGTGCGCTTGATTACTATAGGTCAAATTCTGAAAGATTTGGGATTGAATGCAATGTTATTCCACAACAGTACCTATATGGGAAAGATAGTCCACTTGATGATATACCAAAGGATGGAGATCCTATTGGAGAAATAATTAACAAGAAGCTGCTTGCTACAGGAAATAATGTGCAGATAGTGGGAAACTTGACAGAAAGCATGTTGAGTATTTCCGCACAGGCAATAAGAGATTCTTGGGGATCACAAAGAATTCAGCAAACTGTTGATAAAACCATAGAACAGGCAAATGATAAACCTAAGGTGACAAAGCAGGAATCGCCTCAAAAGGTTACAAAACCAACAAAGAGTAAAAAAGAATTGCAAATGCGATCTTTCTTTGGAGAGAACTTCAAGGAAAAGAAGTATAAGGATAAGAAAGAGCAAATTATAGATGCTTTCATGACATCCAAAACAAAAACACAGTTGAACAGTAAACTTACTAAGATATTTCAAGGATCTGATGTTAAGGTTATTTTAAAAAGACTTCAGCCGAAAATAAAGGATTGGTCAGGTCAATAAAAATCTCATAAAAAGAATACAATGATACCACAGATGGTGGCGATTGATTAGATTCATTCGTCCCCGTCTTTTTTTATCCCAAAATCGCCGGAAACGGCACAACAAAGAAAGGAGATTTTACAAATGGAACAGCAACAGATTTCACCCGAAAAAAAGAAGGTACTGGATAAGGTGGAGCGAGCCAATGCGGAGCTTGTCAAGATAGTGCGTGAGGAGAAAGAGCAGAGCTTCACCAGGCACAAAGTCCGTCCATGTTTTGGTATGTCGTCAAGGTGGAAAGTGAAGCGCGGACATGACAGTTAAAAACATCAGCACGCGTGCCAAGATATGTGGCAGGAGTGCCAAGTGTAAGGGCGGTCATTCTGCAGTTGAGCAACCAATATGAGCACGAAAGCATGGCTCTTGAACAGGAAATCAGCGAGCTTTCCGCATCTATTGCTAGTTACACCGACGGAACCAGTGAGGATAAGAAGTTCATGGCACTGATCAACAAGTATCAGGACTTCGAGAACCTGACTGCCGCCATGCTGAACGAGCTGGTCGATAAGATCGTGGCCTATGAACGTGACCGCAAGGGAAGCAAAGAAGGCGAAGCAAAAGGCGGAGCTTGACGCTACAAGCGCGAAGTACACCAGATCCCAGTATTATGATATGCGGCTCGTTACCAGAACAGAAGCAGATATGCCGGAAGGAATGCTCGGATATGATGCCGATGAAGTGGTCCGCAAGGTGAATGCTACGAAAGACGAGAAGGAGGCAGTGGCGATATGAGGATTATCCGGTTTCTTTTGAAGATGGTGGTCTTTCCGATTATGCTGATCGTGACTGTTATCCAGTGGTTCGGGACCTTTATCATTGGATTCTCTTCCACAGTCTTTAATGTCCTTGCCGGACTGTTCCTAATGGTGGCTGTCCTGTCGTATCTGATGGGACTGTCCGCCGGAGCTGAGGCAGTAAAGATGATTGTTGCCGGATTCATTGTATTCATGATTCCGGTCGCCGGAGAATGGATCGTGACCACCATCACTGCGCTGAACATGGGGATGCGTAATTTTATCAGGTCTTGAACCGCAAAACTTAATACGAAAAAGTATCGCTGATACTTTATGCCTGAGCCGTCCTTATTTCACAGGGGCGGCTTTCGTTTGCCAAAAAATGAAAGGACGAGTAATGTATGAGACTTACGAAATATGAGAAAGAGACGATTATCCTGACCAGTGAGGGCGATGATACGTATAGTGTCTATACGTTCAATGCCGCACTCAAAAGGCGATTGGCCGATTTCGCAAAGAAGTATCCGGAGCTCTGCCGTCTGGAGTCCGAGGATAAGAAGATCGGGTGTCAGAGCTATGTGATCAGCAAGGCAAGGCTGTCGATCAGACTGACTGCGCCTTACAGCGATGAACGGAGAAAAGCAGCTAGTATTCGGGCAAAACTAAATGGGAAAAGAAATGTATGTTATCCTGAGTCTTGAAAAAACCTTGAAAAGGCGCTATATAAACGCTATAATAACGCTATTCATATGAAAGGAGATCGCCATGGCATTTTCAAATGAGATAAAGGAAATACGTCAAAAATGTTATTTTAGCCAGCAAGCTTTTGCTGATGAAATCGGCGTGTCTTTTTCAACAGTGAATAGATGGGAAAAGGCCAAAGCTATTCCGAACTATCAAACAATGAAGAGGTTGATTGCATACTGTAAGAGCCTTGGTGTTGATTGCGATAACCTAGAGGCCCAGTGGAAAGAAAGTACCAAATACGGAGCGGATTAGATGAAAACAGGAATCATAGAGATCACCGGTTCGGAATGCGTGTATCTAAGGGAACACGATAAGAGAATAGGTTATTTGATAAACAGTATCGGCAATATAGAATACCAAGTTCATAGTGATCCGTTTTCATTTTTGGTGCATGAAATAATTGGCCAGATGATGTCTAATATCGTTGCAAATCGGATAAAGGATAAAGTTATTGATGCTTGTGGTGGGATTGTAGCACCTAAAGCAATCTTAAGGATGGGAGTAGATGGCCTTCATCAAAGTGGAGTGTCGGTGAGTAAGTCGGGATATATTTTGGGGCTTGCACAGCTTGTCGAAAATGAACCGGATTTCTTTAACCCTCTCGCATACATGTCAGATGAAGAGGCTATAGCAAAGCTAACTGCTATAAGAGGCATAGGTTCATGGACAGCAAAAATGTATTTGCTGTTTTACTTGAATCGCCCTGACATTATTCCTCTTGAAGATGCCGCTTTTAGACAAGTCTTTAGATGGCTTTATCAAATGGATGATTTATCGTCATCAAATATCGAGGAAGTATGCGTACAATGGTCGCCGTATGCTTCAACAGCAGCAAGATATTTGTATAAAGCATTGAATAGCGGCCTTACGAAAAAAGAAATAGATATAGAAGGAGCTGTGTAATATGAACAGTTATAATGTCCTAGATTTATTCTGCGGTTGCGGGGGTATGTCGTGGGGGCTTTCAAAAAAAGGGTTTAATATAATTGCAGGCATTGATATTTGGGATGTAGCACTTAAGACATATGCCCATAATCATAAAAATGCAAAGGCAATAAACATGGACATCACTGACGCCAAACCGTTAGACGTTATGCGAGAAATTGGCGTTGACCCTGAAACCGTTGATGTCATTATTGGTGGACCTCCGTGCCAAGGGTTTTCAAAAAATGTTCCTGCCTCATGGCGCTTTCTTGAAGATCCCAGAAACCAACTTTATAAAGCATACCTGCGTTTTGTAGAGGAGATAAAACCTAAAGTGGTTATTATCGAAAATGTCGCAGAAATATACAATGCTTTTAACGGAATAGTCAGAGAAGAAATAATAAATACGCTTCGGGACTGGGGATATAAGGTTGAGGTTAAGATAATTAATATGTCTTTATATGGAATCCCTCAAAAAAGAAGAAGGTGCTTCTTCTTTGCATCAAGAGTAGGATCACCTTCATTTCCTAAAGAATGTGATCATGTTTTGTCCGGATGGGATGCCATCTCTGATCTTCCAGTTGTTAATCAAGGAGAAGGCTATGATGGGATGCCATACACATTTGAGGCTGAAAATGATTATCAACGACACATGCGTAAAGACTCGCAATCATTATACAATCATGTGGCTAATATAATGAAGCCAACACAGACAGCAAGGATTTCGTCAATAGGACCGGGGCAGTCGTTAAAAGACATGCCGCCCGAATTACAAGTCAAGGGTGGATATTCAGGCGCTTATGGTAGGTTAGATTACACATCAGTTGCTCCGACTATTACAAGATGGGTTTTTCATATCGGCTCAGGAAGATTTGCCCATCCCAGAGAAATACGAGGCTTTACGATGCGTGAAGCGGCAAGAATACAATCCTTTTCCGATGACTTTCACTTCTTAGGAAGCAGAAATGAACAGGCCGGACAGATAGGGAACGCGGTTCCCCCTTACTTTATGGAGCAATTAGCTGATAATATTATTTTAGCGCTTGAAGGTAAGGGAGAAGCCTATCAACAACTTGATCTTTTCTCATACGGATTGGTTCAATCGTAAATTCCTGTGTTCCTGCAGGCAGGACAAAACTTTCAAAGAACTGGGTCTGGCCAGGATACCACCTATATACTAAAGCATTATCATCTTTGCGTACTCCTTGCAATCCGGTCTTAGTAGCATTTGTCCAGTGCCAAACCAATTCATCAGGATTATACAGTTTAAGGTCTTCTTCAAGAACTGCAAAACGACGGTTGTCGGCTGATTTAAGCAAGATCATCACGCGCTTATCAGTTACATTTTGAGCAATTGCATCCTCGTTAACTTTTAACGACCAATGCTTTATTAAAGCGGCTCCAATCTCCTGCGGATCACTGTCTCTATCAAGGTGACCAAAGCCGAGATCAGCCGCTTTTTTAAAAACATTTGCCCTTTGGATTACAAGTTCAAAAGTGCATTCTGGACGGAACGCCCACTGTATACTTTTGACAGACCAACCAATATGAGTTTTTTCATCAACAACATCATAGAGTTTTTTGGATCGGATGTTATATAAGGGGTCAATTCCATTGATGTCCTTTGCATATTCCCAGATGGCTTCTAAGATATAATCTTCGATTGCATCAATGAAAGGAATTCCAAGCGCCGTTTGAACGCCATTTTTCATTTTTAACAATTCTTCATCGGTTAGTAAGTATTGCATTAGTCGGCCTCCTCGTCTGTTTCAATAAATAATTGGTAAGGTTCAACATCAAGTGCTTCGGCAATTTTCTGTATATTGTCGATAGAAATATTTCGCCTTTCGCGTTCTAGAGCACTGATGTAAGTTCTATGTAGACCTGCGTACTCAGCGAGTTTTTCTTGGGAAATATTTTTGGACATACGACAACGCCGGACGTTAGATGCGAATACATGAATAAGATTCATGAGCATAACCTCCTCAGTAACAATTAAGCATATTTTAATCAGCGAATACAATAAGTCTACAGACAATACGTCACACGGGCTTTTATAATGAGCAAACCAAAGGCTCTCAACTGTGAAAAAGTTGAGGGTTTTTTGTTTGCCCATCAGACAGAATCGACCGCGCGGCGATTCTGTGAAAACCGAATATGACGAAAGCCAAGGCCGCCCCCTGGCTGAGTCAGATGAAGAAGCCGTTGAGACTTCGCTCCACCGCTCATTCGCGGATGGCAGCGAAACGATCAGCGGCTATTTTTATGGAAGCGTCCGGCGAACGGTTCCGAAAAAACCGGAATGACTGAAACGAGCCGTCGGGCAAACGGCGAGATTCAGGAATGCCGGAGCAAAGGGTCAAGGGGAACGCCGTTCCCTTTGGCGGAGTTAAGAGGCGGCAGTCTCTTATCTGGGTGCTGGGGCGAAGCGTCCGGCGCGGGTCGAGGGCAAGGCCCCGACCAGTTAAGTGATGGGAACCGTCACTTAGTACTGGGTATTACCTGCCGACACGGAGACCGATTTCGCTGTTTTTTTGAGGCAGGGAAAAAACATGGTTTACCAAAAATGAAGAAAGGAGCGTGATGCTTATTGAAACTGACAAGGCACAATGGCCGAGCGGGAAAAAACGGAGCTTACAATCCGAAGCACAATGACCGCCAGTTCGATGTTGCCAACAGTGACCACATCGATCAGGAACGAGCGAAGCAGAATGTCTACTGGGACTGCTATCAGGGATATCGCTTTCCAACGGATCAAGCTCAGGAAGACCAGATCACTTATTCCTTCGAGCAGATCGAGCAGGCTTTTTATTCTGAGCGTTATGACGATTTCTGTGAAGCACAGCATGAGCGGAATCGTAAGACCGGACACACTGGCCGCGACCGATCAACAAAGGATCTGTGGGAAGATAAGAAGACCTGTCCTGAAGAATCGCTTATCCAGATCGGGAAGATGGAGAAGTCAGTCTCTCCCGCTGTTCTGGCAGAGATCGCGGCCGAGTTCTTCGAAGAATTTGACCGCCGCTTCGGAAAGCACATCCACATCTTGGACTGGGCCTTGCATTTGGATGAAGCGACTCCGCACATCCATGAGCGGCATGTCTTTGATTGTGAAAACCGTTATTTAGAGACTATGCTAAGATAAAGAAAATCACAGGTGCTGTTTATGATAAAAATGAATCTGTGTGGAAATTATAATACTGAGTCTCATATCAGTCTCATCAAAATGAGACTGTGAATTAATTGAAAAATGCTGAAATGGTGGGATTTATATAGGAAAGTCTCATTGCAGTCTCACCATAGTCTCACTTAGTCTCATGTGTAAATGAGACTCAGTGAGACTTAGTTATAAAATCTATATATGAGACCTAAAACAAAACAGCAAAAAATACAAGTGCCTGTCCTAATATTGGGACAGGCCTTTTGCTAAAATTAGAATCATAAAAGGGGGAGTGCACGATTTTCGCGGCTTATCTTCATACAATCCCTTCAAAGATTGGTGCTAATCTTATTTCTAATGATGGATATGTGTGAACAGTTATCTTTTCTGTTAAAGGATAGGAGATCACTTCTGGTGCATAGTCATTTTCCAACAAGTATCTTACTACAACCTTTTTTTGAAGATCGACAACCCAGTATTCTTTGACACCTATTTCGCTATAAGTCAGCATTTTCCTTCCATAATCGTTCTTTCTTGTGGATTCGGAAGCGACTTCAGTAACAAACAAAGGGGCTGTATGTATACCATCATCTTTTATACCTTCTTTGTCACAGACCTTATTGAATATTCTGCGGCGTTGTTTCCTGATATTTTTTCTATCATATTCAATGCTCCACTTTCATATGCTCCTTTAGGTTAATTTCAAGTCAGAGAAAGTCCATGAAAAGTTCCTCTGCTTACCCATAAGAGCGTCCTACCTAGTAAGGTCATTATAGCATGTTCGTCGTGATTACTCTATTCCAGACCCTTTACATATTGTCTAAGGTTATAGTTTGAGAAAAACAAGTAATCAATTTAAGACTCAAAGGTTAATCACTCAGAAGGTTAAGATAAAGACTGTTTCTCAAGGTGATCCTTGATTAATTCCTGATCACTGTGAATGTTTAATTAATTCTGCTTTAATGACGCTTTAATGTTTGTAAATATAAACAATATAATATATAATATACATAAATACAAACATTAGGAGCGATTATGGGAAAACGAAAAGCGTTATTGTTTCCACAAACAGCAAGGAAACTACAAACTGTAGGTGAACAAATAAAACTTGCAAGGTTACGTAGACACTTCACAGCGGAAGACATTGCTCAAAAAGCCCATGTCGGAAGAACAACAGTTGTACAAATAGAAAAAGGCTCGCCATCCGTGTCAATGGGAATGTATCTTGCTGTCCTGAATGCGTTAGGGCTTCAGGATGACATTCTTTTGCTTGCCAAAGATGATGAACTTGGCAGAACTATACAGGATCTGGAGATTAAGACTCCAAGAAGGGTAAAAAATAAGCAATGAGTGGAAAAAAAGATATATTCGTATATGCAGGATGGCTCAGCAAAGAACTAATCGGTACAATTCATTGTGATGTAGCTAATGGTAACGAGATAGCATCATTTGAATATGATCGGAAATGGTTGATAGAGCATTCATCATTAATGCTTGACCCTACGATTCCACAAGTTACATATCGTTCATATTCTGCTGATAAACAATTATTTGGGGCATTTGAGGATTCCTGTCCCGACAGATGGGGACGCAAGTTGATAGACAGACGGGAAACATTGTACGCAATTAAAGAAAAAAGAGCTCCCAAGAAATTTTTTGAATCAGATTATCTTCTCGGAATCCAGGATTGTTACCGTATCGGTGGATTTAGGTATAAAACTGATTCGGATGGAGATTTTCTAAATAATGATACCCTCCCAATTCCTCCGATTACAGCCATAAGAGAACTTGAACAGATATCTCTTGGATATGAAAAAGATACTGATAATCGTTGGGTTGAACAGCTTGTTGCACCGGGTTCTTCCCTTGGTGGAGCTCGCCCTAAAGCAAACGTAGAAGATATTGACGGTTCATTATGGATAGCAAAATTTCCGTCCAAGAATGATACATATGATGTAGGAGCATGGGAGAAAACAGCAAATGACCTTGCTGCAATGTGTGGTCTAAGCATTCCCGAATGCAGACTTATGAGATTAAGTGATTTAGGAAGTACGTTTCTTTCAAAAAGATTTGACCGGGTATATACAGATGGATTTGAAAAACGTATTCATTATGCATCAGCAATGACTATGCTTGGTGCAAGGGATGGTAAAACAGACGGACTTGGATATCTTGATCTTGCAGAAATGGTAGAGCGTTTGACACTTAATACCGATAAAAATTTACATGAGTTATTCAAACATATGCTATTTGATATTGCTATAGCAAATCATGATGATCATCTAAGAAATCATGGCTTCCTGCTTCAAGGTGATACCTGGGAATTGTCTCCGGCTTTTGATATAAATCCTGCTGCTGATGAACAATTCCTTGAGATGAATATAGACACAGATAGTGGCTACAGATCTTTTGATAAGGCTATAGAGACATGTGAGTTCTATCACATCAGCAAAGATGAGGCGGTCAAAGAAGTTCGTAAATTTTCTGAGATAATATCAGGCTCATGGAAAAAAATTGCCACAAGAAATGGTATTAAAGAAAGTGAGCAAAAATATATGTCTTCAGCATTCAGGCTTGTAGAAGAAGCAAACAGAAAATATAGCGCAAAATCGGTTTAACGGACAGTTATCGAGCTATGTTCTTATGACGATGAACAAGAATGGTTTGAATTTAAAGAGAACTGGTTTCAGCCGGAAGAGCTTGGAGAATATGTTTCTGCGTTGACACATATGGCAAGGATGCTATTACCTTTAGAGAAAATTCAATTGTGGTTACGATTCCGTTTAACAGGCTTAATGAAGTTGGTAAAAAGATTGGTAAAAAAGTTGGTAATTCCGATGTGGATAGACCCATATTAAATCCCAGAAGGCAGACAATCCTGTTGGAAATCAAGCAGAATCCATATGTAACAAAACACGAGCTTTCAGAAATAATAGGTATAAGTACTACAGCCATTGATAATAATATTGCTTATTTGAGAAATAATGGTTTTATTAAGAGGGTTGGTAAAACTAAAGGCGGATATTGGGAGGTTATTGAGTAATTAAATCAGAATTAGAAATTAAAAAATATTAAATAGTAAGGAAAGTGGAAAAAGGAGTGCTATTATGACAGAACAATTCAAATGGGTAGATTATTACGAGGAGTTTGCATCAAAGCTTCTTGAGTATAGGAACAACAGAAAAGAACTTATAGATAATTATGAAGGGATTGATTCATACAATCCCTTCAAAGATTGGTGCTAATCTTATTTCTAATGATGGATATGTGTGAACAGTTATCTTTTCTGTTAAAGGATAGGAGATCACTTCTGGTGCATAGTCATTTTCCAACAAGTATCTTACTACAACCTTTTTTTGAAGATCGACAACCCAGTATTCTTTGACACCTATTTCGCTATAAGTCAGCATTTTCCTTCCATAATCGTTCTTTCTTGTGGATTCGGAAGCGACTTCAGTAACAAACAAAGGGGCTGTATGTATACCATCATCTTTTATACCTTCTTTGTCACAGACTGCCATAACAT
Organism: Oribacterium sp. NK2B42; assembly: GCF_000424445.1. Lineage (GTDB taxonomy): Bacteria > Bacillota > Clostridia > Lachnospirales > Lachnospiraceae > Oribacterium. The sequence goes on from NZ_AUJX01000052.1 coordinate 12,078, forward strand.
CCGGTAAGAAGAGATTTTTGGCATCTTCGCTCAGTTCGTTACAGTATAATGCGACATTCTCAGTAAAGACCTTGCATAAACCATTATTAGCTGCAATGAATTGCCTCAGCGCTGTCGCAATTTCCAATACAGCATTATTGTGTGCAGCTGATGTTCTGGCTGTTATAATAAGATTTCCATTAATGAGTTCGGCATGATCTTCTCTATTTGCTACATCTCTTATTGAATATTCTGCGGCGTTGTTTCCTGATATTTTTTCCATCATATTCAATGCTCCACTTTTATATGCTCCTTTAGGTTAATTTCAAGTCAGATAAAGTCCATGAAAAGCTCCTCCGCTTACCCATAAGAGCGTCCTACCTGGTAAGGTCATTATAGCATGTTCGTCGTGATTACTCTATTCCAGACCCTTTATACATAATCAAAGATACTCTGAATTGCATCGGTGATATCAATGATTTCCGGCATATGAACCCTGCCAATCTTTGAATACCCCCTGATATTCATATCTAATAACGACATCTTTTCACACTGAACATATCCAGTGATTTCGTCTGAACTTATCCTGATGTGTAAAGCTCCCGGCTCTCCATTCTTATATATAGGACAACCAATAATTTCACCTGTCTGATTAAAAAAATATTTGCTCACAACCAGCACCGGCATCTTGATTCTTTCGATATTTAGAATATCTCCCTGAGAAATCTCTGTCATCATTACCAAATCTCTCTTCCTACCGGTTCGCCCCAGCTATATTCTCCATCAAGGTCAAGTTTTCCTCCATATTCTGCAACTCGTTCCTCTAATGTTTTATGCCTGAAAGGCTTAACCAACATTATTACACCATTTGAAACTTTTACATCCAACATATCATCAACCGCGATATCTGCCTCTTGCAATACTTCTTTAGGAATTCTTATTCCTTGACTATTTCCCCATGTTTTTACCTGAGTCTGCATAATAAGCTTCTCCTTTCGTATAAACATCGTATATCCAAGTCTGGGCATATGCAACCTCTTTTTTCATCCCTCTTCTCCGTAACGTATATCTAATTTCCATAAGAGGCTGAAGGGATTGGTAGTATCTGCCGTGTTCCTTTTTTGCTATACTGTAAGAAAAATAAGGGGTTTTGACGAAATGTTATGATTGCAAGATGTAAAGATAGAATAGAAAGAGAATGGGTAAGCATGAATTTTGATAGTAAATAGGATAACAAGGAGGGTTTTTATAATGGCAAGTGGAAGGATGGAATTTCATGCTCAGAGTATCATGCAGCATGCGAATTTTTCGTTTGTTTTACCAAATGATGTTGAAATGGCAGAAGTCAAAGAGCCTAAGCATTATGAACGACCAACGAAAAGTCTCATGCTTTTGCATGGACTGACCGGCACGGATACAGACTGGTTGTTTGGCGGAGTAGCCCAGGAGATGGCCATACAGTATAACCTTGCTGTATTTATGCCCACAACCGGCAATTCATTTTATCTGGATAAGGGATATGTCGGCGGCAATTTCTGTCAATTTGTAGGTGAAGAGCTGCCGGATTATATCCATAAGGTATTCGGATATTTCTCGGATCGGGAGGATACCCTGATTGCGGGTTTATCAATGGGAGGCTATGGAGCAATTCATACCGCATTTGCCTATCCTGAAAGATTTTCACAGTGTATTGCCTTATCTTCGGCATTACATATAGAGGACATAGCAAAGACAGATGCTTCAGCTGCAAGCCTTATGCCGGTGGAAATGCTCACGGATGTATTCGGTGATCTATCGAAACTTATTGAATCAGATAAGAATCCAAAGGTTCAATATAAGAATCTGAAGAGAGAGGGTAAGAGAATCCCAAAACTATATATGGCCATCGGTACTGAGGATTCTCCGGAATTGTATAATGCAAATACGGATTTCAGAGACTTCCTTAAAAAGGAAAATGCCGATTTCTTCTATGAGGACGGCCCGGGAAAGCATAACTGGACATTTTGGAATGAGTATTTGAACCGTGGATTATCCCGGATGCTCGGATGATTTTATATGAGGATTGATCACAGCCTGACGAAGGAGTTCATCCATAAGGGTAAGGCCGCTGCCGGTCAGTTCCCAGCGCTGGATTTTCTCACTGGAAATTTCCTGGGTCTTCCAGGCGTTTGAGCCCCCTGGCCCGCCGACTGAACTGTTACCTGTGGATATCGATGGATATAAAGCCGGGTAAAATGTATAATTAAAGATGTCATGGCAGTTCATACAGTTCAAGTATCTTGAAGTCAATATTGTTATTACAGGGGATTGAGATGAGGAAAAGAATATTTTATGCAGCTGCAGCAGGAATTATAGTGAGTATGATGTTTGCCGCCTGTGGCAATAAAAAAATTGATGAGACTGCTTCTGATGATACCACGGAGGCGGTTGAAACAGAGGTGCAGAGTGAGGCTCCGTCAGAGGAATCAGTAAAGGAAAGTAGTGAGGGCATCGAGTCGCAGGCTGATGCGCCTGAGCAGGAGAGTATTGAAGAAAAGGCACCTTTAATACAATCAGGAGAAGCTGTGCACTATGACGGACAGGTACTTTTCCGCAACTATTCATCCCAGGCCTTAGGCTATGGCGCTATATGGGGAAAGTTCCAAAGAAATTCTACAGTATATGTTCCGGGAAGCCTCTGCACTTTTGATCCGAAGGCTCCCGAAAAAGGAATAACAACAATCTGTGAAGACAGCGGAAATGGCTGCTTGTATCTGAAAGACGGTAACATCCTGTATTCTCAGAAAGTGACTGATTCTTCATCTGAAAGTGTTGAGACGAGTCATGTTTACAAGAAAGAGCTTCCGGATGGACGGGATGAAGAAATATGCCCCGGTGAAATTAAGGGATTTTCTCCTGACGGTGAGCATTTTGTGGTGTACAGTTACACCCTTGATCCATACAGGATGCACTACTTTATTTACGAGACCGGAGACATAGATGCAGAAACCGCGCATTATGAACCTGCTGATGGTGCAGCATTCCTTGCCATGGATAAGGATAATGCTTATTTCCTGGAGAAGAAGACTGATAATGTTCATACAATAGTCCAGGTCAGCAATAAGGGAAATATCTACAGGCTTGGAGAGTGTGACTTTTCAGAGCTTGCTGAATACGGAATCTCAAATCCGGAGTTTTCGGGTAATGTTTCTACAGAAAACGGTGAGCTTTGCGCACAGTTCGATTTCTATGAAGGTACCGGGCACTTCTACTATGCAAGTGCAAAAGTAAGTGTTCCTATCTGCCGGGACACGGATACCGAAGCAGGAGAGTCTGTGCTGTATGATGCATCAGTGGAAGATGACCATTTTGAGGAAGATCCGCAGTCTGTTTTTCCTGATGAAATCAAAGATAGGATGTATGAGTACCCGAATCCGGATTCCGGAAAGGGAGTTGCCAATGTCATTCAGCACTACGAGGAAATGGATGAAGGTATCTATTATACAGAGGCACAGAGCCACAGGGATTCCTTCGAAGACGTGGGCTGGAGAGAGTACTATTGTCTCCTTAACTACTATTATTATTTCCTTCCGAAGGGCAAAAAAGAACCGGTACTTCTCCATACCATGTTTGATCCTTTAGGTAAAAAGGGAACTCTCGATAAATACGAGTACTATGAAACACAGCCGACTCTGTATGCCTATGCCGGATTCTATGAAGATAAAGATGGTAAGCTTGTCGGAGCATACTATGAAGAAATATATACCGGAGGTCCGGAAACTCCGATCGAGGAATCAAACCTGTATAATATGGCAGAGTTTTCGGATGAGTTTTATTATGAACATCTTAAGGATGATTATAGTCTGGAGGATTTCGTTGTCGGGAACCTTGATGAATTTTCTGATTACATTCACTCCTGGATACCACAGAATAGTGTGCCGGTAAGACCTGCACAGTATGACGAAAACGGGAATCTGAAATATGAACCGGAGCTCAGCATAAAAGACGGAGACAGCGTATACTTGTGCCATCTTGGATTTGATAAGGATGGAAAGATATATTACATACGTCCTGTGATCATGGATTGAAATGTATCATCTTGTAGACTGTAATGTGGTGCTGGTTAATATTAAAAACGAGTGAAAGGATAAACCATTCACTCGTTATTCCACGTCAATAACCCTTACTATATGCATGGCAAGGTATCCTATCTCCGCATCCTGATTTCGTCCCATTTCAATAAGGCATCACAGCGTCCCTATCAGCCTTCTGACGGCGCCGGTGCCTTTCGCCATTTCGGTGAAATACCGGAGTACTATGTCAGAAAGTCCTGCTTCCACCAGGTCAACTCCGAAGACAGTCTCGTTTCTGAGGAATTTCTTCAGCTTCCCGGCATCAGGCTCATCGCCGAGCTTCATTCCGGAAAGCTGCTCCTGAGATGACTCAAGAAGAGGGTCGGGAGAAGGAGTAAAAGCATTACCCTCATCATCCACTGCCATAAGATACCTTAACCATCCCGCATAAACCAAAGGAATGAACTTAAGATCGGATACCTTTAAGGTGTCAGATTTCATATAAGCCTTGACGGTTTCTCCGAAACGTATGGATAATTTCTGGGAAGTATCAGTTGCAATTCGATATGGAGTGTCGGGCAGGAACGGGTTAGGTATTCTCTCGTTGATGACTGTGTCAATGAATTCCCTTGGACTGATTATTCCCGGATCCGTAACAACAGGCAAACCCTCCCTGTAACCAACATTTTCAACCAGCTTACGAAGATCGGCATCTTTCATTTCATCGGAGATCCTGTCGTAACCCAGCAGACATCCGAACACTGCCAGAACTGTATGAAGAGGGTTGAGACAGGTGCATACCTTCATACGTTCAACCTTATCAACGGTGTCCCGATCTGTGAAGTATATACCTGCTTTCTCAAGACAAGGTCTGCCGTTTGGGAAATCATCCTCGATAACAAGATACTCACGTTCTTCGGCATTGACAAAAGGCGTATCCTGATCAAGGCCGTCATCGGACAGCAGCTTGGCTATGGATGCATCCGGTCCGGGAGTGATCTTGTCGATCATGGACCAGGGGAATGAAACCTTGGCAGAAAGCCAGTTAATAAAGCCTTTGTCGCCAAAAGCTTCTGCAAAACACAAAATGGCAGCCTTGAGTTTATCTCCGTTGTGGGAACAATTATCCATGCTGACCATGGCAAGAGGGGCAGCGTTTTTGAGATATCTTCTGTAAAGAAGAGAAGTCATACGACCCATATAAGTTTCTGTAGAGTCAGGCATTCTCTTGAGATCTGCTTCAATATCCGGAAGGAGATTGCCCTTCGGGTCTTTGATTGCATATCCCTTTTCTGTAATTGTAAATGAAACCATCTGGAGAGAAGGGGATTCAAATATTTCTTTGAGTCTGTCCTCGCTGCCATAAAGATAAACCTTTTCTGCTATGGAACCGACAACAGTTTTTTCGGTAGTTCCGTCTGCTTTTAATGTAATCTTAACTGTAAGATTATCATTCTCTTCAGTTTTTTTCTCCCTGCGATCAGCAGCGATGATGCCTTTATCGGTAAGCCCCATGTCAAGGATACGCTGACACGCGTCAGCCTGAAATGCTTTGAAGAGGTTACCTGCCCCGAAATGGATCCAGGTAGGTTTATTACATGTTTTTCTGATCATATCTTCTCTGTCGAAAGAAGGAAGACGATAGCCTCTCGCTGTCCAAAAAGATTTATCTTTCAATGCTTCATTTGTTAATTTCATGATTATCTCCAATATGTATTCGCTTGTCTTATGTCACTATATTTTAGCTTTTGATCAAATGAAAAAGAATTGCCTCGGTTGTTGCAAACATTTCCAAACTTGCGGTATACTTTGATATGAAAATCACAAAGACAGCGCTGACAGATGAGGAGAAGATATTTGATGAAAAGAAAGCTTCAGTCTATTTTTGATACACATCAAAAGATGGAATCCGATTCATTTGAGATTTACTATTACAGCGACACAAGATTTCCCAATCTGGAAAAGCATGCACATTCATTTTATGAGATATATCTGTTTGAAGAAGGTGATGTTTGTCTGGAAATAGAAAAACACATGTATGAAATGAAGCCGGGGGATATTGCGGTTGTACCGCCAAAAGTAAGACACAGGGCAGTACCGGGGGTGGACATTATTGATAAAATTAAAGATTTTGAGAACCCGGAAGCTGCGAACAGGTATAAAGCTCAGCCGTGTTCTGAAAATAAAGGTGATAATGTTTACAGAAGGTTTGTGTTTTGGATAAGAAGCTCTCTTGTTGAAGAATTGAATAAAAAGTCTCAGGCATATAATTACCTGTTTGATAAAGCATTAAAAAAAGAAGAGTATGTGCATCATTTGGATACATTGGCGCACAATAGCATTAAAAGTAAACTTATAGGGATGCTCGAGGAGCTTCATACAGAAAGATTTGGAAAAGAAGCCCAGATTGAAAATCTCCTGCAGGACTTTCTGCTGAATCTGAACCGCATTGTCTATCACGAGAATGAAAAGGCAGCGGCAAATGAAGGAGTTTCGGCATATCAGACTATAACAGACTATATATCCACACATCTGGAGGATGATCTGAGCCTTGATGCCCTGAGTGAACATTTTTATCTGAATAAGTATTATATAGCACATCTTGTTCAGGAGAACACAGGACTCTCGCTTCATCAATATATCACAAAAAAACGACTTTCAGCCTGTTGTGAGGCAGCGCGGGATGGACAACTGATCGGTGATGTGTGCGCACAGTACGGTTTTCAAAATTATTCGGGATTTTACAGGGCTTTTAAAAAGGAATATGGCATGTCACCCTCTCAGTATATTGAGAAGTATAGTTATCGCCCAACAGAATGAATAAAACAATTATATAGAAAATTAATTTTTTTATGCAGTCCGTTCCTTTCATGCTGATGGTATAATCAGAGTGATAAACGGCAAAATGATCATCCTTTTTTGAATGGAAACTATGACTATGAACACAACAGAGAAATTGAAGAAACGATTTGGAAATATGCCATTGATGGTAACCGTGATCCTGGGCGGGATAGCCTTGATCCTTATAATGGTCATAGGTGCCATGATCCTTAGCAGTGCTGCCAGAAGTGACACCGAGCGTGCAATTCATTCCGTCAGCACGCTTTATCTCGATGAGCTTGCGGGACGAAGGGAACAGGTAGTGGCTAATAATCTTCAGAACCGGATCAGGGATCTGAACGTGGCTCTCTCCCTTATGACAGAAGAGGATCTGTCCGATACAGAGCATCTTAAGGCATTTCAGGCAAAGATGAAGCGGCTGTACCATCTGGAAAAATTTGCCTTTGTGGATGATGATGGGCTCATATATACATCATTGGGAAACCAGACCAATATCGATGACTATAATTTTGATCATAAAAACATAAGTGCTCCGGAGATATCCGTACTGAACCTGAAAACCCCCGACAAAAAGGTTGTCATAGCTCTTCCTGTCAGCGGTATTACCTTTTCAGGTAAAGAGTTCCGGGTATGCTTCATGGAGATCGATATGAAGGAAATGCTTCAGGGAGCTTCCATGGGAGCTGGTATCACAGACTCCACCTTCTGCAATATCTATACGGATACGGGCGTGGCTCTGAGCAACACTGTTCTTGGAGGACTTGCCGTTGAAGATAATCTTCTCGAAGCTCTTGCAAATGCTGAATTCATAAAAGATTCCTCCTATCAGAAGGTACTTGATGATTTCAAAAATAAAGAGAGCGGAGAAGTATCCTTTTCATATAATGGTACGCCGGAGACATTAAACTATGTTAATGTAGAAGGAACCGAATGGATGCTGACCTATCTCATCAGGGAAAGCGTTATATCTTCAAAGATAAGTTCGATCTCAAACGGGATCATACAGAGAAGCATTATCCAGTCAGCATTTGCAGCAATAGTACTTATATCAATGTTTTCCTTTATCATCCTGCAGATGAGAAAGAATGCTGACCTTACTCTTGCAAAGGAGACCTCGGAGGCGGAAAACCGTGTGAAGCAGCAGGAGATGGAACACCAGCTTAAGCTTCAGGAAAAGCTTCTGGAACAACAGACCGCATTGAATGACGCACTGGCAGCAGCAGAACAGGCAAATAAAGCAAAGACAGCCTTCCTGTCCAGCATGAGTCATGAGATCAGGACGCCCATGAACGCAATTATCGGACTGGATAACATAGCCTTGAATGATCCGGAAACTCCGGAAAAGACCAGGGAATATCTTGAAAAGATAGGCACCTCTGCGGAGCATCTGCTTAACCTTATCAATGACATTCTGGATATGTCCCGCATTGAATCAGGAAGAATGGTTCTCCGAAACGAGGAATTTTCCATATCAAAGTTTATTGAAGCCATAAACACTTTCTTCAGTGGGCAGTGTTCGGATAAGGGGCTTCAGTACTCCTGTCGTATAAACGGGGAAATCGATGATTTCTATATCGGTGACAGCATGAAGCTGAAGCAGGTTCTCATCAATATTCTGGGTAATGCCGTGAAGTTTACCCCGAGTGGAGGGGCAGTAGAGCTTGGCATCCGCCGAAAAGCGCAGTATGACGGAAAAAGTACTTTGGAGTTTACAGTAAGGGATACAGGTATCGGAATAAGCGAAGAATTCATGCCTCATATTTTTGATACCTTCTCCCAGGAGGATGCCACCAGTACCAATAAATACGGTTCCTCGGGGCTTGGTCTTGCCATCACCAAGAATATCGTTGAGATGATGAACGGCAATATCCAGGTAGAAAGTGTTAAGCATGAAGGAACCACCTTTAGGATATGCGTTACACTGGAGGATTCGCCCCATAAGAAGGATGACTCTGAAACACAATATGGCTCCATGAAGGATATAAACATTCTTATCATTGACGATGACCCTGTTGACTGTGAACATGGTAAGCTTGTGCTGGAGAAAAATGGGATTTTCGCAGATACGGCTCTGTCAGGTGCCGAGGGCATAGAGAAGATAAAGCTGATGAGGGGCAGGGGCAATCCATACAGGCTTATCCTTGTTGACTGGAAAATGCCGGAGCTTGATGGTATCGAAACTACAAAACGCATAAGATCCGTCGTGGGAGATGAGGCGGCTATAATCATCCTGACTGCATATAAGTGGGATGACATTCTTGATAATGCAATGGAAAATGGAGTAGACAGCTTTATTTCAAAGCCTCTTTTTGCGTCAAATATTTCTGAAGAATTTGAAAGTGCCCTTAAGCGAAAGAATATTGTTAAAACCGAAAAGAACGGGGATAAGGATTTCACCGGAAAACGTATACTTCTTGCGGAAGACATAGAGATCAATGCTGAAATCATGAAGATGATACTTGAAGCCCGGGGCATTGAAGTGGATGTGGCAGTTAACGGAAAGGAAGCAGTGGAGATGTTTGAAAGTCATCCGGAGAATCATTATTTTGCCATACTCATGGATATGCGTATGCCTGAGATGGACGGTCTTACAGCCACGAAGGTTATCAGGAACATGGAGCGAAGCGATGCAAAGGAAATCCCTATCATTGCCCTTACGGCCAATGCTTTCGACGAAGACGTGCAGAGAAGCCTTCAGGCAGGTCTGAACGCCCATTTAACGAAACCGGTGGAGCCGGACATTCTGTTTGAGACACTGGGTTCATTTTACATGTAAAGAATTTATGTACCGGAATCACGAAAAGCGATACCGGTATATGAAAATGATCATAATTTAAGGATAAAAATAATTTCAAAAAGGGATAAAAATTATTTTTGAAAAAAGTGTTTGACATCTGTCTTGAGAGTTGATATATTATGTGAGCACTCAAGAGATGCGGAACACCAGTTCTGAATTATGAGCGCAAAGAACCTTGAAAATCAAAGATCGATTAATACACAGACCCTGAAGATTCTATAAAGAAGATTCAGAAGCGGAAGATCTTTTGAAGATCTGAAGCGAGACCAAAAAG
>NZ_AUJX01000053.1:0-2266 GCF_000424445.1 Oribacterium sp. NK2B42
TACCGTCTCAACACACTCACAACGGAACGCATAGGTTCTCCCCAGTTGACACTTCACTTTTGTACTGCATGAGCAGGTCTAACCGACACCGCCAGAGTAAAGAGAATCTCGCCTATAACGATTCACTCCATATTGACTTCCGCGCACGGAACCGCGTCGTCCTCTGAAATTATTGGTCTTTCGGTGCTGAATACTGCCCCTACAGCCATGCTGTTTACGCTTCGCAATATACGTTACCGCATACCACGCAAAACTCGCTTCTGATGTCGTGGCTTACGACTTATCAGGTGGGCGTTTCCTACCCACTATGTGAAGCGCCCTTAGCTGGGCGCACTCCGCGGCACCAATGTTTCGTTTCTGGTTACTTTGGCATACCACTTATACATTATTGCCACACACACTAATCGGAGCTGATATGGATCAAACAGGCTCTCCCCAGTTGACACTTCACTTTAGTACTGCATGAACAGGTCTAACCGACACCGCCAGAGCAAAGAGAATCTCGCCAATATCGATTCCCTCTGTATAGACTTCCGCACAGGCAACCGCGTCGTCCTCTGGGTATAATGGTCTTACGATGCTGAATACTGCCCCTACAGCCATGCTGTTTACGCTTTGCAGTATACGTTGCCGCATACCACACAAAACTCGCTTCTGATGTTGTGGCTCGCAACTTATCAGGTGGACGTTCTCAATCCACTATGTGAAGCGCCCTTAGCTGGGCGCACTACCGGGCACCAACGTCTGCGATTTCTTTATCCATATTTTTAATCCCTTAACATATAGCCTGGATAATGCTTACGATCAGCACTACCGGCATGATCATTAAGATCAAACATGAAAGGCAACCACCGGAATTTCGGTGCATATTATCAAGCATAAATAAATCAAATAACTCATCATCGTCATCCATATAAATACCTGCCTATTCTAAATATCGACTTATCTCTTGCTTCGATATCTTAATCCTACTCGTACTCAAAACAAAAAAATGCACATCTATAACAAGTTTATAATCATTTAATAATTGAAAAAAGCCGTCAGTAACCGGTGATGTCCGGTTCTAACGGCTTGTATTGTCAACCTATATTCACGATATTTGCCCCAAACGGATAAAGACACAGCTTTGCTATCTTAAAGAACTGATGCCAAATGGTGTATACTTCCCCCTAAATCATTTATAATATATAAAATTTCATTGGTTTCTGCTAATCCTCTTTTGAAGTACTTCTTCAAGCTTTTTAAAATCTACACAGCGATTTCTTAATAGATTGTTAGCTTCTCCTGTAGTTATCATTCTATAAAGCTTATTGGCTTTTTTGACAATCGCATCTTGATTCTTTTGTATCCAATCAAGTTCCTTTGCACAAAGAATCTTATATGCTTTTTCACTGCTACTCTCGTTTTTCTTGATACGTAGATCCATCTTTGTAATTACTGATTCATCAACAGGTATCATGTTATTAAAATTCATGACACCCATGAGTTTTTCGCCATCAAAAATCCTAGTAAAATCAACGTCATTTTTCATTTTATAGTGTTTTTCTTTTGGATGATCTAAAGGCACGCAGTACATGTGTTCGCCACAAACAACAACTATTCCTACGAAAGGTCTGTTACTTTTATGGATTTGAGGTGATATAGACTGAACTTTGTCGTCTGAATTATGTAAATCACGAACATACTTCATGTTTAGAGTATATAGCTGCAATTTTTGTTGTTTCAATTTTTTCTCCTAAAAAAAGGGCTGCAAATGCAGCCCAAAATCGTTTCCACTTATCGGTAGGATTCACCGCTTTAATCGTTCCCACTCACAGTAGGGTTCTCTGCTTTTATCGTTCCCACTCACAGCAGGGTTCTCTGCTAATTAAAATATATCTTTTATTAACTTGAAAGTCAATCCATAATTCTGTTTATAAAATCTTTATGGTACCAGGCACCAACGTGGTGTGAACATTGTTTTTATACATGTATTCCTGCTGTTCATACACTTTATCAATGACCGCTATTCTCTCCATCTGGTGCTTGTCAGGATAATAGCCATAACTCATGATTTGAATCAGGAGAGCCCACAGTGCCATATGTAGTGGTTTTGCAGGCATTCCACAATCAGAAGGAAACATATCTGCATACACAGCTTCTATTTCATCCCAGGGAATCATGGCAGCTTTTTTTATCCATTTATTCTCTGGATCAAGTTTTAGACCCATTGGCTGATTGAAATCTCCGAGACTAAACTGATGATTTTGATTTTTCTTATACATGG
>NZ_AUJX01000053.1:2276-21145 GCF_000424445.1 Oribacterium sp. NK2B42
AAAAAGTCAGCAATTTCAAGGCATTTTAGTTCTTGAGCATACACTAATTATACCGCATGATCGGGGAGTGATATCTGCCTAAAATAATCAGCAGTTACCGCCTCCCACAATCTGCCGTCGGACACTCATACACGGTACCAATGTCGAAAAAATCCTTTACAGCCAATCATTCTCTATGCTACACTACGCCTCTAGGATGTCACCTATAGCACGAAAGTGTGGTGGACGGTAGGCCTTCCGATTTGTTCGGAGGTCGAATATTCAAATGTAATGATGCCACCTCCGAACGGTAACTAATGTACTGGAGCTTATGCTCCTAGTCTTCACCGGAAAGGAGGCAAATGCAGATGTTGACGATAGAAGGATTAATCGCAGTTATCAGCCTCGCGCTGTCAGCGTTCGGTCCCGGATACGCCATCGGACGCAATAGCAAAAATGCAAGAGAATAGCCGCCCCGGTCTGGTAAACTGAGCAGCTATTCTTTAGTTTGTTTTAGGAAGCCTACCGTTTAGCCGGTGGCATCCTTTTTATTTATCTTTACGCCTTTATCTTAACATTCTCGGACCACTCTGTCAAACAACGCCAATCACCTAGGCTACGTTTATCCCTACTAATTCGGAACAAGGACTTATCATCCACATGCAAATCTGTCAAACATGCGAACATCAGTTCTCACCCACTAACTCCCGGCACCAGCCACACGCCCGCGGAAACAACCTTGTCTCCCCTTATCATGCTGTTCAGCCCGTTCAGCGGCACAACCTCCACATAGTACATGCCCGGTACGGTGACTAAACTCATCAGGTCATACTCCAGCACATTCTCCACCTTCGTAGTCTTGTCCTGTGCCTTGATCTCCGCATCCTTCTCGGTTCCAGTCGGGCCCTTGCCCGCATCCCCGAACACTTCCCTGGACTCCTGGTGGGTCTTCGTGTTGGACGCATCCGCGATCACAGTCCTGTAAGGCCGGTCATCCTTCATCACCCTCATCTCATAGCTTGTGGAGCCCAATGCCTCGGCCCACGACACCACACCCTCACGGGATAACTTCACTGAATCAACCTTCCCGGTATGCGTCAATGCAAGCTTGGCAAGCTTCACCTTTACAGACGCATCGTACCCGCCATTGTCCACCTTAACTTCCTCAACAGTTGCACCGCTCCCGGTAGCGCCACCGGCCAGAAGATTGGTCACACTGACACAGTCCTTGTCCAACTTGAACTTATAATCATTCTTACCGCTCAATGTTATCAGCAATTCCGGCTCGTCATCCAGTCCCCACACAGTTTCCTTATGGTTTATGACCATAACACTGACATCATAATCCTTATTCTCTTTACCGTAATTGATGATAATGTCTTCGGTCCCCACGCTCTCGCCTTACTGAATCTCCGGATCTATGGATAATGCCAACGACCGGATCGTCTTCGCAAAAGCCGCCCCGGTTGTTGACCCACTCAGAACCATTAAAACAACTAATACTCTCAAAAAATATCCTGCTCTCTTCACGACTCTATCCCTCTCGTATAGTATCTTTTAGATACCGTTTTTTATAAAAAAAAATAGTTACTTTTGTTCAATAGGCTTAGTAAAGCCCATGGTATAATTGCTCCTTAGTGTCAATCAGGTATCAGTTCTGATTCCCTCTGTTGAACCAATAATGGTTACTTCATTCATAGTCTGTTCCCCTGACACGGATGTTAGCTTCAAACCAGCTGGCTGTTTGCCTAAGTTCATGGCCTGCCTCTTAGCAGTGGGGGTCGCATCAGTCCATCTTAGGCTGGATTCTTATATGCGAGGGTGTCGATGCTCCGTGATCATGGGTTTTACCAAGCCGATTGAACACTCAAATCCAACATAGAAAGAAGGTGATAACATGAACCCACTTTACGTCGGTATTGATGTGAGTAGCAAATCCAATGTCGTATACCTGATGCTTCCTGATGGCAGTAAGCATAGCAACTTTTCTGTTGCTAATTCTCACGATGGATCCACTCAACTGGTAAAACGTATCTTGTCAGCGATTAAATCGCTTTCCCTTGACACTGTAATCATTGGTCTCGAAGCCACTTCTGTTTATGGTGACAACCTCGTGTATTTCTTAAGGGAAGATGCCACTCTGGTACCCTATGACAAGAAGATTCATGTCCTCAATCCTAAGCAGGTTAAAAACTTCAAAGAAGCGTATAACGACCTGCCCAAGAATGATTATGTGGACTCCTATGTCATTGCTGACTGCCTGCGTTTCGGTAGAATCAACAAAGAGGTCTATCAAAGCGATTACCGTTATAAAGCTCTTCAGAACCTCACAAGGGCGCGTTTTTTCGCAGTTCAGAATCTCGTTAAAGAAAAACAGCGATTCATCAATGTCCTATTCAAGAAGTATTCTACGATGACGCAGGAGAAGGTATTTGGCGATACCTTCAGCACTACTGCCTTAGCTGTCTACGAAGAGTTTGAATCCGCAGAAGCGTTGGCCTCGATGGACTTACAAGAGCTTACAGATTTCATTATGGAAAAGGGAAAGAACCGCTTCCCTAATCCGGATGCTGTAGCCAAAGCCATCCAGAAAGCTGCCAGGAGTTCCTACCGTTTACCCAAGACGGTGAATGACTCCGTTAATCAGGTGCTTTCTATATCCATAACCTCGATAAAGGCATTGGATGCTCAAATCAAGGAGTTTGACAAAGCTATAAAAGCCCAGATGGAACTCCTCCCAAATGTATTGACATCCATCCCCGGTATTGGTCCGGTATACTCCGCAGGCATTATTGCGGAGATAGGAGATATCAATCGTTTTCCGTCTCAAGCTCAGCTTGGCAAGTATGCAGGCCTAGCTTGGACTCAGAATCAATCCGGTGACTTTGAAGCTGAAAACACAAAACTCATACAATCCGGAAACCGATTCCTAAAGTATTACCTGTGTGAAGGTGCCTTGTCTCTCGTGAAATGCGACACAGAGTACCGCAACTTCTATCACTCCAAGTATAAAGAAGTGACAAACAGGCATCAACACAAACGTGCACTCGCATTAACTGCCCGTAAACTTGTGCGGTTAATCTTTCGACTGCTGAAAGATAATCGCCTATATCGAGCAGCGGAATAAGAACTTATTCCTGTTGCTAATACCCCCTGCTTCAAAAAAGCTGAAATCGCAGGGTTTATTAAGGTTACCCTTTTTCCAGCAAATGATGCAGAAAATATATCAAAACATTATTTTTTTTCACTTGACATCACACCGCTAGACTATGAAATATCACACTTGTTTAATGCGATTAAAAACGCGGAAAAGACTTGTAAAAACAGTCTGTCAACCTACCGGAGCTAAAGTTTATAAAAAATTCCCGATACACGGTTCCAATGTCAGTAAAGAGAGCAGATGTAACTGATATAGACAGCTGATGGTGTATTTGGCATAGGTTAAGCCCTCCATTTCAATACAGGCATTTCAATTAAGACTAACAAACCAGAAGGAAAACCGGTCAGACCGGCTCCTTCTCCAAACACTCTTTTTACCGACGCCTCACTCTTCCAGACCATTCCAGCACTTTTCTTCCCATGATACACACCTCTGCTCTGAACGCTTTATCAACGATAGCGACAATTCCGAGTGTAATCAAAGAGACACTGATAGATATAAAACCGTTTAGGATGATCCCTGTGATTGGACTACTGACAGGTCTGATTAGGTACGTCATAAGTATAAGTGCCAGTGTGAACAACGCAATATAACTGTAGTTCTTGATATAAAACTTTCCAGGTTTCTGTCCAAACACGTATTTAAATACTACAAACGGCTCCACAGCATCACAGATCAAAAGATTTGTGATTATAGTTGCTATGATCACACCAACAACCTGCAGTTCCTCCGGGAATACCATCACGAAAAGCAACGAGAGAATCAGATTCACCACTCCTTCTGCTATTGGTTTCCATCGATCATAATAGAACGTACCGGATGCATTACGGAAAAGAAGTGAGGCATTCCTCATATACTGGATAAACTGGTTGAGGGTTATGATAAAAGCGATGGCATGAGAAACAGATAACCCTGGACCAAAAAAGAGAGCAACTACAGAATCAATCACAGCATAATACCCTAGGAAGAAAACAACACCGAGCACGTAGTTCAGGCAGTAGAAATAATCAAAGTAACCTTTGCTCTTGTCTCTATTCCCTTCCGCGCAAAGATGACCTATTACAGAGGTTACTGGCGTAAAAAACAGGGTGATGATTCCAACCATGGTGGCAGCAATATAGGTATAGTTGCTATACTTTCCCAGGATGACCACACCGATGAAAGCAGAAATAATCATGCTGTCCACACTTTGAACCATAATCGTGCCGACCTTATGCATGACCATGGCTTTGACATTTTTACTGATTTCCTTCTTAGTTATTTCGTCCACTCTCTCCTTTGTGTTGATAATATCCGGGTACTTCTTCCGAGCCACAATCTCTGTTAGTATCCAGATGATGACCGTCCCTATGATCTGGCAGATAAGGAATGCAACAAAGGAGCGGAAGATCAGTATTGAAGCGACCTGTAGTGCATATCGGCATAGATGGGCAATCGTGGCAATCCCCGTTGTAATATAATTATCCTTGTGAGCTTCGATTAATGATGTCTTGGCACTGTAGAGATAAGTCAGGACAACGGAGATAAGGGTTAAGAGGTATGTGATGTACACATTCACATCCAACACTTCATAATCGCTGATAAAGTGAGGCAGGAACGGCATGACGAGAAGCCCCCCAAGGAAGATTATACCGCCGATTATCCTATAAAGCTTCTTGTAGAGATTGAACAGAGCAGTAACAGCGCGTTGATCACCATCCACAATTGGGCTGTACATAGAGTAGACAATCGCTCTACCAATACCAAGTTCTGCAACCGCAAGCATTCCGATAATACTGGTGTAGAGAGAACTGAGGCCATTAACATCATTGCCGATGTACTGGATTAGAAGGCAACGAACAAAGATTGCGATGATAAGGAGAACAGTGTGTGAAACAATGGAGGTTGAGATATTAATAATGCTTCTTCTTTTATCCAAGAAATTACACTCCCTATAGATTTCAACACAAAGTCTACGTTACCGAATCGATATTATCACCTAATTGTGAAGGGAATCACGTGCACTCAAATATAAAGGATAACTCAAATCAAGTATCCAATAGCATTTTGTAATTAAATAATAATACAGCTTATTCCGAAAAGAGGTATATCCTAGCCCGACATTACTTCCCAAAAGTGAAATCTGATGTCTCAATTCGGCCTGATAATTTGTTTCTGTGGTTTTTGTTTTACTGTAGAATCGGAGATAATATTGAATCATTTGGTTTAATCTTGATGATTGCCTGTATTTCAAATGATCCGAAGAAAAGAATCTAGGAATATTATCTTTTATATAGTTTTCAAAGGAAATACACGCGGTCAGACAATCCCTGATGCTTCTTTCAGAAATACTATTTGTAATGCTGTTCCGGCGGATTCTCCTTAGATACAATGATTCTTCTAATACGCAGACTCTATTGCTTATCTCTAAAACACGAAAAGTCGTTGCTATATCTTCATATACATGCCCTTCTGGAAACCGAATATGATCCCATAGTTCTTTCCGATACAATTTATTCCACACATACGATGTAATAGAAAACATCGCAAGTGCTTGTAAGGCTTCAATACGATCATATAATGAATAATCGTTATTATATTTTGTTTTTAAAGCTTCATTTATGCTTATTCTTCCTTCTGTGGTGTAATTCGTATGGCTACAAACAACTATATCTGCATTGGTGCGATTCATAGCTGAAATCATCTTACTAATGAAATTCTTGTCATATGCATCATCAGAATCCAAAAATGTGACAAATTTCCCGGTCATTATATCAAGGCCAATATTACGTGCAACACTTAACCCTCTGTTTTTTTGATGTATCACTCGTATACGACTATCCATCTTCGAATAGAGATCACAAATAGCCTCTGAGCCGTCATCAGAACCATCATCCACAATTATTATTTCTAAATTGAAATATGTCTGTTGTATAACACTATCTAAAGATTCTATAAGATATGGTGCAACATTATAAACAGGAATAATGACACTTATAAGTTCCTGATTCATGATAGATTTCTCCAATGACATTCATGCTTCAATTACAATCGTTGCATATTTTTAGTTAGTCAGGTAGAATGGCATCAAGAAAATCAGAGCAAATACTATATATGAAACATGAGGTTTATGAAAAAAACTTGGTACTATTCATCACAATATGAAATATTGGTCAATGCAAAACTAACATATTACTAACCGCTAACACTATACACTCTGAATAAGCAAGCTCTATAACTCTACCTCTCGTTTTGATGAACCTTGTTTTCCTTATGTTCTTCACTAAATCACATATCTATAATCGTGGACTTTTCATATATCCAAACGAATCAATAGACCCATCATCTATCAAAATTGTTTTTCTATTTCACTTAAAGAATGATCACGTTTTTATTGTGTATCCCTGTGTATGTATTGAAAAACTGATATAACATTAAACACGAACGGTATTGTTCGAAATATGTTTTATTTGTTCTGATACACTAACTATAAATCATTAACCCGACTTCTATTATATAGCAAAAGTTCCATTTCATTATAAATTATTTTGAAGTGGTTCGACGCAGTAAACTCATAATATAATTTCTCTCATATGGATATAAACCAAAAAAGAATATCACTATTAAGTAAACAGTCGTATATAATATAACACATATAATAAAGGTTGGCCATGAATATGGATTAATAGAAATATTGATTCCTAATCCGATTATGGCCGAGCCAATTACACTTGGAAACAATTTAAGAATATTTTTCCAGAAATACTTCATGTCCACATGAACTTTTTTATGATAATATAAATTCATAATAATACCATTACCGACGAAAACAGTAATTGCTGTTCCCAAAGCAGCCCCAACAGCTCCCCATGTATGGGCAAGTGGAATAGTTATTGCAATATTGACGATAGCAATTAGTGTATAAACCAGAGAACGGAATTTATGTAAATTCTTAGCTTTTTGGATTTCTAATCCAATTTTTTGAATCTCAGGAATAGTCACCGGTATAATCAACAATAATATAACATAATATGTTAATGCGTAATCATTTCCAACCCATAGATAAATAAACAACTTCCCATACAAAGCAAACCCTGTGATGATAAGAGACAAAACCATAAACTGAACACGCCCAAGCCGAGTCATCAGAATAGTAGCCTGGTGATCTCCATCTTCATGACTCAGCAGTTCATAAACTTTAGGAACAAATACATTTGAAATAGCTTCACCCATAGACATATAATAGCTATTTATTGTTGATCCAACTGTATATATAGCTACAACTACAGTGCCACAGATTTTTCCAAGGAGGAATTTATCCACTGACCAGTTGACCTGGTCTACAATCATACTCAATAATAAAAATAAAGAGAAAATATATACTTCTTTTGCTTGTTCCCATCTAATGAAGTGGAACTGAAACCTCATTTTAAGTTTTACTATACAATACAAAACTATTACTGTATCGACGATAACAGTTACACATAATGTTGCAATAGCTATCCCGACAACTTTTTGACCTAAAAGAAGAACAATGGTACAGGTAACCGGTGTAAGGAAAGTACTAACCAGAGTTAATGCCTTTTGGAATACAAATCTCTCTTGTGCGATAATATACGAATTAAAAATGCTGACAGGAAATGTCATGAAAACATTTGCAACTAATATTCCCATCAGTAATTTACCCGTCTCTAGCTCATTCTCCGTAAGCTTTCCTGAAAGTATCCAATCCGACTTTATGGTCATCACTCCGCCTATTAGCAATGCAATAGTACCCATAATAAAAAAGAGGACAAGGAACAAGCCATTTACATTCTCAATACCATCTTTATCATTATTCTTTCGATAAGGAGAAGAGAATCTAAGATATGCGCTTCCAAATCCACAAGTAAGTAAAACAAGATAACTTGCAATGGAATTCACGTAATTATAATTGCCATATTCTGATTGGCCTAAGCTTCTAATCAAAAATGGGGTATAAACCAAGCCAATTAGAAAGTTTGAAGCCATGACAAGATACGAAAGAACAATGCCAAATTTTCTTTGTCTAGCTTTATTCATACGTCTAAATTATCCTCTATTAATTAAGTCTCTCAATCTTCTATATCTAGAGTATAGGTATGGATGACGTTTGCTAAGTATTTCCTTAAATCCAACATATACAAATAGCTCATTAATAAGCTTTTTTTTCTTATAGTTCATATAAAATTCATCCATTTTTGATGGACGTAAGCTTTCATTAAGTACTTCTCCAAAATCTATCATATCTAATGTTGCCTCGCTAATATGAATATCAGTCAGTTCAGTAACACAATCTATTCCTTTTTTTGTGTTACATAGCATCATGGAAATCCCGAATGGTCTTTGATCTTTTATAGACTCTATTTTTTCTTCTATATGCCAGAAATCACCTATTGTAATGTCGGACAAATGATTAAATTCCGTATACGGGCAAATAAAGCACGATTCTCTATGAAGCAATCTATTCTGATAACAAATATAAAACAAATCCGTCTCTGTAAATGTCCTTTTTCCATTTTCGTATATTATCTCTATATATTTCAATGAGTTTTTAGAAGGCATTTTATTTCTAAATGAATAGCTAACTATTTTATTCCCTCTTTTCTGTTCAAGAGATTTAATATAGTCCTTAAAAACTATCGGACTAGCAACTCCATTGCAAACAAGATCGACAGTCAGTAATTGTTCTTCATACCTACTCCCTAGAAACTCATACAATTCAGCTATCTGACAAGGTGTGCCAGAAAAGAGAACTTTCTTTCTATCATCAATTTCTTTTTTTATGGCTTCAAAAATATGAATTGTACTACTTTGAATATATTTTGATCTTCGAAGATCATCTAAACCTGAAATCTCTGAGATCCCAATATGGCTTACAGTATATGGATCACTCCAAGCGGCACCATATATACAAGCGCCATAATTATCATATTTGCTCAAAAAAGCTTTAGCAATAGAATAAAAAGCTCCTCCAGATGTAGATCTCATTCTTTCGTCTCTATCTATTACCCACCCATAAAAAACTCTATCGGAGAAATAATTATCATAATTATAATCTTTAGTAAATGCACAAATCTTTCTACACTTATTACATTTTATACATCTTTTATAATCAATTTGCGGATAAGTAAAACCATTATGGATATGGTCAAACGAAATTGCCCTTACAGGGCATATATCTGCACACGCTCCGCATCCACAGCATTCGGAGTAAATATGTGAGTCCAAAAACATAAAACTACTCCCTATTTAGCAATCCTTGCAAATAATCTTTTGATTTTTCTCGCTTCTTGTTGAGCAAATGATCCACTTTGATATAATCAATATCCTCTTCAATAATACTAATATCAGAAATATCAGAGATTAACCGATCCTCTAACCCAACTTCCTCTAAAAAATCCTTTGCCCTTGTTCCTGTGGATTGAACACGAACAGAAACAAAAGGTTTATGGAATTGTGTTGAAAAACAAGTTCCATGGAAAGAATTCGTTACAACAAATTCGGCATTTTTTATCAAACTCAAAAACTCTTCAACTCCTGCATCATTCCTTGTAATTACATCTTTTATCTTATAATTCATCAAGCTAGATACAATTATTTTATATCCGTATTTTTCTTGCAATACCCTAGCCATTGCAATTAATACATCATTAGGGCGAAGCATATACACATATATATACTTGAAATCAACCAATCTATTTGCAGCAATTTTTGACCAGAATTCTCCATCTAACAGCAAGGTAGGATCCATGTCTTGACGTATTCTCTTCTCCAATTGAGTGCCTACAAAATATCTAAGAGTACTTTTTTCTCTAAAAGATATATGTTCAAAATCTTCCAGAGCATTCGTATAATATTCTACTTGCTCTTTTGATAGTTTCTCTATCCCAACACTTGCTGCATAACTATTTTTTTTAATCTTTTCATCGTTTGCGAAAGATAGCAAATAAAACGGTGTTATTTTTCTGTCAATGATATTCCATATTTGATCACTTCCAGCAATAATACAAGGATTTATATTTCCTGGGGAAAAGACATCAGTACTTAAATCAATATCAAAGAATCTAATGTTATCCTCACAAAACTTTTCTATTTTTTGGTTCTTATCTTCAAATACGCTCCTATCCCTATATAGTTTAATCTTTTTTATCAATCCATAATGATGCTCAGGCTTAAACTGCCAGATGAATCTTTTTATGCTCCTTATCAACAAATACAGTTTACTACGTCCTTCATCGTGGTTAACTTCTCGAATAACACATGGTGTATGACCGGTCTGTTTAATGACTTCCTGCAATGCATACGCCTGAAGAGCAGACCCATAATTTCTTGAATAAAAAGTAGCAACATATACATCTATCATTTCTTTATAAACTCCTACCAGTTTTCAGTTTTGCATAAGTTGCGTATAATTTACTATTAATTATAATGCCTTTGATGTTTAGACCACCGTATTTCTTTGCAATATACAGAAACCCATTTTTCATATATTCATTCCAGAATTGCTCTCTTGAATTTGCAATTGGAGACGGATGATTGAGATTCCCTTGCTTCATTTTTATTTTTTCTATCGGTGTATCTTTATATTCCAGCTCTTGTGCGTTTCTTATTAGTTCAAGTCCTTTATCTGTATGAACTAAAACTGCTGAAACCCCTAGCTTATCATAGAATTCAGGCTCCTGTTCAATGCATCCCCAGTAATCAGCCACAGTCAAATCCGCTGGCTTATCTATTCCAGCATACTCGCAATGATGACAATGCGGTCTCAAGCAGTTGTTTGAAAAGAAAAGATTTAAGAAAACTCGTGTTCTAATCGTGTCAACTTCTTCTTTCCCGTCCACATACTTTATAGTGCAACCAAAGTTGCGACTTCCATAACCCCACGGTTTCTTTTTTGTTCTAAAATAGAATTTGCTTACAGTTCTCTTCTCGTTAATCCATCTTACATAATCAGAGAATATCAATGGACTAGGCACACCGTGACAAATTAAATCCACAGTGTATAGATTGTCGATCATTACATTCTTATACTTCAGATAGGATAATAAACCTGCAATATAACACGATGTGGCTATGTAGAGAACTTTTTTTCCCTCAATTAAATCTTTCTTCACCATCTCCAGGGTATTATTAGGATTGGCTTGTACATATTTTGAGCCATAGAATAGTTCACATTTTTCAATCGAATCAGCTCTTTCAATTAAAACCTGTGAATCCGATGATAGCGCAACTCCGTAGACAACACCATTCTGCTCAATAATTTCTCTACATATTGCGTGCGATAAACCTCCAGACGAGGACTTCTTTAGCACTTCGGGATCTGAATTTTTAGCGGCAAAAGAATAAAGCGTCGAATTTACTTTTTCCTTTTTTTCTATACAGACTTTATGACAAAGCATACAATCGACACAAGTACCAACATCAACTTTTGGATAAAGGAATCCTTCTGAATCAGGAACCATTGAAATTGAGTGGTTTGGACAAACTGACATACAAGCAGAGCAGCCACAGCAATCTTCTTTCTTAATTTTTGTAATATTCAACTTGCGCTCTCCTTCCTCAATTATTAATGATTTGCTGCAAATACTCCGTTGACATAGATCGTAATAATTCCAGTCTGTTATTAATTATTGAAAAATCGCACTCAAAAGAAGGAATAGTATCTTTTGTAATTTGTCTGTCTGAACACCCTGTAAGATTTGCGATACTCTGCATTCTTGATGAATTAGCACGATTGAAATACATGAAGTTAGTATTATAGTTCATCGAGAAAACCATACCGTGAAAAGAACCAGTAATCACTAGATAAGCGTGATGCAACAAATACAAGAAACCGCCAACGGATACATTCGACATTACTGTGCATCCTTCGATTGTCTCTTTTATATCTGACAATACAATTATTTCTGCGTCGCATGAATGTGCCATTTTGATTGCCTGACCGATCATTATTCCTTCAGAATCCAGAAAATACAACAAAATGTATTTTTTGCTCTGATACTTACTTATTACTTCCTCATATTTTATCCAAAAATTTGAGTCCAAAAGCAAAGTTGGGTCGATATCAACACTAACCTTTCTTTTCAAATTAAAACCTAAGTATTCCTGTGCAGAAGATTCGCGAACGCTTATGCGATTAAAATTTTTTAATTCATCAAATGCTCTTTCTCTGAATTGGACGGGAAATTCTGTAACGCCTATACTCGCTGCATACGAGAATCTCTTTCTCGGACAAACAAAATCCAGAAAATAGGTGAAATCCCCATTTGTGATGCCTAATTCCCAAACCATATCGCTCCCAACAATAAAACCATCATACTTATCATTCAAATCAATGATGGTTTTTCTTGTATATGATTTTTCCGAGATTTTTAGATTTTTTCCAGCAAAGTCAGAAATAAGACTTCTTTTATTCTTTTGTAAAACATAATCCTTCCATTCTGTAGCATAATGGTAGATGTTCTTCTCAATTGCTGGAACTACTACACTTTCTCGGCGCTCGATACTACTACATCTATAATCAATTATCTCTGTAGAAGCTCCCAACATCTCTAACTTTTTCTGCAAAGCCAACGCTTGAAGCAATGCTCCATAGTTTGTGGTTCTATGAAATGTTAATGTAGCAATCTTTTTCATATTTTTAATCCTTCAGCGTATTCAGTAAGCGTCTTTCCATCACAAAACTGCTTAGCACTCATAAAAATCATCTCTATATGTTCGTACAAAACTTCAATGTCTTTTGGAGAATGAAAAGTCGGACTACCTCCAGGCATTAATTCTGACGAATGAAGCATAAACATCAAATAACCAGAATTTGTTTTCTTCTCTTTTTCTAATAATGCTGATATCTCTTTTATATTATTTCCATTGGGTCTTAACCATACTTGCTGGCCTAACACATGGTGTTTTATTATCCTTGCCATATTTTGAGGCGAATCTATATTAAGAAAAGACTTATGAATACGCTTAATGGTTACTGGAATCTCAAGCATCCCTTCGGAAATATAATATGGAGTATTCATACACTTTGTATAATCCGATCCTTTGCTTCCTTCTGTTGAACCTTTTGCTCCGGACCAATCAACTCCTGGAGTTACTGAACAGTCAAAACGATATCCATGTTTTTTTAGTAATCGAAGATAGCTATCATTAAGTGCCCATCTTCCAGCTCTATGACTTCTCGGAGTAATCCCAAACTTTTCTATGAGTAAATCGTTCAGTCTCTTAATTTTCTCATCTATGATCTCCTCTGGATACTCAATCAAATAAGGAAAGTTCTTTTTTTGAGTCACACTAAGTGGAAAGAATGGCGGGTTATTGTATGCATGTAAATGCATACCAATCTCACACGCACCTTTTCCCAAAGCATCTGCGGCTAATTCAACAAACCTTTCCTCACATGCCATCTCGTAATTAGTAAGGTATGTCGGCTTAAAGTTATACTTCTCACAGAGTGCTTGAAACCTTGGAAGATATGCAGAATTCTCAGTTGAAATCTCATTACCGTCTTGCCAATTCCAAATATTGTCACCTTCTGTATCAATTGTTATCAGAAATGACTTATCCATATGCCAGTTCTCTCCTAACTACACTCATTATTGCAATTGAAAAAATATACACGGCAAAAAAATCGATATTATACAAATCGTTGCCCGTAAGTCCATATAATATAAAAAATAACTGACAACTATATGAAAACTTTAGCAATCCCTTTATACAAGCATTCATTTCGACTTCATTTTCATATTCCCTATACAGACTTACAGTACTTCTAATTAGCCCGAATAAAGTTAGGATATACAGTAATAAAACAAATATCCCACATTCCGCGAATATCTGTAAATAAACATTATGAGCATCTGTTTTCATTATACTTGTCGCTTTAAATGACCCCCAACCATTTCCAAAGATCGGATTTGATTTAATCATATCTATAGCGTGTGCATACAATGAGAATCGTCCAGTTGATACATCTTCATCTCTAAAATGAATGGCAGTATCAAAGAGACGCACGAAAACACTTGATTGGTCAAAAAGTGGTAGTGCTAAATAAAGAATTGTAACAAGAACAAATCCAATAAAAACATACCTTATGATTTTTGAGTCTCTATATTTCTTATCCCCTATAACAATTGAGCATAGTAGGATACTCAAGATCCCAAATAGTAGATGGGCACGCTTTCCTGTAAATATTAGCGCAATAGTAAGAACTATAATCGCACAAATGAAGACAAACTTTTTATCTCTTTGTCTTGTAAACAAGAGTGCAAAGATTGCGGTTAACAGATATCCCGCCGCATGAGATACCTGTGGCATTAAGCCGCATGTTGTATTATCCCAATTATGATGACTTACAATACTTGTATAATACTGCTCAGAGAAGAATGATTTAGCAAATTGGGAATACTGATCGAAGTTTACTTTTGCAAATATACTCACTATCGCGCAGAGCACACCAAATGCGATAATTATAAACAATGATTTACGAATTGTGACTGAATCGTGATCTGATGCTATTAAGAAAATTGCAAGCAGAGATAATTGTATTGGATATAAATACTCATTTGATAAGAGAGAAATTCCAATTATTGCAATGATAAAAACAAACAGTAATGATAAATGTTTCTCGATCTTAATCTTTCCTCCACTGGCTATAAGAGTGAAAACCAGACAAAAGGAGATATAAGCTATGCTGTAATTGTTTGTTGTGGCAAAAAACATTGTCTGCAAGTAAACACAAAGAGGGCATACAAACAGCACAAACAAGTACAGTGAAATTCTGTTGATTGTATTACTCCCTTTCATCTCTTTGCTTCATAGCTTTCTTGTATAATTCTTTTAAACTGAAAATAACTCTCTCAATCGAGTAGTCCATCAGATTATTCTCACTTTTAAAATTCACTCTTCTTTCAATCATTGCCTCTGCCCATTTTGTATCGCTCTCTTCCAGATCCATTCTACATATTTTTTCAGACACAAGAGCCTCTACTGGAACATTATTTGATACAATACAATAAATACCTGCAGCTTGTGCTTCAATAAGTACTATACCCAAGCCCTCATATAATGACGGAAAAATAAACTCATCAAACGCTTGCATAATAAATGGAACATTATCTATTGCTCCACAAAATACTACAGATTTATACAAGCCAAGTGTATTACAGTATTTTTTTATATTCTCCTGTAGTTCTCCGTCTCCAACCAACACCAGCTTAGCTTCTGGATTGCGTTTATATACTTCATTAAAAACATTAATAATCTTTTTATGATTCTTTACTTTTGCGAATCTCCCCACATGCCCAATCACTAACGATCCATCGTTAATTCCAAGAGCTCTCCTTGCCAGTTGTCTGCTATGTGTTTGATAATCATCAATACAAATTCCATTAGTAATCACTTGTGTTGAATTTAAGCGAAAAAGATCATCTGCATAGTTCTTCATTTCATTGTTTAAACAGATGGGTATTACATGGAATCTGTTATAGCACAAACGATCAACATAAACATTTTTCCCATATGATGTCTTTCTGGGATCGCTATGAAGAGTATGAAATAAACCGATATTTTTCATTCCAAGCTGTGCAAGACATACAAACCATAGAATCGCTAAATGAATGTGAATAATGTCAGGATTAAATTCTCTAATTTCTTTTCTGAGTTGCAAGACTTGTTTCATTCGACCCAATATTGTACACCTTTTTACAGAAAATCCACTCTGTCTAAGTTAATATTTCATATCTTTTCGCCTTATATCGATAAGTAGACAGCGGCATATTCACCTGCCTTGCCGCTTCTTCCGTTGACATTATCCCCTCTTTCCATTTCCGGTAAACTTCATTGAAATTCTCAGGAAGAGGCTTTGGCGGTCTCCCCAGCATTACTCCTCTGGCTTTTGCTGCGGCTATACCTTCCGCTTGCCGCTGATGGATCGTGCGGTACTCTGCCTCTGCAACATAGGACAAAAGTGCGAGGATCAGGTCACCTATAAACGTTCCCAGCAGGTTCTTTTCCCTTCTTGTATCAAGGATCGGCATATCGATCACAACTACATCAGCGCCTTTTTCCTTTGTTATGATCTGCCATTGTTCGCTGAGATCACGGTAACTGCGCCCCAATCGGTCTATGGACTTGATATACAGAACAGAATCACCGTTCAGCTTTCTTAAAAGTTTTTTGTACTGCGGACGCTCAAAATTCTTTCCGGACAGCTTGTCCAGAAAGATGTTTTGTTCCGGTACTCCCATTTCCTTCAAGGCGATGATCTGCCTGTCCTCATTCTGTTCTCTTGTTGATACCCGGGCATAGCCGTAAATCTTATCTTTTCCCATGTTTCCCCTCCATTACATATAATAAATACAACCTTAATATGCACACAAAAAAGCCGGCAGAACATGACAATATGTCCTATCGGCTTTTTAAGCAACCTTATCTTAATGGTTTGCGGCACGCGATTTACAGTTCCAAGCAAGTTAGACAGGAAATCCTGCAACAACATTGGGCTATGCTGTTACATAAAGACAAAAAGCCCAAAACCAAGGAAAGGAGCAGATTTTCCTATGGTTTTGGGCTTTATAAAGACCTGCACCTTCAGGGACTTGAACCCTGGACAAACGGATTAAGAGTCCGTTGCTCTACTAACTGAGCTAAAGGTGTATTCGCTGCGTCTGTGCAACGTGTAATAACATACATGCTCCCGGAATATTTGCCAAGAATTATTTATGTTTGTTACCGGCCGGTATAGACCATTTTTGATAATGTCCCAGTATACCACAAATGATTATGTCCTAGATGTGGTATAGTTACTCCCTTTGAAGGGAGGTAGATTATTATCAAGAAGCTCTTTACTCCGTCCATGACAGATATTTTATAGCCAATCAAAACACAAATGTGCTATTCCATTATTTTCCAATAGCCTCTTTTATTTGCACCGATACGCTCTATATATCCATTCTTCTTTAAAAATGAAATGTTATTTTGAATAGCAGATTTTCCAAGTCCCATGATAGTTGCTAACTGTGTTTGTGTAATGTTCGGATTGTTTCGCAACTCCTGTAACAATCGCTCCTGGGTTTTATTTAGTGATGATTTATCTACCGGTTTATATACCACTTTATCTGCCACATCTACATCGAGATAATTAAACGGTAAAGTCACAACAATAGAATTCTCTCGGAATTCAAATGCGTTTTTTCCATAAACTTCAGTGATTTTTGGCACACCTCGTCCTGAACGTTCGCTAATATGTAATTGCAAAAAAATATCTGATAATTTTTGATTTACTGGAACTGACTCACCTGCATAGAATCCCTCTTTTGTCTGTCCCAAAGCAAGACTTCCCCGCGAGAGAATTTCAATTCTGTTGCTATAAACAGTGATCATAGGTGCGTTGCCATCTACCCACTTGTTATGCACAAAGGAGTTTATAAGTGCCTCCCTAAAAGAATTGGGATCAAACAAGCTAACTTCTTTTCGTGCCAGGATACGATTACGTTCATCGGCCTGTATAATATTTATAACGTCCCCATATTCAAGGATTTTTTCTAATGAAATAAGAATACAAGTATTTCCAAATTCCTTAACAGAAAACAACGGAGAACCTTTTGTTTCTCCTCGAAAAATAGATACTCTGATAGGTATATGACTATCATCTGACAGAAGTTGCGCCATTATATTATACTTTCCGTTTTTAGTAAGCAAACCCAGATTCTTCTTAAATGTCTGTTGTTTAAGCACTATTCCACGTCCGGCATAATAGGTGAACAACTTTTCAAAGGTCAATTCCTGATAATCAGATTCCAGTTTTTCAATGGTAGGAAACCCATTCTTCAGGACATCAAATAATTGTGCTTCCCGCTCTGGATACTTAACCACATTCTCTTTGCTGGATCCAATACGAATATATCTAGTCCCATCAAAGGCTGTAGGTACTTTTACAGCAGCTGGAATTTTTAATAGAACAATCCTCTTTTCATTGATTTCCAAATCATGAAATGTAAAACCTATATCAGGTGACATTTGTCTGGCTAAATAATGCTGGAAAGGTTCCTTTTTATAATCCTTCTGGTAATTTATTGTTGTGCCAACAATTTCATGTGTCTCATTATTAACGCCCCATACCAAATAAGCCATGTCTTCACCATGCATAGCAGCTGCATTAGACATAGCCGATATATACTCTCCTATTTCATGAGCTTCAAACCAATTCTCTTTGAACTCAAACCACTCTTCTTCATCTTCCCGTGAAATCAAGTCCAATACAATTGACTTATCATTTTTCATATATTTATCTACCACTTATCTACCATTTTATCTACCACATTATAACACAAGTGGTAGATAAAATGGTAGATAAGTGGTAGATAAAATAAGCTTTATGCATATTTGTCAAAGTCAGTACCACCAGCCCTGCTGGTGGTTTGAGTTAGCCCCTTCCGGGGCAAGTGTTGTGATTCCGCCTAAAGGCGGTCTAGCAAACCATTCTAATGTTACTGGTTACCACTTAAAAGTGGTTCTCATTATCCTTCCGCACGATCTGCTTTAGTTTGATCTTCTATATATTTTTTTATTGTAGCTTCATTAACATTTCCTACCGTTTCGCAGTAATAACCTCTTGCCCAAAAATGTCGATTATTTCTTTCCCGAAATTCCGGGTGCCTATCGAAGATCATCAACGCACTCTTTCCTTTGATTCTCCCCATGACTTTGGATACTGCCTCTTTCGGTGGTA
>NZ_AUJX01000054.1 GCF_000424445.1 Oribacterium sp. NK2B42
CAGGCATCCATTTCCCCACAGGGTGGATACGCAACCTAGCGGCTTATACAGGTATAGCCTGAGGCTCCCAACCAGCCAAAACATAAATCACCACCGAATGGACTGACAGACTTTGTTCGAGGTATCACCAACCGAAGTTGGCTCCCAAGGAGGAACCGTCAATGATCCTGCCTCGATGATTATATACCTTTTGATCTGTCTGGAGTATATGGGAGCTACAGACATGTATAACTGTTAGTTAAGCTCCTTGATGATATCTGATGAGAGGGGAATCCTCCCTTCAATCATTACTTAGATTTGGAAATTGAAACTATTAACTGTAGTCCTTAATGACTACATCATTACTATACTAGGAGGACGTATATATATGGATAAGGTTTACGACAAATGTTGTGGTATCGATGTGCACAAAAAGCTTATCGTAGCCTGTTTTAGAAAAGGCAACAAACAGGAAGTACGTGAGTTTGGTGCAACAACCAGAGAGCTTCTTGAATTATCTGACTGGCTCAAGAGTGGCGAATGTGAAATTGTCGCCATGGAAAGTACAGCATCCTATTGGAAGCCTCTGTTTAATATTCTTGAATCATCAGACTTGAATGCCATTGTTGTTAATGCTCACCATATGAAGGCAGTTCCTGGCAGAAAGACAGATGTGAAAGATGCTGAATGGATTGCCGATCTTCTTCAGCATGGTCTTTTGCAGCCAAGCTATATCCCGGATAAGTCTCATAGAGAGCTTAGAGAACTTGTCAGTTACCGAAAGAGTCTTGTTGGTGAACGCAGCAGAGAATTAAATAGATTACAAAAAATGCTAGAAGGCGCCAACATTAAACTTTCCGGAACAGTTAGAGATATTAACGGCAAAAGTGCACGTAACATTCTAGAATTTCTCATTACAGGTGAATCAATTGACGATACAAAGTATGATGAGATGTATGAGAAAAAAATAATTGCTCATAACCTGAAGGCTTC
Source organism: Oribacterium sp. NK2B42 (assembly GCF_000424445.1). GTDB lineage: Bacteria > Bacillota > Clostridia > Lachnospirales > Lachnospiraceae > Oribacterium. The sequence continues at coordinate 973 of NZ_AUJX01000054.1, forward strand.
CAAAGAGCAAATCATAGATGATTTGAATGGAGTCATGACCGCATTGCAACGTAGAATGATGAAGGAACTTCTCGTTCATCTTGACGAACTTAATGTTCATATAAAGAATCTGAATGATGAAATCGACAATTATATGAAACCGGAAGAAAAGCAAGCCGTCGCATTCATCGAAGAAATACCAGGCATTGGTCATACAAGTGCTCAAGCCATAATTTCAGTAATCGGCACTGATATGAGTAGGTTCGCGACCGATGCACACATTTCGTCTTGGGCTGGTCTTTGCCCTGGAGACAATGAAAGCGCCAAGAAAAGAAAATCAGGAAAAACACGTAAAGGAAATTCTTTGCTCCGAAGTACATTAGTCATATGTGCTCATTCTTGCATAAGGAATAAACGTTCATATTTTTATGCACAATACATGAGAATAAGTGCGCATCGCGGAAGGAACCGTGCTTATGTTGCTGTTGCCCATTCTATGCTAGTTGCAATATACCATGTTCTTAAAGATGGTGTAGTTTTCAATGATCTCGGAGCTGATTATTACAATCAGTTCAATAAAGAACGTAAGATTAATGCATATCTAAAAAAACTAAAAGCGCTTGGTTGGGAAGGCCCTATAGTTGCCGCATGAGTCTTCCGATCAAACTCATATTTTCGGAATAAAGTTTGTAAGGGGACAATTTGCGCTTTTTTGGCTCTCCGTAAGTTATTGTTTCAGAGTAAATTCCGACTATATATATGATTTTTGGAATTGAAAAAGCCTCTCTCGTCTTTTTACGAGGGAGGCAACTCTCACTGAGAGCTTATTGGACATAACTCGGGAGCATCCACTTCGTAGTGGGTACTTCTCTTGAGTTAAAGATATTATTTATAATTTTATCTTTCAATAATTTCCTAACATTCAACCTTGGATCCTTATCCCAACGTATCTGTCACCTGCGGTGACCGCCTCCGCCATACTTAAGGCAAAACTCTACGATGTCTTTCTGATTTTATGGTGCCTGTCAACTATGGTTTCTGGTATATCATTCAAGTGATCGTTATAGCCCATTCTACTCATCCTCCCGTAATAACCGCTTTACCGTTTTCGCCGCCTCCGGCAGAATTCTAACATCATCCGTGTTTATCATCTCAAGAGCAGACTTTACTTCTTCAGCCCTGACGATCTGAAGTACTGCATTCAGCCGTACCCTGATTCCGTATTCATCCTTGCTCTCGAAGCCATGCTGTTCCTGATAATACTCCCTGATCTTCTGCGCTTTGAAATTCGGATCTGTGTCGAGCCGGTCGAACGACTCGAGGATATCTTCAATATGCAGAATGAAGAAGTTCTTACCCGCTGTACACAGCAGACGGTTGATCTTTTCTGGTGTCATTGGTTATCCTTCACGTTGTACTTCGTTTTATACTGTCCCAGCAGCTTATGTTCCACAGCCTTATAATCCTCGGTCTCACGGAAATACAACTTCACATATTTCCCGGCTTTCGCCTGCTCCAGAACCACTTTATTCATTTTGCAGTTGGTGCTCTGACCGCCGACATAACAGTTCACAGGTTCGATCACACCATATCCTGTGTTGAACCGCCGTGCCAGTCCGGCAGTCTCGCCGATGTAGATTATCTCGTCATCAGCAACCCACAGATACACGCCCGGCCAATTCCCGGCGTGTATCGTAAAGCGGCAGAAGGAACCGGAGCCGTGGGCGTTCAGGGGTTTTTGTTTCTGATAGTCGGTCTGCGGTTGATACTCTTTGATCCTGCCGTCTCCGTCACATTCCGGGATCAGTTCCTGGACGAAGGAGAATTTGTAACCACAGAGGGTAATAATATCATCAGTGGTTCGGCGCGGAATTTCCTGCATTACTAATTTTGCGATCTTTTCCGCCTTTGGCGCTGCTGTTTTGTCCGGTGTATTTGCCGCTCCATCCTTAACAAATACCACGGTCTCCTGCGTCAGATTTACAGCCTCCACTTTATAGCCTGCATCCATCCACGCAGAAGCATGGTCATGTCCGCCGTTGGCCCACCAGGCACGGTGGTTACGCGGACTCTTCCCGAGTCGGAAAGACAGGATGTCATCCAGATGCGCGAAGGTGAGTTGGATTCTTTCCTCTCCGGATTCCCGGAGGTATGCTGTTAACGGTTCGTACTTCATAAGCGGAGTCCTTTCAGGATGATAAGGATTGGCAGGGTCAGCAAGGTGAAAAGACAGCCTGTGTGTTTTGTGGGCTGTGAAGATTTCTCTTCCTCCTCATCCTCTTCGCCAAGTATTTCTTCCGTCAGGAATATTTCCTCCGGGTCGATTTTACCATTGCTGTTCCAGTCGATCATATAACTATGGTATCACTCGCAGCCTTTCTCAGTTTAACCGGTGCCTTTTCCTCACAGATCAACACCACTCTTTTCCCATGCTGCCGTAACTCTTTTATAGTATCGGCAAAGCCGCCATCAGAAGTTGCTATGCAAAAGATATCCACATTAGGTTGATTTCTCAGAAAATGAATCATATCCCTCTGCATCTTCTTATCAACCTTATCTTTTTCTGGTGCTCCGAACAGTCTGATAATGTTCAGTTCAGAAGATGCGCTCCATGCCGCAGTAGACGGATCTTTCTGCAATATGTAGACTTTTTCGTTTGCCTGATCTACAGTCCCCTGCTCATGTGTATACCTGATGATATCAACTTCTTTCTTGTGGCTAATATTCTCTCCGTCTATGAAAAGAGCGGTATTCTTCTTTTTTCCAGATGCTTTCTTATTTCGTCCTGTGGCGATCTTGTCAGTCCTCTGAGACGTATTTTTAATCTTTGTTTCAACCGTATCAGTTATCCCCTGTCTGTAATTATACACAGGAGGAATTCCGAAATATGGCCGTCCATTCAAATAGTATGTTTTTCTTTCATTACTTTGTTGCTTCGGACGTATCCATACCTGTTCGTCCGGAACATTACGCACAGGTATATCGCTATCTGACAAGTTCAATTTCTCAAGAGCCTTTTCATAAAGCTTCGGACTGTTGATTTTCATTCTGTTTAGGATTATTATTTTTCCTTCGGAAAGCATAGCACCAACAACCTCCTACTGCAGCTTCAATTCTCTGACCAAAATACCGCTTATGGTTCTTCCACAGTGTCCTGTTACATCCTTTCATTGATCGCATCCACAGCGTCCTGCGCCTGTTGTACTGCGTTTTCCTGTGTCTGCTGCGTTTCCTGCTTGCTCACGCCCAAGCTGCCCATCTGCGTCACCACAAGATAAGCGACGATGACAGCGACGATTAAAATGATGATCAGCATCAGGCCGGAGCCTTTACCTTTGTTGCTTTTTAGCTTAGTCATGACTTTCAGTCTCCATACTCGATCACTACTTTCCGGCACACCGGGCAAAGATATGCCGTACAGGTCGGTGCCGTATTGTTATGCTTTGTCAGTATAACATCGTTTCCTTTGGCAGCGAAAAACATTTTATGCGGCTTCTCTGTGAAGTAGACCTCGGCCCTTGCTTGGATGAAGCCTTCGATCATTGTTTTATTACAAAATGGACATGTCATAGCCGTCCTCCTAAAAACCCCAGTAGCCAGTCGAACAGGATACTGCTATGTACACAACTGCGAATGCGAAAATGAGTGCAAGGATGCCGCGAAAGAATCTTTTTGGAGTCATATTTTTCTCCTCATCAGCCATATGCCATCTGCCAGCACAGCAATACTCACCAATACACTCACCCACGCAATCTCAACATCTCCCGCCGTGGCGTTCAGCAGTATATGAGCTATGAGCGGAATCCAGATCCGATGTGTCCGCCGCACAACAGCCCCGGCCCAGACGGAGAAGCAGAAAGCGCTGAAGACCTGCAAGAGAACCGGCAGGATTGCCGGGGATGTTTTCAGATTCCACAGGTGCATTCCGGCAAAGAGCACGGAAACGATCAGGGTTGAGAGGAGCGGCTTCAGCTTTGTCGTCTCAAAGAATACCTTTTTCAACAGAAACCAACGGTAGAACAGTTCCTCAATAACAGCGCCCAGAATAAACACCACGGCCACTGGAAAAAACGGGATCAAGGTGCTGGGTGTCATATAAGTTGCCGTAATGGGAGAGCGCATGGCTGCCGCCATGACCAGGTTTGTCAGCGGGAGCAGGATGACGGGCAGGAAGAAAAGCCAACCTGTTCCGCGCTTAGATGAAGTACCATTCATCTGATCCGCCCATATTTTTCGATATTCCTTTTCAGTCTCTCATAACGCATATCCGCATACTCCTGCATATACTGCCCGTCAAACGGCACTCTGGTCAATCCCCACAGTGTCCAGAGATAGTCCACATACAGTTTTGCGGCTATCAGATATTTCTTTTCTTTCACAGTCGAAGGCCTTCCGTAGTACGCACAGAGAAGTCTTTCATCATCTTCTGCTGCGTAATCTGCTTCGATGGACAGGCAGGAGAGATCCCACATATACTCGTTCATACCGGAGTATTCCCAGTCGATCAGATAAAGCCGTCCGTCTCCATCGAGCACCCAGTTTCCCATCAGGGAATCATTGTGGCACGGCACTTTCCGGATATCATTCTCTGCATCCACTTCCGCCTTGATATTCATGACAGTCTGGCGGACATCTGCATAATCCTGATAAAACGCCGTACCGGCTTTCTGGATGATCCGTTCATACAAATCTGCCATCTCGAACACTTCAAAGCGAACGCCGGTATCTTCTCCACAGGTATGCAGCCGCCTGAAAATATCTGCCGCCTGTAACAGATTCTCTTCTCTGCGCATGACCTCCTCATTCATCGGCTGCGGATTATGGATAAAGCGCATGACTTTACGCCCGTTGTCATCAAAGAATAGCAGCGGAGAATCAATATCCAGTTTGCAGGCCAGCTCGGTGCTCTTCCGTTCATCCAGGCGGTTGATCATCTCTTCTGTGCCCTCACCGGGAAGGCGGACAAGATACTCCTGCCCGTCATTTTTCGTTATCTTATACGAGTGATTCGTCATGCCGCCAAGCCGCTCTATATCTGCATATGTCGAATCTCCTAACGCTGTAAACAGCAGCTCCTTCAGCTTGGGGATATCGTCTTTTTCGATTTTCCTAATCAGGTCCGCCAAGGATTTCACTTCCTTTCTGACAATTTCGCAGTCTCATATAAATACTGATAACAACAGCCGCCACAGTCAAAGGTGAAGCCGATGGCCTCTGCGCCGTTTCCCATGATGGGATGGAAGTGGGTCAATTTGCCTTCCGAAACATTCAGCTCCATTGCAATCGACCGCAGGATTGCTGACCGGGACTCCGACCTGTAGCTTTCATCAAATTCCCGCAGTGCGTCCAGTGAATCAAACTCAAACACCGTATTCGGGGGATACTTTTTTACACGCATCTTCAGGACATCCAGATGCTCTAAGAGAATTGTCTCCCATAGCTTGTCTCTTGAATCCTGCCACTCCGCCTCAAGAATGCGTAGAAACTCCCGGCTGAAGTCCGCTGCCCAGAATGCATGGTCGGCCATATACCAGGCGTTTTTCCCACCGACTGTGACTCGGTCAATCCAGCCGCTCTCATCTTCATGCATACACCACTCCCGCGTAGTTCCATCCGAATACTCTGCGCCGTACCAGGAATCCTCTGCCTCCGCCACAAAGGGATTCCCTGCAAAATACAGGTCGGAAGCGAGAACCAGACTGTTATTAAGCACATCTCTTGCAGCCCATATGGAACTGTTATTGTTCCTGTGCTTACAGTCCGGATTGGGAATCAGGTGAATGCCCTGCGCTTCCAGATAACGGAACTGATCCGCCTTATACCCGGTGACGATAGAAATATCGTCAATTCCGGCAGATCGCAGTTGTCTGATCAGCCGTTCGATCAGCACTTCTCCTTTTACCATCGTGAGTGCCTTGTGCTTTTCATATGAGAGCGGCACGAAACGGCTGGACGCGCCTGCCGCGATGATGATAGCGTTTTTGATCTTCATGATATTGCTTCCACAGACTCTTCCGGTGCCAGTTCCCGATACTTCGCTATTAGATAGTCCGAGGCTCTTTTCGCTCCCTCTCCACGATACATCCATGTTTCGTCTCTGACCTCATGACGGCTGTTCTCATAAGATTTATCCTCAAGAGCAGTATCGATCAGTTCCTTGATATTCTTCAGATTATCCTCGCTCAAAATCGGCCCGAGCCTTGGCACCGCAGTAGCCGTCCAGATCGGTGTGTCCAGCCACCAGGCATCATATTGGCTCTTGTCAAAATCCGTATAGGCGCAGATGACCGGCTTGTCAAAAACAAGAGCGAAGTCAAAGATGACGCCGGAAAAGTCGGAGATCAGGATGTCGGAGCGGTTCAGCACGTCGAAGTTGTCCGTGTCCCGGTTCCACTCCAGCTGGGGGTAATCCTTCATCAGCCGGTCGATCAGTTCTTTTTCCGAAGTGAAGGACTGGGGGTGCGGGCGGATGATGATGTGATACCCAGTGTCAATCAGCTTGTCAATCAGCCTGTTGCCGAAGCGGTTCAGCAGCGAGTTTGCGCCCCAGGAGGGGGCCACAAGGATCGTGCGTTCATGCGGTGCGGGCTTTTCGCTTTCCAGCCGCTTCATTTTCTCGTCCAGATAAGGGATGCCGATGATGATGCATTCCTTTTCCGATTCATTCCGCAGCTTTTCCAAAGCACGGCAGTCGTCGATCTGATACTCACCGGACAGGAGAAGCGCATCATAAAAGTCCACACCGAACATCTTATATGTTGTCAGTTCACTCGGCGCATGTGTCATATGGACATAATACTTTACATCCTTGCTGCGCTTCCACTGGTAGACATCCAGCCCCGGAGTTGTGGAAAAAACCATCGTGGCGTTAAGAAAATTCAGTTTTGCAAACCCCTTATTCCCTTCGCCGATAAACTCAGCGTGAAAATTTTTATAAGAAGCTTTCAGCCCCGGATCATCCGGCGACTGGGTCATGTATGTTACTGGAAAGTCTCGATTGTCCAGTTCCCGTATCACGGGCTCAAACACCTGCCAATACCGCTTATCATCCGAGAAGATGACCAGCTGAGTGGTGGCTGCGTCAGTTTTGACTTTGCCGCCGGCTCTGTACTTCAGGCTCATATACAGCTTCCGCACGCCGAACCAGGCTACAGAGATCAGGCCTGTAGCGAGAGAGAACAGCATGGCACCTGTGCCAGGATCGATATAGAGTTTCATTTAGCTGCCTCCTTCATCTTTTCTCTTTAAAGACAAACCATTTACTTATCACATAGTTTCCTATGATCACAAGCACCTGTGCTATTATCTTTACGATCAAACTGTCTATACTAAGAAGACTAATTCCAAGCCACAGTACCAATTCCTCCAGAATAAGCGTCCCTAATCTTCCAACAAAGAACGCTATACACTCCCGGATAACACCTCTTACACCATGAGCCTTATCCTTGAACACCCATGTCCGGTTTGTCACATAGGCGAAAGCTACACAGATAATCCAGCAAATGACGTTTGCCCACAGTGCATTCATACCGAAGAACTTTGTAAACAACCAGAAAAGGCCGATACTAAGAAGCGTGGTCAACCCACCGAAGAACAGATAGAGCAGCTGCTCCTTAAACCGCAAATAAAACGGCTGCAGCCGCTTCAGTATTCTCCACGACATGATCCTGTCAAAGATATCCTGCTTCTCATTCATCCCGCTTCTTATATGTCCTTTCGCTTATGATGTACCGCGGACGTCCTTTCGGGATTCCCGCTTTGTCTCCAATTCCCGATGGAGAGGAATAAATACATCCGAACACAGTAACACAGCGTCATAAAACTGTGTACCGAACATTCTGTAAGCTGTCCCACCTCCAAGTGAGTGTGTCATATGTACATACCAGTCCACATCCTTGCTGCGTTTCCACTGATAAACATCAAGTCCTGGTGTAGTTGAGAGAACCACGCGGGCATTCAGAAAATTCAGCTTTGCATAGGCTTTATTACCGAGACCGATTACTTCAGACTTCACATAATTATTATCTTCCTTTAACAGAGGATCATCCTCCTCAATCAATTACAGTCCAGTTATTACGATCAAAAATGTTATCGTGAACCGTCCACCATATTATGTCATCTACTGATAAATTATCTTCTTCCGATGTCCTCTGTCGCTTTACACCGCACTCAACCCACAAAGTACCATTTTCTTTCTCGACACTGTTAATCGGAACACCGGTAAATGGATTTGCAGCGTTCTCTATGATACCCTCTGTAGCCAAAACCGGTACATCTGCATTGGTCATGAGTTCATCACTTGTAGTTAAAGGACCCTTTGCACCAAAGTCCTTCACCATCAAGAGAGGATTGACCGATTCAGCATCACATCCATCAGAAAACATCAAATCATCGAACTGTCCAAGCTCGGCTCCATGATCGGCTGCCAAGATAATTCTCGTATTGTCATAAACTCCCAGCTTCTTCATGGCGCCAAACCATTTTGTCAATTCCTTGTAGGATACAACATTCACACAATAATGCTTCCAACTACTGTAGTCTTCTATCTTCATATTTCTTTCACCCACCATACGTTCTCCGTATACAGGTTTATTCCCGGCATCGGGCTTTACTTCATATTCAGGAGGATCAAAGGATGAAGGTTCATGTGTTGTACTGTTCTGAAGAAATATAAAGCTTCCCTCATCAGAATCCAAAGCCGATGTAAGATTAGGTAACTCCATCAGTGCAGTATAATTGTCAATAAACGCTTGTGTAAGTCCTGTATTTCCTCCATCCGGTGTCATGTATTTTCCGGTATCATAAATGGCATCCTTCATAAACAAAGGAGCTGTTTTGTAAATACTGAAGATAAGAAAATTTCTCATTTGAACAGGAATACTGCCGGAATCAAATATACCTTCATATTTCCCATTGAAATGTCCCACTAATTTGAAGGTTTTTATTTTAGGATAATCCTTATAATTTGATAATCCATAAAAAGCAGGATCACATACAGTAGAATCAAAACCATTATCAGAAAATAAAACTGGAAGCACACGCATTGCTTCTGCTCTCTTCTCCCAATCATTTCCCTCTGCATTTTCCGCAAGGATTTTTGGTGTATACTCATATCCTCCGTATAAAGGAGGTGCCCCTAGTATAGTATGTTTAGCATAGGAAATGGTATTTGGATAGTAGACAAAACCATCAAAATCATCTTTAAGCTTTGGAAGTTCATCGAAGATGAAAGGGACCTGTGAGCCTATTGCCCTGTCCAGCATTAAGATCACCACATTCTTTTTGTTCTTACTAAGATGGAGACTACCTGTATAATCTTCTATTTCATTTTTAATCCCGGGTTTCTGAACGCCCGTTACATTTTTCAATGCTTTCGGTATCTGTACTGTGTTATTAACTCCAAGTATCAAGAGAGAAACAGCTACGACTAAAGATGCATTTTTAAGCACCTCTTGTTTCTTCAGCCAGAGTACAAACAAAATCATCACAGTTACAAGTGCAGCCACCAAGTTCAGTAACATTGAAGTTCCTGTGATCACCAGATCACCATCAAAAGACAAATCGGTGTAGTAAAATTCAGGTTTTACGTCAAATATAAAATAATTTATAAGTGAAACTCCGAGGACTATAAGCATAAACCCAAACAAAAAAATTCGTTCTCTGCCTGAAGTAAAATAATAGTATATTGAAGTCCAAAGCAGGAAAAGTCCTGCATAAACCGTAGCAGGATATGTAAGAAGATACCATTGAAAATTTCCGGAAACAGTTTCCACAAACTCAGAAGCCGAGGCTGAAAGCACCGATGAAGGAATGCAGAATCCAAATAGAAGGAACATGCATGTTCCTTCTAAAAAAAACAGCGGATAACAAATTTTCGGAATAATCCTCACTATCTTCGATATTTTGGGTAATGATATATTTTTCTCCTGCAGGATAACATGAAAGATATATATAACCGCAAGAAACAGAAAGAATTCGGATACCACAAAACTGAATCTTGTCCGAATAATACTTGTTGCTGTACAAATAAGAGCTATAAAAATCACAGAAATACTCAGAGGAAGCAGCACCTTACGAGTACGGAAAACCTTAGTCTCCATAATCAGATTTTTAATAACTGAAAACACCTGACTGATCGTCCAGTAAAGTACAAGACCGGAGGGGCTGTTATACAAAAGGAGAAGAAAAATCACTGCAAGTCCGAAAACCTGGATTTTCATTCTCAATCCATGATTTCTCGTGTAAATCAGTCCCGAAAAAAGATTCAGTGCCGTCATCAAAATTGGTAAAAGATTGATCCTTAATCCATTAATTGTCAAAAGACCATCCGGAGCGCCCAGATCAGGAATGGGACCAAAAGTAGCACCTAACAGAAGCGAAGAATTGCTTAAATAGCGATAAGCCGCAATAAAAATAGGAATCTGCAGAAGCAAAGGAAAGGATTCTTTCAGCATTGATACCGGACTATAATGCTCAATCCTATAATAAGCAGACAACATCATATATTGTTCATCACCGGAGAAGGTCTTTTTTATATGATTCACCCACGGCTTCATACTGTTCTGCTTTAATTGTTCAGTCTTCTGAATTCTTTCTGCCTGACGGTAGAGCGGAAGTGCCATCAGATTTACAGTTATACTCAGGAATATGATTGCATCGCCGGGTATTCCAAAGTATTTACAAAAAAAAGAAAACAGTATATCAATAATCAATACCAGGGGTTGAATAAGAATATTATAGACCACTATCCCTCTCTCCTTTTCCGTCTATTACCTAAATACTTTTCTCAGGAAACACATGTATATTCAGTATTCTTAAATATATACACGCTTAATATTATAATTCAAAGGAATATAAACTTCAATTTTCATAAAAAGCCTAATGAATTGGCATAAAACTTAATGATTTTTTATAACTATAATAACTCAAGACCATTGAATGCTTTAGGTCTTTATTTCCATGAATATGAAATACAGTACACATCTACTCCACAATATACTTCTGGTTGCATAGCTAATGGTACATTATTCACATTAACAGTTTTACCATGAGGTTTTAAATTATTTAACAATTCTTCCCAACTTATTCCCTTTTTCCATTTATCAGTCAATAATTTAAGCATTCCATTACCAAGTAATAAAACATTGGGACACTTTAATGTATTAATTTCAAATTGAACTTTTCTTTTTTCTTTGTTAACACTTTCTTTTCCTAGCAATAAAATCCTTAAAAACATTCGTATCTTAATAACGTTGTTTCTTGGAAACTGAATACATAAAATGATTTTTTTTACCACTTAAGTAAGTTATAGAAAAAATACAATGGATAGGATCATTACATATGTCATTATGATCTTTTTGTGATTATTTGAAGTTTATGATTCATTTGAATTATAGCAAAAAAATGTAATATAATTAGAAAAATAATAATCCCCCTCATTAGGAGGGGGATTATGAAATAAAAATAATTATTATATACTATAAGATTATTCAAATTTAACGTTTGTAACTGCACCGTCTGTAATCGTAACTGCTATTGCCTTGCCCTTTGCATCTGTAGTAGCAGTATACTCAATTATACCAGTAGGAATACCAGACAAATCAACTTTACCATCTGTAGCAGTTCCCTGTCCAATTGTAGCACCACCAGATTGTGTAAGACTTCCATCAACACTAGGGTCATAATAAAGCTTACCTGTTGCCGGGTCCGTTCCGCTCAGGATATCCCCAGTCATAGCTTGAACCTGTCCAGCAGCATAAGCAGAACGCAGGTTAGCAAGGTCAGTGGCTTCACGAGATTTCTCAAGCTGAGTTGTAAATATAGGAATCGAAATCGCAACCAGGATACCGATGATTGCAACTACAATGAGCAACTCAGCCAATGTGAAACCTTTTTTGTTGATTTTTTTGAACATGTTTTTTTTCCTCCTGTAATGTTCTATTTCTTTATTGCGAACTTAATCCTCTCAGATAAGTTCATATGTTACACCGGAAGCATTTCTTTAATATGCTCCGGAAGTATCTATTCTCACCCGTTTCCGGGTAAAAAACTTTTTAAAACAAGTTATACATGGTGAACATAGGCAGATAGATTGCAATAACCAGAAATCCTGCAAATATTGCCATGATAACAAGCAGTGTAGGCTCCAGCATGGTGATGGCCTGATGTATGCGGCGTTCTGTTTCGTTGGTGAAGTAATCTCCGATTACATCCAGTGTTTTATCAAGCTCACCGGTTTCCTCACCCACCGAACACATATCCTTAAGTGTGTCCGGGAAGTACTCACAGTTCTTTATACATTCACCTAGCTGCTTACCTTCTTCTATGCGCCCGATCATATTGTAGACATCTCTCTGCATGAGATAGTTGTCCATGACCTTTGCTGTGACAGATACGGCATTGTTAAGAGTAAGTCCTGAAGCGATCATGGTAGACATGGTAATGGCAAACTGGGCAGATCCGTTTAAAACATTGATCTTTCCTATGACCGGCATGGTAAGTGCCAGATTTGCTTCAAAGATCATTCCCCTTTCTGTCTTTACAAACACCTTCCAGGCGATGAATAATGCTATCAAGACCATCAAAACCGCAAGCCACCAATTTGCAAAAAACTCCGCGGTCTTTATCATGATCCTGGTCATGAGAGGTAAATCTCCTCCCAGACTGACGAAAACTTCCGCAAGAGTGGGTACAACCTTCACCATGATGACTATAAGAACTATGACAGCAACAATTACTACAAATATGGGGTAAGTAAGAGCGCTTCGTATCTTCTCGTAATTTCTGGCACTGTTCTCGTAGTACTTGTGCATCCTTTCAAAGGAATTATCCAGAGTACCGGATACTTCTCCGGCTTTTACAGTCTCCAGAAATGTTACGGGAAAGGCCTCTTCGAACTTCTCAAAGGAACTTGTTAAAGTGGAACCTCCGAGAACGTCCTCCGATGCAGTGTTCAATATCTTCCTTAACTTTTTGTCCACAGTCTGTTTTGCTATCATATCAATGGCACGCCCTATGGGCATTCCGGATTTAAGCGTTATGGCAAACTGTGAACACATGAGTGCGAGGACTCTGGTATTTACCTTGGGATTTCCTATCTCCAAATTGAGAAGGCTGCCAATGCTCCTTTTTTCCTTATCAACCGGAGTAAGACTGGTAATGATGGGGCACTTCTGTCTGATCTGGGCAACAGCCGAGAATTCATCCTGGGCCTGTATCACACCCTTTATTTCAACACCCTCTTGAGTTAAAGCTTTGTACGAATAAGTAACCAATGCAATCACCCCTTATCGCTTAGGTTATTGCCTTATAAAGAATATAAAGCAAAATATAAACATATTCAATAGTCTTATTTATATTTTTTATTCCTACATTAAGTTTATCGACGGTATTCAGAAAAACTTAAGTGATTTTTACAAATATATATACAATATAAGTATCATAAAGCATTTTCAGTCAAGCTGAAGCGGTCCGAAAACAACTTTTAACATTCTTTTTAGTCAACTAGCCAAGAAGTCTTTTCCTGACATAAATCTGATCCACGGCGGCATTTATCGCTGTTTCAGGAGTTATCTTGCCCTCCGCTACCATCTTTATGAGACAGTTATCCATGGTCATGGAGCCCTGTTCCGCAGAGCTTAGCATGAAGCTTTGCATCTGTGGTGTCTTTCCTTCACGTATGAGATTTTGCAATGCAGGTGTAACGATCATCACTTCCGCTGCAACAACTCTTCCATTTCCTCCTGACTTCACAAGAAGCTGCTGTGACAGTACCGCCTTTAAGGTGGTTGACAGCTGAAGTCTTATCTGCTGCTGTCTCATCTCGGGAAAAACACCTACGATACGGTCGATGGAATCCACGGCGCTGTTGGTATGCAAGGTGGCAAATACCAGGTGTCCCGTTTCTGCTGCGGTAAGAGCAGTTTCAATGGTTGCAAGGTCACGCATCTCACCGATAAGGATTACATCAGGGTCCTCACGAAGGATGGCACGCAGTCCGTTTGTATAGCTCTCTGTATCTTTTCCAACCTCACGCTGGTTTATGATGCTTTTATCGGATCTGTATATATACTCGATAGGATCCTCAAGGGTTATGATGTGATCATTTCTTGAGTGATTGATCCTGTCAAGAATAGCTGCAAGAGTTGTTGATTTACCTGAGCCTGTCTCACCTGTGACCAGAACTATGCCCTTCTGGAGATTCGGAAATGTTGATACTACCTTGGGAAGTCCCAGTACATCAAGATCCGGAATGTTACTGGACAGAATTCTGAGAGCGGCAGAGACATTACCCTGCTGACGGAACAGATTGATACGGACACGTTCGTTAGCAATGGTTCCTCCGCAGTCAAGCTCACCCATATCTTCGATCTCTTCATATTTCTTCCCTGCCATTTCCTTGGCAAGGTACTCGCAGTCCTCCGGGCTCAGAACATTCTCAGCCAGATCCACTATGCGGCCATCTATGCGGCACTTAATGCGAAGGCCTGCAACGAGGTGTATATCTGAGGCGCCCCTTTTTGCGGCGAGATCAACGATATCCTGAATATGTATCATGAGAACTCCTTTTCTTAAAAAAGCAGGTACGTGCCGGAGATTTCCATAGAGGGACCGGCGGCTGTACCTTTTTCATATAAGTTTAAAAATGATCCAAAAAATCATTAAATGAAGCGGATAGAATATATAAAAAAACCATTTATTGGATGGCTTGTATACTTTGTCATCATAGAACCGGGTGATAAGAACCGCTGCCAATACGAATCCGGAAACACTGGCTAATGCTTTCAAAAAAGTACTCTCTGAAAGGGCGTCCACCAGAAGTATCAGAAAGAAACATTGGCACCAGGCGAACTTAAGTCTTTTTTGATCGAGCCTGAAGCCGGGTCCACTCTCCACCGGTTCAAACGCTTTTACCAAAAACAAGGTAAAAGGTACAGCAAGCATGGTCCAGTCGGTGAAGCAATTGACTATAAAGAGTCCAAAGATCATCAGACGCCTTTTAGCTGAATCATATATGTGATAATGCACATATATGACACAAAGGCACGCAGCCAATGCAAAAAGCATATTCAGAACAGGTATCCTGAATGCAAGATAAAACGGGATCTGCCCCAACAAGCCGAACAAAAGGAGCCTTTTCATATACTTTTTCACATCTTTCGTGTAAAAGTACCCTTCTATCAGAAAGTAGATCATAGCAGTTCCTGTGAAGGTACCGAGGTATACGAAAATATCATAGAGCGTTGCTGCCAAAGACTGTGATAAATGAAGCTTTGTGAGTATCTCACTGTTTCCCTCAAGTCCCGGATTCAAAAAAATTTCCGCAAAATGATCCAACACCATAAAAAGTATCGCCAGCCATCTGAGATTATTTTTTGATAGTTTTAACATTCACGATCCTGTCATGTTCCGATCATCAATCTTCCAGCTCTGTTACGGTTCTCATGACTTCATCCACAGTTGTGATGCCGTCTTCCACCAGCTTGTCAGCATTTTCAAGCATGCTGATATAACCTGTTTCCTTAGCAAGCCTCTGGAATTCCTGCTTATTTCCGCCACTGGTGATACATTGTCTCAGTTCATCGTTCATGACCAGAACTTCGAAGTCACCGATTCGTCCTCTGTATCCGGAATTGAAGCACATATCGCAGCCTCTTCCATGATAGAAGATACGCCCCGGTTTCTCCTTAAGTCCTGCAAGCCTTATCTTTTCAGGAGTAATCTGCACTTCTTCCTTACAGTTCACACAGATACGGCGGAGAAGTCTCTGGGAAATGATACCTCTGAGACCTGCCGCGATAAGGTACGGTGCAACTCCCATATCCTTAAGTCTGTCGATGGCGCTGATGGCATCTTCAGTATGTATGGTTGTGATAACCAGATGACCTGTCATGGCTGCACGCATGGCGATTTCCGCAGTCTCACTGTCACGGATCTCTCCTACGCAGATGATATCCGGATCCTGACGAAGGATGGAACGCAGACCGGAAGCGAAGGTCAGACCGACCTTTTCATTGATCTGCACCTGGATAGCTCCGTTAATGTTGTACTCAACCGGGTCTTCAAGGGAGATCAGGTTAGTTGTCTCTGAAAGAAGTTCGTTAACGAGGGCGTACATGGTGGATGACTTACCGGATCCGGTAGGACCTACGATCATTATTACACCGCTTGTGAGACCAAGAAGTTTTGAGATCTTTGCATCTTCTGCCTCAGGGATACCGATACCGCGGCGATTAAGCTTTGAACCATCCCGTCGTAAAATTCTGATAACTATATTCTCGCCATATATGGTGGGTAATGTTGATACACGGAGATCGATATCCTGTCCCTTTATGCGCACTTTGGCACGACCGTCCTGTGGGACACGTCTTTCAATGATATCCATTCGGCTCATGATCTTGAGACGTGAGATAACAGGCTCCATAAGGTTATGAGGTATGGTGAGGATCTTGTGAAGACGTCCGTCGATCCTCATTCGGATGATGAGATCCTTTTCCGACGGCTCCCAGTGAATATCGGAAGCATTCTCGATATAAGCACGCTCGATGATAGAGTTTACTAGACGTATTGTAGGTGCGGATTCTTCACTGGTATCGATAGTATCGTTCTGAGCTGAGGAAACAACCTCTTCATCGGAAATTCCCGCTTCAGCCCTCATCTGAGCCATAGCCTGGGCAGCACCTTCGTTACCGTAAAGAGTGTTTATGGCATGATCGACAGCATTACCGGCTGCGATCATGGGAATGATATTCTTTTTACTTGCTTTTTTGGCATCCTCCACAGCCATGAAGTTTGTAGGGTCTGCCATGGCAAGGAAAAGATTGTCCTTGGATATAGAAACCGGCACCATACGGTTCTGCTTTGCCAGATTCTTTGGTATATACTGGGACATTTCCGGAGATATGTCCGACTTTGTAAGGTCGATATAATCGATACCCAGCTGTAAACGAAGGGCATCAACCATTTGGGATTCAGTTATGAAGCCATGCGCTACAAGTGTAGTACCCAGTCTTTCATGCTCTTGCTTCTGGATCTTTAAAGCTTCATTAAGCTGCTGCTCGGTAATGAAATTCATCTCTACCAGCATGTCACCAAGTCTTTTAGTTCTCATATTGTTCCGCCTTTAGTAAAAAAATTGCTTGCGCATTCTTCTACTAATTTACCGACTTGTTTTTGTGATTTAATAAATGTTTTATGGTATTAAAATAAGAAATTCAGAAAATTTTTTCGCATATGTATGTGTAAGATATAAGCCTCAGCAGTTCAGCAGAAATTTAACTGTTATGAATACCGGAAATTAAACTGTAAAAAATGCATTAAAAAAGCCGAACTTTGCGCCCGGCCATCGAAACCTTATTGGTTTCCCTTCATTATCCTTACTATAAACGATAAATGAAATAATATCAAGCAGTTTATCGTAATAAAATGTACCTTTTTTAATAGTTTTTGTAATTTTTAGCAAAAAATCGTAAGAATCAGCAGATTCTTTTCTGAATCTTATCCAAGTGCCTCATCCATCAAAAATAAAAGGTCGAGAACACTGTCAAATCTGCTCTTCTTATCACTTTCAACATGAAGAACCATTCCCTGCCAGCTGGAATGCTGTCGCATCTCTGTCAGTAAAAGGAAGGTAGCTGCCTTTCCTCTTTCCTGAGAAATGTCTCTCGCTTTAGTCTCAGCGGCTATATGAGTAAGCTTCTTCTTCCCGGTAACCTCACCTCCATTTGCAGGATCGCTTCTATGCACGGTGAAGCTGCGGGTTTTTGAAGAGGCTTCGGGAAATCCCCAGTCATCATATATAGCATCAAGTTCATTCAGCATACTCACGCAGGAATCAAACTCGATTCTTCTGTCGTCATACTGATTAATGATAACGCCGCTGAAATCATGATCACGGGTTTTTTCAACAAGTATTCCGATAAGATTAATACCGTTAAGTTTTTCCATATATTCTCCGTTCTTCGGGCAAGTCACTTATATCATAGTCTCTTGACGCATCACACACGTATACGTCCCTGCTTTAAATATACAGGAAAATGTCGCAAATATATAGCTTAATAATCTTTATTCGTTAAAATCCTCAGTGAAATTATCATCGTCCATTGCGCCGTTCAGCATCTTGATAAGTTCAAGAGTGGATCTGAAATACTTAGTCTTTGACTTCTGTGCCCAGGTAACCTTGCCCTGCCATGTTGCATTCTCACGACACTTAATGTTAACAATAAATGTTTCGTTATTCATCATGTCCCCTTTCAACTTCTGATGATCAATCAAATCCCGACCCCTTTTTCGGGAAAAGATGAATGTATGTCATATACTCAGACATACTTACAGAAGTGCCCTTTACATATGTATGACTATAACGCTTAAGTTGTTAAAAAAAAGATTAAAACGCTTTCAATATTTGTTTAGGTGACAATTTTAGTTAATTTGTACATCATTTAAAATCCAGTCTTTTGCCCTTAGATGGATTTCTGGTGGAAATCAGAGCTCCATGAACCACAAATCGTTCATTTCCGCCGGATCTTCCGGAGCAGGTGGATAAGGTCACCAGGCCGGGTCTCTCGTTAAATTCAATGTCTTCGGCGTATTCAGTGAAATTGGAATTCTTTAATGCGCGATCGATATATGCGTCATAGTCCTCTTCCGACAATATGTCATCATAGGTTTTTGAGGAGCCTAGTGTCTGATAGTACGAAAAAATTTCATATTTTCTGACCTGTCCATCGGTGTAAATATAAAAATAAGGGTTTGAAGCTGCGAGTCCAGGCTCTTGGTTAAACTTCTTCAGGGTTCCGAACATTGAACCGTTTTTCATATTGTGGCCAAAGATGAAAGTATTGTAGCCTTTGAAGTTTCGTTCACTCAGATAATCATAGAAGATGCATCCGGCAAAGTTATACTTTCCTTCAAATGTTTTGTGCAGGTAGTCTTCATTATCCTTGGAGTAAACAACCGGATAAGTCATATCCAGCCCAGGAACATACAGAACACAGGCCATACTGTCATTGATGGATTTCAATTTCTGAAAATCAATGGAAAGCGTCGGAAAATAATCGGTTCTTTCGTCATAAACATCGGCCGGTTCCCCCGTGTCTTCCACTATCTTAATGTAATTATCATTGATATCCGCATACTCATCTGCGGCTTCTTTGTATTTCAGATAGTCCTTCATATAGAGATATCCGAAAATAATTGCCGCCGCTCCCGCTATGACGGGGATGAGATAAAACAGGATCGTCCCCGGTGTGAGTTTCTTTTTTTCTTTCATTTGGGGTTACCTCGAAAAGTTAAAAATGTCAAAACAATTATAGCAGAAGAATACCATATGTATAAGACCTAAACCAGTGGGGACGGTTCTTGCCGGGAGGGACGGTTCTTGTCGGAGAGAACCGTCCCCGCTGGGACTCTATCGGAAATCACAACCACCCGTCAAACGGGTGGTTTGCTCTGAGGCTATAAGCCTCTGATTACTCAGCCGGCGTCTCAAGGCGCTGGCTTTCACTTTGCTCAAGCCACTATGCGTTTGACTCGTCGCTACCGCTAAAGCGGTGTTTGTACTACCAGCTACCCTTTAAAGGGGTCTTCGTATTCCTTAACACTTAGCTTATCCATTGCTATATCGTGTTTCTCTTGATCTTGGATATATTTTTTGATTGTTGCTTCGTTAAGTCCTACTGTTGACACATAGTAACCTTCTGACCAAAAGTGTCTGTTTCCAAATTTATATTTCAGATTTGCGTGTTT
>NZ_AUJX01000055.1 GCF_000424445.1 Oribacterium sp. NK2B42
TGTGCAAACAGCGTCAAAAGATGTCAGGTGGATTTCGTAAAGAAAGCGGAATCCAAATGTTCTGTGACATAATGAGCGTCATAAGGACAATAAAACGCCGAGGGATGAACATTTTTCAGAGCATCAAAGATCTTTTTGCAGGCAGACCAGTCATAGTTTGACTGGTCTATTTGAAGTTGCATCATTCTCCATCCTTTCCTCCATGAGCAGGGGTGGGGTCGTAACCATAAGTCCTTCCACTACTTATAGTGGGGTGGGCGAATGGAGGAAAGGATGTTTCTCCATTTGGTATGGGTCGGCTGAACTGTTACAAAGAAGCAGTGGCAACCCTCATAAAGCTGATGGAGGATCACCGAGACAACCTTGTTGTAATATTTGCGGGATATACAAAAGAAATGCAGGATTTTCTCAGCATGAATCCGGGTATACGATCCCGTATAAACACCTACATTGATTTTCCGGATTATAGCGGGAAGGAACTGACCGACATATTCAAACTCATGTGCACTAAGGCAAGTTATTCTCCAAGCAAGGACTGCCTTAAATACACTAGGGAATATTTCGAGAAAAGATCAACAGAAAAGATCGTGAACTATGCAAATGCAAGAGATGTAAGAAATTTCCTTGAAAAAGCAGCTGCTAATCAAGCTAACCGATTGGCAATGAATCTTGATAAGAAGATAAGTAATAGAAGCATCATGGCTCTCAATATGCAGGACGTTGAGAATGTAGACCTAAAAAAACAGGATGCGCCAGAAGAAAAGCATCACCGATTAGGATTTTCGTTGTAGATAAGCCTTATCCCGTGAGTCCCCTCCCATAATTCTTATGTAACAGTTAAAAGTAATGTCAATGATACCCACCACCTAAAGGTAGTGGGCTTGCGTAAAAACAAGCTATGTTGACTAGCCTAAGTGCCTCGGCACTACGTTAAGAGAGAATACATAGTCACCTGTGGATGTAGTACCAAGTCTGCAGCTCTGAGGTCAGTGATTAAACAGCCCTGTGGTATAGGGGCAGTGTTGCTGACAAAAACCTCTTTTTAACCTTGGCGATGGTACACCAACGGTCAGATATGTACCGGCTTACAGCATAAAACATATCAATACACGAAAGGAGTACCGCATATGGTTTATGTGATAAGTAAAGACCGACATCCTCTTATGCCTACAATGCGGTATGGCAAAGTGAGACGGATGCTTAAATCAGGTCTTGCTAAAGTAATAAACAGATATCCGTTCACAATACAGCTTTTATATAATGCTACAGATTATACACAGGATGTATTATTAGGTGTAGATGCAGGCAGTAAGAACATAGGATTATCGGCTACGACCATTAAAAAGGTATTGTTCGAAGCCAAAGTCACACTAAGAAACGACATAGTTGAACTTATAGGCACTAGACGCGAGCAGCGCCGTACAAGGCGTAACCGTAAGACAAGGTATCGTAAGCCGCGATTCGATAACCGTAAACGTTCCAATAAGTGGTTAGCTCCATCTGTAAGACAGAAGATGGAGTCTCATATCAACATGGTACAGAAGGTGCATAAGATTCTCCCTGTATCACGTATAAAGGTAGAAACAGCTTCCTTTGATATCAAGAAGATAAAGGCCCCCAATATACAGGGTACTGACTACCAAAACGGTGAACAAACGGGGTTCTGGAATACAAGGGAATACGTACTGTGGCGAGACGGTCATGTATGCCAGTGCTGTAAAGGCAAGTCAAAGGATAAGATACTTAATGTCCACCACATAGAAAGTCGTAAAACAGGCGGTGATTCACCTGACAACCTCGTAACACTGTGCGAGTACTGTCATAAACAGTATCATATGGGAAAAATAAAACTCCCTAAGACGATACGCAGGGGAATGAGCTTCAGGGATGCATCATTTATGGGTATCATGAGATGGGCGGTGTATGACAGACTGAAGGGATTATATCCTGATGTAAGCCTCACATATGGATACATCACAAAGAATACACGCATCAGGAATAACCTGCCTAAAGACCACCATATAGATGCACGGTGTATCAGTGGCAACCCGACAGCTGAAAGTGATGGCACAGTATATATCTATAAGAAAGTACGGTGTCATAACAGGCAGATACATAAATGTAAGATACTAAAGGGCAACATACGTAAAAGAAACCAGGCACCATATAAAGTACATGGATTCAGGCTGTATGATAAGGTTCTGTATAATAATGAGCTGTATACCATATATGGACGAAGGGCCAGTGGTTTTTTCGATATAAGGAAACCTGATGGTACAAAAGTCAATAATGGAAGTATCAGCTGCAAAAAACTGAAACTCGTGGCTATGCAGCATGGCTATATAGTAGACATGACTGCATCCGCATGATATACGGGCTCCTCCCACCAGCTAAAGCAAGTGGGTTTCCGCCCTAATTATGAAAGATAAATATTATGAAACTTGGAACAAAAATAATAAACATGATTGGATACCGAATCTTCAACAAGCTGTTGTATAGACTTGTGAAGATAACCTTAAGAGCAATCTTTCATATTTGACCCAAATGCACCCATAGTGGTGCATTTTTTTTAAAGAATTAAAGAAGAAATTTAAAAATTTTCAAATAAATACTGATACGTTCAAATCCCCTCCCATAATTGATTAGAATCCACTACAAAACAAATTAGCAATTGTAATCGAATATTCGAGGAGTAACATCTATGGACTTATTTAACACCGCTAGTGCCTATGCAAATATCCTTGTACAGGCAAAACTACTTGCAGAACGGGAGCAGAAGGACGATAATGCTGCCCATGCACTAAACAATCGTCTTCATAACAATGCATTTTGCGGCCTTCTGTATGAAGGCGCAGATTTTGAAGTGTTGGAAAGCGAATCCGGAAAACTTATAAGGATTGAGTTCAACAATAACTCATACGTAGTTCCTGACAGAGCAGTAAGGAACATATTGAGGAATGACTATGACAGGATCATTGGCTGCAAAGAAGTTGTTTCTGTTAATAAAGAGGAAGCTGAAACAAAAGAAATATCATCAGATATAAGGAAAGAGATTTCGAAAGAAACAGCTGAAATGCCAAAGGAGTCAGCGTCCGATACGGTAGTATCAATCATTGAAACTGAAGAATCATTGCCTAAAGCAGATTCTGATGAGCCAAAGAAGCAGACCGAAACTGAAAGCAAAGATGCAATGCCTAAGGCAGAGAATAAGAAAAATGAGCCTGCAAGAAGCAAGGGCATAATAGTGGATGAAGATGCCTTTTTTGTTGGAGGAGAACTTGATCATTCCATAGTCAGAATAAAAGAAGATGGCAGCATGGCTGTTGAAGCAAGAACGGAAAATGATGTTCCTGAAAAAAAGACTGAAGAAAACACTCCGCTTTCTGCTTTCACAGCATATGCGAATGATATCGAAAGTGACTTGGAATCAGAAGATGAAGAACCGGATTTCCTTGAGAGAAGACCAATTTTCAAAAGAAAAAACATAGAGAACGTAGCATCTAAGGACAATAACACAGAGAGCAACACTGAGACAGTAAAAGAGGATCAGATCTTAAAGCATGGCTTCTTCAGAAAGAAAACCGATGCCGGAAACAATGAAAACATAAAGACGATTGTGAAGCCGGCTCAGGAGGTATCAAGAAAAGGCTTTTTTTCAAAAAAGGATGAGTCTGAGAAAGTAGCGGTTTTATCTAACGACGAAAAAGAAAACGATAAGCCTGTAAAGCCATTGTTTGGATTCACTCCCAAAAGACCAAAACTCAATAAAGAAAAGGAAGATGTAGTTCCTGAAGAGATAAAGGTATCCAAGCTTGAATTATTTGATGACGAAAAGGAACCGGATCATTCAAATGACAGGGGTAAGCTCTTTAACCATATACATACAATTGTTCTGAAACGTAGTTTTGGAGCAGCTGAGATAGGACCATATCGTTTTATCATCTGGCCGTCATGGATATACAACCGGACTACCGGAACAGCCTTTGCTGAAATACTTGTGCATGTTACAGATCCTAATGACAAGGAATACATTTTTGTCACACAAAAGCGCGAGAATGAAATAAACATGACAATAGATGGTAAGACATTCAAAGTTTACGGTACATGGAATAGTGGCATTTTCACATCTCATGTAAGTCTTACCGGAAAAACTGCATCTATATATCAGCCAATAGAGGAAATAAAAAAGAATGTACCGGAGGATTTCAGTAATGAGTTCCTTGACCAGTTCCGCTTAGAAAAGAAAGGACAGCCATCTCTCTTTATTGTTCCATTCAAATGTTATAACGGCGGAGAAGAATACATTCCAATAACCGGATTCGTAGAGTTAAACGGTGTAAAAACAGCACTCCCACGACTTCCCAGAAACGAGCTTCGTTACACATACGGTGGTATAGAGCGTGTGGTAAGGGGATTCTGGAAAGAAGGAGTCTTTGATTTTACAAGCGATGATGCAACCAGACTTATTCTATTCAGCCAGGAAGGAGCCTGATTAATAAAATACGATAAAAAAGAGTAAGAATTTAGACTGCAACACCAACTATTAAAAAGAACCTTTTAATGCCGATTCTTAAAAAGATGTTGACTCGTTAATTATGCAAGCGTATAATCCCAATTGTCGGAAGCGGACGCTAAACCGTAAAGACATAGTGGAGAACAAATTCATACAGATGTAGATTCATATCAGCAGGTTTATGTTGATATTGTTTTCTATAGATGCGCGGATGGTTTTTCACTAAATTTATACCTGATACAATTACTAAGCCTTTCGCGAGATGCGGGAGGCTTTTTTGATTCTTAAAAATAAAACCATTCCTCCGCATTTTATGAATTTCATGCTTTATTGTATTTATTCAAATACAAAAACCGGTTTAATCGAAAATTTCTATCAGCAGCCTTGTCCGATTTGTCAAGCACGTGATACTATGCTACAGTTGTTTTAGTAATTGTTCATATAATAAATCTATAGATTTTAGAACAATTGCACAAGAAATCATATTACAAGCTTACAGATACACCGGACAACAAAACAAAATATCCGGGCAGGATACATTGCAGGTTTTTGGGGTAGAAAAGCAACGCAACTTAGGGGTAAAAAGAGTCAGTATGAAAAGATTTTTTGGGGGGATTGAGTAATGACTAGTTCAAAGGATAGTTTTAAAGAGTATTTTACAAACAAGGGATTATCTGATGTAGCGCTCGATGATATGTATGACGATTTTAATTGCGCTGATTATGAAGTACGTGATTATGATGACAGTGAAGATGAGTATGTCGCTCTTGACGAGTCAGAAAAGAGTTTTGCCCGTGACGTTCTGCCTGATGCAGAAATAAAGCCTAAGGAAGAGATGATTAAGATCTTCACACGAATCGCAGCCGTTGTAAATGATCCTGATTCCATGGAATATGAGATCCAGGATGCACAGGTTGAAGCACTCTCTTATATGAAGGGTGTTATCAGATCCATCATAAGCACAAAGTTCAAAGAGTATGTAAGAAGGGATCCTTCTTTCGCTGAAGACCTTACACAGTCAGCATGTGAAAATCTCATCAGAAACCTTGGCAAATATGATGGTTCAAGGGGAATAGCTCCTTCTACATTCTTCTATATACACCTGAAGTCAGGAATGGTTGCTGTTACAAATGAAATGAAGAACTGCACATCGCCTAGCGATGCAGCACTTCGTCGCAAGATCAATAAGATCGACAAGCAGTGCAAGGAATATGGCTATGAAGCTACTATTAGGGACTACATCGTAGAGACCGGGGAATCTCGAAGCAATATCGAGACCACTCTCCGTGCCATGAAGATTAAGACAGGTCACCTTGATGCAATGGAACAGTATGATTCATACATCGCAGGAGATGAAAACCAGTCACTTGCATATGAGAATCCAGAGTCAGCAGCTATTCGCAAGGTACTTGGTGAGAAGATTGTAGAGAGATTATCAGAAATCTGTGTAGATGAAGATATTTTCCTTTTTGAGATGAACAGAATAGAGCACATTGATGTACCAGAGATTGCAAAAAGACTTGGAAGAGTCGGAGAGGAAGATAAGATACGTCGTGCTGTAAAAGAAGTAACTACTGCAGCCAGTTTCGATCCTGTTATCAAGAGACTTGCAGCCGGACTTGGTTATGGCAAAGAGCCAAACTCATCTCTTTTAAATATCATTAATCTCAGCTCACAGGATGAGAATATGCTCGATCTTGCTCCTGAAGAGGGGTATTTGGTAGTTTAATAAACCCTTGTAAGACTGAAAAAAGTAGCGTATCCGATATTTTCGGATACGCTACTTTTTTGGAATTTAAATAAAAAGATGTCCATGCCCGCGCAGGCAGGGGGAAGAAAGGGGTTTTTTTACGCACGGGTGTAGACCCATTCGCCGCCAACCATGGTGCGCAGAACGGAGGTATCCACTATCTTTGCGGGATCGCAGGCGGTGATATCCTGCTCCAGCACGACCATGTCCGCCTCCTTGCCGACGCTGATGCTGCCGTACCGGTCCTCGGACTGGAACTGGCGAGCCGCGTTCAGGGTGCAGGCCTGGATCATCTGATCAACCGTAGCGCACTCGGAGGGGCAATGCAGGGAGTCCGGACGGCCCGGCTGATAACGGGTCACGCCCATTTGAATACCTTCCAGCGCATAGGCTGGGTAGGTGATGGGGTAATCACTGGCGGAGGACACGACAACGCCCTCATCGAAGAAGGACTTTATCGGATGCATGGCCGCCGTGCGCTCCTTGCCCAGGCCGTAGCTCTGGATGGGCTCGAGCTCAGGCGGCAGGGGGATCCAGAACGGGTCGGTGGAAGCCACAACGCCCAGCTTTGCCATGCGGGGGATGTCCGCATGGTCCACGACCTCCAGGTGCGCGACTGCGTCCCGGAGATCACAGGGTCCGGTCTGCGCATTGGCTTTTTCAATGGCGTCCAGTGCCATGGCCAGCGCCCCGTCGCCGATGGCGTGCAGGTGCACCGCCATGCCGAGCTCATGGGATCTTCTGTACACCGCGGTGAGAGTGTCCATGTCCATACGGAGCTGTCCGTGGTTATTAATCTTCTGCGACTCGGGATCGCAGTAGGCCTGCTTCATATAGGCGGTCCCGAGGGTGGGCGAGATTGTGCCGTCCAGCTGGATCTTGGTGTTGATCAGATCGAACATGGGGCCCTTCGTGCGCTCTCTGAGGGCGGCTGCGTGCTCGACCTCGGCGATGGTGTCGTGACCCTCCGCCTGGAACACCTGGTAGGCGCCGTAGGCGTGCATCTTGAGCTTGCCCTCTTTGTCGAGCTCGTGCAGCGCCAGTACCTCGTTGTCGGTGTAGTCCCAGTTGATGATCGCGTCCATGAAAATAGTCATGCCATGGGCGAGATACTCCTCCTGATAACGCAGGAAGCCTTCCTTGTACTGCTCCACCGTGAAGCCGACGAGCGGCTTGATATAGGCCATGGCGCCCTCGCGGAACCAGCCGGTGGGGGTGCCGTCCTCATATCGGACAACGATGCCGTCGCTGACATCGGGCGTATCCTTGCTGATGCCGAGGCGCTTCATGGCGGCATGGTTCACCAGGTAGGAGTGAAGGCCCATGTCCGCGAGGACAATGGGCTTGTCCGAGAGACCGTCCAGCATATCCGCGGTGGGACCGAAGGGGCCGAATACTTCCTTCACAGGGAGGAAGCCGAAGCCCTGGTAGACCTCATATTCCGGATGCTTCTCAATAAGCGTCTTGATCCGGCCTATAAATTCGTCAACATCGAAGACCTTCAGCAGATTTGCCTCGAAAAGCTCCACCGCGCCGCCGACGGAGCAGTGGCAATGACCATCGGACATGCCGGGGATAATCAGGCCGCCCTCATAGCGCTCTACCTTCGTGTTCTCGCCGATGAGCTCCTTGACGCCCTCCACGTCGCCGACGTAGATGAAATGGCCCCCGAAGATCGCCACGGCCTCGGCCTTGGGATTCTTTTTGTCCACCGTGTAGAAATTACCGTAAATGACCCTCTCGGCGAACTGGTCCTTCACATCAAACTGGAAACCGGCCTGGTTCAGCTTTTCGGAGATATTATTCATAAATGATTCCTCCTGTTAAATAATCAGATTGAACTACTTGTCAGACATATACGGGTATCCGAAAAAAGTGGTTGAAAAATCCACTCTCGCCTTCCTTAAAACCAATGACAATTTTTAGAACCACACTCAGAACATACGCGGCCACTTTGTTCCCACCGCTGAAACCCGTCGAGAACTTCCTCTCCATCAATTATAAGCTTGTCCTCTTTGTAATAAGCTGTGCCATTTTCTTCTTTGCTTTTTAGCCAAATATTAAAGTCCTCTGTTTTAAGCTTTGTATCCAGTAAATATGCCAGCTTAGTATATTTAAGGTCTTCTCTTACAACATGTGCATATACTGATGTCTCAGAATGACAGTCTTCACATATTATTTCTGCTATCATTAACAATCTCCTAACTTATTAAAAAATACCCATACATTATATAATCTTCAACCACTAATTGCGGTTAGCCCAATATACGTTATTTCACTTTCTTTCCGCTGAAATAAACATCTTTCGGCGAGTTGTAGCTGAAGCCCTCCTGCTCCGCCGTGAGCAGATCGTTGTCAAACACCAGGAAGTCCGCGTCCTTGCCGGCCTTGATGGAACCCTTTTGGTTCTCGATGCCAAGCTGAATGGCTCCGTTGATCGTATATCCCAGAAGCATTTCTTCTATGTTCATCCGTTCGTTGAGCGGAGGAAGCACTTCGGCCGTTCTCTTAAACGGATAATGCCTAGTCTTCTCGGTGATCTGCCGCGTCATTCCGATTTCCATGCCCTGATAGGGGTTCCACTGCATAAAATCCAAAAAAGCGATTGAGTCGCTTGACCAGGTCACCAGGGCGCCGGTGTCCCACACAGTTTTGGAACGGTATATCTTCCGAACGCGCTCCTCGCCCAATATAGGCGCAAGGGGTGCGGGATCGTCGGCATGCCAGTTCGGCGTATAATTCGCGAAGACGCCAAGCTTGGCAAAACGACCCAGATCATCATCATGCTGGGTGATAAGATGGGCGCAGGTCACCTTCACATGGTAGGCATCGCCCAGCTCTTTTTTGACGATTTCAACGGCATCCAGAGCCACACGGGAAGCAGCCTCTCCTCCGCAATGCAGGTGCAGGTCCAATCCTTCTTCGTTGAGCTTTCTAAGGAGATCCGCAAGCTCTTCCACATTGAAGGCCGTGACGCCGGTCTCCCCCGTATCCGCGTAAGGAGTGACCAGAGCCGCGGTATGGAGGGTCTGTGTACCATCCATAAAGATCTTCATGGTATGGATCTTCAGGTGCTCCGTATTGTATTCCTGCCGGAAACGCTTCAGCTCTTTTAAGCCTTCCTCCGCCTCCCAATGCGCCGCGATCACATAGCATCCGTCAATATAAACCGGCAGCTTTCCCTGCAGGTCCAGAGCACGCAGACGCTGGTAAACCCGCTCGTGGAATTGGGGATAGCCCGGGATGCCTGAATCAAAGACACAGCACACACCAACATCAACGGAAAAATCGATCCAGCGCTGAAGTGCCGTGTCGATCTGCTCATCGGTCAGATCCATGGCGCTGTCGAGCATGATCGGAACCTCTGCTGACCCTTCAAAGATATTTCCGGTTACATGTCCATCCTTACGGACATAGTAGCTAAGGCCCGGCACGGGGTCCGGCGTGTCGTCTGTAATGCCGTGCCGCTCAAGGAGCTTGCTGTTCACCCAAAGGCTGTGACACTCAGCTTCCTGTATCTGTAGCTCAGCGTCAGGGCAGATCGCATCGAGATCTTCCTTCGTGATCTCTTCCCCGTGCAGAAACCTTCTGTCAAAAAGGAATTTGTAGCGTTTCTCGCCGGGGTGCTCCGCAATGTACTCCGACATGGCTTTCATAAGCTCCTGCTTACCCTCGCACTGAATCTGTTTGCCGAGATCCGCGTATTCAAATCCGACGGGCATGGTCACATGGACGTGGCTGTCTATGATGCCGGGCATGATGAATTTGCTCCCGAGATCGGTGGTGGGACCCTCATACGCCGAAAGTCCGGCCTCGTCGCCCACATAAACAAACTTCCCGTCCTTCACCGCAAGGGCACTTGCCATCGGTCTGTCCTTATCCGAGGTGAAGATTTTCGCGTTTTTGATGATCCTGTCTGCTTTCATGCTAATATCTCCTAATTGTTTTATATTTTCTTCCTTAGATTTGATGTACCTGCTCTCCTTCTTTGCGGTCGCCTTATGGGGATCCCCTTCGGCAATATACACGCTGCTACTGTCATTTCACAAAAGCGGCAATGTTGAAAGAGGGCTTTATGAAGCAGCCTTATAGTCTGACACTGGTTCGATTATATCACAGGAATAAGATGATTTATCCCTAACTTTTTGAAGAATGTACGCTCATATATTAATCCAAAATGATAAATAAAATATATTTAACCAAACCATAAAAAAGTATAGGCACAAAAATTACAAAAGTGGAAAAAAATCTTCCCATAATTAAAAGGTAAACTAACAATTGGCCATATGTATACTCTTTTGCATTAAGGAAATAAATAAGATTATTACCAACTACATCTGTTTATTTACAAACAAGCACTCCGAATGTACCTGTAGTGCTATTGCATACTCAAATAATAGGACATGATTATGATACTTAATGCAGAAAATATGGCCCACAATTTTTGAACGATATGTATCGTTAGAAAGAGAAGAGGGAAAAATGAAATATTTTGAGGATGAAAATGCCGATCTTTATTACCTTTACGATCAGGTAATGTTTGGTCAAAAGCCGTCACTTGGAAAGGAGCTGTTCTTATCATCATACAATGGTCGAAAGGAGTACACATCCACTGATCAGCAGAGGGCTATAGAAGTCATTAAGTATGCCTTCGAATGTTACATGGGATGGACTCCCGAACAGACAGCTGCAAATATTTCCGAGGATATCCTTAAGCATCTCCATCTGAACGGTCTTGTTTCACAGAGAATAAAATTCCCGGCAGAATTAACTCCAATGAACAATCTTCATTACCTTGTTCATCTTATGTATCCGGACGAGTTTCCATACGATGCAAGAGCAGCGGTTGAAAGCTATTACGACAAAGTTATATCCGGAGAGATTCCAAGATTCCAGAAAGGTTTCTTTGCGACAGAAAACAATGAAGGTCTAGAAAGAGCCTGCATATGTTTTGCAAGGATGCTCCAACTCGCACGCCCTTTTAGCTCTATAAGGGAAATGTATAATTTCTTTTCAAAAGGCGACTGCAAAAAGCTTATAAACGAATATAAATTAACTTCAGCCTGCAGGGATCTTTTCCAGTTCCCGTTAGATTTTCTTCATTATTCTCTGCCGGAGGAACAACGAGATAATTGTCATTATCACGTGTTAAGGGTTACCCTTATG
This sequence comes from Oribacterium sp. NK2B42, assembly GCF_000424445.1. GTDB lineage: Bacteria > Bacillota > Clostridia > Lachnospirales > Lachnospiraceae > Oribacterium. The sequence continues at coordinate 11,430 of NZ_AUJX01000055.1, forward strand.
AGGCAGAATCATTTAAGACGCTTGCACAGGGCTCAAAAAGAACAGTGTGAGGCTGTATAAGATAGATTCGGTAAAAGTCGTGCCATGGGTTCGACTTTTTTTATTGTTAAAAAACTTTCTTACCAAAAAGTTCAAAAAATCTCTCAAATAATACTTATAGAGAAAAAACTATTCCCATAATTAAACCGAAAGGAGAGTTTGATTATGAGCGCAGTTTTAATATGTCCGTTTTGCGGACGGCAATTATACGAATCTAACGGCGTTGAACTGATCCGTTATGGAAATAGAGAATATCACGTGGAGCTTAGCACCATCAAATGTGATTACTGTGGCACTAATGAGCTTGCCACGGGATGGGGGAAATTCTACAAAGACGATAATACAGAAGCAGGTAAAAAACAGGAAGAAAAAGAGCCGGAAAAGTTTATCGGATCCGGAGATGAACAGATACTGAATCCTAAATGGGTAGACCGGAATCCTTTATATAAGGCACTGATCTATAGCGATATCACATTCCCTTACAATGTACCCAAGTGGCGTTCAGCCTGGTATCTGAGAACCCACCGTCCGAAATTAAGGATTGTCCTTGGCGGAGTACTTTACGATACAGATTATGCAAATCTTCTCACAACAGATGACTGGCATGATAAAAACAAAACAGTAAGGACTTACTATTACAGGATGCCGAGAGGCGATTACTTTTCAATACAGATAGGAGACGGGCAGAAGGACCACTTCAGACGAATGAGCGAAATGGAGATACAGAGTAAACTCGGTAAAATTGCTCCGGATATATATCTTAAATTTTTCCCTATCGGCGAAAAAGAAGAAGTGAAGGACGAGGGTAAGTAAGGATGAATATAATAAGACAAAAAGCCCTCGATATGGTCGATAGTTCTATTGAAAGGAAGAACAAGAAACCACATACACAAAAGAAGGTCAAACAGCCAAAACCTGTAAAAACACATAACCCTTTCAAGAGTCAGAGCGGGGGAACGGCGCAAAACGTTATTACGGCTGTGGTGCTCGGTATTGTCCTCATATACTACTGCTCAAAGGGCAATTATGGAGTTGAGTATTATGACCAGGAAATGGCTCCTCTCTACAGATTTATGGATGGACTATCAGGCGAGGCAGGTAAGGTTTATTTTGGCGGAGCTTTTATACAGCAGCTTTTATGGGTCCTCGGTGGATATGCCCTTATGATCTTCTATTTTGTCATGGACAGAATAAATAATCGTCACTATGCGGATTACGAACAGCAGGGTACTGCAAAGTTCATGACTCCTAAGCTCGTAAAGGACTTCAACATGGTTTACAATTATCCGCTTGGTCAAAAATATGCGAAGAGCAATTATGAAATAGGAGAGGTAAACCAGATATATTCACAGCATTGTCAGATTGCACTTAACACAAGAGTTACGGGATTCAACCTTAACGCCATATGCGTCGGTGGTCCCGGTACCGGTAAAAGTTTCCGTGTTGTACTTCCGAATCTGTGCTCTGCTCATGATTCATTCGTTATAACGGACCCATCATCAGAACTATTGAAGAAAACAGGAAATTATCTCGAAGAAAACGGATACAACATAAAGGTTCTTAACCTCATCGACATGGTACATTCAAACACGTACAATCCGTTCAATTATTTAAGAAGCGAACAGGATGTCCTTACTCTTATACAGTCATTCATCAATGCAACAAATGACGGTGTAAAGGCAAGCAGTGATCCATTCTGGGAGAAAGCGGAAATGGCACTTCTGCAGGCACTTGTATTTTACGTGACCATATACCAGAGTAAGCAGTTCCAGAATTTTGCCACTATCGCCAATATGCTACGTCGTGCAAAAGCGGATCCCAAACAGACCGAAACAAGTCTTGATAAGCTATTTAATGAGATACGTTCCTATGACAAAGATGATATCTGTGTAAAGCAGTATGACATCTTTAAGCAGGCAAGTGATAAGACAGCACAGTCAATCCTTATCACCACATCCGTAAGACTTTCAATGTTCAATATCAATGCCGTTAAGAATCTCACATCTACGGATCAGATGGAACTGGAGCTTACAGGTGACAGAAAGACAGCGATATTCATCGTAGTACCTTCCGGAGACAATGCCTATAAGGCACTGGTTAACCTTATGTACACACAGCTCTTTGATACTCTTTACTATCATGGACAGGTTGAATGTAATGACGGTGCACTTCCTCATCATGTACGCCTAGTGCTGGATGAGTTCGCGAACATCGGAGTCATTCCTGGGTTCCAAAATAAGCTCACAACCTGTAGAAAATACAATATTGAAGCCCTTATCTTTGTACAGGCCGAGTCTCAGATAAAGATGCTCTATAAGGATGATTATGAGACCATCATCGGTGCATGTTCAACATACATTTACCTTGGTGGAAACGAGCTTTCCACTATGGAAAACCTCTCAAAAAGAATAGGCGAGACCACCATAAGAGTAAGAGACCATTCTTATTCACATGGATCAAGAAATTCATCATCAACATCATTCAAGTATACGAAACGTATGCTTATGACTGTAGATGAGATTAGACGTCTAGCTCCTGATGAGTGTCTTGTCTTAATACAGGGCCAATATGCTTTCTACGATAAGAAGTATGACACCCCTAGAGATGAGAGGTTCCAGAAGAGTTGTGAACTGGGCCCTTATGTATTCGAATACTGCAACACAAGAACAGAGGACATAAAGGTTCTTGAAAGAAAAAGAAAAAGGATAGCAGCACTCGTACAGCAGAGATCATCAAAGAAGAAAGCACCTAACGAAAGAGCCATACAGATGAGCCCTGTGCAGAATAGGGATATTCCAACAGATGAACAGTCACAGGCACTCTTGCAGAAACACGTTGAAAACAGGACGGTTGTTCCTCAAATAGATGAAGCTAATTTTCTTGCTCACGGTGCTACTGTCACTCAACACCGGTCAGATGGTACGAAGACTGAAAAGAATGCCCTTAAGAGCAAGCCAAAGAATAATTTTGAGATGAAGGGATATACAGATAAGCATAACATACAGACTTTCACGTCCACATCAGGTACAGAATCACTGATGGAGAGTCTCGATAACATAATAATTTAAAGGAGAGATACATTATATGACACATGGTACGACCCCAATAAAGGATACGGTTTTGTCACTGGTGAAGATGGCAATGATTATTTTGCACATCAAAAAAATATAGTAGCTGAAGGCTTTAGAAAGTTGATTGCAGGTAAGGAAGTGGATTTTGTTCCCTGTACTGAAAACGGGAGAAGAGTAGCAGAAAAAATAGAGCCCCGTGAATGAAAAAATGCGGCTCGGTAAAGAGCCGCAAAAAATCACATCATACTCTGGAATCCTATACGGATTTCATTTCTATTAGGATCAAGGAAGGGTGTCATGTCATCGGTTCTCAAAGATTTGTCAAAGTCCTCCTTTGTTGAGCGGTATCCGCTTTTAAGGATAGGGATAGGCTTGAAAGCATTCTTCTTGTCATCGTCTGTCTGATACCCTTTCCCTTCAAAGCAATACACCTGATAAAGCTCATCGGGTTCATCGTCTCTGTGAGGCGCTGTGCAAACACCGGGCTTTAGCCTTACAGGTTTATTTGTTACGGTGTCTATCAGATTGTACTGCCTTCTTATTGATGAAAAGATACTGGTGGCAACGGATAACTCAGGAGTTCGTTCTATATCATGATGCTTAAAGTTATTTGAAGCTGAAACAGTGCTCACAAGCCAAAGTGGATTAGAAGGAAAATATCTTGCGACATAATCCTTTACTACATTGGAAGGCAGTTTGTCGAGATAATGAATATTTTCCTTTTCGATTGGGATATGAAACACATTCAGTGTCAGATGCCTAAACATCGCACGAATAAGACGCTCCTCGTGATGAAGATTAGCTTGTTCAAAACCTTTACGGTCAATGACGGTAACCGTACCTAACAATGCCTTTCTTTCAACAAAGTCATGACGCTTTTTGATAGAACGAAGGCTGCCATTTGCAGGACGTACTTTTATCTGGTCATACCCATCAAAAATCCTCGGCGTTCTTTCCTCGATATAGTCCGTTATCAGTTTTTCACCTTTTTCATTCGGTTTTGTCTTTATGTGTTTACCCATAAGCTCCGGATAAAAAGGATATTTATTAATAATGCCTAAGGGATTGTATTCAAAATCTCTGAGTTTCATAGCACACCTCAATTTAAAAGTATTTCTATTCTAATTATGGGATACAAATCCTTATGAAATACGGTTGCTGATAGAAATTTTAGAAAATTTTTCAGAAGAAAACAAGAATATAGAGAAAACACAAGTTAAAACATTTATCCGTAAACATAATTGCTTTATAGAAAAAAGAACACATTGTAAAACAGAGGAGGAAATCATGGCTAACGTATCATTACCGCCATTAACAGTTAAATGGGACGATATCACATTAGGAGAAGCTGCGTTGTTTACTGCCAAGGGGATAGAAAGTGTATTTGACCCTATGACACGACGTGCAGGTAAAGATACACTTGTAAAAGTAAATTATGCTCGAATAACTTATCCTTGGAGGGATGAAGGAAATCCTAAGGGTAAAGAAAACGAGAAGGAACCACCCCTTGATCCCACAAAGAAGAGCCTTGATCCGAGCGCTCCAACTCATTACGTCCTTGCAGGAGATAAACTTCACACAAAAATAGAAGAGGAATTTGCGAAGAATCATGTACAGTGCAGTATTGTTCAGTATATGATCCCTGACAAAAATACGGAAGGCAAATTCAATGCGGTTTACGTATATTATCCGGACAAAGAAGATACAGAAAAGACAAGACATATAGTAAATGACATCAACCTTGCAAGAACCAGTTATTTCAATGAGATAGAGCCTAATAAGCTGGCAGAATTCTGTGATAAGATGGGGCGCGAGGTTGCATTACACAAGAACATATCAGAGCTTGAGTATGAGCAGATGTCGTCTAGAGGCATCGGATTTATGCATACAGTAATAAAGAACAGAGACGGTTCCGTCACACTTGCTTTTCCGAATGACCCTGTTGTAGTAAATGAAGAGAACAAAGTCTACAACGAATCCCACATTTTCCTTTCCGGACAGACCGGGAGATGCATAACCAGTCTTGAAAAGGAATTTAATGACAGCTGTAAGAGTGTTATGGCTCATATCGCTAACAACATGGAAAAGACCATAGTTGTAGATACCATGCACCCTAATAGATTCCTTGTAGCAGATGCAGACAGTGTTAAATTCTATGTCCGTACACCAGAAATGGACATACAGGAGAGAGACATACCAAGAAATTCAAACATGAGTAATGCCTTTCAGCTTGATGTATATGCAGGTCTTAAAGCTTATGGTCAGTTTGAAAGAGTCGAGCAGAAAGATCTTGAAGAAAAGCTCTTGGAGGTACGGAAAGAGCACGAAAGAGAAGAAGTTGATGCACGAGTTAAGATGATAGCCTATAAGGAACAGCTTCTTCCCATGACAAAACAGCTTGTTGAATTTACATCAATGGCACGATTGACAGAAGACAGAAATGCTATAAGAGACATAATGGAGCAGAGTGTAAGAGAAGGCAATTTCGCTAACCTTTCCGTATATCTTGACAAAGATGCTGCAATCAGTAATGCCATGGGGGCACCAACTGTAAAGGAAACGGTAGAAACTGAAGATAAGGGAAAATCCGTTGAAAAGATAACCGAAAAAGAAATCCATGAATTAAGGGATAAGTTATCATCAGAAACCATTGAGACCGGAAAAGTACTGTATGAACAGTATTTTTCTGAATACGGACTTTCAGATGATGTAAGAGCACACCTTGAGACCTGGTTTGCATGTGAGCCTGCAGTACAGCTTTTATCACAGGAGCAATCCGAAATACAGAATGCGATATCCTACGATATCACTGCAACTGTAGATACCTGCGCAAGCGAGCGGGTTGACGTAATAGAAAATATGGATACAAGAGAATTTGATGAGTTCGTAAGAGAAACCGAAGACATATCTATCGATTTCAGCTTTAATGAAGGTCCGGCAATGGAAGATGAAGAGGAAGAATATGATTATAGTAATGATGAACTATAATTTTACTTTAAAAAAGATTTGAATGAGTTAGGATACAAGCAACAGGAGGAATTCTCAATGACTGATAGAATAGAACTTGCAGAAAAACTTATAGAGATTGCGAATCGGTGTGACTGAAATAATCATGCACAAAGAACCTGTGACCTTAACGAGATAGACGGGGGTGTGGAAGCTTTGCACGATGCAGCTAACATCCTTAGAAAAGGACTTGGAAGACCGTCTGACGAGGGGTGGCCTATAAACCTTCTTCTCGAAATCGGCATAGTATGTACCGTAAAAGAAGCAGAGTCCATAGAAGAAAACCTACTGTATGTGATGGATTCTCTTAAGGAAAGGGATAAGCAAATACTTATTCTCAGATACAAAGAGGGAAAAACCTACGAAGAGATGTCTGAAATCATAGGTGTATGCCACCAGCGCACCCAGGAAATTGAACACAGAATACTTCGGAATCTCTCAAGGCCGGAACGGATAGATGTGATCTGTAATGGTAAAGAATCAGTTAATTCATATCTTAAACACAAGGATGAATTCGTCGATTCGCTTTCTCAACTTAAATCGGATATACAAACGATAAGAGAACAAATCGAAGAAAAACCAACAACGTCAAATGACACAGAAGCCACCGGTACAAGCATATATGAAAAGCCGATCTCGTATCTTGGACTTTCTGTAAGAGCTTATAATTGTTTAAAAAGGTCGGGGCTTCAAACAATTAAGGATCTTGGTGACATGACCAGAGAAAAACTTTTATACACAAGGAACCTTGGACCAAGAACGGTAGAGGAAATCATAAACAAGGCAAGAGAATTCGGCTTTGAGATTAAATAAAATCTAGATGCGGGATCTTTGATCTCGCATTTTTTGTGCCTTTAAAACAGTTTTCCCCTTCCATAATTCAGGTATAAAGAAAGACGAAAGGAGCTTAACACATGAATCTAACACAAGCTGAAGAGTACGATTTAATGAAAAAGAACCACTTATATGATCCGGAGAACAAATATATTGGTGATGGACAAATATTGGGTACAGAAGAAGAGGTAGGTTATGATGACGGTGTCGATTATAACGGGGACAGTCTCGGATACATGACCGACACTAACCACGACGGAGTATATTCTTACGGAAGGGATGTGGATGAGAGAAAAGAAGAACAATCCACTCTTCTAAAGGACCAGATCTATGGCATAGACACAGCTGTGTATGCAAGAAGATTTCAGGAAGAAGCCACAGCAGATGATACATCTCCAGAATACTTGAACACCGGTTTGAAAGAGGATGCAGAAATCGAAGACATAGTAGACAATTCTGATGACATTGATTCGTGGTTTGCGGATGAACAGGACGATGATACTTGGCCTGAAAATCCGGAGTTCAAGAACAGAGTGTATGATCTTTCGGAAAAACAAGAGAGTCATGATGGACCTGAAGAAGATTTGGAAGAAGAACTGTGAAAGTATCGCTGCCGGAAGAGAAGGACGGAAAAGTCTGTTGATATCAAATGCGATATATCTTTCATCATGGGATAAAAAAATGATAGAAATACCGGAGCTTGACTCACAAAAAGAACTGCAATTTGAAAAAGAGTTTGAAATTGCGTTAAGCTTGAAAAAATAGAGTACTTGTGAAGCCTCACACGACTAAAGTCGCGTGCTTCCAAATATGTGAGCAAATAAGAGAAAGATGGCGATGCCATTGTTCTCTTATTTTTTTACATAACCCCTCTTTAAGAGGGTGGACTGCGTTTCTACCATTCAGCCTTAACTCAGATACTTATGCCGCTAAGGACATAAGCTCCGCATTGAGGTTAATTAATGTAGATAACGTGCTGGTGCTTCTCTTACTGCATTGAGGAACTTTTGCCTCAACAAGTAACCTTGAATTCACATCCAAGGATTTTAATATCTCACGTATAAAATATCTTGCTCCTATATTGTAGGATGCAGATAAATCACAGTTGTATGTTTTTCCGTTCTGGAACTTACAGAGTTCGTATGTGTTAAAGCCGCCATCTCTGCCTCGGAGCACATATCCACTGCCGTCATATGCCAGTTTTGATGTTCCCCATGCATTGACATGGCTTATACGCATACCAAGCCTGTGGGCTTTATTTGTGACGATGGACTGTACTTCCTGACTACGCCATAACTTGAGTCTCTGCTTTTTTGAACCACTTGCCTTGCCTTTCCTATCCAGGTGCTCGAACACTACTGCATCTGCATTGTAGAGTACGGCGGTCTCCATGATAAAGTTTGCAGTTTTAGTAGCTATGTTATGGTTTATACCTTTGGCTTTAGCCCAAAGCCGTGGCATTTTGCGATTGCCGTGTTGCTGTGCCTTCTTGATACGGTTTATGCTGTGTCCGAGATGGTCTGTTTCTCTTTTGAGACTACAGAAGTGTCTCCCGAGAATAGTGCCATCTGGATGCATCACAGAAACCGTAGCTGCTATGTTAATGCCAAGGTCTACGGCAACAATGGTCTGATCATGTACCGAAGTATTTGATAGTTTTACCTTTTCCTCAAACGGAAAATCCAGGAACCATTCCTTGCCTCGTTTTTGGAGTGTAGGGGCACACTGTTTACGTTCATTGCAACGTCTGCAAACATAATCCATATCGGACTTTTTAAGGTCAATGTTTATCCAGTCCCATGTATTACGGATATATACTTTTATCTTGGCAGTATACTTGCCCGTCTGGTCATACATCACAGTACGGTACATTGCCGGATAAATAAAACCTGCTTTTGGGTATGACGGTCTGCTACCAACAGGATTTTTCATCCAGTTAGAAAGGTTCCCCATATAAGATGATACTTTACCGATAGCTTCGTTAATGGCACCCCGGCGCATATAGCTGGGCATCTTATAGAACTTCATGTCAAAGTCCGGATATCTTGGAGATGGATTATCTTTTGTCGAATGGCATAAACGCTCTACGAACTGTTGACGTAAAAGGCTACCATCTATTAGGGATAGGATTTTCCACTCATTGAGGCAGACTGTTATGAGATAGTCCACAGCATGTCTATACACACTTATAGTATTTTTGAATATACTGTTGTAATGTTTGATCTTTACGCTGTAAGTGGAATAGATCTTCATACTGTGAGCCTCCTTTCTA
>NZ_AUJX01000056.1 GCF_000424445.1 Oribacterium sp. NK2B42
CAAAATGGATGAAATCAGTGTTGCTGAAGCAGAGTCAGCTGGGATCAAATCTAACGAGATTATCAGTGTTAGTTAATTATTATTCGATGTACTAGCAAGTTTTATAGTTTTCTCGTTAATGTTAACGAAGAACACGTTGTTGCTAAGTCGGTCCTCCGGAGCGACCTCTGTTTTGTTAATCTCCCGTACCATTTCGGCCATAAAACCTACGTCCTGTACCATTTTTGTCGCAGGTGCAAGGAGAACCTCATGGGTACTACTCGGAAGAAGGTAACAATTACTGCCAATCTTTTCCCTTACATCATCGAAAAACTTAGGATATGCGATTACCGCAGCTCCGTAAATCTTCTTAACGTTTGTAGCAACCCACAGCGGACACTCATCAACCTCCGGAGTATATCCCAGGATTTCCTTGAACTCATCCATTATCGAATGAAGCACGAAGGGCCTTATATCCTGAGAGCTTTTAAGAGCATCTTCGCGAATCTGTTCGGCATTTTTGCCCCACATCTTCAAAAGATTATCCTTTACTGTTATTGTAGCTTCGCCTGAGTCAGTGAAGTTATCTACCATGATTCTGTAATACTCCACAAGATCACCGGCTACCTTATGACAGGGGGTATTTTCAAGATTGTTCGTCTCTGAAGAACCTATGCAGATTACAAGCTTATTTCTTACATACTCGTAATCCTGTATCCATTCAGCGTTATAACTAGCCGGAACATTCTCAATCCCTCTTCTTGCACTATCAATGATTGAATGGATGTTTCCCTCTTTTTCAATCTGAGGCTTTATTCGGTTCCAGTACAATGTAGCCCCAATGTTTTTGTCCTTGGGTTTCACTGTAATAATCTGTCCTGGCTTGTTAATAGCCTCTGATGAATTAATGCTAACCTCACAGTGTGGAAATTCCTTCTTAAGTGAATCAACAACTTTTTCAATAGTAAAATTAGCCATTTTAGGCTCCTTTCCGGTGTCTTTACACCTTTCGTATGCTCATTTTCGAGCTTTTTCTTCATAAGTCTTTTCTCAATGATGACTTACTATCTTTGTTACAAACTAATTATGGAAAGGGATTTTTCTGATAACCTTCAATTTGAGCACAAAAAAAGCTGCGAAATGATTTTTTTCGCAGCTTTCATAATATTTTTTGACTTATAACAAATATACGGTTATTTACAAATGGTATTATTTGCTAAAGAAGCGTTCTTCAATAGCGCTATCCACATCATCATTTGACAAAATAAGAAGTTTTGATGTAAGTGCTTTTTGAAGATTCTTATATTCTTTTTTTGGAATACAACATCTATCGAATATGTTTTCAAGTCCCGAATTATCGCCTGAATCGAAGGATAAAATGCTAGCATGAAGCATCTCTTTATGGTTCGTTTGGGTGAGATCGAGGATATATCCACACTTCAGACATAATTCACGAGCAAATTCCCTTTGGCTCCGACCGTTACCTTCTCTGAATGGATGTAATGCATTCAAATCTCCGTAGTGTTTAGCTAGATTTTCTACAAAAGAAGTTTTGTCTTTCTTTGCCTCATAACAAGATTTGTAAAAATCCGAAAATACTGTAATGGCAAATTCATCAATAAACTGTGCTCTGCAAAAAAGATTTCCTTTACCGATATCTATATCTCGCGGAATTCCTGCCCATCCATAAATATCTTGAAAAATAAATCTATGTATTTCTTTAAGATGTTTAAAATCAAACTTCCCCTTAATGGGATGCATCTGAAGATAGGCAAGGTTACCACCCGTAGAAAGAGCCTCAAGCATTGCAAGTTCCTCTGCATCATGACAATTGAACTCATTTATAAGGATATCTTCTCCAGGATATTTGTAGTGATCAATGCTTTCCATTAGATTTATAATTCTCCTTCAGCATTTTCTGATAATCTTCTCTGGAAATTTCCCCCTTGAGCATCTTACCAATAGCATCTATACCCATCTTGCCGATTTTTAAATCTTCTATAGCAAGCGTTGCCTGAGTCTGACGGAGCATATCAATCTGTGCCGTAGTAAACTCTTCCTTGATATATCCATCATTCTTCATAACTCTGGAGATAAGTGCAGCAACATAATCCGGAGGACTTGTTTTTCCTTGCTCCCAATGTTGGATATTCGCTACAGGAATCCCAAGGTATGATGCAAATTTACTCTGAGACATTCCCGTTGTAGTTCTTAAAGCTTTAATAGTATTCATAGATTAACCTCCATATATACTATTATTATATACTTTCAGTATATAGCAGTCAAATTTTCATTTCCCATCGCCACAAGTTCCTCAGCCCATCTAATCTATTCGGTCTTTGATTTTTCAGGCTATATATATTTACCGGTTATACTAGCCTTACAGTTTTTTACATCATCGGGAGTCCCACTTGCAACTATCATTCCTCCATCATCACCACCTTCAGGTCCCATATCGATTATGTAGTCAGCACTTCTTATCACATCAAGATCATGCTCTATGACAATAACCGTGGCACCGTGCTCAATCAGTGTTTCAAACACATTCAGAAGGGTTTCTACATCTTTGGGATGAAGGCCGATTGTAGGCTCATCAAATACAAACACCGAGTCATCCTGCGCTCTTCCCATCTCAGAAGCAAGCTTAAGGCGCTGCGCTTCTCCTCCGGAAAGGCCCGGTGTTTCTTCGCCTAATGTCAGATATCCAAGTCCAAGATCATGGAGTGTTTCAAGCTTTGGCTTTACTGTCTTCATATCCTTGCAAAACTCCAGTGCAGTATTCACATCCATATCCATCAGTTCAGGTAGCGATTTTTCTGCACCAGATTTGTTTTTATAACGGATTCTCTTTGCTGGCTTTGAATATCTGGAGCCGCGGCATTCAGGACACGGGATATCAACGTCAGGCAAAAACTGAACATCAAGAGAAATCTCCCCGGTTCCGTCACAGACCTGACACCTTAAGGATCCTGTATTGTATGAAAAGTCGCCGGCCTTATACCCGTACTCCTTTGCATCCTTAGTTCTTGCATATATCTTTCTCAGCTCATCATGCACATTTGCATATGTTGCCACTGTAGATCTCACATTTATCCCAATAGGAGTTGCATCTATCAATTTTACATGCTTTATCCCGTCTGCCTCGATCTTTTTTACATGCTTAGGAAGTATCTTGTCATTACATAGATGTTCAAGCGCAGGTATCAGGCTTTCCAAAAGCATTGTCGTCTTACCGGAGCCGGAAACTCCTGTTATAACGGTCAGTCTTTTCCTTGGTACTTTTACAGAAAGTGGCTTGACAGTATGGATGCGTTCAGTTTCCATGCTGATCATTCCGTCTAAGAATATATCTTTGTTTTTCACCTTTTTCTTAGCATGACCACTATCTGACAGATATCTTCCAATGATGGAAACATCATTATTTTCAATATCTTTTATCGAACCTTCTGCTATAACATTTCCACCCTTAGCTCCCGCTTCAGGGCCCATTTCGATAATCCAGTCAGACTCTTTAAGTATCTGTGTGTCATGATCAACTAAGAGCACGGAATTACCATCTTTTACCAGATCATGCATTACGCCATTCAGTCCAACAATATTTGCCGGATGAAGGCCTATAGATGGCTCATCAAGGACATAGAGAACCCCTGTAGTCCTGTTCCTTACTGCCCTTGCCAGCTGCATTCTCTGCCTTTCCCCTGTTGAAAGAGTTGACGATGCCCTGTCAAGCGTCAGGTATGAAAGTCCCAGGTCCATTAGTCTTGCTGCCACCTCAAGATAGGACTCACATATGTTTTTAGCCATTGGCTGCATTTCCTTTGGAAGAGAAGAAGGCACTTTTTTTACCCACTCAATGGACTGCTTAAGCGTCATCTTACAGGCATCTGCAAGCGAGATTCCCATGAGGCGCGGAGCTCTGGCCTCTTCGGAAAGTCTTGTCCCTCCGCATTCAGGACAGATATCCTCCTTGAGAAATTTCTCAACTCTTTTCATCCCCTTCTCATCTTTAACCTTACTAAGGGCGTTTAAAACAGTAGCTGTGGCACTGTAATAGGTAAAATCCATTTCCCCGGCAGTGTTATTCTCAGCCTTCTTTGGCTTGTAAAAGATATGTTTCTTTTCCATCGGGCCGTCATAAACAATCTCTTTTTCCTTGTCAGTCAGATCCTTAAACGGCACATCAGTCCTGACTCCCATAGCCCTGCATACATCGGTCATAAGCGACCACATCAGAGAATTCCATGGAGCAACGGCTCCCTCATCAATAGTAAGGTTCTCGTCCGGAATCAGGGTACTTCGGTCAACCGTTCTGACTGTTCCCGTGCCGCCACAGCACTTGCAGGCTCCCTGGGAATTAAAGGCAAGTTCCTCAGCGCCAGGGCCATAGAAATGCTCCCCACACTCAGGACAGGTCATCTCCCTCATGGTCGCAACGCTAAAACCGGGTTTTACATAATGGCCATTTGGGCATCTGTGGGATGAAAGCCTTGAAAACATCAGACGCATACTGTTGAGCAGCTCTGTACCCGTACCAAAAGTCGATCTGATTCCCGGAACTCCGGGTCTTTGATGAAGAGCCAGGGCGGCAGGAACATATAGCACTTCATCCACATCTGCCCGAGTAGCCTGTGTCATGCGCCTTCTTGTATATGTTGAAAGGGATTCCAGATATCTTCTTGACCCTTCTGCATAAATAACTCCAAGAGCAAGAGATGATTTTCCGGAACCGGAAACGCCAGCGATTCCCGTAATACCATGAAGTGGTATATCCACATCTATATTCTTTAAGTTATGAACTCTTGCACCTCTTACCTGTATCTTTTTTGGCTGTTCATTTTCATTCATTATATTTATCTCCATCTTTAAACTTCTTTTTCCTGACTGTTCCCACGGGCAAGCCTGTGGGGTACTGATTACCAAGCCTAGCTTGCAATCGTACATCATTTTCAGACTTTGGAGTTACAAGTGTAAATCTGTTTAAATAACATCCCCTTATTTCTCTACCATTCGTATTTCTTCTGCTAAATTCATCAACAGATTTCTTAATAATTCGGTCCTTATGATAGGTCTGCCAAAAAAATGCTCATTTCGAAATGCAGCTACAAATTCACAATAATAGGCAAACACATTCCCATCACATTTATTTTCTATGACCTTGAAATCCTCTTTAGTCATAAGCTCTTCTATTTTATTATTTGCACTATTCCAATAATCAATATAAGCTTTATGCTTTTTTACTTTATACTTATAATTTTCTCGCTCTATGTCAGACCGACTTTGATCATTCATTCTATCTTCCAAAATTTTACTTCGAGTGTCAGCGTTAGTTAAACTTCCTAATAAGCCATCTTCATCATCAAGATAATCTGTTTGTGTACATATAACATCTATGCTGGGTAAAGAGCTCAATAATAGATTATAATATATATTTTTTCTTTCTGCTTTCTGCGGTATCCTTATGATTATTGTTCTAATCAAAATCAAATACAGTATCGCCACAAATAAACTACTGAAAAATTTTATCCACCCGTCAGGTGTCACCTGTATCAAAAAATCATTTACGTAACTCACTATTTCACTCACTCCAATCAAACAATGTCCTCAAAAAATGAATCTCTGTAGATCACCGTATTTGTCATTGATTTATAGTCTGAGAGAGGGATAAGCAGATACTTATTTGATTGGCTGCTGTCATCCCTTGTCACATCAACAACAAGATCCCGACCATTGACATTTACAATGCTGAATGTGTTAAGACCTACGTCTTCTACAGCTCCCGGTATCGCTCTTACTTTTAACCCGCAATTTAATCCTATGATATAAAAAGCTGCTGTGTACCCAAGACATCTTGTAAAACCTGTTTTAAAACCTTGTACAGCGCTTCCCGGAGTACTTTCGGCTCCATACTGAAAACTGTTTACCAGGTAATCATGGATAAATACGGCTTTTTCAGAGTCCCCCATGCCCTGTGTCATGGTTTTTACATAATTTATATGCATCATCAGAAGGTCGAGGTCCTCTTCTCTCTCGCTATAGTATTCTTCGTTTTAAATATTATCATTACTTGGGTACATAGTAAATTCGAAGGGCTAACCGCCTAGCTTTCGGGCTAAGCGGTTTTCTCTTTTTTGATCAACTTACCTTTTAAGCACATTTTCAAAGAAATCAGGATACGTATCTACGGCATCTTTCAGTTCCTCAAGCGTGTTTATCGCCCTCGTACCTGTGTGCAGTGATTCTTTCCCGTCCGGATCAAAGATAAGCATACTTGATTTGCCATAAATCACACCACTATAACCGTTCGGAGACTTGTATTCAATAATCTATCCATTTCATAAAATAATGACCCGCCATGTTTAAATAAAAGTATGGCAATCAACACCACCACAAGACACATGATGATGTTGCAGATAAATGATGATATGCCACGTACACAGTCCACTACACTTTGATCCATGTCAATCGGTCTTATCGTGTGCTTGGTGTCTCTTTGTTGTTCTTCATAAAATAAATTCTTTAGCATTTTGATATATTTGCTTCAGCTTGGCTTTTCTCAGAGTATCCGGACATTAGTCCTATGAATCTAGTCATGTAAACGCAGGTCTTTTTACCATTCTTTCTTTTCGATAATTCAAGACTTGTGTTCTCTTTCATGCACCTCTCCATTACCTTTATCCCACTTGTAGCTTTTACCACATACGGATTCCCGTCAGGTCTGAAATCCGGTCTGTCCATTGTTGCCACAAGCCTTTGTACCGTATAGTATTTGAAGCGTGTCTCAATACCGGATTCATCTTCTAAATATTTCTTTAACTCATCTTCCGGCACCTTATAATACTTTGATGATATCGAAACAGCTTCACTTAAATCTTTTCCGTCCTGTCTCAGCTTCTTCACAAACATAACGGCTTTATAATATTCTTTTGGGATATACATCTTTTTTCCCTCCGTCTTTTCTCTAATGTAATTATGGGTGGAGATGTTGGCAGATTAGTAAAAAGACGACAAGAAGATGCCCGCGCTTTTAAAGGGCATTTTCTTGCTAAATACCTCAAAGAGCAATACCCCACATCCGTACCGACCTTAACAAGAAGCCAGTTTGTTCCGGACACCGATGTGTAATATCCGTAGTTCTGCACTACTGCCCCCTTCTTAAGGACCTTCAGAACAGTCTTGTTCTTACCGGCCCCGAGTCGCATGTTCAAGGCATCAGCTGTGACGGTGTACTTCCCAGCCAGATCTTTGTTGAAGTTCATAGCGTCCTCGACCTTTCCGGTACTGGCACTTGTGGTCTTTGCATTGGCATACTTTCCGTCCGTAAGATTCACAACCGTGTGATGGCCCTCTGATACCAGAATGTCCCCACGCTTAAGGTAGTCTTCCTTCCTGGTGTACTTATTTGCTGTAAGCACCTCAAAGTAGCCAGTCTTTTTGAGATACTCCCTCATGTTGGCTGTAACGAATGAATTCCCGTCATGGAATACCGCTGACTCAGGAAGTCCAGCATAGCAGACGCAAACAGCCACAAGAGCTGAACAGTCTGTCTCTGTGTCCTCGGTCACCTTCCCTTGATCATAGCCCACTAACCTTGCCTTCTTTAAAAGGTCATTTCTGTAGCCCATAAAGTAACCAATGTGGTTATTCCCTGCAGCTCTCTCGGATGCAACCGCAATCTTCTCAGCCATTGTGCTGTCCTTTGGACGAAGGACTACATTAAAAGGTCTATCGTACCATGGGGGTGATGCTCACTTCTTCTCCGGTCTGATCACCGAACTTTCCATCAAAATAAGTTCCGTATTCATTGTGTCTAACATGTGCTATCATATGTTCCTCCTAAAAATAAAAGAGCCCTCCCAGTTTTTAAACTGAGAGAGCTTATGTACTGTATACCCTTAACGCCGGGACGCGAGATACATTGATGGAAGAGACCACGCTATTAACCTGGTTTCAAAATTTGTAAAAAAGAAAAGCAAGAAACATTCTAAAAAGAAGATTATCAAGCTTTTGAAAGACAGATGGCGCTTAGAGAATGCACTTTATAACCTCGACCCTGGATACTTCACTGATTATTCAGATTGATCATCAGGTGGCTCTATGGGTAATTCCATGCATTTCTTATATAAAGCTTCTCCGGTGCCATTACCACCTAGGGCCTTATATGCATAAACTGCTGTGATCTGCATGGAGCTTCTTTCTGTAACTCTTTTTCCAGCGCTTGATGGGCCAAAGAAAAACCAGTAGGCTGAACCTGCCGTACTATCCTTTGGCTCTGCTCTTGCCTTACCGAAATAAAATATGCTTTTTAAATCCATTGTTCTCCTCAGCAAAATAAAAGCACCTACATTTCTGTAGATGCTTTAACAAGTATTTGATCTATTCAAATACAACTATTCTTTTTGAAATATTACTATTTACATCAACTGTCTTGAATCCGGCATTTAGCCAGGCCCGACTATGAGTATGTCTTAAGGTGCTGTTGCTCCACCACGCTTGGTATTCGTATGCGCTCTTCGGAAGTTTATCACCGATAATTTCTTCAATCTCAGAAAAACTCATCTCAATTCTTTGACCTTTCCGCTGTGAAAGATAATTACATAATGCGTCATAATCCCTCATAAATGCACCTCACAAGTTAAACTATACTCTTTGTAAATTTGCAGTTTGGATAGTTGCTACAGCCATAGAAAGCACCGTATTTACCATTCCTTTTCACAAGACTCCCACCACATTTAGGGCATATTCCTTGTTGAATTGATCTACGATCCGACCTTGTCTTTTCATGTATATTATTTACATGTTCTTTGCGAGTTTCTTTTGAATCCACATTAGCCATAGTAAACATTTCTGTTATAGCTTTCATTTTCTCTTGGCTTAAAGAAACACTTGTGGACTTATCTCGTATGGTTTTGTTAAGATCACCCCACTTTACAACAAGGGCTTTATTAAAATCAATCTTTATAGTCGCATCACCTGGAAAAGTAACAATCGGTATGATTGGAACTCCTGATATACAATATTCTTCAAGCAACGCCTCAATAGCTTTTACATGTCCATAGTTTTGATGAATCGGATTCATGAACCGGTTCTTATGGCCATAAATGGACTGAGTCCATTCTCTTCCGTTCTCAGAACCTAATATCCATCCTTTATAGTTTTTAACTTCGATAACAAAAATACCGTAGCAAGAAACGATGATATGATCGATCTGTGTTGTACCTAATCCAGATCGAATCATCACATTATGAAGCACCTTATAATCTTCTTTATCCAGGCCGCTTAATAACGCTGATATAGAGGCCTCACCTAAAAAACCTTTAATCATAGGCAACCATAAATTCTTAGTGGCATTTAAGACTATAAAGATACCTATCAGAATCCACACCCAGTTATTATTCATAAACAATTCTTTGTTCATTACATAGGTCTCCCCTATTGAATGTTATAGAATAATTATACTCTGTTGAATCATGTATTTCATCAAATAATAAGGATACCTCTCTGGTCATAAACACTCTCTGTGTTCTCATGCCATATACAGCGATCCAGCGCCATAATCGCAGCAACCATACCATCAATCTTTTCAGGTGACTTAGCCTTTGTGGGCTTAACATTTTCAGCCGCATCCATGTCAAGAACCACGTTCATAGCCATCCATTTAAGGACCGGATTGCCACCATGGATGATCTTTCCCTCCGTAAGAAGCTTTATAAACTCTTTCGTAGGAGGGCTCATATCTTTGAATCCCTGTCCAAAGGGAATCATGGTGAAGCCATCATTTTCTAGGTTCTGGATCAGCATGGTCGCATTCCATCTATCGACTGCGATCTCCTTTATGTTGTATATCGTATAAGCAAATCACTTCATCAGAATATGATATCCTATATGAAAACAGAGTAATAGCACACAATCTAAAAGCTACTAAAGAACAGATAATTGATGATCTCAATGGTGTAACATCTAGCCTTCAGAGAAAAATGTTAAGCATAATTCTCAATCATCTTGACGAACTCAATAAGCACATCAAGAATCTTGATGATGACATTGATAACTTTATGAAACCCGAGGAGAAGAAATCTGCCAAGGCAATACAAGATATACCAGGTATTGGAAATACAAATGCTCAAGCGATTATATCTGTAATAGGCACAGATATGAAGCGTTTTCCGACAGACTCTCATATATCTTCCTGGGCGGGATTATGTCCCGGTAGTAATGAAAGCGCACATAAACGCAAGTCCGGCAAAACTACTAAAGGAAATTCTCTTCTTCGTGATACGTTGGTTGTTTGCGCTCATTATGCCGTTAAAAACAAGAATTCATATTTTTCAGCACAGTTTTTGAGGATAAGTGCACACCGAGGGAAAAAACGAGCCTATGTTGCAGTTGCTCACTCAATGTTAGTAGCGATATATCATATCCTAAAAGACGGAGTCGTTTTCAAAGATTTGGGAGCTGATTATTACAATCAGTTCAATAAAGAACGTAAAATTAATGCATACCTCAAGAAACTAAAAGCTCTTGGATGGGAAGCTTCAATAGTTGCCGGTTAGGCTTCTAGATATGTTCATAAGAAGCAAGTTGAAAACTTGCTGTGGTAATTTGCGCTTTTTTGGCTACCCGGAGGTGATTGTTTCAAAGTAAGCAAAAAAATACAGCCAGTGATTGGCTGTATTTAATGATTATCTGCACATTTAATCACGCTATCGCGTCATACTTGAGTGCTTTCTTTTTCGCGTATTCCGTAAGGAGATTTATCACATCCTCCTTTGCGGAACAGTTGCATTTGCCCCTTACCTGCACGATGGTATCATTACGGACTTCGACAGTGAAATAAGGCTTGTCCGGCTCTTCGGAACGACGGACGAATAGAATTACCGCCTTGTTTTCGGCCATATTTTCTATATAGCCCATTCCCTTTTGCCCAACACAGATGTTTTGGATCTCCCCTTCCGAAACTATGTCATAGGCAATCTTCGGAGCCGTGACAAAGAGTTCACTATTGTCCATACTAAAATCGTACTTCTTATGGATGCTTGGAAGTTTCTTATCCAGTTTGAAGAATACGGGCAATCTGTCTACCTGAGTCGCATCCAGGATCTTACTGTATGTGGACTGTTGCCATTCCTCATCCGAGAGACCAATGCTCCTATATGTTTCCTGAATCTTCTTCGCAAGACGTTTCCTGGCCTCTTCCTTCTTTTTTATCTTATTAAGATTCATGATTTCATCATGCGACTTTTTAAGATATTTTGGGAAAACCAATATATTACTCTTTTTATTCCATTCACCATAAGTATCCCTCATTTTGATGTAGTCACACCACATAGTCAGAACAGAAGACGGAGAGTTGAATGTACTGTCTATCTGAGTCCTTATGTACTTCATTGCTTTATGATAAGTTGTGTACTGAAGGATGTGCCTTATGTTCTCAAATTCATGAGGTTTAAAGAATAAGCTAAGCTCATGTATTTCCTCATCTTTTAGTTCAGGAAATTCACGAAACACCAGAATTCCCCTGTCGGTTATTGTGTCACGCCTTTCATATATTCTTCTATATGTCTGACGATCAACGCCAAATACTTCAGGAAGCGTCTTTCCGTGTATGTTGCATATGGATTCACTTAACCCGTACCCTTCATATATTTTCTCTTTAAGCATACGGAATCCGGATTTCTCTATCCATTCAAAGTAAGTTTCCATTGCATGGCTCTCTAGGTAATCACTAATGCATCGTATTTCACGATCCTGCTTATTTATTTCAAGATGCTTTAATTCAAGGAATTCCTTAAAGCCTATATGTTGCAGGAAAGGTGTGCTGTCTATCAAGGAGTTAAGCCCCTTGGTATATATCCCACCTTTAGATGAAAACTTTCCGAAGTTACAACCGATATTCATTATACGGTTTCCGCCGTACCCACGAATGGTTTTACAGTATTCCCATTTTCCCCAGTTCCATTTATAGGCACGTACCTTTTTCTCCTTAACAAACTCACGTACTCTTTCCGTGAGATCATATATGGGAGAGATGGAATCACCGTTAATGGTTATTTCTACTCGGAAAAACCTGATCAAAGTATAGCCTTCACTTGCTTTTTCAAGCTTCATTGCACAGCGTGTATCTTTTATCTCCTTATGGTTCCTAAGCCTCGAAATGAATGTCACTTCCTTTTTACAAGAAGGGCACTTGCCTTCACTGAGGTGTTTAATCTTTCCCTTCAGGGACACGTTTTGTTTGCATCTTGTGCAATAACCCTCTTCTCCTTTATAGAAAATTCGATTACCCATATTGAAGGGAAGGTTTTTACAAAATCTAATAAAGTCTTTTCCTGTGGGGTTTACAGGTGTATTGAGGGTTTTAGCCTCATCCTGCTTTCTGTCGTACGCCCTGTTGTAATCTTGATATGCCTGTTGCCATGCTATATTATCAACCAGCCTATCAAATTCCTTTCCGGCATCCTTATCCGTCATTACGATTTTGCCAATACTGCTATACGCATCTCCTTTTCTTATGACATTACTTGCATGGTCACAAGCCGTAGTCCTCGTCTGATATTTTCCGTCGCTGTTCATAGTGACAAAAAGCTCGTTTTTTGTATCAACTGCTGTTAAACCGGAAAATACAGCGACATGGTTCTGCTTTTCGTTTGCCACCCAGACTTCCTGTATCAACACATCTCCATCTTTCTTATAGTATTTGAAGATGTATGATTGGTGTCCATTCGCTGCTTTCCTTGAAAGCTCATCAGCGTCAGTACAAAGATACTGATACCCTTTCAACACTTCTTTAAGTTCCTTTGTCCGTTCTTTTCTGAACTCTTCTGTTAATTCCAACTCGGCCATAAAAGGCTCCTTTCCTGTGCACCTGCACAACTTTCGTATGCCACTTTGGGCTTTTCGTCTTCTTTCTCAAGAATGACTTTTGCTTTTTACATTTAAATTATGGGAGGGGATATTTCAGATAGACTTAGTCAGAACATCTGGAATGAACACAAAAAACAGCCTGCAACCGAAGTTGCAGACTTTTTATAAAAATGTACTTTTGGTTAGGTTAACATACTCATAAAATTCATCTGAGCATAACCGTTCCCGTTTATCTTGTAGGGATCATCCATACCCCAGATTTCAGAAGGTGTCAGGGGGATATCAGTGCTTTCCGGTTTTTCCTCCGTAACCGTAGTTTCGGTCTTAACCTCCGCCTTTTCTGTTAAAGTTGTTGCCGGTTTTACAGTGGCTTTGGAAGACTTAGCTTTAGACTTCTTTGTAGTCTTATTCTTCCCAGCCTTTT
The DNA here is from genome assembly GCF_000424445.1 of Oribacterium sp. NK2B42. Classification (GTDB taxonomy): domain Bacteria; phylum Bacillota; class Clostridia; order Lachnospirales; family Lachnospiraceae; genus Oribacterium. The sequence continues at coordinate 13,265 of NZ_AUJX01000056.1, forward strand.
TCTTTCTCTCCTCTGCCTCTTTCGCTTTCTTCTCTTTCTTACTCTTTATCTTATTATATAGAGCTTCACCTTCGTGATCATAAAAATCGAAGATCCAGCCTGCGACATCTGCATCAGGGACATGATAACCGATGCCTCTTGAAGCTCCGTAGGTATTATCCATAAATTCACCCATATTCATGGTGAATCGGGATAAGTCTCCGGATGATGATTTTACACCCTTCTTTTTATTCTTCTCTGCTTCAGCTGCTTCCTTTGTTACGATATTTCCGTCATCTGTTGGAATAAGCTGTCCCAATGCTCTCATCATAAGAAACTTGTTTAGTAAATCTAAGTTAAGTCTCTTATCAAGAACTTTGCTTTCAAATGAAGGGTCTACTGCAACTCTCTGGTCTATGCAGCTCATATACCACATAAAGCTACCTAGAAAGTTCATTTCATTCATAGAAGGATTATCTGCGTCCTTGCAATGGGCTTTCTTGATCTTATCAAGTTCCCACTGAAGTTTCTCTCTGTAATCAAAGAAGTCAGGGATAACCTCTTCCTCCTTTTTTACTGGAGTTTCTGCTTGGGCTTCCGGTTCCGATTCCTCGTCACACACTTCTTCAACCTTTTTAGTGAGTGCTTCTGCAATGAGACGGTTAATCTTGCCGGCAGCCTTTTCGGCATCCTCTTCTGAATCGAAACTGATATAATCATCAGAATCAACCTTTCCATTGCAAAGGTAAATGTCCGCTAAAAGATCCACCTTTGAAAGACTCGCCTTTTCTGCAATATCCTTAATTGTTTCTCTGTCGGCGGTTGTCGTAAAAGTGTAGGACATAAAGTCAGGAGACATAATTACACTTACCTTTACATCAGGTTTTGTGGGTACTGTGTCTACAACAGTTTCGGTCACATTTGTTTCCGTCACAGGCTCCGGAACCGCTTCAGTTTCTATCACGGGTTCTGTTTCCTGTTCCGTTTCTTCAGCTTCCGGTACATCATCTTCCGGATGTTCGCTGAGAACCGGATCATCAGGAGTTATTTCCTCGACTTCCTTAACTTCTACTCCGTCAAAAATCGACAGTGCAAGTTCTGCGCTTATTTCAAGGTCGAAATAGAAATGGCCTTCGGCATCAAAGCGTGCCCCCATTTTTTCCATATGACCTCTGATGCTTTCCTTTCTAATACCTATATGCGCGCTTAATTCTGCGCTTGTCTCAGGCTCATTTGTTGTTGTAAGAGTATATCCCTTACCTGTTTCTAGGATTTGAACGTTCTTAACCATAATGGTCTCCTTCTGCGGTGCTACCGCTCTCGTTTGCCCCGTCGGGCTTGTCTGTCATTTTTTCTCTCTAAATGACTTATGCTTTTTTCAAATAAATTATGGAAGGGGATCTTTCTGATAACGTTTGATACGTATTAAAAATAGGCATAAAAAAAGCGGTCAAATCAATCTCCACTTGACCGCAAATATAAAAACTATCTATTCTTCCTGTATTTCCAACCTTAATTTCTTCCGCACTTTCCACATCTGCTACATCCATTGCATGTAAGCCTCATTCCACAATTTTTGCAGTGTTCTCCAAAATACGGTTTGTACAGTTTTTCCTCCTCAAGGGGATATCCCCATTCATCGGTAAGGCGCCATTCCACCTGCCTCCCTTCAAAGCTGAGCCCTGATTTGTACGCCTGCTCACTCTGAATACTTCCTTCCAGCTTATATAGTTTTCCGTCCTTCACAAATCTCCGTCCGGTGCCGCAAAATACAAACGTCACATCATACTCTGCGCACTCATCCCTCAGCGACTTTACCCATTCATAATGACACGGGCGGGCACCTCCGTAGTTTTCTCCGTCACAAAGAACCTGCTCAATCTGCCCCGCAGGAAGGTACTTCAAGATACTTACCGGTCCGATATAGGGAGCACACATGATGCCTTTATGTTTAAATGGCAGATCCAGCAGGATCGGGATCCGTTCATCAGCTCTCTTCTGATTCTCACAGGTAACATTAAACATTACGTTTTCCCAGCCATCACCCCAGTTCCACGGAAGATGGTCTGCCACGCGTTCCGGCCGTTTTGTCAGCAGAAAGAACTTCACATCAGATCTTTGACGTATAATCTGCCAGGCTTCATCGCGCCAGGGATCTGCTTCTTCCAGAAAGAAATCTGAAGTCATACAAACCCGGATCATTTCTCCGCTTTTCACCTTAAATGTTCCGTCACGGTATTTGGAAAGCGGATATTTAAACCCTGCTTTTGTCCTGTATATTTCAGATCCGTCTTTATCTCTCAGAGAATCCAGATAATACATATAGCAGTTCTGGCAGCCCTCACTGCACTTTCTGCAGCCATGCCACGGGTTCCATATATCGTGCAATGGAGGTCACCTCACTTTCTCAAATCAATTCTGCTTTTTCTTCGCCGATTTTTTCACTTCTTCGTGATAAAAATAATTCACTACAACAGGAGGATCTCCAAATTCCGAACGATGCTGATCATCATCACGCATATAAGGCATGGACTCCCTCGAGGTATACTCCTTCATTTTCTCATCAAGCTCAGTCCAGTAGGAACGGCTCTTTTTGCTGTATATCTCATGATAAAGATCATCCAGCTCCGGATGGTGCTCATGGATCCACTCTAGAATTCGCACTCGGTAATCTCCGCGAAGGTTCAGGTTCTCAAGCCAGACGAGGTTGCACTGTTTTTTCGCCTGTTCGATGATTTCAATCGGGTCTGTGATTCCGGGAAAAATAGGGGAAATGAAACATGTTGTCTGTACCCCTGCTTCGTAAAACTGCTTCATGGCTTCCAGACGTCTCTTTATGCTGACACCCCTGTCCATCTCCTTGCGGAACTCCTCGTCCAGCGTGTTAATGGAGAAAGAGACCCTGGCATTCGGAAATGTCCTGATCAGGTCAAGATCCCTGAGCACCAGATCGGACTTGGTAGCTATGCTGATACTGATTCCGCTCCCCTGCAGCTGCTCCAGCAGTGTCCGGGTCCTCTTATACTTCGCCTCGCACGGCTGATAGCAGTCAGTCACAGAGCCAAAGAATGCTTCCGTGGCTGCATATTTCTCCGGCCTTTTGATTTCTGGCCAGTTTTTCACATCAACAAACTCACCCCAGGGTTCCGGATGGTTGGTAAAGCGCTTCATAAAAGAAGCGTAGCAGTATTTACAGGCATGAGTGCATCCGACATAAGGGTTTACGGAATAATCCGATACAGGCAGGTTGGATTTAGTCATCACGCTTTTCACGTCAATTTCTTTAATCTGCATACTCTTTATCCCCTAATTTCATATAGTCTTCCATATCTGCAAAACCGATCTCATGGTACAGCTTCTTAGCAACACCAGAGCTCTCCAGAAAGATCTTTCCCGTTCCGCGTTCCTTTGCGTCACTGATCAGATACTCTACAATCCTTCGACCGATGCCTTCGCTTCGCACTTCGGGCAGCGTGTAAATGTTCATCAGATAGCCGTTTGTTCCGGTCAGATTATCCGGGGACGGCATTTCCTTCTGATAACAGATGCCTCCGCATCCTATGATCCTTCCTGTCCCGGTCTCAACAGCAAAGCATGCTGTATGGGAATGATCCGCAAGATGCTCTCTATAATAAGCCTCATTGTTTTCTCTGACTGTTTCAGAGCTTTTATTCTCATCATCGGCAAATACTTCCGCCAGCACTCTCATCCGCCATTCCACGAGGAGTTCCAGATCTTCCAGCTCCGCTTTCCTGATCTCTGTCTCCATAACCTTATGCCTCCTTCATCACCACAGGCATCCTTGTCATATCCGGCTTGCCGTTCGTATTGAGCGGAATCTGAGGCATTCTGACAATAAACTCCGGGATCATAAAATCTGTCAGATTCTCGGATAATTCTTTTCTGATGCGAGAAACCTTGAAGTCCTTTCCTGACGGAACCACATAAGCGATCATGTACGACAGCCCCTCCTCGTCCGTAAAGGGACGCACGATTGCCTGCTCGACGCCTTCGCACTGGTACAGCCTGGATTCGACTTCCATGACCTCAACTCTCTTGCCATAGATCATGATCTGTGTATCCTTTCGGTGAAGGAATGCAATATTCCCATCCGGCAAAATATAACCAAGATCACCGCTCCGGTACATTACGCTGCCATCGGATTGCTTCTCAAATGCCTTGTTTTCCTCATCGTGATCACCAATGTATCCCCTTGACACTCCGTTTCCGTAGATACATATCTCACCGGTCTCACCTTTTTTCACTTCATTTCCTTCTGCATCCAGGATCCTGATCTCTGCCCCCAATACCGGATGGCCAATTGGATATGTTCCGTCCTCCAGGACCTGACCGTCCCTGCATCGGTAATACGATGCGCATACAGTTGTTTCCGATGGGCCATAGGTGTTGTAAACTTCTGCCTTGTCCAGAAGATGATCTACATGATGGGCACGAAGCACGTCGCCGCCGCTGATCAGAAGCCTTAAGCTCCCCGGAATAGATTGGAGGTGGTTCATCTCCGCGAGCAGATACGGGAATCCGGAAAGCATCGTAATCCCATGGTGTTCCACAAAAGCCATCAGGCTGCGGATATCCTTCTTATCGTCCTCCGAAGGGATCGCAAGAGCAGCCCCGTTCAGTAGGCTCGTAAAGACTTCCTCTACAAAGATATCGAAAGAACACACCGAATACTGGAGCATGATGTCTCCCTTCTTCGGATGGAATTCGTTCTCAAACGCCCTCACGTAGTGACAGACATTCCTGTTCGTCACCGATACCCCCTTGGGTCTGCCGGTCGTCCCGGATGTATAAAGAACGTAGGCAAGATCCTCAGGATTCTGCTTATAAATTCTGGTACTGCTTCCGGGAGCCGCAGTACAGATCGAACAGTCAGAGTAGATCTGCTCATACTGATCCAGCTTTGACGCCAACTGCATCTCTGTGAGCACAAAATCAACACCGGCTTCATCCATCATGTAATGGATCCTGCCCGTCGGAAAAGTCGGCTCAGCCGGGACATACATGGCTCCGGTCTTAAGTACAGCCAGGATCGACGCAATCATTTCCGCCCTGTGCCGCATCACAATCCCGACTGACTTCGTATGATCTGGAAAGCTGTCCGCGATCATATCCACCATGTCGGACAGTTCGCCAAAGGTCATCGTTCTCTTATTTTCGATGATTGCCACATTGTTTCTGTTTTTATTGACTGTCTCCTGAAACAGACCGTATATCGTATTCTCCATAATTCTTTCCTCCATCAGATGATTGCCAGGATGCCTTTGGCGCTTCTGAGTGCCGCATCCTTGAAATGATTGCCGGGGTTCATCTCCAAGGTCACATCAATTTCTTCTTCCCGGAAATGTGCCGCTATATTTTCGGTATTTTCCTGCACTGCCTTCAAGTACCGGTTTCTCGTCTTCGCCTCTTTATCCCCCAGGGAAAGATAGAGTTTATCCGGTTTTCTCTTCATTTCATGCGAAAGTACATATTCCTTGAAATCCGGGAACCACAGGGAGCCTGACATACTGGCTGCACGCTCAAAAACATCCGTATGATACAGCGCATATAATGCGAAAATCCCCGCAAGGGAATAGCCTGCTATGCTGATATGAGAGGGCTTTCCGTTCACCCTTTTCAGGCACTCCGGAAGGATATCATCCAGAAGGAGCTTCAGGTATTCATCCGCCCCGCCTGTACATGGCGTGTCCTTTGGTGATATCGGCGGACAATACCATGGCGTCATATCATGATCCCAGTTAAGGTTTCCGACACAAAGGAGATTGAAATCTTTTCTTTCCAGTTTCTCCGCTGCCTCCATAACGGGTTTTCCGTCGCCGGCATAGTTATTTAATATGATCAGAGGACTTCCCGATTCCTTCGAATGGTATAAGGTCGCCTCTTTTCCTGCTGCTTCGAATTTCTCTATATTCATCACCTGAACTCCTTCTTGACTTTTTATGGTATCAAAATCATACTTGTTATTGAAAAGTTGTTCAAGTACGCAGAAAGTCTGTACATAGTACAAAAAATATACCGAGGTGTTATGATGAACGAATATATGTCTTATGAAGAATATCTTGAAAAAGTAAAAACCGGTATTTTGACTGAAGATGGAAACTGTCCGGTCACCCCGCTTCTCATTATGCTGCAGGGAAAATGGAAAACTCAGGTGCTCTATGAATTCTGCATCAATGACCGGATGCGCTTTGGTGAGTTAAAAAAAGATCTGCCCGGTATTACAAACACCATGCTGACAAACACTCTCCGGGATCTGGAGAAAGACGGCCTGATCGTACGGGAGCAGTTTAATGAGATTCCTCCCCATGTGGAGTATTCCTTTTCAGACATGGGACGCGACCTTCTCCCCGTTTTCTATTCCATAATGCTCTGGGGCTTTAAGCATGAAAAGGACATCCCTGATTACAAATAAAAAGAGCCTGCAGCGTCTGTCCCCGAAACAGATCACTGCCGCCCTGGAATATAGCATCGACACCTCCGGTGCTTCCAGATCTTCGCCCTCAGATGCATCCGCCCTCTGCAGCACATCATGAGGCTGAAGCCTTACTGTCCTTCCAACCTTATTAGTGCCCTTCCTGCCCTCCTGTCCGTGGGATTATCCCTGCTCCGAAATAAACCGCTCAGTATTCCCATCGCTATTTCCCTTCGTCTGAAAATGGGCAAAAATCACAACCACCCGTCAAACGGGTGGTTTGCTCTGAGGCTATAAGCCTCTGATTACTCAGCCGGCGTCTCAAGGCGCTGGCTTTCACTTTGCTCAAGCCACTATGCGTTTGACTCGTCGCTACCGCTAAAGCGGTGTTTGTACTACCAGCTACCCTTTAAAGGGGTCTTCGTATTCCTTAACACTTAGCTTATCCATTGCTATATCGTGTTTCTCTTGATCTTGGATATATTTTTTGATTGTTGCTTCGTTAAGTCCTACTGTTGACACATAGTAACCTTCTGACCAAAAGTGTCTGTTTCCAAATTTATATTTCAGATTTGCGTGTTTATCAA
>NZ_AUJX01000057.1 GCF_000424445.1 Oribacterium sp. NK2B42
TTAGTTCTTTCTCTGTTCAGAACGAAAAGCTTGGCTTTTGTTCTGTCCGTTTTTCTTTACTGCGATTGTATTATTCGCTTTAGACCTTTTTGGTCGCGCTTCAGATCTTCAAAAGATCCTCCGCTTCTGAATCTTCTTTTTAGAATCTTCAGGGTCTGTGTATTAATCGATCTTTGATTTTCAAGGTTCAAAAATGCTTCGTTAGAAGCTATTTAATTAGCGCCCTTTTTGCGAGCGCTCAATTAATATAGCAACTAACGAAGCATATGTCAAACACTTTTTGATATTTTTTTATGTTAGTTTTTTCACAATTTTCCGATCATTCATCTTCGGATATTGAAATCCGCGATGGATAAACGCCCTGAAACAAAAAGGCCGTTCTACGGGATTTTACTCCCTAAGGACGACCTTTTTCTTATTATCTCTGTTTTCCTAAATAGAAATCAAAATCTGTCACTATACCGTTTTCATCTGTTCTGGCATTTAGAATACCTATATATTTCAGGAATACGTACGCATCTATGGCACGTACCTCATTTGGATTATAATCTTTGTAATGAAGCCATGCCTTGTTGCTGATCTTTATAGTCTCAGTTCTGGACTCACCTACAGGCACATCCTTTTCATGATCATGATAAACCTGGGCTTCGAATACCGAATAATCTCCCATATCCTTTCTGTCTTTGGTTTGTATCTCTACAAGAGTATTAGGATATGACTCATATTCCTTAGCGAAGCTGAATTCGCCGTTATCCGTTTCTTCGACTGTTTCTTCAACACTTTCCTCGGTTTCTTCCTCTTCAGGTGCTATGTCAATAACATAAGTCTCGGTAACCGAAGAGCCCTTATAACCGTCAGCCGTTTGTCCGTAAGCCTCTACCTCATAAGTACCGTTTTCTTCAAGTATGATAGGAAGATAATACTTAGACAGCTCCTCTGCTCCATCTGCAGTTTTCAAAGTATAGTAGATATCGCAGTTTCCTGACGAAGAAAGTCCTATGGATATCGGACTGTCAAAAGTTCCGCCAGCCTCTGAGAAGCTTATAACCGGATTGAGATCGTTATATGCCTTCTGCAAAGCTTCGCTCTCAGGATGAGCATCCAGCGCAGCTTTAATCATATCCACCGCTTCGTCATGTCTGTTTCTGTTGACATAGGTATCTGCCATATGGATCAATGTTTCCGTTTCGGCATCACCGAACTCCATATACTGTGAATACAAGCCCTCAGCCTTTTCGAAATCTCCGGAACTGTAGGCGCTTTCCGCATCCTTCAGTATTCTGGCAGCTCTGTTCTCAGGCTTATTGTTCCAGGCAAATAAACTTATCAGCGATAAACCCACTACTGCTGCCGCAGCAGCTCCAACTGTAAGTCCTGCCTTACTGTTGATTTTCGGCCCTGTCACAGCCTTTTTTGATTCAGAAGCTGTTTTCTTTGATTCAGAAACCACCTTTCCAGGCTTCTCTGTTTTCTTCTCAGGCTCTGCAACTTCAACGGAATCTTTTTCAAGCTCCGGAACATTTGCTTTTTCTTCTGTTTTGAGCTCAGACACAGCTCCCTGCTTCTCTGTCATCCGCTCTGATCCTTTGTCTTCTCTATTCGATTTCCGGTTCTTTTTCTTCGATTTCGACTTCTTCTGCTTTTTCTGATACTTCTTTTGCTTTAGCTGCTCTGATCTGTTTTCTGTTTTATTTTTGTCTTCAGCTTCTGATTCAGCAACTTCCTCAGACACTTCTTCAGCCACAATTGACTCAGGTTCCATTTCCGGTACCGATTTCCACACAGCGGCTACTACAGCAGCATCAGTTATATTAATTACATCTTCGGATTGTTCGACTGAAGCTGATTCAATCTCTTCTTTAGCCTCTAATTCCACCAATTCTTCAGCTTCTTGATTTTTCGCCACTGATTCTTCTGCTTCAACGGACTCCCGAATTTCAACCGGCTCCGCCTCAGCTGTTTCCTCATTCTCGGCCGGCTCCGGTTCAGATGGCTTTTCAGTTTCAATCACTTCTACAGTTTTCTCCTGAGCCTCATCTATTTCAGACTCTTCAATTTCCTCTGTTAGCTCTTCCGGCTCCTCTGCCTTTTCTGCTTCTGATTTATCCGCAGCCTCTGCAATAGCCGTCTCCCCGGTTACCTCTTCGGTTTCAGTTTTGTCCTCAGCCGTTTCAGGCACAACTGTCTCTGCTTCATTCTCAGGAGATTCCTCTGTTTTGTTTTCATCAGTTGTTTCAGAATCTTCTGATATCTCAGTGTATTCTGCTACCTCTTCTGACACCACTGCTTCGGATTCTTCTGTTTCAGATTCTTCTGTTTCGGTTCCTGATTCTATAGCTTTAGATTCTTCTGTTTTGATTTCTGATTCTACGGTATCAGATTCTTCTGCTTCGGTTTCTGATACCACAGTTTCAGTTTTTTCTGTTTCTTCTGTCTCTGATTTTTCTTCAGCAGGAACTTCTTCGACTACTTCCGCAGGTTCTTCAACGTCAGAAGCAACGGGCTCTTCCCCTTCCGCTTCTTCGACGTCTTCATCACCAAATATATAATCGTCGGAATCATCCTCAAGGTGAAGAGTTTCATCCTCTCCTTCTTCAGTTTCAGAAACACCAGCTTTTTCAGGAGCATTTTCAGAGTCTCCTTCTGCTTCGGTGTTATCTTCCCCGGTTTCAGAATCCTCAGGTTCTCCGGTCTCAGAAACATTAGGTTCCTCGGTCTCAGGAGCTTCAGCTTCTCTTGTTTCAGGAGCTTCAATTTTTCCGGTTTCGTTTTCTTCAACATTTCCAGAAACTTCATCTTCAGTTTTTTCTTCAGCCGAATCCTCTTTTAAATCTTTTTCATCAAGCTCTCCTTCATCAATGACATTTTTCTTTGCCAGCTCTTCAGCCACTTCCCTGTCATGGCGTTCGTTTTCCGCCATACGCTTTTTAAGCTCTTCTTCCGCCTTTTTACGGGCTAATTCATCGGCTAGTCTCGCTCTTTCCTCAGCCTCTCTTCGCATTCTTTCTGCCTGTTCCGCTCTCTCAAGCTGTAAGGCTCTTAGATACATTTTATCGAGCTGATCATCAACGGAATCCTCCCGAGGCACAGCATCACCCTGAACTTCAGCCGGTTTCTCTGCTTCCCTTTGGGCATTTTCCTCCTGTACCATTTTACGGTAAAGCTCCGCGCTGTAAAAAGGAAGGTTATTGTTGCGACGTATCTCCGGGCTGCTTTCAGGAGTTGATACAACAAACAGCATTCCGCAATTAGGGCAGAATGCTGATGTATCAGATATTTCTTTATTACAATTTCTACAAATCATATCGCAGCTTTAGGAAAATGGTTATATCCCTTTTTTCTCCTTAGACATTTAGTTATATGCTACTAGTCATTTATCAAAATAGCAATGGTTTTTTTATTTTTTAAGCAAAACCAACGTTTATATCTTATTACTTCTTCTGACTGATAAAGAAATCATTCACTCTTGATACCAGCTGCTGCTGATCCAGTGTTTTAAGAAGATATCCATTAGGCCGCATCATCATAACCTTCATGATGCTGTCCCTGTCATTTTTTCCGGTAAGGAAAAAGACAGGGATGTTTCTTGTGCGCTCATTTTGTCTTAGCTTGCTGAGAACCGCCGGTCCATCCATCATAGGCATCTCATAATCGAGAAGTATCAGGTCAGGAGTGTATTTATCGAGATAATCAATGGCATGGGGGCCGGAATTTACGATGGATACATCATATTTTCCGTATTTTTTAAGCCAGCCGCTGGATACCTCAAGAAAAGTACTGTCATCATCCACCAGCAGTATCTTACGCTGTTTTTCGGAATTAACACTTTCATCACTAAGCGTCCGCTCACGCCTCAGTTGATCAACAAGGATCATGACATTGGCAGGATGAGGCATCTCGATGTTGACACGCTCCTTAGGATAAACCTTGTAAAACTCTTTGTATTCATTAGGCTTTCCTATGGCGCAGACGATCCTGTTGGAGCTCAAATCCTGTATATACCTGAAGACGGCTTTATCCGAAAATGAAACGCCGTCCAGATACAGTATGAAAACTCCCGCATCATTTGCTTTTTCGTGAATGCTGTCAATGTTAAAACCGCAGGTATATACAACATATCCGTTATTCTTCAGGATACGTATCATGGCCTGCGCCATAAAATTCAAATTATCACCTATGATCAAAACACTATTCAGATACATAAAATGTTATCTCCAGTCCTCAATACTATACTTATTTTACTGCCACAAGCTCAGACAATTTTCCCCAGTCAGGTCCCTTTGCCGCATTTCTCAATTCCTGATAAATCCTCTTTTTATTTTCTGACAGACGATATTCCTTCAACATCTCCAGCATCATTTTCAGGTCATCGATATCATACATATCGATAAAGCCGTTAAGACTTATCATAAAATCAGCCCACTCATCATCACCGAGTTCCGGAAGCCCTGAATCGTCTTCCTCTTTCTCGCCAAAGTATTTATCCAATGCTTCATAGAGACTTTCTGCCATACTTATAAGCCTTGGGTTATCCATGAGGATGACATCGAGTCTTTCCTCATCTCCCGCCGCTTCAAGATTCTTGGCCAGGGCAGACAACTCGGCTGCGCCGATTATCCTCGCCGAACTCTTCATAGCATGTACCTTTATAGTATAATTCTTTACGTCCAGTTTTTCAAAATTTTCCTGTATAATTCTGATATTATCCTTCAAACTTTCATAGAAGCTCCGGAGCGCCGTAATATATCCTTCAGCAGAGCCGCAGTGCTGGAGACCCTCATTAACATTTATCTCCTTTATTCCACTAAGCTCTTCCGGTAATGTCTCCTCCTGCTGTTCATCCTCTTCAGGAGCATCCCCTTCCGAAACCTCCTGTATCAGATCAGGGGAAATGTAGAACCTCAGCTTCTTCTCAAGAAGTTTGGGATCGATCGGCTTGGTTACAACATCGTCAAAACCGGCTTTCATATAGTCTTCTATGGCACCGGTAACAGCATTGGCCGTAAGGCAGATAAAAGGAGTGTACATGCAGGGCGAACCCTCCAGCGCCTTCATGCGGTGCAGGGTCTCGATCCCGTCCATAACAGGCATACGGAAATCCAGGAAAATGATGTCGTAATGGTTTTTCTTCACAAGCTCTATGGCTTCCTGACCGCTTTCCGCCGTATCAACCTTGATCTTGTTCTGCTTCACCAGAGCTTTTATGACGGTAAGGTTCAAAACAGTATCATCTACAGCAAGGATCGTAGCCTCAGGCGCATAGAAGGATGGTCCGTCATTGGTATAATCTTCCTTCCGCTCATCAACATTAACCCATCCCATAGGCGCAGGAGACCTCACCCCTTGAGCCAGCTTAAAGGAGAATATTGAGCCCTTACCGTACTCACTTTGAACCTCAAGATAGCTGTTCATTTGCTTCAAAAGCTTTTGGGTAATGTTTAAGCCGAGACCGGTACCCTCTATGGTACGGTTCCGTTTTTCGTCAAGTCTCTCAAATGCCTCAAACAGCTTACCTATCTCTTCCTTTTTGATACCCATTCCGGTATCCTCAACAGCAATGTTCAGTACAACCTCTTTAGGAGTCAGGCTCTCAAGCTTAACTCTTAACCATACCTTCCCCTTCTCTGTGTACTTGACAGCATTGGTGAGTATATTGGTAATGATCTGCTTCACCCGGATCTCGTCACCGAATAGCGCCTCAGGTATATTTTCATCGGCTTCCAGTATGAGCTCAAGCTTTTTATCCTCAGCACGTTTCTTGATCATATGATAAAGATCTCTCAGCATATCCGCCGTCTTATACTCTATAGGAATAACTGAAAGCTTTCCTGATTCTATCTTGGAGAAATCCAGTATATCATTGATGATGCCCAGGAGCTCAACACCTGCGTTCTTGATGTCAATGGCATAGCCCTTTACATTATCATCCACACCTTCCCTCAGGATCATTTCATCCATTCCAAGGATGGCATTGATAGGCGTACGTATCTCATGGGACATATGGGAAAGGAAGGAGGACTTTGCCTTGTTTGCGCTTTCCGCTTTTGAGATAGCTTCATTCAGGTCATCGGTTATTGCCTGAAGAAAGATGCCGGTTCTGTCAGCCAGCGGGATCACAGCATCCGTCTCACCGGAGCTTATGGCATCCGAATAATCAATATGCTCCTGTATGTCAGGCAAACCCTCTCTGAGTCCAAGGATCACGGTGGAAACATTGTGAGTGCCTCCTCTGCCATCTGTAAAAAGGAATTGTCCCTTTCCACGGATATGCTGGATGTTTTCATCAATATTCTGGAAAGCATTAAGCTCTCTGTATTCAGTAACCATGTAATTCTGTCTGGTATCGCTTCCAAATAAGAAAGAGCCTTCCGGTACAAAATCTCCAAACCTGTTTACCTTATATGATATCTCACTGAACATACTGCTTTTATTTCCTGATGAAAAGCTTATGACATCATCCGGCCTGAAATCCCCGAGAAAATACAGCTGTCCTGCCTCATCATATCTGTAGGGGCTTCTGCTGAGGATCTCATTCCCTCTCTTTATCATGAAAGGGAATTCCCTGATGTTCTCAAGAAATGCCCCGTTAGGCTTTATATTGAGATACCTTTCATATATCTCTGTAGCTTTCCATCCGTCTATAGTTGTAATTATATTCTCTCCGATATTTAATCCGGTAAGCTTCTTCCTTAACTCTATCTGAAAGCTCTTTCCAAGGGGTCTCCAGCCGGTCAGAAGCTCCGTGTGCACCATCAGCTCCTTGCCGGAAAGTATTACTCCCACGAAGCCCCTTCGGAGTTTTTCATTCTGCCATACAAAATGAGTATCCGAATCAACATTCTCAAAATCCGCGGTCCAGACACCCGCTATGGGTATGCTGTGTTTTTTCTCAAACATCGCCATGGGGCGGGACAGCTTTGCTGAGCTTCCTGCCGCAAAGAGAATGATGCAGGCAGGGTTTTCGATATGTTCCACCATATCCGAAAGCTCGTTAAAAGCCCCCTGTTCATCGATATACTCAAATGTACAGGAAAAAGGCGTTACCGTAGTATGTTCCATAAGGCAGAAGGACATCCTCAGGTATTCGCTGTATCTTTGAGATGCCCCCTGATGTATACCTATCATGCAGATGTCAGGATACCTCCTGAACACCAGGGATAAAACATCATACAGCTTATCTTCTGCGATGCCGTTCTCAGTAAAGACCATAAACATATTCTTTTTAGGTTTATCCTGGATAAACTGTTCCCATTCTATAAGAACCGACCACATTTCATCTCTGTGGGATAATACGAAGGTTTTTTGTATCATTACGATTACCTCTGTTTTAAAAAGGTCTTATTGCTCAGCAGCATCAATATTCACTATTCCAAAAAGCACCAAATCTTTGCCATCCATCTCAATCGGCAAAAGAATATACGCCTTTGGTAAATAGCGTCCGTCATCCATCTGTGTCCTGAATTTCTTTCTGTCACGTATGCCTTTACGCTTTATCATCCTTTCCTTAAAGGTTGAAAGATCCATGAACTCCATGAATTCATCCCTTTCCTCCGGCGTTATATACTCCCGGCTCCATTCCTCAGCTGCCTCCGTGAAAAGGGCGCCCTCGGAAATGCCTCCATACTCAGTGGTATTCATATAGGTATTCTTTATCCTTCCATCCCTCATATCTATAAGGTCGATCCTGTCATACATGCGGTATATTTCTCCCATTGCCTTTGTAAACAGGGCAGCCTTATTTAAGTGTGAATCATGGGACATGGAGGTATATACCACTAATGCCAATGCTCCGGTCTTAGGGTTCTTTGCTACAAATTTTGCTCTTATATTGATGATATTCCCTCTGTAAACGTGTGAGAATCTGATATCCTTCTTTTCATTTTTTAGCTCTCTTATAAACGGCCGGAGCTTCTCCTGCAGCAAACCTGATTTCTGGTTGATTATACGTTCTGCGGACTGGGAGGTTAAATCCCCTAAAAAACGAAGGTATTGCTTATTGGCTTCGTTCTGGTATAAATATGTGAAAGTCTGATCCTTATACTCAAAAATCGCCATAGCATCAGCACCGAACACTCCGGTTTGATCATACATGGTTCCGTTTTCTATCTCTATCTGGCCGATGGTATTGTAGTAACCACGCTCTTCTATGGATTCCACCTCAAAGCCCTGCTTATCCAACTCCTTTATGGGCATAGGCTTTGAGAAGAAAAAGCCCTGTATCATTTCACAGCCAAGATCCTTGAAGTAAGCATACTCTTCCTCAGTCTCTATGCCTTCTACCAGGGTGCTGAAATTCAGCCTCTTAATCATATTGATGTAATAAGCTATGATGATCCTTCCCCTCTTAAGGCTCTCCCCCTTCAGGCTATGCAGGAACCTTACATCAAACTTGATCACGCTGTACTTTTTTTCAAGGGCACTAAAAGCACCATAGCCGACGCCAAAATCACTCAGCCACTTCTCATGCTCTCTGGACAGCAGCTGATCTATCACTCTCTGTATATCACTGTTATCCCTGAATATTTCTTCACTGATCTCAAGGCAAAGATACTTCGCCGGTACTCCGCTGTCCTGTTCTGCCTCTTCAAAAACATTCAGCATATCACATTCAGTGAAATCGTATTGGGTTATATTGACAGAAACCGGGAATGGCGTAGCTCCGTTATCGATCTTCTCCCTGATATCCCTGCAAACAGAATTTATTACATGAATATCAAGCAGATGTATCTTTTTTGCCCGGGTCAGGGCGCTGATATATGAAGCCGGGCTGAGAAATCCATAATTTGGATCCTCCCATCTTGTCAATGCCTCCGCCGCACATATCTTACCTGTAATAGTGCGTATTACAGGCTGATAATATATCTTGATGTAACCCTCCCTGATGGCTGTTTCTACATTATCGACTATATACTTTTCAAGATCTACCACGGATACTGTACCGCCCATATCATACCTTCCTATACATTAAAATTTAATCAACAAATGCTCATCACATACCAAAAGCCCATGTCAGACTTTCATACCTGCCGGCTGCCTGTGATCTTTTTGCTCTTTGTCATAACCACCTTAAGGGCAAAGACCAGATCCAGTGCCAGGAATACCGCAAGTATCCTGAAGGACCAGGTGAATCCCACTGCCTTCTCCAGGAATCCAAACACGAAGGATACCAGGGTTCCCCCAATTCCTGTTGCAACCGTTATGGCCGCTATTACCGTCGCGGTTTTAAAGCCGCTGTAATCTGCCGCGTAGGTAAGTACATTGGGATAAACAGCCCCACAGAAAAAGCCCATGATAAAGACAACAAGAAATGCGGCGTATTCATTTTTCACAACAGATAAAAACCAAAGGAACACTGCTGCTCCCGTAGGTGCCGCGCAAAGGAGAAGATGCCTGTATTTACTGAGATAACCGCAGAGTACTCTCGACGGGATCATTGCCATCCAGAATATGGAAAGAGCAATATATCCTCTTTCGGAGTGTACATTATCATGCATGAATCCGTTCAGGAAGAAACCCACACCGTTCTCTACTCCCACATAAATGAACATGATAATGCAAAGATATATCACACCCTTCACATAGATGCTTCCGGAACCGCCTGTGACCGAGCCTTCATATTCAAATACCTCAGCATCTGCAGGATTCTCTCTGGGCTCGAAACTGATCTTCCAGAGAAGCAGCGCGAGAACAAAGGAAATAATGGCATCTGCTGCAAAAAAAGTTCTCCATCCGAGGGCAGTTTTAAGTGCAAAGCCCACTATCAAAGGAGCTACAACCGCACCAGATGCATACATGGCAGCAATACCACCCATCCTCTTATGTCTCGTAACAGGATAAGCATCATCCATTTCGGCAATGGCCACGTACTGAATGATACTTGTAGCAAAGCCCAGGATAAAAACACCCACAGAGAACTGAAGTGATCCGGTTGCCAGCAGGATGATAATTCCGGAAATAACTCTCGCAGCGGTGAATAGTGTAAGCATTATCTTTTTTCCAACTCTGTCCGCCAGGGAGCCGAGGATGATCGGTGCTATCATGGTGGCGAAAAGCTCCACGGAAGCTATAACTCCCTGAGCCCCGTGATCCAATGAATACTCTTCACCTATGTACAAAAGAGCAGCCTGATAACCGCCGGTCTCAAAGCCATTCATAAAGATCGATATAAGTAGCAGGATCGCGATGTCATTTATATTTTTTCTTTTGTTATTCATACTGCTTCTCTCCGTCACTTATCAGTCATTACATACCCTTTCCGGGTCGGTGCAGACCATGTTCACAGTACCTATAGTAACTATCGACACAAAATCGAGTTTATAAAACTGCTTCTGTGTTATTTTGTGCATTTACACGTAATTGACAAAATCAAGTATAAAAAATATAATGAATACGTTTAATTTAAGGGGAGCGGATATTTAACTATATCCGCAGGTGTAAGATACATACTGATGGTATGTATATTTTTGTATGGAGGTGATTATAATGTCTATCAAATCAACTATCACACTGCAGCTCAACGGAAAGGATTATGATTTCAACAGCATCACTAAGGATTCTGTTGCTGCTGCTCAGAAGATCAAGAAGGATGTTAAGGCTGTTAATGTCTATGTTAATGCAAAGGACTCAGCTGCATACTTCACAGTTGATGGTGCAGGAAGCGCTGATTACAAGATCAACCTTTGATCATCAACTTCCGGTTTCCACGATCATGATCGGGAACACTAAAAGAGGATACACATCGATGTGCCTGTCACATCAATGTGTATCCTCTTTTTTTGCAAACTCATATAGTCAGATCACGATCTTCTTCAATATACTTCTTTTCTTTGACTTATGCTCAACGATAGGCACAATATCATCTGTAGGTGCCGCAGCAGACTCTGTAAGCTCCCCTCTTACAATGCTGACCTGATCCGGTGCTTCGATGGCAAGCCTGACTCCGTTTCCATCCACTCTTGCAACAGTGATCTTGATATTACCGTTTATGACCAACGTCTGGTCCTTTTTCCTTCTTAATACAAGCATATATGAGTCCCCCTCCAATATTTATAGAAATAATATATATTAATCAAAACATTTATGTCCTTACAGCATTATTACAAAATATCGTCATATTTTGATTGGCTTATATGGAAAACTCCTGCCGAAGCCCTTGAAAATACTTAGAAAATGCTTGAAAATAATTGACATCTCTGTTTTACGGAAATAAAATCATTTTTATAAAAAGCTTTTATATTTTTAAAGGAGACATATTGATATGGCAAAGACAAAGACAGCTGCTCCTAAGGCAGCTAAAACCACAGCTCCTGTAAAACCTGTAGAAGAGAAAAAGACAGAAGCTGTTAAAAATGTAGCTGTTAAGAAGGAAGAACCTAAGAAGGCCGAAACAGCTGTTGAGAAAAAGGAAGCTCCCAAAGCCGCTCCCAAGAAGGCAGAAGTAACTGCTGAGAAGAAGGAAGCTCCTAAGGCTGCTCCCAAGAAGACAGAGGCTGCTGCCGAAAAGAAGGCTGCTCCTCAGAAAGCAGTTGTTGAAAAGAAGTCTGCTCCTAAGACTGCTGAAAAGAAACCCGCCGATAAGAAAGCAACAAAGGAAACAGCTGTTAAGGCTGCTGTTACTCTTCAGATCAACGGAATCGATTATGATCCCGCCAGTATCGAGAATGAAGCAATAGCTGCTGCCAAGAAGATCAAGGCTACCGTTAAGGATGTCAAGGTTTATATCAATGCTGACGAATCAGCTGCTTACTTCACCGTCGATGGCGAAGGCGGCGATGACTACAAGATCAATCTGTAATTATGCAGGGGACATTCCCTGCTATATATCATGTTGGCCGTCATATATTTTGTATGACGGCTTTTTCTTTTCATTATTTGCTTTAAAAAAATCCCGACACTCCGATACAGGGCGACGGGATTTTTGCAAATATTTTATTCCTGAATTCTGACGCAGCATTTATGCAGCATCTGCCTTGTTGTTTCTGTCAGATACATACACAACAATATCATCCACCTTCTGTCCAACAAGCTCAGCAAACAAAAAGAGGTTTTCTATGCTGGGAAGCGTATCGCCCCTGAACCAGTTATATATAGATGTTGTTGATATATTCATCTCCTTACATATGTCGGAAACTGAAAAACTACTGCTTTTTACAGCCAACCGCAATAACTCGCCTGTGGCTTCCTGATCAATGTAACTCATATCTCACCTCACTCTGTTACTGATACCCCTGACTTTTATATATCAAAGATTTTATCATATGTATCTGTTAAACGCAAAAGCATACTGATAATGTTTTCTTAAGGTTTTAAGACAATTATACTGTCACATATCCATCTGAGCCACAAGTATGTCTACTATTGGTTCCACGATAACGAAAAAGCTCCCTGACTGATCCAAGTCAGAAAGCTTTATAAAATTTAATCAGTTTATTGAGCTGTTTATATCTTCAGGCTTTTACTTTTTCTTTTCGTTGTTCCTCTTATCCTGAGATTCTGCAACCGGATTACCGGTCTTTACATCCTCCTGCTTCTGGTTTTTTAATGCCTTTGCAGCGAACTTTGCGTCCTTACGGGCTACATACTGTAAGAGGTTGATGCACTGATTTGAGTAACCCCACTCATTGTCATACCATGCAATAAGCTTTACAAAGGTATCATCAAGCATGATTCCTGCTTTAGCATCAAAGATACATGTCTGGAAGTTTCCTCTGAGATCGGATGAAACTATCTCATCAGTATTGTACTCAATGATATCCTTCATCTCATGACGGGAAGCATGTTCGATCGCTTCGCAGATTTCATCATAATTTGTCTTTGTTTTAAGCTGAGCAGTAAGGTCCACAACCGAAACATCGTTTGTAGGAACTCTGAAACTAAGACCTGTCATTTTACCCTTAAGCTCAGGAATAACCATACCTACCGCCTTAGCTGCACCTGTTGATGAAGGAATAATGTTGTTAAATACAGAACGTCCTGTTCTCCAGTCACGACCGCCATTGGAATCAACCGGCTTCTGCTTTGATGTAGAAGCATGAATTGTGGACATAAGTGCTCTCTCAATTCCAAACTTCTCATTAAGAACTTTAGCAAGAGGTGCAAGACAGTTAGTAGTACATGATGCATTTGAAATAATCCTCATAGAAGGATCGTAGCTCTCATTATTAACACCGAATACGAATGTTGGGAAATCCGGGTCTTTTCCGGGTGCAGTAAGGATAACCTTCTTGGCACCACCCTTAAAATGCTTTTCGCAATCCTCAAGACGAAGGAACTTTCCTGTAGACTCAATAATGTATTCTGCGCCTGTTGAAGCCCAGTCAATATTAGCCGGGTCATCCTCTGAAAATACATGAATCTTCTTCCCATTGATAACAAGTTCATTATCTGTATATCTTACGCGGCCTCTGAAACGACCGAATACAGAATCGTATTCCATCTGATAAGCCATACGTGAAATATCAGCATTTCTCAGGTTGATTGCGCAAACCTCAATGTCATTATCACGCTCCTCGAGGATTCTGAGGATAACTCTTGCAATACGACCAAAACCATTGATACCAACTCTAATTAACATAACTACTCCTTTCAATCTCATAAAAAATAACCTAGGCGTATATTAGCACTGTTCAATTTATATGAAAACAAATGTTATTTTTCAGACATTTATGACTATTTATTGTCAATTTGTCAGATATCGTATTTGAGAGTTTGTGCAGGTTGAACAAACCAAGGTTTTAAGCCATTTTTTAAAGAAATTGTATACAATGCACCAATTGACAAAATTTTAATTATTGTTTTTTGTATCCAAAGAAATGCAATCTCAGAAGAATATGAAACAGTCACAAAGAATAGTCGCTACCTAATTTTTAATCTTTAGTACCGGTCAGCTACAAAGATCAATGCCGAAGACAAAAAAATAGTAGAGGAGATTTTATCTCCTCTACAAAGACCCTAAACCGGAAATGATATTAAAATCCGCCGTTCATTCCATCAGGAAGGTTACCGGTATATTCATTAATCTCAGATTGTATTATTCCGATTCTGAATACGATTCATTTAAATCCCCTTTTATCTGTATCTAATATAGTTAAGCTGCTTAAAACCTTCTGACTATGCAAGTCCGTTCAGTTTATATACTAACCGTACTCTCTTTAAACTTATTAATATCCTCTGCAAAGCTTCTGGCAGCCTCATCACAGATGCCTTCCACTCCGCTATATACTCTTATTCCAAGCTCAGAAAGAGAAATCAATGCATCTTCATCCAGTTCTTTGCAAATCATGGCATTTACACCGATTCTACGCAATATTCCGGCAAGAGCACAATGTCCCTGACCATCAGTCCTTACTAAAGAAGAGTCAATGATAGTGTTTTTTTCAATATTGTAAATTTTGAAAAAATTTATATTATGAAAACTTTGAATAATGTCTTTTTCATCAGGATTGTAAGTAATCGCAAGTATCATTTTTATGTCCTTTTTTCATCAATATACAAACTGGCAGTTTAAAACTTAAAACGTTTAGATTATAGATAATTTTTTAACATAAAACAAGGTTTATATATGATTTTATATAAAAACAAAAAAAGATCCCCTCCTTTCATTAAGGAGGAGAACACGCCAACATTGATTACTTGTGAACTTTGTGCCCATCAGATTATCTACTATTAATA
The DNA here is from genome assembly GCF_000424445.1 of Oribacterium sp. NK2B42. GTDB lineage: Bacteria > Bacillota > Clostridia > Lachnospirales > Lachnospiraceae > Oribacterium. The sequence goes on from NZ_AUJX01000057.1 coordinate 14,671, forward strand.
TTCCCATTACCTACATAATAAAGCATAACAAAAATTTTTGCAATACTATAATTAATAAAAATAATATTTTTGTTTTGCGCTATTCACCATTTAATTATTGCCATATTTTCATGATAAAAAAATATTTCCACTAAATCAAAAGCAAGATACCCATATTAAAAAAAATCAACTGATTTCCCTATCCCGTATGATTTATTTCAAAAAAAGGAATGAGCTTTTTGGGCTCATTCCTCTAAAATAACAGTATTATTTACTAAGTGACTCTGCAAGCTGCTGTCCGCATATATAACCTGATGTTACTGCCCATGCTGCCATGGAACCCGGGATTGCTTCAGTACCGTTGCAACCGGCTGTAACTTCACCTATAGCATATAGACCGGGGATGACTGTTCCGTCTTCCTTCTGTGCTTCAAAGTTAGCTGTTACATCATATCCGCCAAGTGTTGTTGCAAAACGGAGTCTCTGCTCGATGATGTAAACTGTACTGTTCTCATCGAACTTTGTGAGAGCAGTACGACCGAACTCAGAATCAGTACCTGACTCAACAGTCTCGTTCCATTTTTTAAGCTCTGCTGATAATGCTTCCGGATCAAGTCCTGCCTTTTCAGCTGCTTCCTTGAGAGTGCCTCTTGCAAATGTCGGATGATCTGAATCAGAGTTAAAGAACTCTTCCTGCTGTTCCATAGAGATATTACCTACGGCAGAAGTATTTGTTGAAACCATCTCTGACCATGTATCGTAACCTGTCTGATCCATAACGATATACATGATCTCGTCAGGCTGCTTTGTTGTTGCATTCTTGATATCTGCAAATGCGAGTGTCTCATTTACAAAGCGCTTTGAATCCTTGTTTACGAAGAAAGCACCAGTTGTGTTAACTGTTGTAAGGGTAGGCATCGGTGTTGCATATCCATCGATGGTATCTTCACCCTTTGAAATACCGTTAGGATACATCTTTGCGTAACCCATGTTGAGCATCTTTGCACCGATAGCTTCACCCATCTTCTGGCCGTCACCCATTGAAGACTTAACACCGTAGAATACAGCATACTGAAGGTCACCCTTCTTTTCTGAGATCATCTCAGCATTGGCACCATATCCGCCTGTAGCAACTACGACAGCATCAGCCTTATATTTAATGGTATTACCATCTGCATCTGTGGCAACTACACCTACTACTCTTCCTTCATCATCTGTGATGAATTCCTCTGCCTTTGTTTCAAGCTCAAGGTTGCCACCCTTTGATGTGAAGTTATTTGTAAGGATTTCCATAGCATTTGACATACCGCCGTCACATACGAAGAATCTCTGAACTGTGTGCTCAGGGAAATCACTTGCATAACGGTCATTGAAAGGAACATTCTCTGTTTCCTTTAACCAGTCGAGCGTCTTACCCTGGTTGTTTGCCATAATCCAAACGAGGTCTTCATTGTGATTCTCACCTGAAGCCATGATGTCATCATGGATAAGCTGTGCGCTGTCACCTGTGATACCAACCTCCTCCTGAAGCTTGGAGAGACCTGCGTCGATACCTCCCGCATTGGAAGTTGCACCACCGGTGTAGCTCATCTTTTCAAGAATGGTTACATCCTTAAGGCCTGAATCAAGTGCGGAATTACCACAAGTAAGACCTGCTCCGCCGCCACCGAGAATAAGAAGACTTGTTTCTTTTTCTATAGTCTGTGCTGCAGCTTTCTCGATCTCAGGGAAGTCTTTGTTTGTCATTCCTGCCGCTGCCAATGCTGCCGCTATAGCTTCCTGCACACCGTTGCTTGTATAAGTAGCTCCGGAAACTGAATCAATGTTAACTGTGTGATGCTCATTCATTTCTGACATCATCTTTTCGATTGCATTACCGCCGACATTTGGTGTTTCCTTATCACCTACAATAGTAGCTGATTCAAGGGCACCGTCTTTAACGGTTATTTTCACTGTGACATCACCTTCAAAGCCCTTGCCGGTTCCTTCAAATTCACCGCTTACTCCGGCACCCGTTGCTTCTGCGGCTGCAGTAGTTTCTGCAGCTGCTTTTGTAGTTTCCTGAGCTGTAGTAGTTGGTGTAGTTGTGGAGCTTCCACAACCAACCAGCGTTGCTGCCATTAACAGTGCCGCTGATGTTCTGAAAACAGATCTTCTCATCTCTAACTCCTCCGTTATTCAAATGTTACTTTATATACATTTTTATGTTACCGCAGTAACAATAACAAAAATTTAACAAATGCTGACATTTCGGTCAATTATAATAATCCACAAATGAGATGCAATCGATTTGTGCAATGTTTACAAGTCGTTTTGGAGTTTTTTTCGGCCATTGAAATCTCATTGTCTGATGGCTACACTAAAGAATAAGTTTGAAGAAGGAAATGAAAAAGTATGACTAACAATACCTCAACCAAAGATATGATCCGGGATACAGCGCTAGAACTGTTTAAAGAACAGGGCTATGATAATGTATCCATCATAGACATTTGCAATAAATGCGAAATTACAAAACGAACATTTTACTATCATTACGAATCTAAGGCCGAGTTATTAAGTGGTGTAGTAAAGTATTGGGGTATCCAAGCAGAACGTCTCCTTCATACATTTGCCTCAGAAGAAAAAAGCGTAAATATCTTATGGCAGATGATGAAAGTCTATTGCGATAAATCTATGCAGTACGGTCCAAATATTGTTAAACAGGTTTATATACTGACAATCCAAACGTCTGGTGATGCTCATTTCCCTGAAGGGATGTATCTCTTTGATGTTGCAGTTAAGCTGTTGAAAAAAGCTAAATATGCCGGGGAAATCCATAATCCATATGATCCTGAATCCATTGCCTTTATTCTATATCACACACTACGTAGTATAAGCATTTCATGGGCTTCAGAAGATGGCAGATATGATCTTATAGCGGAATATAAAAAAGCTTTCGATATTATTGTCGGGATATAAGAAAGTCTGCATCTTTGCCCCTTACTTCCTTGCAACAACAGTGATCCATGGCTTACTGTCATGATGATATTTACTGACGCTTGAAAAACCCACATTGCTTGATTCGGCTTTTATACAATGTATGGATTTTCATTAACGCTCTTTTTGTGAATTGATATAGTTTATGATTTGTTCTCTACTGCGGTCACTTACAGTGACCACACAATATGACGGGTTCCACAGATGTCCGCCCCAAAGTTTTGTTTTGATCTCCGGATGTGAAAGGAACATCCATCTCGCAGTGTTACCTTTAAGGATCTTTAACATACGTGGGATTTCGAATTGTGGCGAACAATCCACCAGCATATGTACAAAGAAATCGCAACTTCCCAACAAAAAGCCGCCTAACTCACGACTAAATTCACGAGAATGCGGCGGCAATTATTCAATTGAAAAACTAAATGCTTCAGTCCCTCTGATTACCAAGCTGGTACAGTTTCCCTGATGTTTACTTTATATAAACGTGGCCATATAGAGTGGCAAGGTGATGATTCCATCCTCGCTTTCACCGATGTTTCCATCAATAAATTTATATGCATAGGGTATGTTTTTGTTCTTTTTCATTGCTGATATCAATGAGGTTGCCCTTTCTTTTCCGCTTTTTACCTCTATGGGGACAACATTTCCATCGATCTGAATGATAAAATCCAATTCTTTTTTGTTTGTTTCATTTTTGTAGAAGTATAAAGTGTAACCCTTCTTGTGCAACGCATCAGCTACGGCACACTCGTAAATCCCGCCCTTCGTGTTACCATCAAGAGTATTTTCTACAATAAGCTGTTTTAGTGAGAAATCCTTCATGGCAATGAGCAGAGATAAATCCGTTGTATATGCTCTAAAGAAATCATCCCTGGCATAATCGGCAAGATCATATCTTACGTCAGTTACAATCCTGCATAAATGGATAATATCAGCTCTGAGCAGCCATTCGATACTCGAATAATATTTTTGTGCTCTGGCTCCATGTTCGATTTCTTTATACTGGAATTTGTGATTTTCTTTATCCAGCAGCTGTTTTGATAAAGTCAGATAACATTTTTCGGCTTTGACTTTCTCCTCTGCTGTCGCATAATGTGCGATATCATACTGATAGCCCTGGAGTAAGTTTCTTTGAATACGATCTACTTCTCTGAAATCCTTGGTGTCAAAATATTTCTGAACAACCTCCGGCATTCCTCCGGTTGCTATATATACCCTATAATATTCCATCAATTTTTTATGGATTGAATCAGGAATTGGCTTCTTTGAATCAATATATCCCCGGAGTGTCTTTATCATATCCTCAGAAATGCCGATGCCCCAAAGGAATTCCTCAAAATCGAGACCATACATATTGAGATAATCAACATATCCTACAGGATAGGAAGATGCTCTTTTATAATCAATCCCTAAAAGAGAATCGGATGTAATTACATCATATCTGTTGTCTATCGCCCAGAATTTTAAAGAAGTGATAGCTTCCTGACACTCCTGTATCTCATCAAGAAAGATCAGGGTCTTTTCGGGATCTATTTTTTTATCCGGGAATCTGAAACGTAAGGACATAATCATATTTTCCACTGTGAGGTCTCCCGAAAATATATCTGCCGCAGATGGCGTTTCTTTAAAATTGATTTCAACAATTTCTTCATAATGTGACTCAGCAAACCGTTCGATTGCATATGTTTTTCCGGTTTGACGGGCTCCTTGGAGTACAAGGCATTTTCTTTCTTTATTTTCTACCCATGATTTAAGTTGTATAAAAATCTTTCTTCTTAACATGATTTAAACCCCATAATTAATGATACAATTATATATGTTAATCAACATTTTGGAAAGATAAAATGTTTGTATATCAACATTTTGTGTCAAATAAATGTATTTAGATGTTTCGCATATGGTGTCTGTTTTCGGTTAGTCATATCATTTGTCGGAATTACTCCATTTTTTTCGGCATAAAAAAAAATCACCGTAAGGTGATCTCTGAGAGTTGCGGGAGAAGGATTTGAACCAACGACCTTCGGGTTATGAGCCCGACGAGCTACCAGACTGCTCCATCCCGCGATATTCATGCCAATTGTTATTTTCAATTCTATTGAACTACTCAAAGCCTTGTAGATCAGACGATTTAAATCATGAACAGAATTAATGGGGCCTACAGGGCTCGAACCTGTGACCCCCTGCTTGTAAGGCAGATGCTCTCCCAGCTGAGCTAAGACCCCATTCAGTTGAAAATAACAACTGTGAAACTCA
>NZ_AUJX01000058.1 GCF_000424445.1 Oribacterium sp. NK2B42
GGAAAAGCGGTGTTGCTGCAGAGGTTATCGGGCAGCCGCTGGGATCCGTGGGAAACGGACTGTATCAGTCAAAAATATATCTTGAAACGGCTGATCTTTTTGCCTGGACCATAACCATCATACTGACAGCATTGATTCTTGAGAAACTGATGCTTGCTGTTCTTAGAAAATGTATTAAAGCATAGTGTGATGGTTTATTCAATTTGAATGTAGTTGTGATGGTGAGGTAAAAACCGTGCTGATTCAGTTCAAGGACATTACAAAAATATATGACGGAAAGAAGGTTCTGGACCGGATAAATCTGTCTATTGATACGGTATCGGATTCGAGAGATGTTCTTCTGAAAGGACCCTCCGGAATCGGTAAGACCACCCTGTTACGGATCATGGCAGGAATTGAGAATTCTGACAGCGGAAGTATCGAAATCACAATGGGAGAAGCTGCCGGTGGCGGAAAAAAACTCCGCATAGGTATGGTTTTCCAGGAAAACAGGCTTTTGGAGCAGTTTTCCGCAGTGGAAAATGTTACCTGCGTGGATTCCATGATCTCCCGGACAAGAGCAGTAGAGGAACTCAAAAAGGTTCTGGAAGAAGAGGCATTGGACAAACCCGTAAGAGAGCTGTCCGGTGGAATGCAGAGACGAGTCGCTATCGTAAGAGCTATGCTTCCTGCTTCGGATCTTCTCATTATGGATGAGCCACTGACAGGCCTTGATCCTGAAACCAGGGACAGAGTGATAAGGTATATCATGGAAAACAAAGGCAGAAGACCGCTTATCATGGCAAGCCATGATACGGAAGGACTTCCGAAGATGCGGGAACTGGCATTAGTGTAGAATTGGTGTATGGTCTCCCTGCATAATTAAAGATAATAGGATATGGAAGATGTTGAAATCGACATTTGCATAGAGTTGATTCTAAATACACATATGACAGGATTAAGAGGATATGGGAGCTTTTACTGTTATGGAGATGAGGAAAATGTACGACATCGGACCTTATACAATAGAAGATAATCAGAAAAGAGAGGATAGGACAGAGCTCATCGACGGATACATATACAAAATGAAGTCCTATCTTCCTGTTTACGGAATCTACCTCAGGAATCTTTACGGCATGATCAATAAGGCTTGCAGTGAGGGTGAAGAGTACGGAAGACCCTTCATGTTTGTTGGTGTGAGGCTTGATAAGGATGATAAAACCGTCATAGTTCCCGATATTTGCGTTGTGAAGGATGAGGAACAGGTCGCCGGAGGGGAGTTTGTTGAAGGTGCTCCCAGAGTTACCATAGAGTTTTTGGGAAGTGACCTGGAAGATCGAAAAAGGGATCTCTATCTTAAGCTTTTGAAATATAAGGAAGCCGGAGTTCGTGAGTACTGGATCGTGGATGTGGAGCATAAGAATCTGATGATTTATGACTTTCAGGAGATAACACTTCCGAAATTCTACAGCTTTAACGATGAAGTGCCGGCAGAAAACATTATGACAGGACTAAAGCTGGACTTTAAAGAGCTTGAGGAAAAGGTAAAGAAATTTTATGAAGCAGCGGAATTTGCCAGGAAGGTAAAGGAGAAAAAGGCTGCCGGGAAAAATTTAAATTGAAGCCTTAGGGTTTTGACAAGAAGGAGATGGATAAAAAACATTTCCAAACGTCAAAACCCTTTTTTGGACTGAGTGAAATTAGTCATATGGTCGCGAAAAGAGAACAAGGTGGAAAGAGTAAAACTATGATAGAAAAGAAAATAGAGAAGATGCTGAAATACAAGGAATTATTTACTTAGATAATAATTATGGGGATAAAAATCCACATAATAGGGGAATCCAAACGAAAAAATGTGGAAATCCGGCGATTTATTTCGTTTCAAGAAGAGTTTTTTCGAAAATTAACCAGAAAAACCGCATGAAATAAATGGATAAAAAGGGTAAAATTGTGGATAAAAAATAAACAGAAAATAAAGAAAGTATAAACTCAACAGGGGAATGTACTCTTTTGTCATTAAAACAATTAAGAGGGGAGAATTTGATGTATCAAATTCTCCCCTCTTTAATATTTTTTAACCCTTCATGCACTGAATAGCTTCCTTGGCAAGAGGTGAACGGACGCTGGAACCGGAATCGAACTGGATAATGGCACAAAGAGGTGAACCCTTCATGTGTTCTGCAGCATAAACAAGGCCATTGTTACGTTTATCAAGAGTAGGCACATCGATTTGACTCGGGTCACCGGCGATAACAAGCTTTGTACCGATGCCGGCACGGGTTATAACATCGCGGATCATGGTGCGGGAAGCATTCTGAGCCTCATCGCAGATCATATAAGTATTCATAAGTGAGCGGCCGCGGATAAAGTTGAGACCGCAAACCTCGATAACACCATCATCAAACATATCCTGCATCTGAGTCTGAACCTGCTGATGATCCTCCATATCCCGGCTGTTTCCTGACAACAGCACCTCGATGTTGTCATAAAAGCTCTGGTAAAGATTGAAAAGCTTATCATTAAGATCACCAGGTAGATAACCGATATCCTCGAAGCTCTGAGCTGTAGGTCTTGATATCAGGAGCTTAATGTACTCGCTGTCGCTTCTTCTCTGGGTCTGGTAGGTTCCGTCAAGACCGGCAGCCAGAGAAAGGAAGGTCTTGGCACAGCCTGCAGGTCCCAGAAGAATAACAAGAGGAATTTCCTCAGCCGGAGCCGTAAGAGCCCACATTGCATACTTCTGCATGGCATTTTTGGGCTTAATGCCTCCGAAAAGAGTTTGTTCTTTAATAAGATTAAGCTTTCCATTACGGAAAACCGAAAGAGCCGACTGCTTTCCTGCGTGAAGAGTTACGAATTCATTGGCAAGAAGAGTATCAGAAATGTCCTCGGGAAGGATCAGAGATTTGTCGGCATATAATGAGTTGATATACTCTGTGGGTACGTCCAGATCGATATGTCCGGTGTAGCCGCTGGTTTTGATAATGCTGTTCTTATAGCCTTCCACCTTTACTCCGCAGATGGTGGCATTGATACGCATGGAGATATCATTGGTAACAAGGATGACCGGAGTGCGCTTGGAGTTTCGCATGATGTGAATGCAGCTGGAAATGATACGGTTATCGGGAACCTCCAGTGAAAAGCCTTCCGGAAGGTACTCGCTCTTGACTCCGTCCGGCTCGATGGACAGCTTTCCGCCGTTAGGAAGCTTGATACCCTTCAAAAGATTGCCCTGCATACGAAGTTCGTCAAGAATCCTGCAGCACTCGCGGGCATTGTAACCGACCTCGCCGCCCACGGTCTTCTTTTTGTCAAGCTCCTGAAGAGTTGTCCCGCAAAGAATCACGTGGTTGTCCGCAAATCCGTCCACCATGGAGTGAGGATTCTCGAGCAAAATGTTCGTGTCCAGTAAAAACTTCTTGATCATATGGCACCTCCGATATCTACTATATCTTGGGATTTGTAATACCTATAGTATACAACTTGTTGTGTCTGATTTATAGAATATTTATAAAATTCGGTTTACAATTTTTAATTGTTTCTTTAAAAGTTCATTGACCGGAAACGTCTCAGGTGTTACGTTCATGAAGTAGCTATCAGAAGCAGGAAAGCAGCCGGAATAAGCGAGGCATTATGAAAGAAAACAAGCTCTATACATTAGTAACAGCAAACACGGTAACAGTATTTTGGTATAAGCCACTGGATGCTGCGGATTTTGTCAGATATAAAGTGTATCTGGATGGAGATCTTCGTGGGGAAACGGATAAGACACATTTCACGGTAGATAAGCTTAAACCCAATCATAAGTACAAGATTAAGGTTGAGTATGTTACAGATAAAAAACAGGGTAAATATCAAAAAATAGACAAGGTAAGCTTTGTAACCAATAAGGAAAAGAAGATCATCAATGTAACTAAAGCTCCCTTCAATGCTGTCGGTGACGGTGAGACCATGAATACCAAAGCACTTCAGATGGCCATTGATGCAGCAGACGAAAAGGCACAGATATATATACCCGAGGGCGTATATATGACAGGAGCCCTGCATCTTCACAGCAATATGGAGATATATCTTGAAAAAGGAGCAGTGATAAGGGGAACTGATAATCCAAGGGATTATCTTCCGAAGATACCCAGCAGATTCGAGGGTATCGAAATGCTCTGCTACTCAAGCCTTATAAATATGGGAACCATGGATCACAGCTCAGATACAAACTGTGAAAATGTACTGATATTCGGTGAAGGGACTATAGAGAGCGGAGGAAAAGCCCTTGCGGAGAATGTTATTAATGAAGAGAAGAAAAGTCTGGATTTGGAAAATATCAATCTGGACGAATATGAGAAAGCAGAAACATTGCCGGGAAGAGCAAGACCCAGGCTTATAAACATTTCCAATTCCAAAAATGTCAGGATTTCAGGGCTTCAATTAAAGAACGGAGCCTCCTGGAATGTACATATGATCTACAGTGAGAATGTTGTAACCGATAACTGTGAATTCTACTCAAAGGATGTCTGGAACGGTGACGGCTGGGATCCGGATTCCAGCCGAGATTCTGTGATTTTTGGCTGCAGGTTTTATACCGGGGATGATGCCATAGCCATTAAATCCGGAAAGAATCCCGAAGGAAATATCATTAATATTCCAACCAGGAACATCAGCATCTTTGACTGCATAAGTGAGTTTGGACACGGTATCATAATCGGATCGGAAATGTCCGGCGGAATAGAAAATATCGAAATCTGGGATTGTGATATCACTAACAGCTCAAACGGCTTTGAAATAAAGACAACGAGAAAAAGAGGAGGCTATGTAAAGAATATAAGTGTAAGAGATTCGGGTTTTTCACGGATTCTTATACATGGCGTCGAATATAACGATGACGGTGAACCGGCAGGTTCAAATCCCAAAATAAGTGACTGTCATTTCAATAATGTAAACATTATCGGCAAGTATCTCGATGAAGACGATAAGAGGATAGGCTGTAACGCAATAGAAATCGAAGGCTTCAGTGATATGAAGGGAGTAATGAGTGACATATATTTTGATAACATTAACATCTTTAATGACTCAGGTATATCACTTAAGAATACAAGCAATATCCACATGAATAACATAAACACTGAAATGGGCTGAAATTGTTAAAAATTAGATTAATGATAGTGACATTAAAAACGAATAGTGTATAATAATACGCGGGTATATATGGCAGTATAAACCCACAATGGATTACTGGCACTAAACTAAGAGAAAGAGGTAGAAACAGAAATGGCAAAGATTGATTTAACAAAGTATGGCATTATCGGCACAACAGAAATTGTGTATAACCCATCTTATGAGGATCTCTACAAGGAAGAGAAAAAGGAATGCCTCGAGGGATATGAGGTAGGACATGATACAGAGCTCGGCGCTGTAGATGTTTTCACAGGTATTTATACAGGACGTTCACCTAAAGATAAGTACATCGTAATGGATGAGAATTCAAAGGACACTGTATGGTGGACAACAGATGAGTATAAGAATGATAACCACCCGATGACAGAGGATACATGGGCTATCGTTAAGGATCTTGCCAAGAAGGAGCTTTCAAACAAGAGACTCTTTGTAGTTGATGCTTTCTGCGGAGCCAACAAGGATTCACGTATGGCAGTACGTTTCATCATGGAGGTTGCTTGGCAGGCACATTTCGTAAAGAACATGTTCATCGCTCCTACAGCTGAGGAAGAGGCAGCTTTCGAGCCTGATTTCATCGTTTACACAGCTTCAAAGGCTAAGGTTGAGAACTTCAAGGAGCTTGGTCTTAATTCTGAGACCTGCGTAGCTTTCAATGTTTCCAGCAAGGAGCAGGTAATCCTCAACACCTGGTACGGCGGAGAGATGAAGAAGGGTATGTTCTCAATGATGAACTACTTCCTTCCTCTTAAGGGAATGGCTTCAATGCACTGCTCAGCAAACACAGATATGAACGGTGAGCACACAGCTATTTTCTTCGGTCTTTCAGGAACAGGTAAGACAACACTTTCAACAGATCCTAAGAGACTTCTCATCGGTGATGATGAGCACGGCTGGGATGACAACGGTGTATTTAACCTTGAGGGCGGATGCTATGCTAAGGTTATCAACCTTGATGCAGAGGCTGAGCCTGATATCTACAATGCTATCAAGAGAAATGCTCTTCTTGAGAACGTAACAGTTTCCGAAGACGGAAAGCTTGATTTCTCAGATAAGAGCGTTACTGAGAATACACGTGTTTCATATCCTATCGATTTCATCGAGAAGAATGTTAAGAAAGTAAATCCTGTATCTGCAGGTCCTCAGGCTGATAATGTTATCTTCCTTTCAGCAGATGCATTCGGAGTACTTCCTCCTGTATCTATCCTTACACCGGAGCAGACACAGTACTACTTCCTTTCAGGTTTCACAGCTAAGCTTGCAGGAACAGAGCGTGGTATCACAGAGCCTACTCCTACATTCTCAGCTTGCTTCGGACAGGCATTCCTTGAGCTTCATCCTACAAAGTATGCTCAGGAGCTCGTTAAGAAGATGGAGAAGTCCGGTGCAAAGGCATATCTTGTAAACACAGGCTGGAACGGAACAGGAAAGAGAATCTCTATCAAGGATACACGTGGAATCATCGATGCTATCCTTAACGGTGATGTTCTCAAGGCTCCTACAAAGAAGATTCCTTACTTTGATTTCGAGGTTCCTACAGAGCTTCCGGGTGTTGATACAGGTATCCTTGATCCTCGTGATACATATGCTGATGCTTCTGAGTGGGAAGCAAAGGCAAAGGATCTTGCAGAGAGATTCCAGAAGAACTTTGTAAAGTATCAGGGCAATGAGGCCGGTAAGGCACTTGTTAAGGCAGGTCCTCAGCTTTGATTCTCTGATGAGAAAAATCAATAAATGATTTTTGAGAGGTGAGTGCAGTAAGCATTCACCTCTTTTTTTTACGCGATAAGGCCGTCACATGTGAGTTGCGCTTGTATAAAAAACACATGTGATGACAAACGAGGAATCGAGCAGGGCGTATTTCTCTACTCTATTGCAATAAAATCATTACGAAGAAGGCTTATTCCCCGTTTCCCGGTTAAAAAGGGTTGTTGCCCGGGAATCTAAAAAAGTGATAAAATAGTTAAAAATGATGAACGTGATTTATGGTTGTATTTGCATATTAAAAAAGTTTGTGATTCAACCGTATTATGAGGGGGATGTATGTCTGAAGTTGTTGAAGAAAAGAAAAAAAGAGTCAGTATAAAGGAGAAACTGGCAAATCCCAATACCGGATTTGAATATGCTTTATCATTGATATCGGGAAAATTTAAAATGCCGATTCTGTATACATTGTCTGTTTATCCCACAGTAAGGTTTAATGAGCTACAGAGGTATATACATGACATATCCTATAAAACATTAAGCAGAAATCTGAAAGAGCTTGAATCTGCCGGACTTATAAACCGAAAGGAGTATGCTCAGATACCGCCAAAGGTAGAGTACTCACTGACAAAGGATGGCCAGTCAATGATCGTGATACTGGACGAATTCTCAGCCTGGGGCGAGAACCACATGATGAAGCAGAAGAACAAGACAACATAAAACGGAATATACAATATTTTGCTTTATGTTGTTTTCACAATTATAAATACAGAAGGGAATAGTAAGAGTATCAAAGATTAAAAGCCTGTCAGTGCATGTGTGCCATGCCGGCAGGCTTTTTAATCGTAGAATGAATATTGAAGCTTTTCAGTTAGGATCTATTCAGTTTTTCATGGCATCGCGTATAGCTCTGAGAAGATCACTGTACTCCTCATATGCTGGAAGCTCCGGGTGATCGGCCTTGATCTTTTCCGTGCTTCTGAAAAGGAATCCGGCCTTTGATGCCTGGATCATACCGAGGTCATTAAAACTGTCACCGGAAGCTATGGTATCGTAGCCTATGGACTGAAGGGCCTTAACTGTCGTGAGCTTGGACTTTTCACATCGCATCTTAAAATCGGTGATCTCTCCGCTTGGAGCTACTTCAAGAGTATTGCAGAAGAGAGTCGGATTGCCAAGTTTCTTCATAAGAGGAGAAGCAAACTGCTCAAAGGTATCGGAGATAAGTATCACCTGTGAGAAGGAACGAAGCTCATCGAGGAAATCTTTTGCTCCCGGAAGCGGATCAATGGTTGCTATAACATCCTGAATTTCTTTCAGTCCCAGACCATGTTCCTTTAAGATCCCAAGTCTCCATCTCATAAGCTTGTCATAATCGGGTTCATCTCTGGTGGTCCTTTTCAACTCAGGAATTCCGCTGGCTTCCGAAAAAGCAATCCAGATTTCAGGTACAAGTACGCCCTCAACGTCTAAACAGGTGATATACATAATGCCTCCCTCGTGTTATATATAAAAAATTTAGCAACATTATAAGATTAGCCGGTCAGATGTGCATCTGTGTGTCATCTATTAAGGCTCCAAAAACAGCCTTAATAGATGAGAGAATAATATTCATTCATCCGGCTTTATTTATAAACCTCTAAGAAAATAAGGGGATCAATTGCCCATGGTTTTTGATCGCCTGATCTTAGGCAGCTTACTGTCGATCCATTTATAGATATTATCATGAACTTCTTCTTTATTGGTTTCCCAGATCATCTCGTGCCGCTTCCTTGGATATATCCGTAAAGATACATCGTGACCGGTGGCATGAAGCCAGGCGTAAACTGAAGCCGGACCTCTTCCGTATTCACCTACAGGATCGGCTCCGCCTGAGAAAATGTAGATAGGTATCAAAGGGACACTCGAAGCCCACTTGTCTTCTCTTACGGAAATAATGCCTTTGACCATTTCATAGTAGGCACCTATAGTGAAGCGGACCGAAAGAGGATCTGCAGCGTGTTGTTTACAGATTTCTTCATCGGTACAGCACCAGGCGCCGGCATTAACAGGATTCACTATATCTTTATTGAAAAGATAGGTCATGAATTCTCCGTATTTGGTTGCGGGGGTCATGTGATCATGGAGCTTAAGGTCAGCTGACAATACTCCCAAAGCAGAGTAGAAAGAATAACTGAATCCTCCTGTTCCGCTGAGGATAAGTGCGTCTACGTCCTTTGGGAATTTCGTAACATAGGAACGTACTGCAAATGAACCCATGGAATGTCCAAAAAGTATAACGGGAAGCTCCGGGAACCATTTTTTAACTTTAAGGATCAGTCGTCTGATATCATGGAGCAGGTATTCCCATCCGTGGGATGGACCGAAGCTTCCGGCATGATTTTGGGATTTTCCGTGCCCCTGAAGATCGAGCATAGCGACTGTGTAGCCTAAACCTGTCAGTTCTTCAGTCCAGGAAAGGTAACGTCCGCTATGGCTTTGCATTCCGTGAACTATAACCATGATCGCTTTCTGTTCCAGCTTTTCATTTCGGTATAAACAGTTATAAATCTTTCCATCACCATTGGAAGATGGAGTGTACCATTCTCGTCTTTCCATATCATTACCTGCTGAGCATATTGCTTAAAAGTTATAACAGTCACATATAACTATATCAAATAATTATATATTAATCAATTTACCGACAAAAAACAGTATTTTATAAATTTAGGATATTGTAAAATGGACTAAGTGATTAAGTAAAGAATTATGCATTAAAATAAGTGAAAATTTTTATTTTTCCCGGGAAAGAGAATCGATGAAGAGTATCAGGTATATCAATAAAAAGAGTAAAGATAAAGTGACAAAAGTCAAATCCATAGCATTGCTTAAAAAGATAAAACTCGAAAGTGTCACAGAGGAGGAGTGCGAGTCTCTTCCCGAGGATGCGGAAATCCTGATAATGAAGGGGATGGACAGAGTTTCCATGACGGATTTTCTTGCTGAGCTAAGAAAAAAAGGGTTAAGAGTCGACTATAAATGTATTGAGACAGAAACCAATAAAGACTGGGCTATAGATAAGCTGTATGAAGAAATAAAAGCTGAACATGAAGCTATGCAGAAGAAAAGGACAGATTGAATTTATAAATCATGTCTGTTAAACTTTAACGCGAACTTTCAATGGGAAGATAGACAGGACCGTTTAGACAGGCACTGCATAAAGGATATTACAGCTAAAAAATCTATTAACATATGAGCCGGTTAGATGTGCATCTGTGTGTCAGATATTAAGGCTCAAAAAACAGCATTAACAGATTAGGAGAACCATGGAAGATAACTTTTTTGAGATTACAGATAAAGATGATAAAAACCTTGAAGATACTTCGGAAAAAGAGTTTTCGGAAGATACGTCAACGGTAGAAAACGAAGAGGGCAATGACAAAAAAAAGAAAGGTGAAACCGGTAAATCCGCGCTTTCAGAGATACTTGACTGGATAAAGGTTCTGGCGGTAGCTGCGGTTCTGGCATTTGGAATTAACAACTTTATCATTGCCAATTCAACCATACCTACAGGCTCCATGGAAAACACCATAATGCCGGGTGCCCGTGTCTTCGGTTCAAGACTGGAGTATACCTTCGGAGAAGTACACAGGGATGATATCGCCATATTTATCTACGGATATACCTGTAAGAATGACGGGCAGATGTACAGGGAAAATTCAAACCATGCCTGTCCGAAATGCGGAAGAGAAGATACGGCCAATTCTGTAGTTTATTATGTTAAGAGAGTCATCGGTATGCCCGGTGATCACATCGAGATAAAACAGACCGGAATGGCTGATGCTTCAGAGTTCCATAACATTGAAATAGGTGTTAATGCAGACGGCACTACGCCTCAGGTACCGGTAGGAACGGTTTATGTAAACGGTGAGGCAAAGGAAGAGGTGTATCTGCCTGAGCCTATGATCGTAGACGGAAGACAATTCCCGGAAGTGGATGTGGTTGTTCCCGAAGGCCACTACTATATGCTTGGAGATAACAGAAATAATTCAATGGATGCCCGGTTCTGGGGTGACTACAATATGGTAGCAAGAGACAGGATGCTGGCTAAAGTTTACTTTAAGTACTGGCCATTCAGTGATATGGGATTTGTAAAGTAAAATGGCAAAATCAGCCAATGTGGTGATTTGTATCCCATGATTAGCAGTAATATCGTGATATTTAGCTAATGTGAAAGGGGCGGCAGATGCTGAGCCCTTTTTCACATTTTATACACATAAAGCGATTAAAATGCTAAATCACAGTGGATTGCCGTATCAATACACAGGTAATGATCTTTTAAATAAGAGTTATTATATATAAAAAAACAGAGAGGAAAGTTGATATGTCAAAATCAGAAGGACAGAAGCTTGAGGAAAAGCTTTGTTACAAGATCAAAAACATAGGCATGGAACGTCCGGAGGATGTGGAAAAGGCCAATGAATTCTGCGAGGGCTACAAGGTATTCCTTGATAATGCAAAAATTGAAAGAGAAGCAGTAAGATATTCTCTTGAACTTGCGGAGAAATATGGTTACAAGCCTTTTGAGAGAAACAAAAGGTATAAAACCGGAGATAAGGTATACTACAACAACAGAGGCAAAAACATTATCCTGACAACCTTCGGTAAGAAGCCACTTATCGACGGAGTTCATTTTAATATTGCACATATAGATTCTCCGAGACTTGATCTTAAGCCTAATCCGCTTTATGAAAAGGATGAGATCTCATTCTTTAAGACACATTACTATGGTGGTATCAAGAAATATCAGTGGGGAGTAACACCACTTGCGATCCATGGTCGTGTAATGTTAAAGGATGGCAGTGCAATAGATCTTAATATAGGAGAGAATCCCGGAGATCCTGTATTTGTGGTTTCGGATCTGCTTCCTCATCTTTCACAGCAGCAGAATCAGAGAAAGCTTTCCGAGGGCTTAAAGGGAGAAGAACTCAATATCATCCTTGGTTCTACACCTGTTCCGGACAAGGAAGTTAAAAAGGCATTTAAGTTAAAGATCCTTTCAATCCTTAATGAAAAATACGGAATGACAGAGGAAGACTTCTTAAGAGCAGAGTTAACCATGGTTCCTGCACAGCATGCTGTGGATGTAGGTCTGGACCGCTCTCTTGTGGGAGCTTACGGACAGGATGACAAAGTATGTGCTTATACTGCACTTATGGCAGAGTTTGAATGCAAAAAGCCAAAGCATACAACCGTAACCGTACTTGTTGATAAGGAAGAGATCGGATCAACCGGCGTTACCGGTATGGAAAGTGATATGCTTCTTCACTACATGGAGGATCTGGTTGAGGCTGAGGGTGAAAGAGTAAGGGATGTACTTAGAAATTCACTTTGTCTTTCAGCTGATGTTAATGCGGCATTTGATCCAACCTTCCCGGATGTATTTGAGTCCAACAATGCGTCCTATCTCAACAAGGGTCCGGTGCTTACAAAGTACACAGGATCAAGAGGCAAGTCTTCTTCAAACGATGCTTCTGCCGAGACCATGTATAAGGTTATCAAGCTGATGGAAGAGGATGAGGTTCTCTGGCAGATCGGTGAACTCGGAAAGGTAGATGCAGGTGGCGGCGGAACCATCGCCAAGTACATTGCAAATATGGATGTGGATACAGTAGACCTTGGTGTACCGGTCCTTTCGATGCATGCACCTTTTGAGATTACTTCAAAGCTTGATGTATATTACACCTACAAAGCATTTGTTGCATTTAATAAATAAAAACAGTTAAAAAAAGAGGAGATAATCAAATTATGAAGAAAAACAAGATTTTAATTACAGCAGTTGCTGCATTAACAGCTGTGTCCATGGCTGCATGTAACTCAAACAGTACTCCGGAAGCTACAACGGCTGCAGAGACAACAGCTGCTGCCGGAGAAACAGCAACCGAATCAACCGTTGCAGCAGAGTCTGTAGATCCTGAGGTTGAGAAGCTTGAGAATACCGAAGTACCTGAAATGCCTGACGTAAAGGATATGGGTTATATCAAGATGGCGGATTTAAGCACCCTCACTGTGGAAACAACACCAAAGCAGGTTGTGGATGATGAAATGATAGATGCTCAGATAAACAGCCTTTTATCTTCCCACAAGGATGAAGTTGATGAAGCAGCCAAAGATGGTGATACAGTAAACATTGATTATGTGGGAACCATAGATGGCGTTGAATTTGACGGTGGATCAGCAACAGGCTACAACCTTACTCTTGGATCCGGTACATTTATCCCGGGTTATGAGGATCAGCTTATCGGAGCTAAAAAGGGAGAGAAGGTTATTGTTAAGGTAACATTCCCTGAGGATTATGGTAATGCAGACCTTCAGGGCAAGGATGCTGAGTTCGCTGTAACCGTTAATACGGTTTCAAGAACTCCTGAACTTACAGACGAGTGGCTTAAGAAGCATGCTGAAGATTTGGAGACAGAAGCAAAGACAGTCGCTGAATTCAGAGATGAGCAGAAAGCACTTCTTCAGGCTCAGGTGGATTATTCATACAACAGTAATGTACGTACAGAAGCACTTCAGCAGATTGTTGATAATTCAGAAATCGGAATATCTGATGCCATGAAGGATTACGCTGAGGCATATGTGATCAAATCTGAGATCGATACAGCTTCCAGATATGGATATACTCTTGCAAATATGCTTGATATGTATGGTATGTCAGTGGATGAGTTCAAGGAAGAAATGGCAGGTTTTGCAGCAGATTATGCATCCCAGAGAATAGTTGTGGCAACAATCGCTGAAGAGCAGGGTATCAAAGCTTCAGACGAACTTATAGATAAGCTTGCAGAAGAGATAAGCGGTATTTCAGGTCAGAAGGTCAATAAGGTAATGCTTATTGAGCAGTACGGCGGAGATGCTGTGAAGGAAGAAGCCGTAAATAATGCAGTTCTTCAGTATATCCAGGATAATGTTAAGATTGTAGAAAAGGAAGAAACAGCCGAAGAGACAGAAGCTGCTACAGAGGCTCAGGAGGAGACTGAAGAAGAAACCGTGGAGGAGACAAAGGCAGGTAATGATCTTCAGGGAGAAGGCGGATTCAAGACAAAGAAGTTTGAAGAAGTCTACACAGCACCCGCAGATGAGGAAACAGAGGCTGAAAGCGAGAGCGCTGCAAAGTAATTGAAAGCCATCGGAAATAATTATTTAATCCGGCTGTACTTGAAATATCAGGTAATTGGTAACAGTTCATCCGGGGTCTAAGCAGAGAACCACAGACTGAACTGTTATGGTGATTGACATAGGATGGGAAGAGATTCTCATCCTATTCTATTGACATTGACACTTTAGCGTGGTAGAGTGTTGAATTATAAAAAGTTTGATGATCTTTTGGGAACGATCCATCAGTGAAGATATTTTGCCCCGGTGGTAATGTTACCATAGATCGAGGAGGAAAAATGAAAAAGAATCTTGCATTATTAATCTCAGGAATCGTAGCAATGAGCGCATTAACTGCCTGCGGCTCAAGTAAGCCGGCAGAGACAACTGCAGCAGCAACAACAGCTGCTGC
Organism: Oribacterium sp. NK2B42; assembly: GCF_000424445.1. Lineage (GTDB taxonomy): Bacteria > Bacillota > Clostridia > Lachnospirales > Lachnospiraceae > Oribacterium. The sequence goes on from NZ_AUJX01000058.1 coordinate 14,396, forward strand.
AACAGAGGCAGCTGCAGAAACAGAGGCAGCCACTGAAGCAGCAGGAGAGCAGGGAGAAGCAGTAACAACTGCAACAGGAAAATTTACAGTTGGTTTTGACCAGGAGTTCCCTCCTATGGGATTCGTTGGCGATAATGGTGAGTATACAGGTTTCGATCTCGTTCTCGCACAGGAGGTTGCAAAGCGTTTAGGACTTGAGTACGTTCCACAGCCTATCAACTGGGATGCAAAGGATATGGAGCTTGAGTCAGGAAATATCGATTGTATATGGAACGGCTTCACAATGCAGGGAAGAGAAGATTCCTATACATGGGTTGGTCCTTATATGGCAAACAATCAGGTATTTGTAGTTAATGCTGATTCAGATATCGCATCACAGACCGATCTTGCAGGAAAGGCTGTAGAGGTTCAGAAGGACAGCTCAGGACTTAATGCGATCAATGATAATGCTGATCTTCTTGCATCCTTAGGTTCTCTTACAGAGGTAGCGGATTACAATACAGCTCTTATGGACCTTGAGTCAGGTGCCTGTGATGCAGTTTGTATGGATAGTATCGTAGCAGGATATCAGATCAAGTCATCAGGCAAGAATATGAAGATCCTTGATGATACTCTTGCAGCAGAGGAGTACGGAATCGGATTCAAGAAGGGTGACGATGCACTGGCTCAGGCAGTAAAGGATGTACTCATGGAAATGTCAGCAGACGGAACCGTAGAGAAGATCTCCAATGAGTGGTTCGGTTCAAATGTATTTACATTAAAGTAATACAGATTAAAAAGTTTAGTATACCGGAGGCGTTACTTAGAAAGTAATGCTTCCGGTTTTTATTGCTCCTATAAACCCGTCACATGTTTGTTTGTATATGCACAACACCGCGTGACGGCTTTAAACAAAAAAAGAGAAGCGATAAACGCTTCTCCGTAAGATGTTCCTGATGCGATTCGAACGCACGACCTTTCGCTTAGGAGGCGAACGCTCTATCCTGCTGAGCTACAGAAACACATCCTGAAACTATTTTTCCAGGCACTTTATCTTAGCATAAATAACATTTCAGTTCAACAAAAAGGTCATTCATGGTAAACTATTTCTCAGCTATTTTGTAATAGTTCACCGGATGAACAACCAACTCCGTTCCATGGTTCACCGGATGAACAAATAAATCCGTTCCATGGTCCAGCGAATGAATTGTTGCGCTGTTTCTATATCGGTGGCAGCTTGATTACCGGTTAAATATACCAAAATAGCGGGAGTTTAAAAGATGAAAGCATTGTACCGAAATATACTCGGCATGATCTTTTCGGTCATGCTGTTATTTATCATATTTGTTACCAGCTTTGAAGTTGCTTGTTACGGTTCACCGGACTTTTTCCGGAATGAATTCATTAAATATGATGTAACGGGAAGCCTTGAAGCCTGGATGGGGGAGACCATGAGTCTCGATGATATGTGTCATGTACTGGATCAGACCATGGTATATCTGAGGGGAGACAGGGAGAACCTCATTATAGAAACCACTATAAACGGCCAACCGGCTTTTTTCTATAATGAAGATGAAGCTTCGCATATGGCGGATGTCAGAGTCCTGTTTGTTAAATGCTTATTTTTGAGAGCGATTTTCATCCTGACAGCTCTTGCCATAGCAGGTTACCTCATAGTTGTGGCAAAACCAGGTGGAGCCCTGTATTATCTAAGCACAAGTTTTATAAAAGTATGTGCCTGGATACTGGCTGTGGTTTTACTCATCGGTGCTCTTGCGGCAACAGATTTTACTAAATACTTCACTATATTTCACGAGATATTTTTCAGTCAGGGAAACTGGATGTTTGATCCTAGGGAAAGCAGGATGATCAATATGCTGCCGGAGGGCTTCTTCTCGGATTGTGCATTAAAGATTGTGCTAACCTTTATAGCATCGGTACTGGTTGTGATGGCACTTAGTATGATCATCACAGTTTTTACAAGGAAACATAAAAATGATAGATAATAAAGAACTGGATAAAAAAAGAGCGATCCTTGTGGGAGCCTGCATTGGCAATAATCCTGATTTTGACACCTCCATGAAAGAACTGGAAGGGCTCGCCGAAGCTGAGAATCTTTTGGTCATCGCTGACATTACCCAGAATCTGGATTCACAGGATTCAGCCTATTATATAGGTTCAGGTAAGGTTCAGGAGCTGAAGGCCCTGGTGTGGGAAATGGAAGCAGACCTTGTAATCGTAAATAACCAGCTTTCGCCTTCACAGCTTGCAAATCTCGCCCACGACCTGGAGGTTGAGGTCATTGACCGTACAAACCTCATATTAAATATCTTTGCCGACAGGGCCAGAACAAGAGAAGCTAAAATGCAGGTGGACTACGCAAAGCTTCAGTATATGCTCCCGAGACTTGTGGGTTTACGCCAAAATCTCAGCAGACAGGGAGGAACCGGCGGTTCCATGTCCAACAAGGGATCCGGTGAGACTCAGATCGAGCTTGACAGAAGACATATAGAAAAGCAGATGTCGGAGCTTCGCAAACAGCTTCGGGAGATCAGCCAAAACCGGGACACACAGCGCCGTAAGCGTATGACTTCCGGAATACCTCAGGTTGCGTTGGTTGGTTATACCAATGCAGGAAAATCCACACTTCTTAACAAAATGATAAAGACTTATTGTCCTGATGAAGAAAAAGAAGTTATGGTGAAGGACATGCTTTTCGCCACACTGGATACCACAGTTAGAAAGATAACTCCACCGGAACATAGGGATTTCCTTCTGTCAGATACAGTAGGTTTTATAAACGACCTTCCCCACGATCTGGTCAATGCCTTTCGCTCCACACTGGAGGAGGCTGTTAATGCTGACCTTATACTTGAGGTTATAGATTATTCAGACAAGAATTATCAGATGCACATGGACGTTACGGCCAAAACCCTAAAGGAACTGGAGGCAGGTCATATCCCGGTAATTTACGTAATGAATAAATCAGACCGCAAATATCCTGAGTATGAGCTTCCCATAGACCGGGGAGATAAGATTTATATTTCTGCGGAAAAGGGTATAGGTCTCGAGCTTCTGCTTCAGAAAATAGATGAAAAGCTGTTTTCCGATTACCTCACCATGGAACTGATAATCCCATATACAAAAGGCGGCGTAGAACATGATCTTCAGGAGAGATCAAGGGTTATCTCTGTGAAGTATGAAGATGATGGGATACACATGACCGCAGATCTCAACCAGGAAATGATAAAGCGATATAAGGAGTTCATACAGTAGTTAATGGAACACGATAATTTACTGGAAGGTCGCATAGACGATCTCTCCAAGAGAGCCTATAACAATGAGTATCTGACATGTACCAATTTTCTCTCGGCATCAGATCTTGCTGCATTTTACCGGATTTTAAAAAGCCGCGGGATATCTTCAAAGGTCAATGTTTTGAACGGAAGCTCCTACGTTATATACGGAGGTCATGAAGACGCGGATAGAAATGTTATATGTTTCCTTCCGGGCTATATGTCACCGGAGGAGTTTAGTGTTAATGAAGCTTTAGCGGGAGACATCATTAAATGTATCCATGTGAAGCCCTTAAATAACAGGTTTGCCGACGATCTGAGTCACAGAGATTTTCTCGGAGCCCTTATGAATCTTGGGATTGAGAGAGAAAAGATAGGAGACATTCTTGTATATGGAAGTTCAGCTTATATATTTGTTTTAAGCGATATGGCGGAAACCGTGGCGAGAGAACTTACCCGGGTTAAGCATACCTCTGTAGACTGCGGGCTTGTATCACCCTCAGAGTGTGATGTACAGCCAAAATTCACTGAGGTTTCAGGATCTGTTGCTTCACAGAGAGTAGATGCGGTACTTGCCATGGTATGGCATCTCTCCAGAGGAAGAGCACAGGAAGTTATCAAAGCTGAAAATGTATTTATCAACGGGCAGACAGTGACCGATCCCGGGTACAATTTGAAACCCGGAGACCGTGTGACGGTCAGAGGTCATGGTAAGTTTATCTTTGAAAGTACGGGAACCATGACAAAGAAGGGGCGCTTTTATGCAAACGTCAGGGTTTATTCCTAGTATATGAATTAACGTAAATTTGAATTCAGAATATTGTGGTTTGAAAAACAATTATAAATAAATGAGAATTTGAAATACAATTCATGCAAAAAATGTTCTTTCAAACACACAAAGGTTACTGTTCACAGGTGAACTTGTAGTAAAACAGCCGATCCGTTAAACTGAGTCTCAGTAATAACGGGTCGGCTGTTCTGCCAACTATGAGTCAAATCTTTGTGTCACTTCATCAAACACATTGGCTCCTTCATTTTGCCGTATCTTAACAAGCACGCTCCTGCCTTCACAATGATGCGTTATTGTATCAAAGCATCTGAAAGACATCACCTGCCCTTGTTTGCGCTTGTAGCCACGTAGAAAGCGCTCCGCTATGTTGTTTGTGCTCGGTACATTGACATTATGAAGAAACAGAAGATGTT
>NZ_AUJX01000059.1 GCF_000424445.1 Oribacterium sp. NK2B42
GCTCTTTATAAGCACCGACACGCATGGACATGTATGTGCTTAACGGTTGGAACATCAGCGTTACCAGGTAGGCAAACAGCTGGATCACCGAAAAGCCTTTCTGCTTGTAACCATTGCACTGTTTCAGAATATCAGATACCTGATATTTTCGGAGGAAAGAACCGACTTCGTTCGTAGCATCTTGAAGCAATATCTCAGACTGTGATATAGTATTCATAGCGTAGCACTCCTATGTTGTGAATGTTTTTGTTAGCAACTTAATTATATCACAGCTGGGTTGTGACTACGCTATTTTATTGTTGGAAACCCGCTTAGAATAAGGCTTTCCGGCACTTATTCATGTGGGAAGTATTAGTAAAGTATAAATCCCGCTTATGCTTAAGCACAAGCGGGAGATGAAATAATTCACTTTTTCCTTATCAAAGCTCTGCATTGGCAAGCTTTGCATCTGCGTACTCTGCGCTGTTCCCGTCTTTACATTTCTTAACTACCAGATCAAAGGTATCCTGGATTTCCTTAGCTGGTTCAAAGGTCAGTTTTGAAACCACAACATCAACAAGAAGAGCCACTACGAATGCAGGAAGGAGCTCATAGATGGCAAATGCACCGCCCATAGGCGCAATGAGGAACTTCCAGATAAATACCATTGCGCCGCCGGCGAACATTCCTGCCGTTGCACCGCCGCGTGTACTCTTCTTCCAGAAAAGAGCAAGGATCATAACAGGTCCGAAGGCTGCTCCGAAGCCTGCCCATGCAAAGGATACTACTCTGAATACGCTGCTGTTCGGATTCCATGCAAGGAAAAGAGCAATGATCGCTATGGCTACAACTGTTCCTCTTGCTACCTTCATAGAAGTTTTGTCATCCATCTTGATGTGGAGGAAATCTCTCAGAAGATCCTCAGACATAGAGCTGGATGCAGCAAGAAGCTGTGAGTCTGCGGTTGACATGGTTGCCGCAAGGATTCCCGCCATGATGATACCTGCAACGATTGCAAAGAATACGCCATTCTTACCCATAAGATTTGCAAGACAGATAATGATAGTCTCTGATTCCGATCCGGTTGTAAGGAATGGAATCTCTCCCACCACAGATACGCTGTAGCCAATGATACCGATAAATACAGCAACCAGCATGGAAAGAAGAGCCCATACAGAAGCAATACGTCTTGAGATCTTAATCTCCTCAGGATTTCTGATAGCCATAAATCTGAGAAGTATATGTGGCATACCGAAGTAACCAAGTCCCCATGCAAGAGTGGAAATAACAGGAAGAACTCCGAAGCTTCCGGCTGTTCCCGTAGCCGCGTCATAACCCTGTGAAAGATTGAGATATCCGGGAAGCTCCCTGGCATTATTGATAACAGTGCCGAGTCCGCCTGCGCAGGATATACCGAATACAATGATAATGCAAAGTGCCAAAGTCATTACGATGGACTGGATAAGGTCGGTGGTTGATACTGCCATAAAGCCGCCCATAACCGTATAACCGATGATAACCACTGCTCCAAGTACCATAGCCAGATGATAATCCCATCCGAAAAGACTGTTAAACAGTGTTCCTACAGCCTTAAAGCCTGATGCCGTATAAGGAATAAAGAAAATGAGGATTACAACAGCTGCAAGGCAGGATAATGTATTTCTCCTGTCATCATATCTCTTAGAGAAAAACTGTGGTACCGTATTAGCTCCGATGGTTTCTGAATAAACACGAAGTCTCTTTGCTACAAACAGGAAATTGAGATAGGTTCCTGCCGCAAGTCCGATAACTGTCCAGCCAACCTCTGCAACACCTGCAAGATATGCAAGTCCGGGAAGTCCCATAAGAAGATATGAGCTCATATCCGAAGCCTCAGCACTCATGGCTGTAACTATAGGATTAAGGCCTCTCCCTCCGAGATAAAAACCGGCGGTGTCTGAAGCGGATCCCTTTTTGCTGTAGTAAACGCCTATCCCAACTGTGATTCCAAGATAAGCAATGATTGACAGTAAAATAAAAATACTTTCGCTAGTCATACTTTTTATCCTTTCTTTCAGGAATATTATCTTTCTGCATTCAATGCCGAAAGTTCGGTTAATAATCAATGGTTTTCCCATGAATCATTCCTCCGGGTTAGAATCCGCAAAGATTGTATTCCTATATTTTATTGCTTTGTACTATAGCATAACTTTTCATAGACTAAAATGCAGAACGGAGTATAGACTATAGTCCATACTCCGTTAATTAAATGATGTAATATTTAGCGTAAATACGTGTATTTTTACCAGACTAAATATAGTTCTAATTAAAGTCCTTAAAAAGAATTTTTTAAACTTTATATCAATAATGAAACATTGTCATAAGAATCATTCTAAAACTTTATATCCGTTGAGAAACATCGGCATAAGTCTGTCTGCATTTCTGATGAGAGAATATTCCCCATCCTCAAGACACCAGTCATATAAAAGGGCTCTTTCGAACATAGCATAATCATTTACGATCTGGTTGGCGGCCATGTCGTCCCTGACTTCCCCCTTTGCCTGCCCTTCCTTCACGATCTGCTTCAGAACCTTGAAATACGCCCTTTTCCTGTCAAGCAAATGCTTCTCTCCGTGAGTTATAAGCTGGGAAGAAAAAAGTCTTGTCAGAAGCTCAACAGAAACCGAGGAATCGATCATCTCATAAAGAACATGATTGAGATAGATAAGCTTATCTATGGCATGCATCTCAGGATCCATGGTTTTTTCAAGCTCCTCATACTTATCGTCAAAAAGGATATTCAGGGAGCCGAGAAGCGCATCCTTCCCCTCAAAATAATGATAAAAGGAACCTTTTGAGGTACCTGATTCAAAGACAATGTCATCGACGGTGGTTTCCTCATACCCCTGCTCATAAAAAAGCTTCCATGCCGCAGATACTATCTTCTGTTTTGTATTTCTGCCATTCTTTTTCGCCATATTGTCACCTTTTATTTACTTCCGATTCCTGTTTATCATTTTTATCCATTATACAGAAATCACCGATTCCCGGCCATTCCGAACGAAATCCCGGCTCCGGAAAAGCGCTCCTTCCTCATATATCAATCCAGCAAAAAATCACTCAGGATAACATTGGACACATCCATTCCATGCTCTGAAAAACGGTAACGGTATCCATCGTGAATTATGAGCCCCTGACTTACATACTGTGAAAGCTTATCTCCGAATATACTCATTATATCAACCTGAAATCTGGTTTTAAACTCAACCTCGGAAACACCTTCTATACGCCTGAGTCCCAGGAACATGAATTCTTCCATCTGCTCGTTTCTGTCGAGTACCTGTACATCTGTATGGAGCTCTGCCCAGCCGTTCTTCATATCCATATGAAAATTAAGCTCCATATACTTCTTAAAATCTCTTGTGTTATTCCACCGGCGGTTTTCAAAATAGGAAGCGGCTCCGAGCCCGAAGCCAATGTACTCAACATTGGACCAGTAGCCGTAATTATGACGGCATTCGAAACCGGGTTTTGCGTAATTGGATACCTCATATCGTTCAAAACCGTACTTACCTGTGACAGTCCGTGTTATCTCATCAATTGCCGATGCTGTATCCTCTCCCGGAAGAGTCAGCCGACCCTCATTATACATATCATAAAAAGGCGTACCCTCTTCAATTATGAGGTTATAAATTGACACATGTTCAGGTTTAAGCATTAACACATGCTTCAGAGTATCCTGCCAGGACTTCTCCGTCTGCCCCGGAATATCGTTCATAAGGTCAATGTTTATATTTCCGAATCCTTCCATCCTGGCATTCTGGAAACACTTGAGAAAATCCTCATAGATATGTATACGGCCCAGGGTCTTAAGCTCCCGGTTATCGGCTGATTGCAGTCCTATGGATAGCCTGTTGATACCTGCATTTTTGTATAACGTAAACTTATAGGCTAATGTAGAAGCCGGATTACATTCAATGGTGATCTCAGCATTCTCTCTAACGTGATAATGCTGTCTTATGGTTTTCATGATCCTCACTATATGTTTCGGATCTATGAGAGACGGGGTACCTCCCCCTATAAAGATGGTGGATATCTCCCGCTCCGCCGGTATTTTTTCCGATGTGAGTTCTATCTCTCCGCAAAGCTTGTCAACGTATTCACTGTGATACTGCTCGCTAACCGGAAAGGACAGGAAGTCGCAGTAATTACATTTCTTTGTGCAGAAGGGGATATGTATATATAGTTCAAGCTGATTTTTGTCTGTTGGGTCAATGATCTTTGTTTCAAGCATTTGTGTACCTGCAAATTATAGATTTATGGCAGCATCATCGCACATCTCGCAGCACTCTGCCCTATGCACTTAGTTGTCATATGCATGCAAAAGCACAGCATGCACTTGACAGCATTATCGCACAAAAAGAAGCCTGCCGCAATGCGACAGGCTCTGTAAACATAATGTTAAAATCAGCAAACGTGGTGGATCCAGCCCTCAGGAGCTTCGATCTTTCCGCTCTGGATACCGGTGATGGTGCTGTAAAGCTCGCCGATAACCTCGCCGGCCTTTTCCATACCTGATGGAAGAAGGATTTCTTCATCACCGTTAACGATACGGCCAACAGGCGAGATAACTGCTGCTGTTCCGCAGAGACCGCACTCCTTGAAGCCCTTGATCTCATCAAACTTAACAGGTCTCTCATCAACTGTAAGGTGCAGATAATGTTCTGCGATATAAACGATTGAACGTCTTGTGATGGAAGGAAGGATAGACGGTGACTTAGGAACTACAAGCTTGCCATCAGCGTCAACGAAGATAGCATTGGAACCGCCTGTCTCTTCAACATAGCTTCTTGTTGCAGGGTCGAGATAAAGGTTCTCGGCATAACCTGCCTGGTGAGCAAGAACCGATGAATGGAGGCTCATTGCATAGTTAAGTCCTGCCTTAACTGCACCTGTTCCGCGGGGTGCCGCTCTGTCAAAGTCAGACACAAGAATAGCTATAGGTGTTGCACCGCCCTTGTAGTAAGGTCCTACAGGAGTTGTGAAGATTCTGAACTGGTACTCTGTTGCAGGCTTTACTCCGATAACAACGCCGGAACCGAACTCGTAAGGTCTCAGATACAGTGAAGCTCCTGAGCCATATGGAGGAACCCAGTCGATATTGGCCTTAACAACCTGATCAACGGCATCTATAAACTGCTCCTTAGGGAACGGAGGCATCTCGATTCTCTGAGCTGACTCATAAATTCTGTCCGCATTAAGGTCGGGACGGAAGCATACTACAGAGCCATCCTCCCAGGTATAAGCCTTTAAGCCCTCAAACACCTGCTGACAGTACTGAAGTACGCATGCTGATTCGTTAAGTGTTACATTAGGATCATCAATGAGAGCACCTGCATCCCACTTGCCGTCTTTATAATTTGAAACATATCTCTTATCAGTTACATGATAAGCAAAGCCTATATTTGCCCAATCAAGGTTCTTTTTAGCCATATCCGTAATCTCCTTTCACAACACCTTTTATGTTGCTTTCTCAGTAAAGTATAGTCGCAAAAAAACACTATTTCAACGAAATAAAATACATAAAAATATTATAGAAGTCATAATCAAAGATTATTTTTTTATTTTGTATCTAAACTCGCGGTTATATCTAATTTAGCCAATAAAAAACAGATGCCGGAATATGTCCAACATCTGCTTTTAAAAATATTCTTTTATTCCGAATCCAGCTTCAGCACTGACATAAATGCACTCTGCGGGATCTCAACATTACCGAACTGGCGCATCCTGCGTTTTCCTTCCTTCTGCTTTTCAAGAAGCTTCTTCTTACGGGAAATGTCTCCGCCGTAGCACTTGGCAAGCACATCCTTGCGGAGGGCCTTGACTGTCTCTCTGGCCTGAATGTGACCGCCGATAGCAGCCTGAATAGGTATTTCAAAGAGCTGTCTCGGGATCTCGTTCTTCAGCTTTTCACACATCTTCTTACCGCGCTCATAAGCAGAATCTGCGTGAACTATGAAGCTCAGGGCATCGATTATCTGACGGTTTACCAGTATGTCAAGCTTCACCATCTTGCTGGTCTGGTAACCCTTCAGGTCGTAGTCGAAGGAGGCATAGCCCTTGGATCTTGATTTTATGGCATCAAAGAAATCATAGATGATCTCATTTAGCGGCATATCATACTTCAGAATGGCACGGTTAGCCTCGATATATTCCGTACTCTTGTAAACACCTCTTCTCTCCTGACAGAGAGTCATGATGGATCCCATGAACTCGGGTGTAACCATTATCTCCGCATCTACAACGGGCTCCTCCATGTGATCTATCTCGGAAGGATCCGGAAGGTTTGCGGGGTTGGAAAGTTCTATCATGGTGCCGTCGGTTTTGTAAACATGATATACAACAGATGGCGCTGTGGTCACAAGATCGAGATTGTACTCTCTTTCAAGTCTTTCCTGTACAACGTCAAGGTGCAGGAGCCCCAGGAAGCCGCATCTGAAACCGAAGCCGAGGGCCTGTGAGGTTTCGGGCTCATACTGAAGGGCGGCATCATTAAGCTGAAGCTTTTCGAGGGCGTCACGGAGATCCGGGTAACGCATGGTGTCTGCAGGATAGATTCCACAGTAAACCATGGACTGCACCTTCTTGTATCCGGGCAGCGGCTTCTCTGCAGGGTTTGAAGCATCCGTAACCGTATCACCTACACGGGTCTCGCGAATATCCTTGATGGAGGCGGTAATGTAGCCTACCATACCGGCGCTTAATTCCTCGCAGGGGATGAATCTTCCCGGTGCAAAATAACCAACCTCTGTAACATCAAACTCAGCCTTGCTTGCCATAAGTCTGATTCTGGTTCCGACCTTAACTCTTCCTTCTTTAATTCTGCAGAAGATGATAACTCCTCTGTAGTTGTCGTAAAGGGAATCGAAAATAAGTGCCTGAAGCGGATTGTCAGGTGAACCTTCCGGAGCCGGAAGCTTCTGTACAATTGCCTCCAGAACCTCCTCCACATTTTCACCTGTCTTAGCTGAAATTCTCGGTGCATCAAGAGCCTCGATACCGATGACATCTTCAACTTCGTTTGCAACTCTTTCAGGATCTGCGGAGGGAAGATCGATCTTATTGATGACCGGAAGTATCTCAAGGTCATGATCAAGTGCGAGGTAAGTATTGGCAAGGGTCTGGGCCTGAATGCCCTGTGTTGCATCTACTATAAGGATCGCTCCGTCACAGGCTGCAAGTGAACGGGAAACCTCATAGTTAAAGTCAACGTGCCCCGGAGTATCGATGAGGTTCAGGGTGTATTCATTACCGTCCTTTGCCTTATAGATGACTCTGGTGGTCTGTGACTTGATGGTGATGCCACGCTCCCTCTCGATGTCCATGTTATCCAGGACCTGGGACTGCATCTCTCTCGCCGTAAGTGTACCCGTCATTTCGATGATACGGTCTGCCAAGGTGGACTTGCCGTGGTCGATATGGGCTATGATGCAAAAATTTCTGATTCTTGACTGGTCAATGTTTATATTCTCTGCCATGTTATTCCTTTAAATGTCATTGTATTATGGGCGGCATAAGACTGATGCCCTTTCCCTGGTTTCTTAACCGATGTTCCCATATCCTACCACAAACAGCGTGGATTTGCCAATACAGTTATGGCTCAGCCCTGAACCTGCACCATCTTCACAGCCGGTGTGGAGATGCCCGCTGCGCCCAAAGCTTCGGTGATACCCTGGAGAAGCTCATAGTACACCGTCCAGTAGTCCCCTGTCTTCACCCAGGCTCTGGACGTGAAAATGATGGATTCGTTGGTGCCGCCATCAATGGAAGCGAAAGGCTCGTGGGCAGGTGAATCTGTAAGGACTCTGGCATTGGCCTTTATCACATCGAGGATAATGTTCTGGACCTTAACCACGTCCTCCTGCCTTCCTGTAGTGAACTGAAGGTCTACTCTTCTAAACTCCTCAGATGAACAGTTTGTAATGCTTTTATTCATGAGCTCACCGTTCGGTATCATTATCTTCTTGTTGTCATTGGTGAGAAGAGTAGTGTACATGATGCTGATGGCTCTGACACTTCCCTCAACACCGTTTGTCTGTATGTATTCCCCGACGTTAAAGGGCCTGAATATAAGAAGCATGATGCCCCCTGCAATATTGCCGAGGGAGCCCTGCATTGAAAGGCCGATGGCCATGCCTGCGGAAGCCAGTACCGTGATTACCGATGCCATGGGCACTCCGAGAACGCTTATGATGCTGAGGAGCAGAACGATATTCAGGACGATCTTCACACCACTTACGATAAAGGTTGCCACAGTCTTATCCGCACTTTCAATGCCATGCAGCTTTTTCACAAGCTGCATGATATGACCGATCACTATCCGCCCTACTATAAAAATGATGATGGCAAGCAGCAGCTTGCTTCCCACCTGCATACAGATCCCCGTTAGATCCGACATAACCTTTTCTACATTAAACATATGAACCTCCTGATTTTATTTCATAGACCCCTTATGATACTTAGATAATCCTGTCATTGATCAACTAAGGTATAAATGATCACCTCCTATATAGACATATCATATCGTAAAATGTCTATATTTGAAAATTGATTATTTGGGTGGAGCATATTTCAAAAAAATATCCGTTAGGATTTTTTCATCCTTCAGGAAAGCGCTTACGGGATAACGATGCCGCTGACACGGGCCTCAATGGCAAGCTCTGTCCGGTTTCTGAAACCCGTCTTCTGCATCATATGGTTAATATGAGTCTTTACCGTTGCCACAGACAGATGGAGAGCCTCGGCAATTTCCTCATTGGAGCTTCCCCGTGTTACCTCCCGCAATACCATAAGCTCTGAAGGTGTAAAATCCTTACTGCTGATCATGCCGATAGCCACTGCAGGTACAGCAACAGGCCAGACACGTTCACCATCCATTGTCCGATCCATCACTTCAAGCAAAGGCTCATTTTCCAGCTCCTTGTACCAGAAGGAATCTGCTCCGATTTCCTTTGCCCGTTCAAGATAAGATGCCTCCGGCATGGATGTGACTATGATTACTCTTGTATCCGGATAATTCTTTTTAATACGGGCCGCAGCTTCAAGACCGTCGGAACCGTCCTTCATCACAACATCCATGAGCACCAGGTCCACTTGAAAACGGGCACAGTAGGTATCCGCCGCCCGGGCTGAAGGAATGGAAGCCACCATCTCATAGCGGTCGGAATGGGAAACGAACAGCTCAAAAAGACGTCTCGATATATTCTGATCATCACATATCAGCACCTTGTACATGGCTTCTCCTTATCATTAAACGAAGGCAAAATCTCGGAAAGGCTTCAACCTCCATCTGTATCCCTGAGGCTTCGGCTTTTTTCCGAAGCATTCCGAGGCCTCCGTTCTCTACGATGGGTTCTTTGGGCGGATCTCCGTTATTGGTGATCTCAACGATTCCCTTCTCCGATGTTACATTAAGCGTATCCCCATGTGCATGGCGGATAGTATTGGTCAGGCATTCATGTATCGCTGTGACAACCACGTCACTGACAGCCGTATCCACGGGCAGCTCTCCCTTTATGATCATCCTGATACCTACATCCTTTGCAACAGACCTCATATATTCGTAGCCATCGGAGGTCAGATCCTCCTGTTCCGTTTCCAGCAGCCGGCTGCCGCTCTTCCAGACTGCCAGCATACTCTCCTTATCTCCCTTACCCTGAATATAGCGGCGGGCCAGAAGAAGCATTTTCCCGAAATCATCATGTATACGGATCCTGGCATCAAGCTGCTCCTTCTCAATGGTATAAGCCGTGATCAGCCTGTCCAGCCTGGAAAATTCCGTACTGAGCATTTGTGTTTCCTCAGTGGAGCTTTCCGATATTTCCAAAAGCTGTTTACCCTCACCGGCTTTTTCCGGCATAAGCTCATCAGGCTTAAAAAAAGCTCTTTCATCCATCCTTCTGTCCGTCTGTTTCAAAGGCTTTTTGGCGGTCTCTTTGGAAGGCCAGATAAAATAGTAAACTTCCTCGTCATGATCGAATCCTGTATTTTCCATGAACCCGGACGGGAGATCAGCATCCGGGTTTTCCAAAGTCATACGAAGACTCAGCTTCCCATCAGGAGCCTCTAAATTGACCATTAGCGCTTCAGCACCACACATGGCAAGCTCTGCCACCTCTTCAAAATAATCATATGCCTCTAACAAAAGGGTTCCCGGAAGTTCAGTGTCTCCATTCTCCATAAACACTGCACCCATAACCCCATTAAGCCTAAGATACTCAAGGCTTTCCGCCACAGCAACCCTAAGCTCTGAAACAGGCATCCTCTGAATCTCCAATGATTTCAGCACCAGATTGCACCGGCGTTTCATATAGGCAGTCAGAACGCATGCCTTAGCCATGGAGGATCTGAACTCCGCCTCATCCCCATCTGCCTTATCAAGAATCTCACTGACCTGCTTAAGCTGTCCCGACACAGACAGAAACATGGATTCATACATCCGGTTCTGCTTTTCATAGCTAAGTGTGGCGTCATGTATCTCTCGTTCCTTCTCCTGTATAAGCTGCATGGGAAACCAGCCGATATAGAGGCAGTATTCCAGAAGACAGATAAAGGAAATACAATAGGCCTCCGGGAGCTGGAGTATCCTGCGCCCTTTAAAGGTAGGAAAAAGGGCAAGGTAATACATAAGGAAATAAATCACCGGAATGATGAGGACAGAAGCCAGATGCCATGGGATCCTTCTCCCGTTAAAAGCGCGGTTCTCCATTATAAGGTGATGAAGCATACCGGCAGTACATCCCACAA
Source organism: Oribacterium sp. NK2B42 (assembly GCF_000424445.1). Lineage (GTDB taxonomy): Bacteria > Bacillota > Clostridia > Lachnospirales > Lachnospiraceae > Oribacterium. The sequence goes on from NZ_AUJX01000059.1 coordinate 10,765, forward strand.
CCCATAAAACCGCCCCATAGTAAACAGGACCATATTCGTACCTAAGCCCCTGCTCCTGTTGTCTTCCTTTTTCCATAAAGCAAAAGGCTAGCTGATGCAGATCATTGGTCAGAACGAGAACGATCAGCACAATGCAGATTACGTAGAGCGCCTGGAGCCATCTCCTTAAATCGTGATCCGGCCGGTCTCCCACGAGGAACGCAGCATCCATACTGAGGAGGGGGATCATCAAAAAGGGAAGATAATAGCTGTACCATAGAAACCTTAGCTCACCGGGCTGCAGCTCTCCCGCAAACTGATACCGGAGCCACCGAAGAAGCAACAGGAGCATCATCATAATGACGATTCCCCATATACGCTTTTCAATGGCAGGCAGCACCGGACGCTGTCTTACCGACAGCCCCCAATAAAGAACCATGGCAGTATAGATCAGTCCTCCTCCGTTAATGGGACTGAAGCCGATATTGTAGACAAGGATTCCCGCAAAAAAAATCATCAGAGTCGTCCGAATGATTCTTTTCGACTCTGATGACTGATTCATGATGTTCTATCCTTTCCTTCCTGTCCTTTTCCCACCGGTATCATACCGCCTGAAAGTAGTAAACATTGTCCGCAATGGGGATACGGATCTGTGCCAGATCCTCATAGTAGTATCCTCTATGGGTGTCGAAGCCGTAGGTAATGAGCACCTCATCCCCGGAGCTCGTCCAGGTGAGCTGATACTCCGGACTGTCCTGATCCAATTTGATCACGCCTGTTCCGTCGTTATTAAGACTCAGGTACCCAAAACCGGCGCCCTCCTCCGAGGTGGTCAGTGACAGATATCCTGCCAGGGTATAGTCCTGAGCCACGCCGCCCTGATAACCCTGATCAGGATCCGGACGATCGTTACTTATGGTTTCCTGCACGCCTACATACCGGGTCTGTACCACCCCGTTTACTATCCATGCTCCGGAGGAATTGACTTGATAGCCATCAGGTGTCTGAGTATTCATGAGGCAGTAGCCGTTCTGATCAAAATAGTAGCATTCCGCTGTCCCGTCATAATTCCCGTCACACCAGGCCCAGCCGTTTGAGGGATAGGTTCCATCCCCGTTATTCCACCACCATCCGTTGCCGTTCTGCTGCCAACTTCCGGCCGCCGCATTCATGACAAACATAAGAACCAATAAAGAGGCCAATGCTGAAATCCTTGATATTATCTTCATTATATCTTCTCCTTTCCCTGTCGTACAGAAAGATCTTCCGGTCTTTTATACCGTAAGCTCCATATTCATAACAGTTAAGCCGATTAACTGTCACCCATACTCTGCCGGAAGCCTGCTGAGTTCCGGCAAATCCTCTGAAGTTCGACACTTTTCCTTGTAAGCGCAGTCATCCTTTCTTATTGGACGATAGAACCGGTCATCTGGCTGTAAATCTCAGATCCGTCGGCTCCCACTGTGAAGGTCACTGACAGATACTTCTTTCCATCAGCAGTGGTCCATTCATATCTGTGCTTTTCAGCAGTCCACTGGGAAGATTTCAGTATCTTTCCATCTACTCCCATATGGTCACGAACCGCTTCATAGGTGATAGGATCGTGACCGGATTTGTCAAGCTCCCCATCAAGCCATTTATACGCAGCCTCCAGAGTGCTTAGTGATACAACTCCATCTGCCTCTGCAGTAGACTTCCCGGTATCCTGCTTTGCCTCTTCCTTTACGAACTGAACAGGGTACTCCGGCTCCTCTCTCTCACCGTAGGAAGGGTAATCATAGCTTGTATAGCCATTGGATTCTGCCAGCTTATCAAAGCTCCAGCCCTGACAGTTTTCTATATAATCTCTCGGAAGAGCCGGATCCTCATCTGTCCAGCCGATATCATTGAGATGTCTTAAATTAAATACCATAGTGAAGGATCCCGCATCCTTTGAGATAGGGATCTCCGCATGAAGCGTGCCGTCTTTCTCAGTCATGGGTACATAGTCAAAATCCACGTTGATCCATGAACCGCTGAGGTACATACAGTCGTCCTCAGGATCCAATGTGGCTTCAAGGTTCTCAATGGGTGTATCCTCCACATGGACACCGATAAACGGCACCACATATCCGTCGGTATCGATCCAGAAACGAGCTATACTTGTTACCCAGTCCGGATCAGCGCCAAGGGAATCCGCATATTTTCCGGTGCAGTCCTTAAACCTTACAACACCATGCCAGTCTCCGTAGAAGCGGTCGATAAACTCCTTGGAAATGCTTTCGTCAGAGCTTCCTGCATCCCAATCGGACATGAAATCAAGGTAGTTAGACATAATTTCCAGATCAAGCATGTCCTCTGCCTCACCCATAAGGCTTACATCGATGGTTCCGCCGGCCTCCTCAGCCGCATCGTAAAGCTCATCAAGCTCATCATACCAATATTTCCTGCCGCCGTATTCCACATAGAAATCGTCCTTGTTTATTCCGTTTTCACTGAGCAGAAGGTCAAAATACTTGGTGAAGCGCTCCTTTGTCATCCCGGAAACCGACTCTTCTTCAGTATCCTCATCCATATCCTCTGCCGCTTCCCCGTCAGTACTTTCCTCTTCTGTTTCCTCCGGAGCTTCAGCTGTTGTCGCATCATGAGCTGCAGTAGTCTGTGTCCCTTTAGTCTCCTGAGCCTTTGTTTCCTGAGCAATTGTTTCTTGAGCAGTTGTCTCTTGAGGCTTTCCACCGCAGGCTGAAATCGACAGCATCATACCCATCATTCCACATAATAAAAAATAACGCTTCTTCATATCAGATTTCCTCCTCTATAAACGCATGTTTTCGCCGTTTATCTCTGACATACAGATGCACATCTGATCGGCTCCTATCATAATCAGCATATCAATTTCCGGGAAAAAATACGTCAACCGAAAGGTTGATTTAGGTGGTGAAAAGTGTATGAAGTGCTGCTGTCCGGCCGGACTGTCACTGTTCAGTAAATCATTGCCAGGTACTTTCCCCCTTGCGGCGAAGCCCATCTTCTGCTATGATGTGTTCCTATGAACTATAAAAGACCATTGCTTCTGATTGCGTTTGTGTTCGTACTTGGAGTGTGTGTAACAGCAAAAGAGGCAGGGCTTTTTCCAGAGATCGCCGCAGGAGTTCTTTTCAGCGGTGTTTTATTCCATGGTTTAAAAAGCAAGCGACTAAATCGGGGTGCTTCGGCACTTCTGTTTGCCGTGTTCATCTTAGGCATTGCAAGATATCAATGCTCATGCAGGATTATCGATGCCTGTCAGGAAAAGATCACTGCTTTCGAGGATCTTAATGTCTCCATCAGGGGGACGGTGGTGAGTCATACCTCCGGTTCCAAAAGTGAAAAAATCATCCTGAAGGATGCTCTGCTTTCCAGTGCCTATGGAAGTGCAGAATCATTACCGGCGGATGCTTCAGAGAAAATGAAAAAAAGATATGATCAGCCGGTGGGAACTTTGATGATATACCTGTCAAAAGAGGATATTGATGATCCGCAAAGCCACTCCTATGAAAAATCCGTTTTATCTTCAGGTGCCCCAAAAAACACCTCTCACAGCGAGCAATCATTTTCTTTTCCAAAACAAGCATTTTCACAAACTGCTTTCGACACCATTCCGGATGATGGTCCATACCCTGGTGAGATCATCGAAATCCACGGAACAGTTCTCCCTCCGGAAGGTGTCCGTAACGAAGGGCAGTTTGATTTTGAACTATATTACCGGACTCTCAGCATAAGCGGATCAGTATATGGAGATAGTTATGAAATCATCGGAGGTGAACCGGAGCCCTTCAAGGCAGGGCTACAAAGGTTCAGAAACCTGGTCTGTATGAAGCTGGATGAGATTGCAGACGAAACAGATTCCGGCATCTATAAGGCAATTCTGGTGGGAGATAAATCCGGCATGGATGAAGCGATACGTGACCTTTATCAGGATATGGGGATAGCTCATATCCTTGCGGTCTCGGGACTTCACCTTTCCATAATAGGAGCCGGATTCTATGCGTTGCTGAGACACTTCGGTGCTTCCAAAAAAATCGCAGGAGTGGGAGGAGCCGTTTTGATCCTATCCTACGGAATATTCACCGGAAGCTCCGGGTCAGCTATCCGCGCTGTTATCATGCTGCTTATGAAGTTCCTGGGAGCAGCTATCGGAAGAAGCTATGACATGCTGACTGCACTGGCACTTTCCTGCATCCTTTTGGTCATGGACGAGCCCTATATCATCTTCAGTTCCGGCTTCCAGCTTAGCTTTATGGCGGTTTTTGCCTTGGGTATCGGCAACCTTTTGCCTCATCCTAAAAACAGCTTTTTAAACGGTGTCTATATGTCTCTGTTTTTACAGATCATGACTCTGCCCGTTATCCTGTATCACTTTTTCAGATTCCCATTATACGGACTTTCACTTAATCTCATCGTCCTGCCGCTGATGAGTTATGTAGTTTACAGCGGGCTTCTGGCAGTGACATTATCCTTCTTTTCAGTGATGCTCGGAATAGCTTCGATTGGGTTTGGACACTATATTCTCAGGCTCTATAACAACCTGTGCATCGCGATGAAAGAGATACCTTATTCCTCACTTCTTTTAGGAAGACCGGGTATAAAAAGTATCATAATCTACTATTCTTTGCTCAGCATACTGATTCTCACGGTACTCCACCTGAAAACTCTTAAGAAAAAGAACCTCATGTCACGGCAAACAAAGCACTTGTATTCCATCATGCCTAAAATAGCTGTACTTGTTATTTTGACCGGGTGTTTTCTGCTCATAAGAAAGCCACCCTCCGGTCTCGAAATCACCGCCATAGACGTAGGTCAGGGGGATGGGCTGGTCATAAGATATGAGGATATGGTGATAACTGTCGATGGTGGTTCCACCTCAGAAAAGAAACTGCCTGAAGATATGTTGATCCCCTACTTTGAGTCCCAGGGGATAGACGTGATCGATATAGCTTTTATCACCCACTGCGATTCAGACCATTACAGTGGCATCCTATATCTTCTTGAAGAATGTGAAGATATACGAATCAAAAAACTGGTGCTCCCTCTGCCTGCTGAAAACGATGATAGATACAACAAGTTAAAAAATGCCGCCTCCGAAAAGAATACTGAAATACGGTATTTTGGCGCAGGCAGCGAACTTAAGGTGAAGGATCTGGAGCTAACCGGCCTTTATCCTCTTACCGGCAACTACATCGAAGAAGCCAACAGTCACTCCATCGGCATGCTTCTAAACTACCGAAATTTCAGTATGCTTTTTACAGGCGACATGGATAAGGAATGCGAATACAAAATGCTTGACTACGTTGATGGATTGTTATCCGATCAAATCATTGAAACCCCAGATATTGATATCCTCAAAGTCGGTCATCATGGAAGCCTCACAAGCACATCTGAAGAACTTCTTGATTTCATGACCCCCGAAGTTGCTATCATGAGCTACGGAAACAATAACAGATACGGTCATCCTCATAAGGAGACACTAGAAATACTGAAAAGCCATGACGTCAAAATCCTCGAAACAGTGAAAAACGGAGAGATACAGATCACAAGCGATGGAGAAAGCTATAAAGTGATTTATCCGATAAACCATAACAAAGTCATACCACCATAATTAATGGATTGAACCATATTTTAGCAAAGATTGAGAGGACATTACGGTTATGTTATACTTCTAACTAAGAAGGAGTCCTTTTTAGAAAAACAGAGGGAGTCCTTCGGGACTTTCTCTAACTTGAAATCATCAAATGTTAGAGAGGTTTATATTTTGAAATATACAGATTTACCAATAGATTCAGGTGGGTTCCCCTAAGTCAGTACCACCAGCCCTGCTGGTGGTTTGAGTTAGCCCCTTCCGGGGCAAGTGTTGTGATTCCGCCTAAAGGCGGTCTAGCAAACCATTCTGATGTTACTGGTTACCACTTAAAAGTGGTTCTCATTATCCTTCCGCACGATCTGCTTTAGTTTGATCTTCTATATATTTTTTTATTGTAGCTTCATTAACATTTCCTACCGTTTCGCAGTAATAACCTCTTGCCCAAAAATGTCGATTATTTCTTTCCCGAAATTCCGGGTGCCTATCGAAGATCATCAACGCACTCTTTCCTTTGATTCTCCCCATGACTTTGGATACTGCCTCTTTCGGTGGTATTGA
>NZ_AUJX01000060.1 GCF_000424445.1 Oribacterium sp. NK2B42
TGCCGGAACGAAAGTATGGAAGAAGGTGGCTGACTCCGTAAATGGTAATAGCAGTCTCACTCTGAAGATGAAGGCGAACTATGACGGAATGGCAGTACGCTGTATCATCACAGATGAAAAGGAAAACAGTGTCACCAGTGAAGAGGCAACAGTAGTAGTACCATCAGTACTCAGAATCACAGGGCAGCCGGAGAATACAGAAGCAGAAGTAGGCAGTAATGCAATATGGAGTGTAGAGGCGGATGGAAAAGGACTAAGCTATGACTGGGAATTTAAATATGCCGGAACGAAAGTATGGAAGAAGGTGGCTGACTCCGTAAATGGTAATAGCAGTCTCACTCTGAAGATGAAGGCGAACTATGACGGAATGGCAGTACGCTGTATCATCACAGATGAAAAGGAAAACAGTGTCACCAGTGAAGAGGCAACAGTAGTAGTACCATCAGTACTCAGAATCACAGGGCAGCCGGAGAATACAGAAGCAGAAGTAGGCAGTAATGCAATATGGAGTGTAGAAGCGGATGGAAAAGGACTAAGCTATGACTGGGAATTTAAATATGCCGGAACGAAAGTATGGAAGAAGGTGGCTGACTCCGTAAATGGTAATAGCAGTCTAACTTTGAAGATGAAGGCGAACTATGACGGAATGGCAGTACGCTGTGTCATCACAGATGGTCAGAACAACATTGTAATCAGTGACGAAGCTATCGTTACTATTCCATCAGGCAACATCATAGTAACATTTGACTATAACGGTGGACATGATAGTGGTTCTAATACGATGGGAACAAGAGAGGTTGCATCCCTTGATGATTATGTACATATGCCTGAAAATGTATACAAGGATGGTTATGCTCTCTATGGTTTCAGTACCAATCCGAACGCTAGACCTAATGAAGTTCAGTATGATTTCAGCAATAAATACTTTTTTGATAAAAGCACCACACTTTATGCAATATGGGGTGATGGTCACAAGGTTACATATGTAACTGAATATGGTGAGTTGGAAACTGCTGTTGAGTATGTTGTTGATGGTAGTTGGATAAAACACGCTAATGTATCTAATTTGTCTGAAGGCAAAAATTTCCAGGGATGGCGTGTAGGAAACACAGATGAAATCGTATATAACTGGGAATATATTCCAAATTCTGATGTTACATTGACAGCTGTAATAACAGATACCTACACTATTACTTTCGATGGAAACGGTGGCGTGATCAATGGAGAGTATGAATCTCTTAGTTGGCCATTCAATAGTGGAGCAACATTTGCAGAAATTGCATATCCCGGAGCAACACGAGATGGGTATTTATTTTCGGGATGGGCCAGATCAGCAAATGCCGGTCCGGAGGATTGCATAACTGATTCAGAGGTTTTCTATTCAAATACTACTCTTTATGCTATATGGGTTAAGGGTTACACGATAACATTCGTGACAAATGACGGTTATTTTGAGGGTGATAAGAACAAGAAGGAATTATCAATAATAATTCCTCCTGAGACATCCATTATAGATTATTGCCCTTATACCGAATATGAAGATAATCAGCATTTTTCATTTGGCGGATGGTATAAAGATCCGGAATTCAAAGATAAGATAGAAGATCTTTATGAGTTTACCCCGGATCGAAATATGACTTTGTATGCAAAAAGTTCTGAATCATTAACATTAACCTTTAATGGTAATGGAGGCCTCTTCTATGATGATAATGAGGTTCATACTTCATGGATGATTAAGGGTAACAGTATTGATTATATTGATGATTATCCTACAAGGGAGGGATATGTATTTGACAAGTGGTACTTAGATGAGAACTTAAGTGAGTATCCTAAGGATCAGAATGGTAATTATGATATCCTTGATTATGTTCCTGAGTCAGATACGATATTCTATGCAGGATGGAATGAGACATATAAAGTAACATTTAATGCCGGAGAAGGTGGATATTTTAATGGCGATGAGTCAATGACAACATATGAAGAATATATCCAAGAGGGATATCCTGTGGGCGGTTACTATAGCATTTATAATAGTAATGGGTCTATGATTTTCAGTGGATGGTCATTATCTGAGAATGGAACGGATATTATTGAAGATATTTATAATTATGTTCCTACCGGAAATACTACTTTCTATGCAGTATGGATTTCTCCTGAAGACATTGGGGCTCCTGATGTAAGATTTGATGACGATGGAACTCTTGTGATTAACAATATGTCTAAAGGCTTAAACTATTCATGGGAGCTGCAGGTTTACATGGATAATGAGTACATCCACGATACGTGGGTTCATATATATAATGGACACACTTCCGGAAAAACATCATACACGGATTATAATGTGCGATCCGAAATATTGAGATACGGTCAATACGATGCCCGTAAATTTAGATGTTTGCTTAGTGTATCAAATGGGCTGACAAGCAGTGATAAGATCGAGAAAGTCTTTGAATACAAAAAACCGGATAATATATTATCCACACCTGTTAACGTGGCATGGGCCGGTACCGGTTCAGCAACACCTTACACAGTATCATGGGATGCAGTTGATGGAGCAAGCTATTATGCTCTGAGCTATGCTGTTGACGGAAGAGAAATGGGCATAGTTAATGTTACAGATACATCATATAACATGTATTATGTACTTCTTGAAGATGAGGAAGTTATATCTGAAGATGATGCTGATGTTCTGTTTGCTAATGTTTCGGTTTCTGTGAAGGCAATGTCCGATAATGTTAATGAGAGCTTAGACAGTGATTATTCGGAACCTGCAGAGTTAATGACTACGGCGAATCGTTTAGGTACTCCTCAGAATCTTCACATAATTGGTAATATCCTTTGCTGGAATGCAGTTGACGATGCGGCAGGATATGAAATCAAGGTTTTAGATGATGAAGGTATGTATGCTACAACCCATGTTGATGAAATGCAATTTGATTTAAGAGATACTACAAATTGGCGTTTTAAAGATGGTATGACCTATAATTTTATTGTCCGGGCTATGCCTGGTGAAAGCAGCGGTTATTATCCGGGTAGCTGGTCAGAAGATCTTGGTTGGACCTTTGTAGAGACATATGGCGATACTGTGGAAATCACACTGGATGCAAACCAGGGTTTGATCAATGGTTTTGACAAACAGTATATCTCAGTAGATCCGTACACTGGCTTCAATCTTGATATACCAACCAGAGAGAATTATACATTTGAAGGCTGGGCAACCGATGTAGAAGGCGAATATATGATTACCGGTCAGTACGGAGGCTACTATACAGCCACAGAGGATGCAACTCTTTATGCAATATGGAGCTGGAGCGACGGCTACAGAGTAGTGTTTGATGCCGGAGGAGGTTATTTCGATTCAGATCAGTCAAAGACAACAGAGGAAATATGTGTACATCGAGGAGCTGCAATAGGGTCTAATGGCAATACACTTCCTGATGACAATATTTATAATGTTGACGAATCATTAATTTTTGCCGGCTGGTCATTGACAAGTGATTGTGAAGAAATTCTTTCAGAGAAGGAAATAAATGCAATAATACCTGAGAAAGACAAAGGTGTTAAGTTCTATGCTAAGTGGATCACTTATGATGACGTGGAAGCTCCTGCTGCAGAGATAAGTTCCGATGGTTCTGTAAAAATCAATAACATGAACAAAAAGCTTTACTATGCATATGAGTTAAGAAAGACTACAGATGATGGATGGGATACTCTCATTTACAGTCGTGGCAAGACAGGATACACTTCCTACAATGATAGTTCACTGTTCCGTCATTATAATACCGGAGCAGGTGAATATGTCTGGGTGGTAGGTGTTTCAAGGAACAAGGTAAGTAGTATGGCTGATATTGATGGGAACCATATTACAAGAGTTGTATTTAATTACAGTGACCCGACAGATCGTCTTGCTGCACCTTCAAATCTATGCTGGGCTTCTCCTGATTCGGAGGATCTTGATGAGCGGTATAAAGTTACATGGGAAGCGATAGAAGGTGCAAGCGGGTATGAAGTGTCTTACAAGATTAATGGAGTAAGATCAAATTCATATGGTACTACTGATAAGACCTTTTCCTATAATTATAAAGATATAGAGGCTAACACAAATCAAGCTGTATTTGATGACAACGGCAATCTGCTGGTAGACTTGACTATAGAAGTAAAAGCATTGTCAGACGATATCAACACGATTAATGATAGTGAGTATGCAGCTCTAGAGTTTCCGAGAAATATTTAAAATACTATTTGATATTTTGTTGATTAAAGCAGAACAACAGATTTTGTTCCGAACTTTAAGGTTATCAGCCAGGTAATGCTTTTTAGCATTTACCTGGCTGATGACAATAATTAATCCGGAAGTTTACATTATACCTGAATAAAGACACAAACTATGGAGTGATTGACTTGCGAATATATGTTTGCTAAAATTCAAGATGTGCTACCAGTAAAACGGTAGGCGGTTAGCCCTTCATTCGGAGGGATTTGTGATGCCCTCCGGAAAGGAGGACTCCATGGGTAGTTATTCGGATTTATTCCAGTTTGGAATTTTGATTGTTGCTATCATTGGTCTTGTATATAAGATTGCAAAAAAATAATCGCCCCAAAGCCTGGAAAACTTGAGCGATTATTTTTTATTAAACTTTAGTTAAGGGCTAACCGTCTATCGGTAGCACTTCTTTTCAATTAGTATATTAACATTGTAGCTGATCCGAGTCAATATTGTTGATTGTTTATGGGGTAGATTAGCAGATACTATTAGTGTAGATAAAGATTCAGTGATCTGATGCAGGAAACTATTTAAGAAGGGAGCAGAGTTGTGAAAAGAGCAGAGCGATTTTTAAAAGTGATATTCATTTCCCTGGCGCTTAGCATGATTGCTGTCGGAGCGGCATTTGCGAAGACCATCGATTCATTGGCATTGACCATAGATCCGGAGATCAATATAGGAAACATTTGCTGCACGCAGAGGTAGGCTTCTCCATACACAGAGAAGGAAGAAAGAAGAGAAAAGCCGTCTGATTGAGTTTGGGAAATTTGCGGAGGACAACTGCCGTAATCGAGGAACAAAACCGGAAACTTTTACTTTCTTGGGATTTACACACTACTGTTCCCAAAGCCGGAACGGAAGGTTCAGAGTTAAGAGGAAAACCAGCAGGAAGAAATTCAGCAAGAAGCTGAAGGAAATCCATAGAAAGATTGGCGAGATGCGATTACTCAAGACTAAGGACATCGTGAAGAAATTGAACGAAATCTTGGTTGGTAACTTTCATCACTACGGGATTACAGACAACTTGCGAAGTATTAAATCTTTTAGGTATGAGGTTATTAAGAGTCTATTTTATTGGCTCAACAGAAGAAGTCAGAAGAAAAGCTATTCATGGAATAGTTTCTTACATATGCTTGACTCCTGCTACCCTTTAGCCAAAGCGAAAATATACGTAAGTATCTATGCGCAGTGATACACGAATGATTAGTCTCGTAAAGAGCCGGATGCGGAAAAGCCGCACGTCCGGAATTCTGTGAGGGGCAGAGGGAGCAATCCCCCAGTCTACTCGACCTGTGAACAATTTGCGAACAGTTGTTCGAAAGACTTGACAAAATGAAAAGCCTTGTTCCGAATTAGTAGGGATAAACGTAGCCTAGGTGATTGGCGTTGTTTGACAGAGTGGTCCGAGAATGTTAAGATAAAGGCGTAAAGATAAATAAAAAGGATGCCACCGGCTAAACGGTAGGCTTCCTAAAACAAACTAAAGAATAGCTGCTCAGTTTACCAGACCGGGGCGGCTATTCTCTTGCGTTTTTGCTATTGCGTCCGATGGCGTATCCGAGACCGAACGCTGACAGCGCGAGGCTGATAACTGCGATTAATCCTTCTATCGTCAACATCTGCATTTGCCTCCTTTCCGGTGAAGACTAGGAGCATAAGCTCCAGTACATTAGTTACCGTTCGGAGGTGGCATCATTACATTTGAATATTCGACCTCCGAACAAATCGGAAGGCCTACCGTCCACCACACTTTCGTGCTATAGGTGACATCCTAGAGGCGTAGTGTAGCATAGAGAATGATTGGCTGTAAAGGATTTTTTCGACATTGGTACCGTGTATGATGATTCCTGCAATACCCGGACAAGATTCTTGAATTACGCGGACAAGATGTCCGACGGCAGATTGTGGGAGGCGGTAACTGCTGATTATTTTAGGCAGATATCACTCCCCGATCATGCGGTATAATTAGTGTATGCTCAAGAACTAAAATGCCTTGAAATTGCTGACTTTTTTTGCCTATACGTGAGATAATTGATGCAAGGAATTACATCATAATTTCTCAAAAACCTTGCACTTTTCGCGGAGAATCCCATGTATAAGAAAAATCAAAATCATCAGTTTAGTCTCGGAGATTTCAATCAGCCAATGGGTCTAAAACTTGATCCAGAGAATAAATGGATAAAAAAAGCTGCTATGATTCCCTGGGATGAAATAGAACTCCAATACATCAGGCGTGACAGGAATTACATTGACTGGTTCATGAGTTATGGCTACTATCCTGACAAGCACCAGATGGAAAGAATAGCGGTCATTGATAAAGTGTATGAACAGCAGGAATACATGTATAAAAACAATGTTCACACTGTTCAGGCCCGGCTTTATGAAGACCAGGGAAGAATGTTTCAATCGATAAACGTACAGAGTACGTGGATAGCGTTGACAGAATTGAGGTAGAGCGAAAATTTGCATTATCAAAACATAGTCATGGTCATGGATTAATCATGACCAAGCTTGAAGAAACAAGTCGAAGCTCTATAGCCCTGTCGATCATATCCATGAACTTAGATTGCCTCCTGAGGCTTTCTTTGTTCCAAAAATTAATTCTGATATTTTCAAGGTTCAAATATTTTTATGAGGTAGCCGTTTGAAAAAATCAGGCGGTTACTGAGCATACACTAAGTATGCAAAAGAGCAGTCGACCACAGGTTTGGACTATCCGGTACTTGAACGGTATTTCAATGAAAGTCAGTTGGAGGAAAAGTTTGAAGTAGGGAAAGTAGACATAAGTGGTATGCCAAAGTAACCAGAAATGGAACGAGGCAAAAGGTATAGACAGATTTATAAATCATCGAATGTATCAATATGTGCTTCTTATCAATGGCAAGTGGGGATGTGGCAAGACTTATTTCATTAGGCATGAACTTAAAAATCATCTGCAAAATAAAAATCTAAAATATGGCATCGCAAGCTAAAAGGAAGTCAATAAAATGAGAATCATGTTATGCGGTTCAGCCGATACAAATCAAATCTACTCTTCATTCGCAAAAGTTGTGGAGGAATTTGGTGCAAAGCCGATGAGCTTCTTAAGGGGCTCTCACACATATGAGAATAGCCTTGTTTCCTCATCCGTAGCGAACTCAAAGGCAAGTGTTAAAGACGCTGATGTTTGTGTGTTTGTAATCAACCAGAATTATGGATCGATCACTTGGACTGTAGAGTTCAATGAAGCTTTACGTTTAGGAAAACCATTCATCATTCTCTGTGAAGAGCAGACGATAAAGACCTATCGTTCCTTAAAAAGTGTATCCGGCAAGTCTGAGGAATTTCAGAAAATATATGATCTGATTGAAATGATCGAGCAGGAACGGGATCTGACTATTGTCGAGTACAGTGCAGCGTCCTTCGAAAAGGAGTTAAGTGACCAACTGGGGAAGCTGTTTGAATTGGCAGTAAAGGCGTACACAATAGCAAAGCAAAAAGAAATTGCGGTGTATCTTCTACGATCAGAAGTGAAGCTGAGTGATCAGGATATTAAAGATCTTAAAGAGGTACTCATAGACGAATATGAAGGAAAGAAAATCCGAAAGGATATCCTTACCCGATTATGTTCGTACCATTGTTTGGATAAAGAAACAGTCCTTGACTTGATCGGATCTCCTGAACAGGGTATTAGTAGATTAGCGGTTGATTGTCTTGATCAACTGATGCCTTCAGGAGCTTATACCCAGGACTTTCTTGCCGAATGTGTAGATGTAATTAATGGCCATGATGATACTGGAACAGAGAGACGGCTTGTATCAAAAATTTTGAATATTGATGTTGCGTTGGGCATTAAGGCATTACGAAATCTAAAGCTTGTAGAAATTGGAGCAAAAAGACGACTTGCTGCGGAGCTTGAAAATAAGAAAGAAGAAATTATAGCTGCTGGAGTAGTCGATGATGCTTTGTATCTTGCTCGGGAATGTCATAAGAAAGCTGAGAATAGTGGGTGGCTGGATGATTGCCAGAAATTGATTGAAGAATTCGAAGCAAATCGTAATTGATAAACTATATCCAAGAAGGGATGAACCGTGTACTCGAAATTTTTATAAACTTTTGCTCGGAACTATTGACAAGGAAATTGCTCAAAATTTTAAAAAACTATAGCAGATTAAGGACAATTTATAAGTCGAATTCGGGGGAATTATGTAATGGTTTGTGAGCAAAAGCTGGAAAGCAAGCATCTATTAAAATCCATGATAATTGATTTGAAATAGGAATAGGAGATTCGGTAATGGCGTATAGAAGCAATACAGAAATATTGGGCGAGTCACCAGTCATAATCATAACTAATAAACCGCAGATAGATCAGATGATTAATGATCTTCAGAATTATTCTACCGGCGAGTGGAAGCATCTCTCAGACCTCACATTTCAGCACAATGGAACACCTAAAGCAAATGATCTATCCGAAAAGTTATACTGTTTGCTTCTCCACGAAAAATAATAATTCAGCAATGTGGGGAAACTATGCTGATAGTCATAAAGGAGTCTGCCTCGTTTATGATTTTGACGATGCGTCAGATAGTGTAAATAAACCTCGTCCAGTGTACTATGAAGGAGAGCTGATTGAGAGGAACTTTTTTGAAACATTTGGAAGGTTTACAATCTCACAGATAAAAGAATGGCTTAAAGGAACAGACGGTATAAGTGATTGCTATAAATCTTTTTCGGATGTGAATGCATGGAGAGATAATTATTGGAAAGCTTATGAGGCGAAGACATATAGAAAAATGAAAGCCTGGGAATATGAGCAAGAGTACCGGATTACACGGATAGACATGTTTAACGACCTAAATACTCCTGAAAGTAGAAATATAAAATACGACCCCAAAATATTAAAGGGCATTATATTTGGAATCAGGACATCCGAATATGATAAAAAATGCATCATGGAAAAATTAGTTGAGCGTAGAGAAGAACTTGGAGAAATTAAATTTTGGCAGGCTGAGTATGATGATACAAATCAGGAAATCAATATTCGAGAAAAAGCGATGTGGAAGCTGTAATGTAAATCGTCGGATTGTTGGAGGAGAAAAACGTTGAGTTAAGGCCTCATTGTGGTTAATTTAGATGTCTGATTTACGATGGCTGAGGGTTGCCATCTCTATATTGTGTAGGTATGAACATACTGTGAGAATCAAGGCTTGGGTTAGGAGGATAAAATGGGATACGAAAAGATGTCCGGAGCTTGTAATCCCTACGGTGATGGGCATGCTTGCGAGAGGATTGCGGATATCTTGGAGGGGAAGGAGTATTATCCTTGGGAGACCGGCACGTTGGGAAGTTAAACCTTGAACCGCATATTGGCTTCGTTCATTAACAGGAAATGGAAAAATGTGATATCCCTTCTTGCACCAAAGTAAGGGTTTGTCGAAGAGATTATAGATTGACGGAAATTTGCAATATATACAGTTGAAGAGTATCATAATGATGAAGGGAACTTAAGGGGGATCTAACACCCGGCTCTTTTATTGTGGTGAAGGAAGGAGGCCTGAAGAATGGGACATGAACAAAGAAATCTGCCTATAGGCATTCAGAGTTTCGAAAAGATTATAGAGAATAATAATCTGTATATAGATAAAACAGAGTTTATTTACCGTATGGTTCACACCAGTGTTCCATATTTTCTGAGCAGACCCAGGAGGTTCGGTAAGAGCTTGCTTCTTTCTACTATGAAAGCATATTGGGAAGGAAAAAAAGAGCTTTTTAAAGGGCTTAAGATCGAAGAACTGGAGAAAGATAATAAGGAAGCCTGGCAAGAATACCCGGTGTTTTATCTCGATTTTAATCGTGATAATTACAACGGCACTGAGGTTTTGGAAGGAATACTTGATGATCACTTAATTGATTGGGAAAGCAAGTATAAAGTTATTCCCACAGAAAAACAGACATTAGCTGTTCGTTTCAAGAGAGTGATCAGGGCTGCTGCGGAGCAGAGTGGAAAGCGATGTGTCGTTCTTGTAGATGAGTATGATAAACCGCTCCTGGAAACTATGGAGAATATTGACCTGGTAGAACACAATAAGGAGGTTTTCAAAGGGTTCTTCAGTTGTCTGAAAAGCGAGGATGCGTATATTCAGTTTATCTTTATTACCGGGGTTACGAAGTTCAGCAAAGTAAGTATTTTCAGTGATTTAAATCAGCTCGAGGATATATCATTTGATGATGATTATTCGGGAATATGCGGGATAACGGAAGAAGAACTTACCGGAATGCTTGAACCTGAAATAAAGAGGATGGCTGAAAAACTTTCATTATCTAATGAAGAATGTATCGGCCGATTAAGAAAGACTTATGATGGCTATCATTTTTCAGCTGACGGAGTTGCTCTTTACAACCCATACAGTTTGTTAACGGCATTAAAAAAGAGACGTTTTGGATCCTTCTGGTATGAAACAGGAACACCTACATTTCTTGTGCACAGACTTAAGCAGATAGAATTTGATGTTCGCCAGTTTGAAAACAAGACACTGCAATCGACAGAAGCATTGCTTTCAGATTACAGGGTGGAAAATCCTGATCCGGTTCCATTACTTTATCAGACCGGTTATCTTACGATTGCTGATTATTCTGAAGACGATGTGTATACATTGTGTTTACCTAACGAGGAAGTACGCTATGCGTTCCTTCAGAGTCTTATGCCGGAATATGTAGATGAGTGCGGTACGGGATCCGGCAAGGACATATTGACGCTTAAACGACATGTAGAAAATGGGAATCTGGAAGGGATTAACAGGGTGTTCAAGTCATTATTTTCCAGTATTACATACACTACTAATGAGCCGGTTTTTGAGCACTACTTTCAGACGGTTATTTATATTACAATGACTCTTCTCGGGAAATATGCTGCCTGTGAAATGCACACAAATACCGGACGAATTGATTGTATTGTAGAAACAAAGAAGTTCATCTACATATTCGAGTTCAAGCGTGACGATAGTGCAGATGGAGCATTGAAACAGATTGATGATATGCGCTACGCTGATCCATGGTTAGCTGATGAACGTAAATTATTCAAAATCGGAGTAAACTTTGATTCAGAAACAAGACAGCTTCAGGATTGGAAAGTGGAAACACAAAAATAGTGATTGTTTCATCTGTCAAATCCCTGACTGATAAAGTTGGTGGAATCCATGAACCGTGTATCAATGTGGTATAGTTTAGGTCAAATTAAGATTCGTGCGGATTAATACCGCATAACCTTAGTATACTGTAAAACTACAAGGATATACAAACAGAGTAATTCGTACATTGGTGCCTGTCAGTGCGCCCTGCTAAGGGCGCTCCATATAGCGGATTGCAAACGTCCGCCCGATAAGCTGTAAGCCGCAGCATCGGAAGCGAGTCTTGCGTGGGGTATGGTAACGTGCTACACGAAGCGTAGACAGCATGGTTGCAGGGATAGTGATTGAGCACCGAAAGACTATAAATCCAAAGGACGACGTAGTTGACAGTACGGAAGTCGATATATCTGCCTTCGTTATGGCGAGATGGCAGATGCTTTGGCGGTGTCGGAAGGAGCTATTCATGTAATACAAAGATGGAGTGTCAACAGGGGAGAACCCATAGACTCCGTTCCTAGTGTGAAGGGATGGAATATCGAACGACCAAAAAGGAAGAACGGTAAATGGTCTATAGGTAGTCGGAGGTCCGAATAGTACCTGTGAAACCGTGAACAAGATAAGCGGTGGAGGGAAGTCGAGAGGAGCTGTCCTCGCAGCTCTGACCTGCGAGACAATATCAAAGAGGAAACATTTGCTACACGCAGAGGTAGGCTTCTCCATACACAGAGATGGAAGAAAGAAGAGAAAAGCCGTCTGATTGAGTTTGGGAAATTTGCGGAGGACAACTACCTTGACAATTAGCGATACTGGGAAAGTAAGGAAGTACGAAACAGAGTCCACAATTCTAACAGCGTTGCACGCTTGTGAAGGAATGGTTGGCGGCGAATAGAAATAATGCTGGAGAAGACAGCAGGAAAGGAAACCAACAGATGAGTCTTTATGTACCAACAGATGGATATGTCATTCCGGCTGCCACACGCAGTTTGATTTCAGATCGGTATCATACACTGACAAAAGCAATCAACCGTGAGTTATGGAATCAGACATCTGATTCGGCGCACTCATTCTATGTTGGTTCATATGGGCGTGGTACGGCAATAAACACCTCAGACTTGGATATTCTCGTTGAAGTACCGAGCAACTTCTATGTTCAGTACAGCTATACAACATACAATCCACAGTCCAGGCTGCTCCAGGTGGTTAAGAATGCATTGCTTACCTCCTGGCCGAAATCTGATATTCGTGGCGATGGACAAGTTGTTGTAGTTGATTTCTCTGATGGGATGAAGTTTGAAGTGCTACCAGCTATCCACCAGACTGATCCCTGGGGAAGAGTGACTTACAAGTACCCGGATACACACATGGGTGGAAACTGGAAGAGTACGAATCCCAAGGCAGAGCAAGATGCGATGAGGGAAAAGAATAGGACTTCGAATGGCCTGCTTTTCGATACCTGCAAGCATATCCGTTTTATTCGTGACAACAACTATTCTTCATACCATCTCTCTGGAATCGTGATTGATTCCTTTGTGTATGTGGCGATGGGGAACTGGCGTCATTTTAATAGCGGTGAAGGCGGTGTAGCGCCAGCGGGTTCTTATGAGGAAGTACTTTTAAAGTATTGGAACGACGCTACATGGAATGGGCGGTATGCTTTCCAGTTAAAAGCTCCAGGTAGCGGAATGGATGTTGATACGTCAGGGGATGTTGAATGCCTGGGTAAGGTTTTGAAGAAGATGGTGGACTGATGGACACGAAACAATACAAGAGCGATTTATGGTCTCAACTGAAGGATGCCCATGGAAAGATTCTATACACCTATGTAACTCACCAAAAGCAGTTGTGGTTGGCTTCTTTAAAGCAGAGTATAGTCGGTTGGCTTCAGATCGGTTTAACAGCGGTTTCCACAGTTGGCTTTTTAAGCATCATCATTACAAATCAAACTACTCTCGCGTGGGCAGCCGGTATTTGCTCTGTTGTATCTCTTGCCCTGAATCTTTACAGCCGATCAGCAAATATGGGCGAAGAGGTATCAAAGAGACGGAAGACCATCGATGCCTTATGGCCTATAGTACAGGATTATATTTCACTGCTCACAGATTTCTGGAATGAAGAAGGCGTAGATCAGATAAAACAAAGGCGGCAAGATTTGCAGGATAGAACTGACGCCGTCTACAAGGATGCTCCTCGTACCGGATGGCTTGCCTATCAGCTTGCGAAGATAGCATTGAAAAAAGATAAAGAGCAAAGCTTTGATGGAGGTGAGAGCGATCTTCTGCTTCCGGAGAATCTGAGATATAGGAATTGAAGTATGAGCGCAGAAGTTTCCCGCTCCCTTCGGTCGCTAACACAGGTGCGGTTTGGCCGCAAAGAACAAAATGAACGAACTCTGTATCCGCTGTGGCAAGCCAACAATCTATCATCCCAAGCTCCATAAAGCACTCAAGTCCCGAAAGTCTGATAATTGAAAAGATTTGTTGTTAAAATGTAGTATAGAATAATATAACGGAGGGAACAGAACAGTGAAAAAAGTAAGATGGTTTTTGAAAGTTCTTGTTGTTTCTATGGCTATAAGCGGGTTAGTATCCGTGACAGCGTTTGCGAAGAAGATTACGTCGTTGACATTGACCATAAATCCGGACATCAAGATCGGCGAGAGTGTGGGGACGGAAAACATTATCATCAACAATGGAAAAGAGAATAGTGAATATGATGTCAGCGTCATGACCATAAATCATAAGGAGTCCGTGTGGGGCTTGGATGATGAACCGGAGTTCCTGATAAGTGTGGCTGCTAAGGATAAATTTCAGTTTAATAAAAAGCTTAAGAAGGAGGACGTCAGTGTGACTAACTTTCTGACCGGAAGCGCTGCGGGGAACGGTGTCACAGTTGAGGAAGTTAAAGTGAACAATGGCGGATACGATGTGTCTGTGAAGGTGAAGCTTGCCAAGCTTGCATTGACGCATACAGGTCAGGTTGATTCTGTGTCGATATCACCGGAAGGTGTGGTTTCATGGGACGAGGCATTGGGCTCCACCAGTTATGAGCTGAGGGTCATGAAGGATGACCAGCCTTTCAAGACTGTCATTGCAGATGCGACGAACACAACGACCCATCAGGAGACCAGGGAAGTGTTCGGGGATGCGAGCAAGGGACCTACCGGAACCGCAAAGGATGCGGAGATCAAGGCGAAGGCCAAGACAAAGAAGAAGGAGAATGTGCTGGAGTATAACCTGATGAGTTTAGTCACCGTGCCGGGCATGTACTATGTGGAGGTTGTGCCGCTGAACGGGCTGAACAGCATGATAAGGGGAGACAAGGTTGTTTCCGCGGGCGTGTGGCTGGTGCCGGGAGTTAGTGGATGAGAACTGATGTTCGCGTGTTTGACAGATTTGCATGTGGATGATAAGATAAGAATGTAAAGATGAATAAAAAAGGATGTCACCGGCAACGGTAGACCATCCTTAAAATTAGCTACAAGAGTAGCCGCCTAAGTTTGGTCGACCGGGGCGGCTATTCTTGTGTGTTTTTGCTATTGCGTCCGATGGCGTATCCGAGAGGATGGTTGACTGTAAAGAATATTTTAAGTAAAGACTTATGAAAAGCATCTTAATTCGGGGCATTCGCATACTTCCAAACTTTTTCATCATAGTGATTACATTTGTCATGAATGTGAAAAATTCCACTTATAATTCTTCTGAATTATCGCAGGAAAAGACAAGTACAGATGATTTTGACCGGATTGATTACGTTGATTCAGAGGGGAATATCACCTTTGCAGGGAACAAGGGGTATGCGACGGTTATAAAAACCAAAAAAGACGGGCATGTGGTTCTGGAACAGTATTATGATGAAAAGGGAGAGCTTATCGTGCTGCCGGCAGGTTATGCGAAGATTCTTCATGTTTATGAGGGTGACCTTAACACGGAAATAACTTATCTGGATGCCGGGGATGAGCCGGTTGTGATCAGTGACGGGTACGATACTATTCGGAGAACATACACAGATGCCGGGAAAGTAGACATTGAAACCTACTGGATCGGTGATGAGCAGGTACAGAGGAAACAGGGATACTGGCAGTATCAAAGAGTTTATGATGAGTCAAACCGGATTTGTGAGTTACGGTACATGGATCAGGATGGTGATTTGGTTAATATCTCTTCCGGTTATGCTTTGGTTAGGCGCTCTTACACTGACTCTGCGACCATCGATATGTACTTTGATGAAAACCTGCAGCCGGTTGCATTGAAATCAGGGCAATACGGGAAGAGGAAGGAAACCGTGGATGGCACTGCCATTACCACATATTTAGATGCGGCGGGAGAGCCAATCAATACTTCCCGCGGGTATGCTGTTGTTAAGAGCGAAGGAACGAAAACGCTTTATTACGACAAAGATGGAAATCCTGTGACTGCCGGTTATAGCCAGTTTGGGATTGAAAGGGTTAACGGTCAGAATGTCTACCTGGACGAAGCCGGTGACCGGATGCTCAGGATCGACAATGTTCTGGGAACGAGGCCGTATTTGGTTCTGATTTTTGGGATTCTGGCGACGGCTGCGGCGGTTATGGTGCGAGGCAGGGTTAAAATCGTATTCGTGATTTCTTATATCATCTTTATAGGAATCATGACCATCGCCTATAGGGAATCCGGGGAACGGAGAGCAGTGTTTGAGCTGTTCAGCACATATAAAAGGTTCCTTAGCTCAACTTCGCTGCGCCAGGAAATCCTGAACAACATCTGGCTGTTCATCCCGCTGGGAGCAGCACTCTACGACCCGAAGCATCGGTTTAGATGGCTATGGGCTGTTGCACTGAGCATAGTGATTGAGTTGGTTCAGTATTTCGCAGGCATCGGACTTTGCGAATTGGATGATGTGTTCAGTAATGGGCTTGGGGCGCTGATCGGGTATGTGGCCGCCGCCGGTTGGGGGTCAGACCCCAATGTGGTACAGTTTAGGTCAAATTAAGATTCATTCAAATTGACATTGAATCACTTCAGTATACTGAAAAACTATGAGATTATACAAACAGAGTGATTTTTATGGAGAGGAACGAAAAAAGGGTACACTAAATTAACCCTTCGATAAAGTAAGGTTCCAGACCATGGGTGTATTTAGATTTATGTAACAGTATAAAAAAGAGCAACTTATGTAGGCATTGTTTTCCTATTCCTCATGTGTTTGCGGAGTTTACCTTTTTTCTTATCACGTTTGTATTTCCTTCCGGGTTGAATCTGGGATTTTGAGTGAGTGGCATCATCAAGGAGTATATCGAGGTCGGACATCTCAGAAATACCAACAACAAGTTTGATGAAGAGTGTTCTCATCCTGCCGATTATAAATGTCCTGTTTGCTTGATAATTGAATTTATTTTTCGGTCTGCTTTTATTTTTTATCTCTTCATCAGCATCGGCTTTGACAAGGTATATCCTGCTTTCAGCTCACAGAGAAGAA
>NZ_AUJX01000061.1 GCF_000424445.1 Oribacterium sp. NK2B42
TTAAGAAAATGGAATCCGACAAGGATCACATACATATGCTGATACAGTATAATCCTACAGACTCAATATCAAGGGTTGCATCAGTACTTAAACAGTGTAGTACATACAATACATGGCATGATCACGAAAAATGGCTCGTTAATCATTATTGGAAAGAAAGAACTCTTTGGTCTGACGGATACTTTGCATGTAGCATCGGGCAGGTCTCACAGGCAACAATTGAGCATTATATAGAGAATCAAGGTTAGTTAAAACCGACCCTAAAGGGTCGTGGCTTCAACCGAATCATTTAATGTGAATCCGATAATATCTGCTTCCAACATTTCTTTATTTAAATCATTGAGTACGGAATCGTCTTTAACTTTTCCATCAACATCTGCGTCGACATCCCGGAGTTCTGAATAGAGGTAATAGGTGACATCACCTTTCTCATCAAACTTTTCTGTAGCCTCCAGATCGATCACAAGGCTATCATCCTTTAATGAATATCTCTTTACATAATGATGTCCGCTGGCATAAATGTAATCTTCTGAGGCAGTGATGGGATTCGCAGTGCCTCCGGATCTGACATGACCACCATCTTTTATATTATTATCTTTATCGATCCAGTATACCTCTGCTATAGTAGCAGCTCTGGTACCTTTATCATCACCTTTAAATGTTCCGGGTGTCACAAGCAGCACATCTGTACCACCAATCTTTATCTCAGCATATGCCATATCAGCTGCGAGTTTATCGATAACCTGATCAAAATCCTTGCAATCACTTATATCGATATCGATCTTTTCTTCAAGTATTGTTTCATCCTCAGGCATATTTGCACCGGGCTGAGTTGAAGGATCATAGATTGCTTCAGCAACAGCCTGAAGATCAAATCCTTCAAGATCTTTTGCACTTGTAATTAATGAATAGGACGCACCATACTCGATATCATACCATGTGCATACATCAACAGATTCTTCGTCACCGACATATCTCTGATATTTAGCAGCCATTCTTCCGTCACCCCAATTGGCAAGTGTGATATCTTCCGTAGTTGTCCAATCATAGTACATACCGGAAATGTCTTCTGCCTTATCTCCTGTAACCTGCTCTCTTGCTGTAAAACTCATCCCGTCAAGGTCAAATGTCATCTGTACCATTGATCCGGGAATGACATTTTCATCATTTCCAGTTTTACAGATACTCCATTTTACATTTTCCGCACCATCCGGTGCCTTGAACAGTTTTGAGACTGTATTAATTGCCTCATCATATGTGGCATCTTGCCATGGATTGGCAAGACCGACTAAAGCATCTGCTTCTTTTGTGTATGACTCTTCCTGAACTTCTGTGTTCTCCTCAGCAACAGTTGATTCTGCCCGAGTATTTACTTCAGGCACTGGAATACTGTTATTGCCCACACAGGCAGAAAGTGATGCGACAAAAAAGGATGCAACTATCATAATGTATTTCTTTTTCATAACAAGCTCTCCTCTTTTAATTTTATAGAGAAAGTATAGCATTTTCGGCAAGTTATATGAAACAGAACAATACTGATACTTATAATATAATCTGACATACATTTAGGCACTTTAACACCTTTGGGAACTCGCTATGTCTCATGTCTGTGTCATAAGTATCTTTATCAGTTCTGTGAAATCGACTATTTCCTGAACAGTCGTGTATTCTTCAGTTGTATGTATATTATGCATGGGCCCGTATATATTAAGTCCATCTATCCCATTTTTTATCAGCGAATTTATATCACTTCCTCCAAAGGATTTCTTTGCTGCGGCAATCCTTCCCTGCTTCTCCAAAGCTCTTTTATATCTGTCTAAAGCACTTCCTGCCGCTGCTCCCGGATCTTTCCTGTATACGCTGATTCTTTCTTTTTTATCTATACAGATTTCGGCACCTGCTCTTTTAGCTTCTTCTGAAAAAATGCTTTCTACTAAATCCATTATCCTATATGCATCTTCATGGACGCCACTTCTTATCTCACCTTTTATGAGACAGTTTTCCGGAACAGCATTGGTAACGCTACCCCCTTCAATAGTTCCTATATTCAGTGTAGTGTGATCATCAGCCCATCCCTGTTTTATCCTGCTGATTGCTGATGCAGCCACTGCGATTGCATTTATTCCCTTTTCAGGCTCATAACCAGCGTGGGAAGCCTTACCCTTTATATGCACTTCAAAAGAAATAAGAGTAGGTTCACAGGATGAATATACTCCGTATTCTCCGCTGCAGTCGGGAGCAAAGGCTATCCTGGAGCGAATCCTTGAATAATCAAGAGCTGCACTTCCAAGACCGTAAACCTCTTCTGATACAGTAAACAAAAACTCTATAGGCGGATGATCCAGCCCTTCCTTCAAAACACCGGTGTATGCCTCGATAATTCCGGCTATGCCAACCCTGTCATCAGCCCCCAGAACTGTAGTGTGATCACTTATGATTGTTCCGTCATCATTTATTATGATCTTCTTATTGTTCCCCGGGGCAACAGTATCCATATGTGCACAGAAAAGGACAGGCTCAGAATCTGCATACTTTCCTCTGCCCTCTGCAAAGCCATACAGATTCCCACATTTACCTCCGATTTTGGCAGCTGTATCATCCTCACAAAGCTGTACCCCCAGCTTTTGGAACTCCGTAATAAGATAATCAGCGACCAGTCTCTCGTTAAATGATTCGCCGTCGATCAATGCAAGCTCTATGAATCTGTCTATTACACTTTTTTCATTCACTCTCATAATTCATTCTCTCCAGCTCTTATTTCTTTTGATATTATCTGAACAGAAAAACCATTTCCCGATACACCCGGTTCTGTTAGGATCTGAATTATCTCATTCTTTGTTACAAACAAAATGTCATATACGCCGGTATGCACACTATATTACCTTTTATAATCAAATTCCTCGGATGAATAATATAACTATCCCCAATTCTTGATTTATATTTTTCACTAAACCTATTTAATGAAGTTGTAGTATATTTTTTACCCGACTTAACTTCTATAGGATACATCTTATATTTCAACTTACTGTTATTGGAAATAATGAAATCAATTTCTATATCATTACGATGCTTTTCTGTAGAGTAATGAGTATAAAAATACAGTTTGTGTCCGTTCGCCACTAGCATCTGTGCTATTACGTTCTCATATAACATTCCCTCATTAACAGAAAGTTTGTCATTAAGTATCTGTGAATACACCTCACTCTCCAGCAATTCATTCTCATCAAAAGCGTGGCTGAGCAAAAGCCCAGTATCACCCATATAACATTTTACGTAAGTTCGTTCCTCGTTTATTGAAAGTCCGACATTCGGATCATTACACAAGAAGCACTCGTTTGAGATCATAGAATCAGACAGCCAAAAGAATGTATCGCTGTATTGATCCGCATAACTGCCTTCTTGTATATCTTTGAACACCACACGTTTCTCATGTTGTGACAACAAACCGGGAATCTGATCAAATATTGCCAGAACTTTACTACGATACTGAGCTTTTATCTTCATGATATCATTACGATACAATTTCAAGATATCTCGTTTTTCAACATCCACCAAATTGAAGTTTTTCTCATTCTCGATGTAAAGAATAACCGGCTTTGGCATACCACCTACTAGCATATACTGCTTAAAAAGCATCATTGCCTTGTTATGCATCCCTCTTTCTAAAGGTTCTCTCTTTTCAAAACAGCTCATTATATAGTTTATTAGTTGTTCTTCTTCAAGTGCCCATGCAAATTCCTCAAAATCAAGAGGATACATTGTAATACTTCTCTCCTCTGAGGGAATTACAATATCCTTTACATTTTCCTTGATTGATATCAACGATCCAGTTTCTATATAATCGTATCTTCCATCTGCAACAAGATACTTTATTGCTGCTCTGGCCTGCGGAAACATCTGTACTTCATCAAAAATCAGTACAGATTTTCTGGGAACAAGGTTGACACCATAATACGTGCTAAGCAGCATGAATAAATCATCCAGCTTATTAAGATATTGATTAAAATACTCTTCTACAATCTTATCCTTTTTCGCAAAATCTATAAGGATATATGATTCATATTCCTGCTTGGCAAATTCTTCAACAATCGTAGACTTACCAATACGTCTGGCGCCCTCCACCATTACCGCTTTTGTTCCTTGACATTCATTTTTCCATTTCAACAATTTGCTGTAGATTTTTCTTTTTAATATCATGGTAGTCTCCTTGATAGCCACAATTATGTTTTCCATCATGTCATTATGACTATGCGCACATTTTAAAGTCATCCATTTTTTGATTATGCGCATATTTTATCACTTTTTTGACTATGCGCAAATATAATTTACTTACGTTTTTTGATTATGCGCATATTTCCACTATTTAAACCGAAATTTACAGTTAGAGATATGTATTCTCCACTATCATTTGATAAGGGTATTTGTACAAATGAGATCAGCCAATATGTTGTATCATGAGCTTCCTATTTTAAAAAGTTGAGTGTTTAAACGGTTGTTTTAGTAAATTTACGGATTATTTAAAAAAATATCCTTGGTTACCTGATACAGCTACGTTTTTACTACATACTCTTTTCTGAATCTGATAAATATCAAATTTGATAATCACTGTCTCTTCAAAAATCGTAAATCGACTCAACTGTTTAAACAAAAAATATCCAGGTCACACCCTATAGATTTGACCTGGATATTCTTAATTTGCTGCCTTAAAATTATAAATCGGTTTCATTACCTCTATCACATCAACTGACTCTTTTATCACATCAATTATGTCATCAAGAGATTTATAAGCCATCGGTGCCTCGTCAAGGGTAGCCTCACAAACAGAAGTAGTATAAATACCTTTCATGGACTCTCTGTACTCATCCATTGAAAGATTGTACTTAGCCTTGCTTCTGGACATTATCCTTCCGGCGCCATGCGGTGCCGAATAATTCCACTCGGGATTTCCTTTTCCTATGGCAAGAACAGAACCATCCCTCATATTAATTGGGATAAGGACTTTCTCCCCCTTATGTGCGGCAATTGCTCCTTTTCTTAAAATCATCTCATCAGTATTTATATAGTTATGGATGGTATGGAATGCCTCACCGTATGATAGTCCGGTCTTCTCTAAAAGGATCTCCGCCATCTTTTCACGGTTTCTCTTTGCAAAACGCTGGCAAATCTCAACATCATGGAGATAATCGTCGAGATATCTGCCTGTAAGATAGCAGAGGTCTTCAGGCATTGTCATTGGCCCCTCATTATATTTCTTATCATATAGTTCCTTAAGAGCCTTCTGAATCTCTTTGCGTCTTCCCTGCTCCTTGTAAGTTCTTATGATCTCCTCTCTTGCTTCAAGATACTCTCCTATCCCTTTGTCGAGATCCACAGCAAGTGTCTGATATATCTCAGCCACCTGCTTGCCGAGATTCCTTGATCCGGAATGGATGACAAGATAATTTGTACCGTCTGTTGCCCTGTCGATCTCTATAAAATGGTTTCCTCCGCCAAGAGTCCCAAGGGATCTCTCAAGACGCCTTGAATTCTTGAGTTCCCTGTAGCATCTTAGTTCCGTAAGATCAAACCTCTCGATTCTTCCTTCCCAGACGTCCATTCCGGAAGGTATTGAAAAAGCAGCCATATCAAACTTCTCAAGGTCGATATCCTTTTTCCCGAGGTTAACGGTGTACATCCCGCACCCAATGTCTACCCCGACCACATTTGGTACTGCTTTGTCTTTTATTGTCATTGTGGTACCGATAGTACATCCTTTACCTGAATGTACGTCAGGCATAATCCTGATTTTTGAGCCTTCGGTCATTGGAAAATCACACATTCTTTTTATCTGCTCTATTGCCTCGTCTTCTACAACCTTCGCATAGCAGAGCGCTGTATTGACTTTTCCTTTTATCTCTATTGCTTTCATATCTGTTCCTTTCACTAAAAACAAGATGCCCCGGCAGTTACCGGTTTTCAATGAGTTAAAGTCATTTTAAAATTTGCTGTTGGCATCTTAAACTGAACGAGATACCTTTCCCTTTGGGTATAATCTTTAACCGATCATAATCTTCTGTAAAAGAAACTCATCAATTGCTGTAAGTATCTCTATAAAATTGTACAAGACACGGTACGCCTTTCGGCCGGAGTGGGAGTCGAACCCACGGTCTCCGGATTAATCTTCCGGTGCTTAACCACTTAGCTATCCTGTAAATTGCTGTATGTGTCTTTCGTTTGTGATTTAATCATAATCCAATAAATAGGTGATAAAAAGATGCAGATTGATAATTATTTACAGCCCCATTTTAATATGGTATATGTTGTTTATTAGATATAATATAGATATTATACAACCCCAAATAAGAGAGGTTATTATGACTGAGAAATATAAAATCTATCTTTCCGAGGATACCAGGGCAAGGCTCATAAATGATGCGGAACTGTTTGAATTCCAGAAAAAGGATGGTTCGGTAAATCTGAATGCCTTTCTTAAAACGATGATAATAAACTATTTCGATCAATATAGATTCGACAGTGAACGTCTCCTCATAAACATCACAAATGACCTTAAGAGTATGACATCAATAGATGACAAGAATGCAGTGTTTATCGCTGAAAAGATCATAAGTACCTATGTGAAACCCGATGACAAACATAGCAGTAAAAACATTGCCTTAAGCCTTACTGTCAGTGGATCCTCTTATGGAATAATCAGGATCATAGAAAACAACCTGCTTAAGGATATCTCCCTTTCCCAGTATTTCAAGGACATGTTCAATTCCTATCTGTCGATTCCGAGAAGCGAAAGGGAAGCCATTATATTTAAAGACACCTATGAAGATATAAATAAAGCACTTAAAGAACACCGGGTAATGTCATTCACCAACACTACCTCCGGAGAGGAACAGTCTTATTTTGTTGAGCCCTATGTCATAGCCCCATCAAAAGAGGAACAGTGCAACTACCTTCTGTGTATGGACAGGAGTATCCAAAAGCCGAGAACATTCAGGGTATCAAGGTTAAGGAGTGTTTTTGTAACATCAGACAAGTTCCCTGTTGATGACGGTATTTTAAAAGAACTGCGGGAGAAAGCTGTAAGGAGTCCCCATTCAGTATCACCTAACATACATGCGGTTGTAAGAATGACCGAATATGGAGTTAAGAAGTTCAAAGTAGTGACAAAAAACAGACCGATTGTTACAAATATAGAAGGTGACCTGTATCATTTCGACTGGCCTGAGCTGCAGCTGGAAGAGTACTTCAAGCGATTTGGCCGGGATGCCCTAGTGCTGGAGCCGGAATCATTAAAAGAACGTATTAGAAAATACTATTACTACGGATTAAGGGAATACAGTAAATAAGACTCAGGAACTTGCTTAATTCTTTTTCATTCTTGTCCTTTATGTTCTCTCCCATATCAATAGTTTCTTAATAGCATAATAAAATAGAATATTAAATTCGGAACAGATTCGTTGTATTTTGACTGTCTATTCCTATAATGAAATTATAATACTATAACTAAGATGAGGAGGACGTTTTATGAATGCAAATGATTTTACTAACACAAGACCGGAAGAAGCCTGGAAACTGATTCGTGAAGGAACCATAGATTTTCCAACTGCGGGTATGTGCGCAGGTTATGCTCAGGCTAATCTCGTTATTCTTCCCAAACAGTATGCTGACGACTTTAAGATATTTGCATCTAAGAATCCGAAGCCTTGTCCTATACTTGAGGTCGTGGAAGGAACTCCTGATGTTCATGATATGGGTGAAGGTGCCATTATTACCAGTGATGTACCGAAATATCGTATCTGGAAAAATGGTGAACTGATAGATACCGTCACGGATGTTACTTCATACTGGAAAGAAGATTCTGTAGCATTTTTGATCGGATGTAGTTTTTCTTTCGAGGAAGCCCTTATAAAAAACGGTGTTGAGGTTCGTCATATATCACTCGGTTGCAATGTTCCAATGTACAAAACAAATATCCAGTGTGAACCAGCCGGAGTTTTCAATGGCCCGATGGTTGTCAGCATGCGTCCTATGACTCCGGATGATGCTGAGACTGCTAAACGTATTACTGATGCTTATCCAAACGTTCATGGAGGGCCAATCCAGATCGGTGAACCGGAAGCAATCGGAATCAAGGACATCATGCATCCTGAATATGGTGATGCTGTTCCTTTCAAAGAAGGTGAGATTCCTGTATTCTGGGCATGCGGTGTTACTCCTCAGGCAGCAATTGAAAATGCAAAACTGCCACTGGTAATCACACATGCCCCTGGGCATATGTTTATAACCAATGTCCTGAATAAAGATTTAAACGAATATTTAGAAGCAAAAAAACGAAATCTTAATTAATAAAGAACAGCCGATGATGTGTGGATTCATTCTACATATCACCGGATGTTTCTTATAGTACAAGACAGGAGATCAATGTAATTATTGCAAGCCCACCCTGCTTAAGTATTATTTTAGGATTACTGGTCAAACTGCCATAAGCAGCGACAAGAATGATGTACCCCATCAAATATATTACTGCTATCTTACTGTTATGAATAAATACAGCTGCAAGGATGAGTACAGTAATTAACCCGTTGTATACTCCCTGATTTTTAAATAAGACATTAACTGAAGGTCTTTTTAGCTCTTCTTTTGACATACCGAAAACTCTTGATGTTGTATCAGATGCTGTTGCAAAGGTCTCTAGATAAAGAATATAGAAAAACTCAAGTGCTACCATTGTTGAGAGTATTTTTGTGATTATAGACATTCCATCCTCCTAATATAAAAGGCATCCCATTTTTAATGAGCCGAATTGGGCAAGAAAACACCTATCAAATATCTACATGTATGATATCTTCCATAAGATCTTCTGCCTTTACCTTTGGATTATGATAATGCTCTCGTCTGTCTGTTATCCTGCCAATGGAAATTGCATTCTTCGGACAATATTGAAGACATCCCAGACACTGGGCACAGTTAGTTCCGAATCTGGGCTTTCCATTTTCCATCGTTATATTCTGCCTAGGACACAGTTTTACGCACTGCCCGCATTTAATACATTTATCACTTACAGAAAATGCCTTGATCTTTATATTTGCAATAACAGGCCAGATTTTGTTTTCAATAACGTTTAGAGGATTTCTGAATGGTCTCTTGGATGTTTTCTCATTCATGATATCCTTAGCAATTTGAGCTGCCCTGCCTTCGCTTCTTTCCTGTGCTTTTTCTTTATTTAGTAATGGAACCATGACATTATGCGGAAACAGCCAAACACAGCTACAATGGTGCGTTACTACGCTCCAATATCTAAGTGGTATTATATTGTTTAATTCTGACAGACCGGTCCCCTTATATACTGCCGGCTGGCATATCCCGAACGTATAAGCATCAGGATTCACTTTTACAGCCTTAACATATTTCAACACATCTTCCGGGGCTCCGCCACCATAGCAAGGAAAAACAAACCCTATCTTTTTGGCTTCAGAAACATCTGAAACCTTCGGCTTTGAACGCATCATTATGATATCCGCACCACCGATTCCCTTTGCTATATTCTTTGCAAGGTTTAAACAGTTCCCTGTTCCCGAATAACAGAATATTACGTTTTCGTGCATAGCAGACCCCTTCTTAAATAGTGCATTTTATCACTTGTACTTAGTCTCTTTGATTATACTAAAAAGACCCTTAAAGAGTAATCATGAGTATAAATACTCAATCACTCCTGAAGAGTCTGATCAGTTATAGTAGTTTCCTACCTTTTTATATCGAAGCTCATATTCATCACATTTTTAATTGAATCAACGTCATCCGTAATATTTGCATCTCCCCTAATGGTATGCTTTATCGCACTACTGGCTACTGCAAAATTTACTGTATCCATCGGATCATAATCATTCATCATTGCGTAAATCAGGCCTGAAGCAAAAGCATCTCCTCCACCTACTCTATCCAATATATTGAATGTGAACATTTTGCTCTCATATGTTTTACCATCATGCCATAAGTATGCCTTTAAACTGTTTTCGCTTCCGTTGTGAGCATATCGAACATGACGTGCTATACATTTTATATTTGGATATTGAGCTGCGAACCGTGAAAATATCTCATCCTCCTGTTCATAACTCAAATGGAGCGGGACGCCATCCTTTATATCTCCCCTTTGAGGATCTTCAGGATCTTTATACAAATGATAAGGTTCAATACCTATTAGCACATTTATGTAAGGCAAGCATTGTGTGCAAAAATCTCTTGCCTCTTCCCATGACCATAATGTGCTTCTGAAGTTCCCATCAAAGCTCACGGTTATCCCAAGCTCTTTTGCCATCTTTAGAGCAGACATTATAAACTCCCTGCAGTTTGATGCAAGAGCCGGTGTGATTCCGCTTAGGTGCAGCCAGGTATATCCGGATAGTAAAGATTTCATATCCACCTTTGTAAAATCATACTCAGTAATTGCGCTATGTTTTCTGTCATATATCACCTTGCTTGGACGGATACCATATCCGTTTTCAAGATAATAACTTCCCAATTTGTGTGTCGGGGTTTCTTCAGGCGTAGAGAAAATGACCGATTCACAATGAACATCATTAGAACGAAGCATTCTAATCGCGCTTTTCCCAACACTATTATTAGGTACTATCGTAAAAAAAGTGGCATCTATACCAAGATTTGCAAGAGCTAATGCTATATTTGCTTCCGCTCCACCATAACTTGCTTCAAATGTCTGTGTCATCCTGATCTCTTCATAATTTGGCGGGGTGAGACGAAGCATTATTTCGCCCATTGTGATAAATCTATGTTCCATTAATTATCTCCTTATGGTCCTTCTGATCCCGTCATTTTGATTATTCCCGGATGCTTTTTGCCAATTCCACGGCCTCCTTAGTCAATCTGGTGATTTTATCAAATTCACCAGATTTGATAAGATCGCCCTTAACCATCCAGCTTCCTCCACAGCAGATAACCTTGTCACAACTAAGATAATCATTAAGATTATTCATGCCCACTCCGCCTGTAGGCATAAATCTAAGCATGGTATATGGAGCTGCTAACGCTTTGATGGTCTGTAATCCTCCGAACTGCTCAGCCGGAAAGAATTTAACAACCTTCAAACCTCTCTTTACAGCCTGTGCTGCCTCTGAAGGTGTCACGATTCCCGGTAAAACAGGTATATTTTTATCAATACAGTAGTCTACGATTTCCGGATCAAACCCCGGGCTTACAATAAACTTTGCACCTGCAGCAACTGCTTTATCTACCTGATCAGTTGTAATAACTGTTCCTGCTCCGACCAGCATTTCTTTATGCTTATCTGTCATGATACGGATAGACTCTTCTGCCGCATCTGTTCTGAAGGTAACCTCAGCACAGGAAATACCGCCTTCCACTAATGCATCTGCCAGTTTTTCAGCATCTTTTGCATCATCAAGCACCACCACAGGTACAACAAGCATTTTTTCTAATTTTTCAATTATTGTGTTCATATAACTCAGCCTTTCTGACTATTCCAAATAAGCACCCTTCATCGAACTTACCGCATGTTGTGCAAAAAGTTTTAAAAGGCCTTTATTATATTTACCCTCAAATCCTTTCCATTTGGTCTTTCTTTCAGCTAAGACAGCATCAACTTCTTCCGGAGTTTTCTTTTCCCCGCGAATGCCGATGATGGATATGTTTCTGTTCTCTACATCAAGCTCTATAAGGTCACCCTCTTCAACAAATGCGATCGGACCGCCTACAGCAGCTTCCGGAGATACATGTCCTATAACAGGTCCTCTTGACGCACCTGAAAATCTTCCGTCTGTAATTAGCGCAACACTTGATGCAAGCTTAGGATCTGCACAGATAGCTTCTCCTGTATAGAACATCTCCGGCATTCCGCTGCCTCTGGGACCTTCATATCTAATAAAAATTGCATCACCGGGCTTCACTTCACCATGAAGCACAGCATCAATGCATTCTTCCTCACTATCATAAGGTTTTGCCGTAAGAACTGCTTTTAACATATTCTTTGGACATGCGGTATGCTTGATAACGCATCCTTCAGGGGCAAGATTTCCCTTCAGGACGGCGATGCTTCCGTCTGTTCCTTTTGCATTATCAAAGGAATGTATGATTTCTTCTCTGTCGATTTTTCGTTTAAAGAATCTGGTTTTCTCACGAAGTATTTCATCGCAGTGTTCATAAAAACCATTCTTCTTAAGCTCTTCCAAATTTTCCCCAAGAGTTTTTCCTGTAACAGTCATTACGTCGAGATGAAGCATACTCTTTATTTCCTCCATCACACGTGGAACTCCGCCGGCATAATAGAAATACTGTGCCGGCCAGTCACCGGATGGACGAATATTTAATAAATAATGAGCTCCCCTATGTAAACGGTCGAATGTTTCTGCATCGATCTCGAATCCAAATTCATGCGCTATAGCCGGAATATGCATAGTCGCATTTGTGGAACCTGAAATTGCAGCATGTACCATGATAGCATTTTCAAAGCTCTCTTTCGTTACTATATCTGATGCCCTTATTCCTTTAGATATCAGATACATCATCTGCTTTCCTGCATTATAGGCAGCTTCCTTTAACTCCGGAGCCGTAGATGGCATTAATGCAGTTCCCGGAAGCATAAGACCGAGTGCTTCTGCCATGACCTGCATTGTTGAAGCAGTTCCCATAAACGAACAGGCTCCACAGCTTGGGCACGCATGCTGTTTATAGTAATCCAGCTGCTCGTTTGATATGACACCTGTCTTCTCCCATGCATCGAACTTTCCTATCTGTTCAAGTGTCAGGAGCTTATTTATCTTGCAGGCAGGATCATCAACTACATATTTTTCAGGCAGTACATGAGACTCCATTACTCCGCCGGTTACTACTATCGCACTCATGTCTTTCAGTCGACCAATGCTCATTAACATGGCAGGCATGGATTTATCACAGCTGGCAATAAATACACCACCGTCAAAAACAGTAGCATTAGCCTGTGCTTCAATAAGATTTACCATGGCTTCACGATGTGCAAGAGAATAATTTATCCCATCATGTCCTTGTGCAATACCGTCACACATATCTGTAGTGAAATATCTTGCAGCTTTTCCGCCATTTTCATTTACTGCCTTTACTGCCTCATCCACAAATATATTTAAATGTGCTGATCCGGGATGGCTGTCTCCAAATGAACTTTCAACCATGATCTGAGGTTTAGATAAATCACTGACCTTCCATCCCATTCCCATTCTGAGTGGATCCATCTCAGGGGCAAGTTTTCTTACTTCTTCACTTCTAAGCATATTGATCTCCCGAATCTATTTTTATACAAAACATGAAATAATAAATGCAACTATAAATCCTGTAACGCCGACAAGTGTCTCCATGACAGTCCATGTCTTCAGATTTGTCTTTTCATCTACTCCGACCAACGATTTCACCAGCCAGAATCCCGAATCATTAAAATGTGAACATACTGTTGAACCGCCTGCAACTGCAGCAACAGTACATGCAAGATAAAGCGGTGATAATTCAGCAATTCCCGGCATAGCAGCAATGATTCCTGCCGCCATAGTCATGGCAACCGTTGCAGAGCCGACACATATTCTTACAAGTGCAGCGACGATAAACGCAACAACTACTATAGGCATATCCACTGATGCAACAGCATTACCGATTAGATCACCAAGTCCTGAATACTGAAGTATGTATCTGAGAACACCACCACAGGCAGTGACTAAAAGGATTAATCCGGTTGGTTCAAGAGATTTTGTCATTATCTTCTCTAATTCTTCCAGGCTATATCCCTGCTTTTTTCCAAGGATAAACATTGCTACGATTGTTGAAATAAGAAGTGCTACAAATGGCTCTCCCAAAAATGTTAATGCGGGAGCGATAGGAGCCATTGCAGGAATTACTCCTGCAAGTGATTTAAGAATGATAAGAACTAATGGTATAAGAACTATAAGTACGATGGTACCAAATTTTGGAAGCTTTGCTTCATCAAAATCTTCCTGATTTGCTACATGCTCAGGTACAGGGATCATATACTTCTTTCCACAGATAGATCCCCAAACCGGTCCGGCTACTATCATAGCAACTGTTCCGCTCGCAATACCGATCAGGATAACCCATCCAAGATCAACGCCAAGCATTGTAGCCACAAGCACCGGTCCCGGTGTTGGTGGAATAAATGCATGTCCTACTGCAAAACCGGCTAAAAGAGGGATTGCATAAAACAAAGTTGAACGCTTTGTTCGTTTTGCCAATGAGAAAGCTAACGGAATCAAAATGATAAGTCCTGCGTCAAAAAATACCGGCATTGCTATAACAAGACCTGTTAATCCAAGCGCCCAAGCGGCTTTCTCATCTCCAAACTTTTTAACCATGGTTACAGCCAGTGCCTGTGCTCCGCCGGAAGCTTCAAGTATAGCTCCAAACATAGAACCAAGTCCTACCAGTAACGCAATACCTTTTAAAGTATTACTGATTCCATCATTTACAGCTGAAACAATGTTTGTTAGCGGCATACCCGCCACAATTCCAATTGTTATGGCTCCGATAAGTATCGAAAGCATTGCGTGAATTTTAAATTTAATAATAAGAATCAACAAAAGCGCCAATCCGACTAATGCCGCTATTACCAAGCGAGCAGGATCCAGCATAACTGCTTCATTCATTTTTAATCCTCCAAATAATTACATCCTGTTACATTCCCGAATAAATACATCTGACGTCTTTCGTATCTGATAACAGTATATCTACTCTGTTTTTACTCAACAAGTTGTTTCGAATCTACATCTATTTTTTACATTATGTACAAAAAAGCTAGTCAAACCGCTGTGGCAAGACTAGCTTTTAGTGCATATTGTTCAATTTCTGCAATTATTTGTATTTCTACTTGTCTGACATCTTTCTACTTGTTCTTTGATATTTCAAGCAGTTTCTGACGATTATAGGTAAGATGCATTATCATTGCACATTTTGCACCCATACTATCTCCCCTCATGATCGCATCTGTAATTTCTCTATGCGTCTCTATTGTTTCTTTCTGCAATTTTCTGTTTGTCAGATTTGCAAAAGTTGTGACAGCGGTAAGAATAACCGGAATCAGAACTTCAACAACCTGATTGCCACTGCATTTTGCGATTGCTTCGTGAAATTCCATATCCTTTTTTATATGGTTCTTCCCTTCCATATACAATCGTTCTACTTCATCACACAGATTCTTAATCCGCTCCTTATCTTCTTCGGTAGCATTTTTACAGGCCACAGCCGCAACCTCCGGCTCCAGCAGAATCCTGACATCAAACAGTTCCATTGCAAGTCTGTATTTATCCTCAAACTGAGATAACCCCAATGGATCGTTAACAACCATTTCCGTGCTTTTTATAAATGTTCCGGCGCCTCTTTTTACTTCCAAAATCCCTTTGCTCACAAGACTTTTTGCAGCTTCCCGGATAGTACTTCTACCAACGCCGAATTTTTCCGCCAAAGTCAGTACCACCAGCCCTGCTGGTGGTTTGAGTTAACCCCTTCCGGGGCAAGTGTTGTGATTCCGCCTAAAGGCGGTCTAGCAAACCATTCTGATGTTACTGGTTACCACTTAAAAGTGGTTCTCATTATCCTTCCGCACGATCTGCTTTAGTTTGATCTTCTATATATTTTTTTATTGTAGCTTCATTAACATTTCCTACCGTTTCGCAGTAATAACCTCTTGCCCAAAAATGTCGATTATTTCTTTCCCGAAATTCCGGGTGCCTATCGAAGATCATCA
>NZ_AUJX01000062.1 GCF_000424445.1 Oribacterium sp. NK2B42
TACTCCCAATGAAGTTCAGAAAACTTCAGGCAGATACAATCCGTATGAAGCTGATCAAAATAGCTGCAAAAGTAGTTCGATCAGCAAGATACATGGTATTCAAACTCTGTAGCAGTTGTCCATATCAGGAAGAGTTCATTGAGACACTTTCAAACATCAGGCAACTTCAAGTTGAGTTGGAATAGCAACTTAGTGGAACTTTGACAGCTTAAAAGGATTTCTTTCCAACGATTACGGGATTTTTGCGCCCTTTTTTCGGTAGATAACTGTTGATTCTTTTAAGGTTGTTTTTAAAATTATCCGCAGAGGCTAAATTGAGTGAACTTATACCTCCGTGAATAATTCAGGATAATTTATGTGTAAATCGAAAAAAGGTATTCGGAGCGTTCGCGTTTTGCGAAAGGAGGAAAGAAATATGGGAAACATGCCGATGCCAAACGAGCAGTTCGTCGCAATGCTCAATGACGTCTTTTTAAAGATATGGAAACCATTCCAAAAAGAGTCGGAGCTTAGCAGAGAGGACTATGCCAGGCTGCTTAGTATAGTTGACGAGATCATAGATAAATATAAAAACTATACATATACAGCGAATAATGGTGAGGTCAAGTCATATGTAGAAGACTACGCACTTGATACTATGACCATTGTGATGGCAAATGAGAAAGAGAAAATCAAAGAACAACAAAAGCTTCTAGATATTCTCAACGGGGTTACATAGCGTGAACAAAGGGAACTGCAATTTGGGTGCAGTTCCTTTTTTAAATGAAATATATGTAAAAATCCTATGAAGGGTACATGTGATAAAAAAGAAACACGAAAACAAGTAATGATTAGTGTGAAAAATACTTTTCATCACTATTTGTGTCGCCGACCAAAGGCGGCGGAATGGGTATTAGTATGAAATATAAGACCTATGATATACTTGAGCTCATGATTTGCGGTCTCTTTTTTAGCAAATAAGCCAAATATAAGTTATTATCAGTAGAAAAAAGCTTGTATATTTATAATAGGGGTGTCATGAATAAGCAACGATTACATATCATAGGAATTACAGCGATCATCGTATGTATTATTTGTTTTTTGTTAATTTATATCAGATTTTCTCCAAAGCCGGATCCTAATGGACAGAAAGCATATACACTTGAAGTTTCGGATGGGAACGAAAGTATTCATTACTCTGGGAAGACCGATGCGGAATATCTGTCAGGATTAATGGATGATTTAAAATACACGGAAGATTTTACATATGAAAGTTCAACTAGCGATTATGGAATGTATATCTCTTCAGTTAATGGTTTAAAAGCCGATGATACTAAGAAAACCTATTGGGCAATATATGTGAATGGTGAGTACGGTCAGTACGGAGCAGATTCACAGCCTGTAAATGATGGGGATGAATATGCCCTTAAGCTTGAGAGTTATGAGTAAAAACGTATTATCATTAAAAGATGTAGCATATATGGGGATTTCACTTGCCATACTGGAAGCCTCGAAACTTGCTCTTGATTTCCTGCCAAATGTTGAAGTCGTAACGCTTCTTTTTATTGTATATACACTCTTTTTCGGCAGAAAAACCCTGCTTATTGCCTTTGGATTTACAGCTATTGAATGCTTTCTTAAGGGAGTTAATGTATGGTCGCTTATGTATCTGTACATATGGCCACTGTTGATCATAATTGTATTCCATGCAAACAGGAAGAATGCAGATTATGTGTTCTATTGTAT
Organism: Oribacterium sp. NK2B42; assembly: GCF_000424445.1. GTDB lineage: Bacteria > Bacillota > Clostridia > Lachnospirales > Lachnospiraceae > Oribacterium. Next base: position 1,726 of record NZ_AUJX01000062.1, read on the forward strand.
ATTATCAGGGATTTTCGGATTGTTTTTTGGGATGTTCTGTTCTATTCCATATCTGTTTATAGGTGGATGGAGCATGGCTGTGACATGGTGGATTGCCGGAATACCATACGATATCATCCATTGTGTTAGTAACTTTTTCCTAACTCTGATACTATTTAAACCTCTTTGTAAGATCATGAATATAGTAACATCGGAAAAATAATGCAAGAAATGAATTCATTTCCTTATTCAATTTCTTACTATAATGATATTTATTTACAAAATGACTTATAATGTTTTTTATCAGATTTGTACGTGTGAAAGTGATTTTGTAAATTATAAAAATTTTGAGGTGCGATATGCAGACGGATAAAGACTATGATGGAGAATTGAAGAAAGTAACTGTTAACAACATTTCTCTTTATTATGCTGTTGCAGGAGAAGGCAAGCCTATAGTAATGGTTCACGGAAACGGCGAGGATCACCATTTGTTTGATACGGAGATCCGGCAACTGGTGGATGCCGGATATAAAGTTTATGCTCCGGATTCCAGAGGACATGGAGCAAATGAACCTCTTTCGGAGTATCACTATTGTGATATGGCAGAGGATATGTTCAGCTTCATAAAAACACTTGGTTTAGACAGGCCTGTGCTTTACGGACACAGTGATGGTGGAATCATTGGACTTATGCTGGAAATCAGTCATCCGGGGACACTTGGGGCGTTGGCGATAAGCGGGACAAATCTGTCCCCGGAAGGACTGGAACCATCATTCATAGAAGAGTTCACTGCAAAGAATCAGGAAGAGCCGGATCCATTGGTGACACTTATGTTGACAGAACCTCACATTAACCCTGACAGCTTGAAAAATATAACAATTCCGGTTTTGGTAACAGCCGGTGAAAACGATCTTATTCTTCGGTCGGAAACTGAACTCATAGCAGAAAAACTGCCAAATTCCACCATGGTTATTCTCAAGGGACAGGATCATGGAAGTTATATAGCAGGCAGTGAGATAATGGGAGAAATACTGATTGATTTTCTTAACAGGAAATACACTTCACTTAGCTCTGTTCCAGTCTCTTTCTTACCTCTATAACTTCCTTCGGGGCAAGCTCGGGCAGTTCTCCGCCATTTTCAAGGGCTGAAGCATAGCTTACTATCAAAGCCACTCTCTTTACTTCATAGGCCTGCTTTTCTTCGGTCTTTTCCAGCACCACTTCAATATACTCTTTCGGAATAACACATACTCCGTCAGCATCTCCAACCACCAGATCACCGGGCTTAACATTAACACCCGCGCAGGTGATCTCTGTGTTAATGTTTCCTTCCCTCTTTCTGATGGGGCCTCTTGGCAGAATACCAAGTGAATATACGGGAAAATCAAGGGATTTTGTTCCCTCCGAGTCTCTGGAATATCCGTTTACAACTATGCCCTCAAGTCCCATGGCCTTGCAGGCTCTTTCAAAAAGGTCGCCGATATACGGTCTTTCCTTGTAGGCTTTTCCGTCCACTACCATAACGTAACCTGCAAGGGGGCTCGTATAGGCCGCGATATTTATGGGAAGATTATCCCCCTCTTCGGTTTCCACAGTGAGGGCCGTACCTATCATAAGCCGGGTGGTTCCCACAGGTTTCATCTCAGCACACATACAACCGTCCATGGGGATGGATATCTTTGCTTTTTTGACTCCGTCGAGAAGCAGGGCAACACCAAGCTTTCTGACTCTGCTGATAATTTCTTCCGGTAACAATGGGGCGTTTTTGTTGATCATAAAAAGAGCCTCCTTTATAAAGATATGTTAAACATATCATCTAAAGGAGACTCTTTCAAATAAAACAAATGTCATGATTTGTATATATTGCATTTTATGAAGACAGATAAGATAACATTTATGTTAAGGGGGATTAATTATTATCTTATCTTGGCTGTCTGAGAACAGTTACCTGTGTGTTTGAACCTGTAACCATTTCATGAGTGATATGTGAAGTTTTGCGTAAACCTGACTTCTCATAAGCTGCGATAACTAATGCGACGATTGCTGATGTGATGATAACTGACATGATATATACCTCCTTGTAAATGGTGATCGAAACTGGTTTATTTATAAGCACTTTCTTACTCTGGTTTCGGTCGGTGTTTATTTCTTTCTCTTGACACTTCATATGATACAGCAGTTTTATACATGAGTAAAATTCAATAAATTCCTGTTTATACATTCCTGCATGGAATGTATAATGAGGATATAAATCACGCCGTAGTTGCATAATACCTGACTTGTACTCAGTCCTTCGGGGAGTGAATTATGATGGCCTGATGTGTCTGAAAAGGAGAAGCGAAATGACAGACAAAGATATTGAGATCCTGAAGGATCTTGCAGAAACCCACAACATCACCAAAACCGCTCAGCGTCTGTACACAACCCAGTCAGCGCTAACAAAGCGTGTTCAGAGCATAGAGCAGGAGCTGGGGTGTCAGCTTTTTATCAGGTCTAAAAAAGGCGTTGTCCTGACTCCGGTTACTGAGTCCATACTTCCCTATGTAAGAAAGATCCAGCACAATCTCGAACAGATAAGAAGTATTGCAGAGAATCCCGAGGGTGAAATGGGAGGCACACTGAAGGTTGGAGTAGCGGTGAATTATGCCCGTTACAGGCTGGCGGAAACATTGGAACGATACATAGAAAAATATCCAAAAGTAGAAGTACAGGTTACGGCCAGAAGAAGTCCGGACCTTTACAGGGAACTTATTTCAGGGGAGGCCAATGTTGCCATCATACGTGGAGACTATCCATGGGCCGAGGGCGATGTGGTGCTTTTTGAAGAACAGGTTTGTCTTGTTACGGGAAGAAAAATGGAGGGAAAGAACCTGAATGACTTTCCGTTTATCGACCGAACTTCAGATGTTGGATTTGAGGCCGATGTCAGCAGGTGGATGAGTGAGAACGGGATCCGGAGACATACCGGTCTTCAAATTAATGATGTGGATTCCATCATGCAGATGGTAGAACGTAATATAGGATGGTCCATCATGCCGGAAATATGCCTTTCCGGTTTTGAGGGTATCGCTAAACCGCTGAACTTTAAATCCGGGGAAGTATTTCTCAGGCGTACGCATCTGTTGTATCGTCCGGAGTATTTCAAACTTCCTCAGGTGCAGGCGTTTATCGAAACGGTTAAAGAGTGCAACAGACGACCCTGAAGGCTGTTTTTTTACAAATTCTTTAGTAATATTTTTTGCTGTATTCTAAATCATTTCCGGTGGGCAAAACAGGATAGCATTCTTGTTAAATACATATACGTTCTTTCTTAACATATAGTATAATGGTTGAAGGTTGTTTTTTACGGAGGTGAACCATATGACTAAACAGGAACTCATAGCAGAAGTAGCAAAAAGAGCCGATATCACAAAAAAGGATGCGGAGCTCGTAGTAAAGTACACATTTGAGACTATCACCGAAGCCCTGGAGAGAGGGGACAAATTCCAGCTCGTAGGATTCGGTACATTCGATGTAGCAGAACGTGCAGCAAGAGAGGCAAGAAATCCTCGCGATGGTTCTGTAATGCAGATCGGACCATCAAAGTCCGCTCGCTTCAAAGCTGGTGCTGATTTAAAGAAATGCGTTAACGGATAACAATATGTAACCAAATGCCTTGGAGGATACCGCTAGGTATCCTCTATTTTTGTGTGTTAAAAAAATTTTTAAAAACTTTTTCAAAAAATACTAATACGATAATAACTCCTCCCATACTTACAATGTCGGCAAGAAAAAAGCCGTACAAAGACTAATTAGATATCACACAACAGGGCACAGGGCTTACTCATGTGCCCAAAAGCAAAACACTTGGAGAACTAAAAAAGAGGAGCTATTAAGTATGAAGAAAAAGCTGACAATGCTTGGCTGCGCTGGTCTAATGACAGTAGCAACCATCGGTGGAGCATACGCGCTCTATTCCGGAACTGCAAAGACGGTTGAAAACAAATTCAACATTGTTGCTGGTGCAGACCATGGAACAGAAGGCTTCGATCCTTCAAACCCTGACGGACCAACAGACGGAACAGACGGAACTGTAGAAGAAGGCAACTGGGGCACAGTCGATGAAGACAGTGACGGACAGCCTGATGATATTAACGGTGACGGCATGATCGATGAGAATGATAAGCCTGATACAGACGGAGATGGTATCTACGATTCCGCAGATGATCTTGAGCCAGGACAGAAGGTATTAAAAAACCCGTCAATCACTTCAAACGTAAACTATGAGTCATGGGTAGTAATGCGTGTAAATATTCCTACAGTAAGCGGAAGACTCTCAGATGAAGCTTCTGTAACAAGACATGACGCAGTGATTCTTGCAAAGAACGGCTTTGAAGAAGTTGCAGAGCCTAAGGTTGGTCATAAACTTGGCGAAGACGCTGTTCTTCTCTCAAAGTACGAGCAGGACGGCCAGACAGTTTATTACTATGGATTCTTAGAGCCTCTTCAGTCAAAGGAGAAGGATCCACATGAGACTCCTGCATTATTCGACTATTTCAGAGTACAGGACTTCGCAGAGATTGAAGTAAGCAATTCAGATGGACGTTCTTCAACAGAGGACAACGTAGGTGTAGATGTTTCAGCGGCCATGATCCAGACCACAAACGTCAAGGACATTTATGCTGCAGGTGCAGAACTCGGTATCTGTGAAGCAACAAGCACATCCGACACAACAAATATAACTGATTCTTCGTCTACACAGACAGGAAACGAAGGTTGATCCAATTGTTAATGTCAGGCTCCAAGCCTGGTGTTGAATATAAAATAAATAAAGGAGAAAACGATGAAGAAGCTAGATATTGTCAAGACAACCGCGGTTGCTTCTATTTTTGCAGCAACCATTGCGGCAAGTCCGGCTTTCGCAAACACGACTGCAACATTCACCGTAAGTGATGATGCAGTCAAAGAGATTGCGACGATCCAGCGTTCCATGATGGAAGATGCTGACGAATCAGAATCAACCTCTTACGAAGCAGGTGACGAAATGGCTGAGGGATACCTTGATCCTCTGGATATCCAGAATGATATGCCCGATGCTGTTTCTGATGAAGACCTTTTTAAAGGAGAAGACACTGCTGTAGAAGTTAAAGTTAACTCTGACACAGTAATACTTCCTACTCCGGAACGTGAAGGCTATGTTTTTATCGAGTGGAACTCTGTGTTTGACGGGTCAGGAGAGAGCTTCCAGGCAGGTGATACTTTTGTGATAACATCCGAAGTAGAGCTTTTTGCAATATGGGAAGAAAAAGAGAGAAGTTCCCTCACCCTTAACTTTAACGAAGACTCATTCGTTAAAGAGAACTTTTTCGAAGAGGAAGAAGAGGGGGTAACAGTTCATGCAGTATCAACAAGATCTGCAGGAACATCAAAGAATGCTGAAGAAGCAGTTGAAACTGAGACAGGATCAGAAGAAATTGCTTTAGAAGACTCTGAATCTACCGAGATCAGCGAAATCGATTCGAAGGACGCTGAGACAGGATCAGAAGAAGTCGATGAGAGTTCACTGGACAAGGCAAAGACAGAGGATAAGGAAACCACCAAATCTTCAACAGATTCATCTCAAGATGCTGAACAGGTCAGCGAGGAAGATGATACTGTTGAAGAAGAGAAGGTTTCTGATGATAAGGAATCTTATGAGCCTGATAAGGAGGATAGTTCAAAGGAAGATTCTAGTGATGGCTCAAAGAATGAGGATACGACTGACTACGACAGTACTTCAAATGAGGACTCAAGCGACAGCAAATACGATGCAGATTCAAGATCAGATGACATAGATGATATATCCGATGCAGAAAATGAATAATGTAATATCATATTTTCTATGAGGACAGAACGGACTTACATATGGGTCCGTTCTTTTTTATGGATAAAAAAACATTAGAATAGTTCTTTGCGATGCATAGTTGCTTGTTGGCATTGATAAAAATAATAGCGAGTTACAAGAATAGGTTAAATGGTATAATAATGTTTGCCGAAATAGAGATATTATCAAATGAGTAATCTGTGTCAAATGGAGAACAACCTATGCCCAAAGTACTTTTTATAGATATTGATGGAACCCTTGTAAACTATGAAACTGTCATTCCTCAGTCTGCAATTGATGCGATACGAAAAGCAAGATCTAACGGTCACAAGGTATATGTGTGCACGGGTAGAAGCAAGGCTGAAGTCTATGAAAATATATGGAACATCGGGCTGGACGGCATGATTGGAGGGAACGGAGCATATGTAGAAGATGCCGGTAGAGTCATCATTCATCAGCATATCACAGAAGAACAATGCAGACATATAGTAGACTGGCTGCAGGATAGGAAGCATGAATTTTACCTGGAAAGCAGTAATGGACTTTTTGGAAGTGAGAATTTTGAGAAAGCAAGTGAGCCTGTTCTCAAGCTCTATATGGGAAGAAAAGGAAAAGATGCCTCGAATGTAACAGTCCGTTCAATATTTCCTAACATGATATTTGATGGCGAATTATACAGAGATGATGTTGACAAGATAAGCTTTATCTTGAACTCATATCAGGACTACATTGATGCTTCAGAGGAGTTTAAGGACCTCAATGTAGGCACCTGGGGTGGGGCCGGGGAACTTGCCCTCTTTGGTGATTTTTATTCGAAAGGAATCACAAAGGCCCATGCAATATCCGTACTTCTCGAGCATCTAGGGATGAAGCAGGAAGATACAATAGCCTTTGGTGATGCAAAGATAGATATCCCTATGCTTGAGTATTGCAAAATCGGAGTTGCTATGGGAAACGGCGGTGATGAAATAAAGGCAATGGCTGACTATGTGACGGCGGGGGTTGATGAAGACGGACTTTACAAAGCATTTGTTAATCTTGGGTTGATATAGATTATATATATTGCCGAAAAGAGTACAGAGCAATTCTTATTTAAAAAATCTATAAGAAAGAGAGATCTTTAAAGCAGGTATTACGGAGTTTATTATGGATAGATTTTTCCTTGTTGATTTTGAAAATGTAGGTTGTAGCGCTTTATCTAATTGTAAGGGTCTTAATAAATCAGACCACATAATAATCTTCTATACCAATAACGCCAATAAGATAGATCTTAATATCATCAACGAGCATGGTGGAGCCGAACTTAAAACAGTCAGGGTTCCCGCGAAAAGTCAGTCGATAGATATGCATATTGTTTCGTACATGGGTTACCTAATAGGAAAAAACAAGGGAAAAAATGCAAATATCATCGTTGTGAGCAAAGATAAGGATTACGACAATATCATAGAATTTTGGAAAACAACAGAAAATGCAAATGTTTCAAGAGTACAAAGAATAGAGATTTCTTATAAAAAGAAAACGGAAACAACTAAGAAATCTAATCAGGTCAATAATAGTAAACCAAAGAAAGCACCTAGTAAATCAGAAATCAAATCGGAATTAAATAAACAAATCCAGAAAGCAATGTCAGAAAACGGGTATGCACAAGAAGCGATTAATTCAGTAGCAAAGATCGTTACTAAACAATATGGAAAAGAGAATTTCAAGCAGAATGTTCATAACGAACTTAGAAAAGTGTATACGGACTATGAAGATATATATAAACATATAAAGCCATTACTCGGAGCATTTTGCTGAAAACTACAAAACTAAGTATGATCCTAGGATAGATAAGCATGTATCTAAGTTAAGGCTGGTTCAATCGAAGGCTACACCGAAGATGATGCAGAGGTATACTGATTCCATGAGCTGATAATCGGGAATTTTTGAGGCGGTGATATCTGATGATAATAAATACAGGACAAAGAACGGACATACCGGCATTCTATTCAGAATGGTTTTCCAACAGGCTGAAAGAAGGTTTTGTATGCGTGCGTAATCCTTATAATCCTGAACAGGTCAGCCGTTACCGTCTTTCTCCTCAAGTTGTTGATGTTATAGGGTTCTGTACAAAGAATCCTTCGCCAATGTTCAAATACATGGATCTACTTAAACCTTACGGTCAGTACTGGTTTGTTACAATAACTCCCTACGGGAGAGATATAGAGACTAATGCGCCAGACAAACATAAGCTGATAGAGGACTTCATAGAACTTTCAAAGATGGTTGGAAAGAATTCCATGGGATGGCGTTATGACCCTATCTTTATTTCAGACCGTTATACAGAAGAGTACCATATACATGCATTTGAACAGATAGCATCAGCTCTTCACGGATGCACAGAAACTGTGGTAATCAGTTTCATTGACCTTTTCCCTAAGGTAAGAAGAAATTTCCCTGAGGCAAGAGAAGTAGAAAAAACGCAGAGGCTAAGACTTGGGAAAGAGATGATTAGAATTGCATCACTTTATGGAATGACTGTAAAACCTTGTGCTGAAGGTGATGAGCTTTCGGAGTATGGTGCCGACTGTGGAGGATGCATGAGGATAAGTGATTATGAGAAAGCAATAGGAAAGAGGCTTGATGCTCCTAAGAAAAAAGGTGCAAGGGCAGAATGTTCCTGTTATCTTACATGTGACATAGGGGCCTATAATACCTGTAAGAATCTCTGTAAATACTGTTATGCCAACGCAGAACCGGAAATAGTACTCTCGCAAAGCAGGCTTCATGATCCGAAGTCGCCGTTTCTTATCGGGAATTATTCTGACGGAGACAAAATACATGATGTACCACAAAAATCATGGGTTAACGGGCAGATGGAGCTGTCTTTTGTTTAGGGACAGAAAATATTTCAAGTTTCAGTTTCTTTTCAGTATAGGGTGATATTATAAATTCATCAGATGAGGAACATCTGATACCCTATAGAAGTTTTTTTTATACTACTCAAAGCCGGCAGCCCCCAAATCTGCCGGCAACCCTCTGAAAACCGATGATCATATAATATGCACTCTATCATCTTTATATCATATATTTGCCGGTTAAATTCGAAATGAATTTGGCCGGTTTTTCTTCGTGAAGAAAAAAACCGTTTGGATATATTGCCTTCGTAAGCTGAAATTTGACAAAAAGCCATAAGGAAAGTATCGTAATAATGAAATATATTGTTTCTTGATTCTGAGGTCAGCAAAATGGTCTATGATTATATCATTTTGGCAGAAAGATTCTGCTTATTGCATTTGGATTCACGTCTATTGAATGCTTACTTAAAGGAGTCAATGTTATGGTCCCTTATGTACCTCTACATATGGCCTCTGTTGATCTTGATGGTATTCTATGCAAGAGAGTTTGCGAAGGCATGAAATGGAAGATAAGCAGATCCTTTATCTATACGGTGATTCCAATACATATGGCTATAATCCCCTGGCATCATGTTACGAAGATGCCAGATTACCTAAAGATATTCGTTGGCCAACGATGTTACAGGAGCGTATAAATGAATCCATACAGATTATAGAAGATGGTCAAAACGGAAGGTGTCTTCCCGGTTATGAAGCAGAGTTTAAACGTTTTCAAAAGGTTTTGGGGCGGTATGAGAAGCTTGATTACTTTGCAGTAATGCTTGGCACAAATGATCTGCTGAATCAGTCATCACTTAACCCCCTCGAAATTGCCAACCATATGGATCTGCTTCTGCAAGCCGTCAAAGACATTCATGAAGAGTGCCAATGCATCGTCATTTCTCCTCCCATGATGGGATTCCCCGCAGGACATCCCATGAACGCAATTCAGGAAGCAAACGTAAAGTTAAGTAACCTTTACCATGAAGTTGCCGGGAAATACAAAGCAAGGTTCATCGATGCCGGTAAATGGAATATCGATCTGTTTTATGATGGCATTCATCTGACAGAAAAAGGCAACCGGCAATTTGCCGAGCATATGGTGAGTGCATTTAAGAAAGGAAGATTATAACAGTTCAGCCGGTGGTCCATGGGGACGGAGTCAGTGGTCCACCGGCTGAACTGTTACGGAAGATTAGTTTAATGTATAAATATTGTCTATTTGATCTTGACGGAACTCTGACACAGTCCGAGTTTGGTATCTTAAAAGCGGTGGAATATGCACTTGATAAGTTCGACATTATAGAACCTGACAGAGCGAAGCTTCTGCGTTTTATAGGACCACCTGTATATGTTTCTTTTCGTGAATTTTACGGACTGAATGATAAAGATGCAGAGCTCGGAGTAAAACTCTTCAGAGAAAAATACGAGTCAGAGACATTAACCGAAGCGCCTCTTTATGATGGTATAACCAACGTACTCAAAAACCTGAAGGATAATGATATAAGGCTCATGGTCGTAACAGCAAAACCCACAGATATGGCAGAGAAGGTTCTTTCGCATGTTGGGATAAAGGATTATTTTGATTGTATCATCGGAGCAACAAGGGAAAAGAAAGATTCCAGTAAAGCTTCACTTATAGAAAAAGCGATAGAAGCATCAGGACAGACTGATATTTCTCAATTTATCATGATCGGAGATACACGTTATGATATAGATGCTGCTGTAACTGTCGGGATCGATTCTATCGGTGCGGCATACGGCTATGGAACTTATGAGGAGATAAAAGAAGCCAGAGCCACTTACATTGCCGATACACCGGCTGATATTTTGAAATACACTTGCGGCCTAGGATAAAATAATCGTATTAGACACTTTCGTCGATATAAGTCCTAACGTTATACTTTATCTCTTAGAGATACATTGGCAGGAGGGAATGATAAGATGTACAAAGTATTAGCATTTGACAGCGAGAAAGCCGGAGACAAACTCAACCATGGTGATGATGTTTTTCATGAAGCACTGAGAAAGAAACTGGAATACTGTCATGTTTACAAGGATGATCAGCCGTTATACGATCTCCAAAAAATCGACAACAATTATACCATAAAGACCAGCAAAGGTGCTCAGGACAATGGTTTCTCCGAGCTGTTTTTTAACTTCAACAATTACGACGAAAACGATGACCGAACCCTGAATCTGTCACTGATAAAACGCTTCAAGACACTTGAAATTGAGGAATTAACCGAGTACTCGGTTGTGATCGCTAAGCTTGCTGCGTTAAAGCTTGATATGCAGGTCTACGTAACGGATTCTCGAATAAGTTGGTTCTTATCTGATCTTAACAATGTACATATCGTGAAAGAACTTCCCGACCACCAGGACTCTATGATCATCACTAAGGATTTTCTGATTGGTATCTACAGGGGAGATGTGAGATCAAATCACTCCATTCCTCTTTTCAGCGAGATATTTTTTGTGCAGGGACTTGCAGATGGCAAAGACCTGCCAAAAGTAAAGTATTGCCAGATAGAGTTCGATAAAATCATCGGCATCGGAGCAATCCTGGATACCTATAACAAAATTGAGGCATTGCTTGCCGGATTCGGCATTGAATGTTTCCTTAAAGAGAATTGTTCAAGATACAGTGATGAGATGCTGAACAGATATTTCGTTCTTAAGAAGAGGCCGGCAGATGCAAATGAGGACAATACCTGTATTTGTGCTGACTTTATCAAACTGTATGTCATACCATCTTTCCAGATGATGCAGATTCCGTTAAAGGAAACTGTCATCGATGATGAATTCAATAGTCAGATGAATGAATATTATGAGGCGGTGTTTGGTGATGATAAGGTACTTGGTGTTCTGATCAGGGGAACCGATTACAAGCTTACTGAGGTTGGTCCAAGCTATAAACAGGCCTCTGCAGAGATACTGATTCCTAAGATTAAAGAATTCATGGAAGAGTATCATTTTGACAAGATTTTTCTCGCAACCGAGGATAATGATGCTCTGAATGCCATGTTTGCAGAATTTGGCAAAGATAAAATCCGTGTGATAGCACAGGAGCGATTTTCCGTATCGGATTTCAATAATATCCATCTTATCAAAGACCTGGAAAAAGAAAAGCGGACGGGAGAGGATTATGAGGCGGCGCTTGAGGATATTACTGTCAATTATTTCTATGCGTTAAAATTTCTTGCAAAATGCAATAGCTTCATAGCCAGCGGAACCTGCAGCGGTACAAAAATGGTCTTGGGTTTTAATGCAGGCACATTTGAACATCAGTATATATTTAATCCTCTAACCGAAAGCTAAACATACTTAAAAATCATGGGACTTTTCGGCTTGTCTAAAAAATGATAGGTACCTATCACTGTGAACAAGCGATGACTAAAGTGCTATAACAAAGAAAATGGGGGTGCGAACCATATCATATAATGGTTCGGCGCCCCCATTGTGTTTCAAAGATACCAATCCCAAAAATCAGTTTCCCCGGGCCTTGTCATCCCATACAGGGACATCGACCCCGATGACAGCCGAACTAAACGGTGTGCCATCTTTAGACTCGAAGTGAACAGTTGCCTTCTTAACATATTTGAAGCCAATGTATAGAAGCGGAATGTTGCAGTAAGCGATCAAAATATTGGCAAAATCAGAAAGATCCCAAAGAGCTCCCAGATCCAGGCCAACAATGGATGTGAGCATTCCGAAACAGATAACTGCGATATCGAAGATTCTTATAGTGTTTATAAATACCTTGCTGCGGCTGATTCTGTTTGCACATATTTCAGAGAATGACATAAATCCCAGGAGACAGGTGAATGCAAAAAGTCCGAAGCAAAGCGATACCAGCAGTGTAACAACACTGTTTAATCCTGTTCCAGGAGTAAGCTCTTCAACGGAAGCAAGGAACTTGGGAAGCTTTCCGAGATCCATCCATGCAGCACCATTTTCTGTGAGCCATACCCGGCCCATGATGACCACAAAACCTGTAAGAGTACAGATAACTATAGTATCAAGGAAAACACCTATGGCCTGAACACAGCCCTGATCACAAGGATGTGCTGCATCTGATGCCGCTGCCGGCATAGTGATGGTACCCTGGCCGGCTTCATTGGACATAAGTCCTCTTTTTACTCCCTGCATGAGAGATGTTCCAAAAGCTCCGCCAAATACAGCTTCCGGCTTAAATGCCTGTGTGAAGACAGCATAGAAAAACCATGGAATTCTCGATATATTGATAAAAATAAGAATAAGAACAGTAATGACGTAAACGACGGCCATAACCGGAACCAACACATCCGTAACCTTTGAAATCTTCTTTGTTCCGCCAAAGGAAACAGCGCAGGTCGCCAGAATAACTACGAGAAATCCAATCCAATATACTGCGTGAGTAGTCGGAAGATCATATCCGCTTACAATGCTTGCAATCTGTCCCATGGCCGATACAGTATTGAAGCCCTGAGCCGGAAAGCAGAGAATCGCATATATGATGTACATCATCGAAAGTACAACACCGACTATAGCTGAGTTCTTCAGCAGCCTTCTTCCATAGAAGGACATGCCTCCCAGGTACTCATCGTCCTTCTTTTCCTTGAAAATCTGGGATAATGTTGACTCAACATAGGCCGTGGCCATTCCGAAAAATGCCGAGATCCACATCCATAACAGGGCGCCGGGTCCTCCCACAGATACTGCGCCTGTTACACCGAGGATATTTCCAGGACCTACACGCATGGCAGTTGAAAGGAAAAATGATGCAAGCGGAGTGATTCCCGTTTTCGCCTTACTGTTTTTCAGTACCTGAATACCGTATTTAAACCTTCTAAGCTGTATAAATCTGAGGTTAACCGAAAAGTAGATTCCCGAACCTATGAGCAGAATGATAGCCAGAGAAAAATTTCCTAAAACAGGAATACCTCGATACCACTCAAAGTTTGTCGGAAAATCCCAAAACAAATCAGAAACCGTCTGTATTCTACTGCAGACCGCAGAAATAAAGGCCAATAAGCCGTCCATACCAAATTCCCCCTTTTATGACTTTGATGCTAATTCATTATTATAATTCTCACATTGGTACCCGCAACATTTAATT
>NZ_AUJX01000063.1 GCF_000424445.1 Oribacterium sp. NK2B42
TCCTTCCTCCTTCATCTGCACGTTTTTCACCGATCTTCTGACCAAGAAAAATGGTCATACCCATACACAGGCTGCTGATTATATTTGTGATGGTGGCCATAATCTGAGAACCGGTGGAAACAGCAGATACATCAGCCGATTCCGCGAACTTTCCCACCACCAAAAGATCAACAGCACCGTACATCGCCTGTAGAAATAAGGCTAAAAGAACCGGTCCCGCAAACTTAAGAAGGGGTAAAACTATAGCACCTGATGTAAAATCTATTCTTTTTTCCATTGAGTATTTCCTCCGTCCAAATTCCTTATGGTAATAAAAAAAGCCGGACAAGAAGCTGGTATTTCAACCAGACATCTTATCCAGCTCGTTATTTCAAAACGAATAACTCACCCTCCGATGACGTTCACATTCTAACATATAGAAGTCTAATGTCAACAGTTGCATTATTTTAAAGTACAATCCTGATCCATCAGGATTTCTTTAACGCATCCATCATAATATCATCATGATCAAAGGCAAGGTCTTTAAGAGTAAGTTCTAATTCTCCATTAACGAATCGTGTATTGCCATCATCTTTTTTTACGGTAAACCATCCGGCATCCGCTGCATCATCCGCGGCAATAGGCTTTACCTTATCAGGATCAACAACAGCCAAATATGCGGCTGAGACGGTCCATCCGCGGGGATCCCTTCCCGGCTTGCTGTAAACTCCCACCAATGTAAGTTCTTTTGGTGCCATTGCAATGCCGGTCTCTTCCAAAAGCTCTCTCGCAGCTGTTTCTTCTATACGCTCACCTTCCTCAGAGAAACCTCCGGGAAAGGCCCATTTACCGAGACAGGGATGATTTCCTCTCTTTATGAGCAGTACCTTTTCTTCTGAGTCCTTTTTTGTGATTACGCAGATGTCTGCTGTCAAAGATGGCTTCTTCCACTTATTGGAATCATAGGATTTTAAATATTCTTCTTCGGTAAGTCCGTTCTTGTCTCTTATTTCACTCATTGTCAACCTCCATTAAGCATTGCATTTCCTTAATTCTTCAATATATTCAAATCCGAATAACTCAATCTGGTCCAATACCTTCCTGAATTTTTCACCCATTTCGCTAAGGCTGTATTCTACTCTTGGCGGAACTTCAGCGTATACTTTCCTGACGATAAGCTTATCATCCTCTAATTGTCTTAACTGTCTTGTGAGCATCGTTCTTGTGACTTCCGGAATGTTACGTTCAAGCTCGTTAAAACGCTTTGTTCCTGTACTTAGCTGAAACAGGATAACTATAGCCCACTTCCCCTGGAGGACTCTCTGGGTTGTTGCATAAGGACATTGACCGTAAATACTTTTCATAAAAATTTCTCCTTGAAAATGCGCAATAGTATCAAAAATGTAACTATGTATTATAAATGTTCGTACTTGTTTAAATGATTCTTAGAGATAAAATGATGATACAGCAAACAAAAAGAAATAGCAAACAAATGGAGGAAAACAATATGTCAAATTTTAAAAAAGTAAATGTAACTGAGGACCCAAGAACAGAGCTTCATGATGCATTGGGGCTGACAGGAGCAGAAGTAAGCATCAATCATCTTCCTGCCGGTGCAAGTGTTCCTTTTGTGCATTCACATAAAAAGAATGAAGAGATCTACATCATCCTTTCCGGAAAGGGCAAGGCTTCGATAGATGGAGAAGATGTTGAAATCGCTAAAGGTGATGTAGTCAAGATTTCACCTGAAGGAAAGAGACAGTTTTTTGCAGCTGATGATTCAGAGTTAAGCTACGCATGTATCCAGGTTAAAGCAGGTTCTATTGAAGGATACACAGCAGATGATGCGGTGGTATACTAAGGCAAGGTGCTAAGGATACAGTAGGATCATCTTGTGAGGCGGTGATAGGTAATGATAATAAACACAGGACAAAGGACGGACATACCTGCATTTTATTCGGAATGGTTTTCCAGAAGGCTTAAAGAAGGTTTTGTATGTGTCCGTAATCCCTATAATCCTGAACAGGTCAGCCGTTACCGTCTTTCACCTGATGTAGTTGATGTTATCGGGTTCTGTACAAAAAATCCTTCACCAATGTTCAAATACATGGATCTTCTTAAACCTTACGGTCAGTACTGGTTTGTGACAATAACTCCCTATGGGAGAGATATCGAACCTAATGTACCGGACAAACATAAGCTGATAGAAGATTTTAAAAAGTTATCTCAAATGGTTGGAAAGAATTCCATGGGATGGCGGTATGATCCGATTTTTATTTCTGACAGATATACAGAAGAGTATCATATACATGCGTTTGAGCAGATTGCATCTGCCCTTCACGGATGCGCGGAAACGGTAGTCATCAGTTTCATTGATCTTTTCCCTAAGGTAAGGAGGAATTTCCCGGAGGCAAGAGAAGTAAGTAAAGATCAGAGGCTAAGACTTGGAAAAGAAATGATAAAGATTGCGTCCCTTCATGGAATGACTGTAAAACCCTGTGCTGAAGGTGATGAGCTTTCGGAGTATGGTGCCGACTGTGGAGGATGCATGAGGATAAGTGATTATGAGAAAGCAATAGGAAAGAGGCTTGATGCTCCTAAGAAAAAAGGCGCAAGGGCAGAATGTTCCTGTTATCTTACATGTGACATAGGAGCCTATAATACCTGTAAGAATCTCTGTAAATACTGTTATGCCAACGCAGAACCGGAAATAGTACTCTCGCAAAGCAGGCTTCATGATCCGAAGTCTCCGTTTCTTATCGGGAATTATTCTGACGGAGACAAAATACATGATGTAGCACAAAAATCATGGGTTAACGGGCAGATGGAGCTGTCTTTTGTTTAGGGACAGAAAATATTTCAAGTTTCAGTTTCTTTTCAGTATAGGGTGATATTATATGCTCATCAGATGAGGAACATCTGAAACCCCAAAAAAGTTTTTTTCATACTAAATATCTCTCCGACCGCGGATATCGTAAGCATTGTAAGACCCGTATACAATTTCAAGGCTAACAGCACAACGATAAAGGAAAAGAACAAGGCTGACAAGATACAAATCTCAAAAATCAGTTTGCCCGGGCCTTATCATCCCATACAGGGACATCGACTCCGATCACAGCCGAACCAAACGGTGTGTCATCCTTAGACTCGAAGTGAACAGTTGCCTTCTTAACATATTTGAAGCCAATGTATAGAAGCGGGATGTTGCAGTAAGCAATTAAAATATTGGCAAAATCGGAAAGATCCCAAAGGGCTCCCAGATCAAGGCCGACGATAGATGTGAGCATTCCGAAACAGATAACTGCGATATCGATAATTCTTATAGCGTTTATAAATACCTTGCTGCGGCTGATTCTGTTTGCACATATCTCAGAGAATGACATAAATCCCAGGAGACAGGTGAATGCAAAAAGTCCAAAGCAGAGTGATACAAGCAATGTGACAACATTATTGAATGCGGTTCCCGGAGTAAGCTCTTCAACAGAAGCAAGGTACTTGGGAAGCTTTCCGAGATCCATCCATGCAGCGCCATTTTCTGTGAGCCATGCCCGGCCCATGATAATCACAAAACCTGTAAGAGTACAGATAACTATGGTATCAAGGAAAACACCGATTGCCTGAACACAGCCCTGATCACAAGGATGTGCAGCATCTGATGCTGCAGCCGGCATAGTGATGGTACCCTGGCCGGCCTCATTGGACATAAGTCCTCTTTTTACACCCTGCATGAGAGCTGTTCCGAAAGCACCCCCAAAGATGGCTTCCGGTTTAAATGCCTGTGTGAAGACAGCATAGAAAAACCATGGAATCCTCGATATATTGATAAAAATAAGAATAACAACGGTAATGACGTAAACGACGGCCATAACCGGAACCAACACATCCGTAACCTTTGAAATCTTTTTTGTTCCGCCAAAGGAAACAGCGCATGTCGCCAGAATAACTACCAGAAATCCAAGCCAATATACTGCGTGAGTAGTCGGAAGGTCATATCCGCTTACAATGCTTGCAATCTGTCCCATGGCCGATACAGTATTGAAGCCCTGAGCCGGAAAGCATAGGATTGCATATATGATATACATCATAGAAAGTACGACACCGACTATAGCTGAGTTCTTCAGCAGCCTTCTTCCATAGAAGGACATACCTCCCAGATACTCATCGTCCTTCTTTTCCTTGAAAATCTGGGATAATGTTGACTCAACATAAGCTGTGGCCATTCCGAAAAATGCCGAGATCCACATCCATAATAGGGCACCGGGGCCTCCCACAGATACTGCGCCTGTTACTCCGAGAATATTTCCGGGACCTACACGCATGGCTGTTGAAAGGAAAAATGATGCAAGCGGAGTGATACCCGTTTTCGCCTTACTGTTTTTCAGTACCTGAATACCGTATTTAAACCTTCTAAGCTGTATAAATCTGAGGTTAACCGAAAAGTAGATTCCCGAACCTATGAGCAGAATGATAGCCAGAGAAAAATTTCCTAAAACAGGAATGCCTCGATACCACTCAAAGTTTGTCGGAAAATCCCAAAACAAATCAGAAACCGTCTGTATTCTACTGCAGACCGCAGAAATAAAGGCCAATAAGCCGTCCATACCAAATTCCCCCTTTTATGACTTTGATGCTAATTCATTATTATAATTCTCACATTGGTACCCGCAACATTTAATTATAAATGTATAAAGCACTAATCTTTATATTGAAAGAGATGAGCATTAGGATCCGAAAGCTTTTATATGAAAAGGTGCTGTCAAACTACCGATATGGGCAACCAGGGCTCATTTATGAATGACAGAAAAGTATATACTGATTTGGCTCATGTAAAAGCAGAATAATTATAGTTTTGTTAAAAAATCCTGTACCGGGATACATCTCGGCACAGGATTTTTTCTATTGGCCAAAAATAAAAATTATTTTAAAATGGCTAATAGAATCTTGAAAAGGAATCTTAAAAGGAGTTTTGACTATGGGATTATTTGATTCATTAAAATCACAGGCTATATCCACAATAAGAAAAGAAGCAGGTAGTGCAGTTAATAATGCAGTGAATGGTGCGATGCAGAACATTGGAAAGGGACGCAATCATACAGAGACTTTTCAATTTAATGTTCTCCCGCAAAATCTGTCAGAACTTCAGGCTTTGCCGGAGGCATCATTAGACAGTGCGTTTAAGACGGCAGCTCTTGTTATAGTGGCACTTACAAGATATGAACAGGATACGGCTGCATGTTTTGAAATGCTTAACTTCTTAAAGGGACCGGAACCGTTAAGTGAGTTTGAAAAACAATTTTTAAAGGACCGTTTGTCGGGAGCAACCTATAAAACAATGTCGTTCTTTGATGGTGCAATCCCCGGGAACAATTATCAGCCGATGGTTCCTTATACGTTAAAGGTTAGTGAAAATCCGTATTCTTTTGATAATGAAAACTGGGCTGTAATGTATGTTACCAGTGGTGGAGCGGATTCACCGAGACCGATCAAACTACGTAAGAAACCTTCCACAGGACAGTGGTTTTTAAATGAAATTCAATGCCTGTCGGATATACGCACACCTGTAGCGGCGGATCCGTGGGCTTAAAACAAAAATGGCTTTATCGAACATAAAGGCAGCGGAAAAAGCAGCTGAAGATGCCGAAGCCGCAGAAAAATCTATACGGATTTAGCGCATGCAAAAACAGAGTAAATACAAATATGTCAAAATATATCATTGAGCCGGAATACTATAAAGATTTCAGATGTATAGGAGGAGATTGCTCTTTCACATGCTGTAAAGAATGGAAGATTGCTGTGGATCCGGACACAAAAAAGAAATGGAAATCAATAGAGACTCCGGCAGGAATGAAAGAACAGGACAGACTCCCGGAATCTGTCAGTGAAAGCGATATGTTGGATGCTTTCATAGTAAAAGCAGATGACTCGGAAGTGATCGGACTGCTTCCAAATATGAAGTGTCCTTTTCTGGAAGAAGACCGGTTATGCATACTTGTGAAGAATCACGGAGAAGAGGTTCTTTCAAAAACCTGCCATACTTTTCCAAGAGAGAGTCATGTCTATTCTGACCGCGTGGAAAGAGCTTTGGTTTCCTGTTGTCCTGAGGTTGTTGACAGGTGGAAAGACATTGACAGCCTGAAATTTACAGGACTTGATTACAAAGATACTGCCGTGATCAAAAATCAAAAAGATGTGTTTAGACAGATCAGGGATCTCATGATGTATTATCTGGCCGATGACAGAGTGAGTAACAGGATAAACCTTTTAAAGGCTTTCTTTGTTCTTCTGGATATATATTCCAAAAATGACGTCAGGGATCCTGGGGAGTATCTTTCCGGAGAGACTTTAGAGGAGCTGGAAGAAACAATAGAAACACTGTTTGAGGAACCGGAAGAATCAGTGAAAGAACGTAACGAGTTGTTTCTTGATATCACAGAGAACTATGTAAAAGAAGGAAGATATGCAGAGTTCCTTGGTCCTATGATAGATGAGGCAGAGCGATTGAAGGATTGTTCGGACTATGCTGTATTCCGTGAAAAAAACAAAGAATATGAAAAGCTCATGAGAAATTATCTTGTATCCGAGACCTTTTCAACTCTACTTTTTCCTGATGCGGATATTCCGGATCTCGTAATGCAGTTTGAGTGGATGATGATGGAATATGCCCTTATGGAGCATGCGGTATATCTCAAATGGCGTTCATGTCCGGATAAAACAGTCCCTTATGAAACGGTTCGTGACATGATGGTACTTATTTCAAGGCTTACCGGATATGGTATGGATGATATCGAAGAGTACCTTATCAACAGTTTTGAGGATGCTGTATGGGATTTTGGATATGCGGTTTTTCTGTTGGGATGATTTCTTCTGACAGAAGACTATCATTATTAAAAAACAAATAATCCGAAGACCATTTTGTGTTATAGTTGCTGTATGATCGAATGATTATTCTAGAGGATGACTATAAGGAGAACTCTGATGACGATTCAAAATCCTAACTATATGTACTATAAGCAGTTGGCAGATACATGGAAGAGTGCTGACGGTTCGATCACAGCCTTCCTTACTGATACCGTGCATATCACTGTAAAATATGGGGATGCAGCAATTGATGGTTATTACGATGTGGTTCCGGCAGGTCTTGATATGGCAACATCAATGCAGGGATTTATGGGCCTGGGAATGATGGGGAGTTCTGATGGTTTTTCATATCAGCATAACTTCGGCGAGGACCTCAGAATAAAGCTTGGTGATACAGCCCTCAAAAAAGGTGATCAGACGATCTACAACATTGCTTCCGCATGGCACGATATTGAAGACAAGCTTCACATAGACATGGTTGTTGTTTCTACAGGTGAAAAGCTCAGTTTCGTATTGTCCCGTGACGCAGCAGCTTCTGCTGTAACACTGAAAGATGGCGAAGTGCAATGTGAATGCGGGCAGATTTTCTCCAGCAGGTTTTGCCCGAACTGTGGAGCGGAGCGTAAAGAGAGCAGTACATATACTTGTGAGTGCGGATATACCGGCCCCATCAGCAATTTCTGTCCGGAATGCGGTAAGCCTGTTTCATCACAATTGCAGAAAATAACTCCATCACCTTCACCCGCTTTTGCGATACCTCCTGTTGCATTCAGGATTACTGATGATGGCACAATAGAGCCGGTGTATAATGATGGAACCGATACTTCTGAACAGGAGCAGCAAGCCGGTTGGACATGTTCAGAATGCGGAGCCGATCTTCAGACCGGAGATACATGCACCAAATGCGGAGCGGAGATAACTAAAGAACTGCTTTTTTCGTTATCGGAATATAAGTCCACCAACCCACCCCAGTATGATGGTGTCCAGGTGTGGAAGTTTTCGGATACCCAACTCATAATGCAGAGGGGGAAGCGTTTCCGATTCATACCGGCAACAGTCATTGAGCCTGCATTAGAAATCATCAGAAAATACGGCATCGATAATAAGGAGAAGAATAAAAGTCTCATGCCGGGAATCTGCGGAGGTTATCAGACAGTAAGCTTTTGGGACGGCGCAAAGATGGTTGGAGCTTCTACGGACGATATGCCCGGAGCGGCGAGCGCTTACTATGAACTTATGACTCTGTTCACTACGGCAATTATTGATTAATATCCTTTGATAATTGTTGTAAGCATCCTGATTGCCGTGGGATGTTTACTGTTCTTTAAAAAGAAAAAGTGGTTATAGTTGAACAGGATGGTTTTACTATTATGAATCTTTTAAATAAAGCTAAGAAGATTTTCGCAACAGCTGTAATATGTACGGTATTTGCTGCATTTAATGCTTACGCGGAACCAATGGAGCATGTCAGTTTCTCAAATTTTAATGACGTAATATATTATGCAAACGAATATGTGACCTGGGAAGATTTGGAAAAGGTTCTGGAAGGATATAACAGCCTTCCAGAGGCAGTCAGGATCAAGCTGATTACAAACAGTGCAAAGATTTATGTATACCCTAAGAAATTTGAGACAAACCGGAACATCAATGAGCAGACGGTCGGTTTGACAAGATCTTTGACAAAACAGGTAACTGTCTACAATAACGGGGCGTATAGTATATTAATGGTCATTCCTCCCGAAAGTTATATATATACAGACAGACTCAGCGTTGTAGGCGGGATACCTCTG
Organism: Oribacterium sp. NK2B42; assembly: GCF_000424445.1. Taxonomy (GTDB): domain Bacteria; phylum Bacillota; class Clostridia; order Lachnospirales; family Lachnospiraceae; genus Oribacterium. The sequence goes on from NZ_AUJX01000063.1 coordinate 8,628, forward strand.
GTGCATGAAATCGGACATATAATCGATGATCTCCATTGTCTGGAACATATAGAGAGTAACGGGGCTTCCGGCAGTGAAGAATTTTTAATTCTGTCTGAGAAATATAAGAATGTGATAGCGGCCTATGACAAGGCAACAGCGACTAATGCCTATAGCAACAATGAGATATATGCAGAAGCTTTCCGGATAATGATTGAAAATCCGGGCTATCTTTTTCAAAATGCTCCGGAGCTTTATCAATACATGATGAAAACCATCTATTATTGAAGCAGGATCATCTTTGGGAATTTACAAGGAACTAAGTATATTTGTATGAGAAACCGGAGGTAAGTTATGATCAATGCTGTCGGCAGGGATATACCTGATGAGATACTCAGAAAATACGGAAAAGAACCGTTTAGAGGAGTTCATTACAGAGACAATAAGCCATATAAAAAGGCTGAAGTTACGGCTCATGGCATGGTTGATCCAATGAGAAACAAGATGGTGTCCTCCATAAGAGAAGCGATGGAAAAATGCAACGCCCATGACGGCATGGTTTTCTCTTTCCATCATCATTTCCGGGATGGGGATCATATAGTCAATATGGTGATGCAGACTGCCTTTGAAATGGGACTTAAGGATCTGACAGTTTGTGCCAGTTCCCTTGGCGCTGCCCATAGTGTGGTTGCGGATCTAATCGAAAAAGGCATCGTCACAGGCATACAGACTTCCGGAATCAGGGACCGTATAGGAGAGGCCGTATCATATGGAAAGCTTAAGACGCCTGCCATTATCCGTTCTCACGGTGGACGTGTGAGAGCTATTGAGGAAGGTGATGTACATATAGACATCGCATTTATCGGGGCTCCTACAGCGGATGAATACGGGAATTTAAGGGCAGTAGGCGGAAAGAGTGACTGCGGTGTTCTGTCATACTCTATGGTGGATGCAAAATATGCAGACTACACTGTGGCAATTACAGACACTCTTGTACCGTTCCCTAATTATCCGCCATCCATCCCCATGACTGATGTGGACTATGTCTGCGTGGTGGATGAGATAGGAAATCCTGCAAAAATAGCCAGCAATGTAATCCGAATGACTCAGGATGTAAGAGAACTTAAAATGGCGGAAGACTGTGCAAAGGTCATGGCAGCAACGCCGTTTTTTAAAGATGGTTTTTCTTTCCAGACCGGAGGAGGCGGAGCTTCCCTTGCGGTTACACGATTCCTGGAGCCACTGATGGAGGAGAGAAACATTAAAATGTCTTTTGCCATCGGCGGTATAACGAAGCCCATGTGTGACCTTTTGGAAAAGGGTTATATCAGAACCGTTGTCGATGCCCAGTGTTTTGATAAAACAGCTATAGAATCGGTAAAAAATGATCCGAGGCATTATGAGATTTCAACCTCAGAGTACGCAAATCCTCTTAACAAGGGAGCCTTCGTCAATAAGTTGGATTTTGTGATCCTTGGAGCCCTGGAGATAGATACCGGTTTTAATGTAAATGTCACAACAGGCTCAGATGGTGTGCTGCGAGGGGCACCGGGAGGACATCCGGATACGGCAGCCGGAAGCAGATGTTCGATCATTGTGGCACCTCTTATAAGAGGACGCATACCAACAGTGGTTGAAGGGGTTGTTAATGTTACCACACCCGGTGAAGCCGTTGATGTTCTGGTTACTGATTATGGTGTAGCCATCAATCCCAAAAGGAAGGATCTTATAGAATGTCTTTCTGCGTCAGGGCTTCATATCGTGACTATTCAGGAATTGCTTTCGACTGCATTAAACATCGTCGGGAAACCTGAACCTATTCATTTTGAGGATGATATAGTAGGAATAATTGAAAGCCGGGATGGGACAATAATGGATGTGGTCAGACGCATAAAACCTCAAACAGAGATACATGAGATCATAGGATGACAAAAGATCAACTAAGCCAACGTGGACGGTTCCCGCCGGCGAGAACCGTCCACGTTGGCTTCATTTGTTGAGATGAAAATACCGGAGATATCTGATATGTAATTAAAAGCCTCACCCCGTTTCTTCTTGATCCGAAGGAACGGGGTGAGGCTTTAAGTGTTTCAGAAGAATCTGAAACGATTCGTGATTAATGATTGTGAGAAAGTATGAACTCTATCTGATAGAGTGTAGTTTATGCTCCTGCCTTAAATACTTTGCCGCTGCTTATCCAGCTTCTGATGTCAGATACTCCGAGAAGTTTCTCATAGCTGTTTCCGGATGAGATAACAAGAGTAGGAGCCTGCTTGATTCCAAACTTTTCTACAAGTGTAGGATTTTCCATTGCATCCATGATCTCATAATGTACACCCGCTTCATCGAGAAGGGATCCTGCAATCTTGCAATTAGGACAGGTCGAAGTCTTGAAAAGCATGATGGTATTTCCAGTTTTGGAAGCTGAACTCATATTAGTTACATCTTCTGATTTAATAGCATCAGTAGTAGCTTCGGCTTCAGCCTTGGACTTCATCTTGGGTCCTTCATGTGTAAGCTTTGAGCCTGCGACATTATAAACCTTACGGTCCTTGTACTCCTGAGCTTTTCCGTCATTCCAGTTGGCTATAGGACGATAGTAGCCGGTGATACGGCTGTAAACCTCTGTCTTTGCACCGCAGTGAGGACATACTGTCTGTTCGCCTGTAAGGTAACCATGCTCTTTGCAGACTGAATATGTCGGTGACATGGTGTAGTAAGGAAGTTTGTAGTTCTCTGCAATCTTTCTTACAAGGCTGGCAGCTGCCTTCCAGTCAGGAAGCTTCTCACCAAGGAATGCGTGGAACACGGTTCCTGAGGTGTAAAGAGTCTGAAGCTCATCCTGGATATCAAGTGCAGAGAAGATATCCTCAGTGTATCCAACCGGAAGATGTGATGAGTTGGTGTAGTAAGGAGTTCCGTTCATGTTTGCTGTGATGATCTCGGGATAAAGCTCCTTGTCATGCTTTGCAAAACGATAGGTAGTGGACTCCGCAGGAGTTGCTTCCAGATTGTAGAGCTCACCGTCATACTGAACCTGATACTCTGACAGGCGGTTTCTCATGTGGTTGAGAACATCCTGTGAGAACTTTTGTGTACGTTCATCTGTCATATCTGCACCGATCCAGTTTGCATTGAGACCCACCTCGTTCATACCGATAAGACCGATGGTAGAGAAGTGGTTTGCAAATGTACCGAGATATCTCTTGGTGTATGGGTACAGACCCTGATCAAGCAGCTTTGTGATGACCTGTCTCTTGGTGTGGAGTGATCTTGCTGCTATATCCATAAGGTGATCGAGTCTCTTGAAGAAGTCTTCTTCGTCAGAGGCAAGATATGCAATGCGCGGCATATTTATGGTTACAACGCCTATAGAGCCTGTTGACTCTCCGGAACCAAAGAAACCGCCGCTCTTTTTACGAAGCTCTCTCAAATCCAGGCGGAGTCTGCAGCACATTGAACGGACATCTGAAGGCTCCATATCAGAGTTTATGTAGTTTGAAAAATAAGGTGTTCCGTACTTTGCAGTCATTTCAAACAGAAGCTTGTTGTTCTCTGTCTCAGACCAGTCAAAATCACGTGTGATGGAATATGTCGGGATAGGATACTGGAAACCGCGTCCATTGGCATCACCCTCGATCATTATCTCGATGAAGGCTTTGTTTACCATGTCCATTTCTTTCTGGCAGTCACCGTAGGTGAAATCAAGTTCTTTACCGCCAACGATGGCATTCAAATTCTTGAGATCGGAAGGAACTGTCCAGTCCAGAGTGATATTTGTGAAAGGAGCCTGTGTTCCCCAGCGGCTTGGAGTATTTACGCCATATACAAAGGACTGTATGCACTGCTTAACTTCCTTCTGGGAAAGATTATCTACCTTTACAAAAGGAGCCAGATAAGTATCGAAGGATGAAAAGGCCTGTGCGCCTGCCCATTCGTTCTGCATGATTCCAAGGAAGTTGACCATCTGATTGCAGAGAGTAGAAAGATGGTTTGCAGGTGAAGATGTGATCTTGCCGGGAATACCGCCGAGTCCTTCCATTATAAGCTGTTTCAGTGACCATCCTGCGCAGTAGCCGGTCAGCATGGAGAGATCGTGGATATGAATGGCAGCGCTTCTGTGAGCCTTGGCAATTTCGTCATCATATACTTCTGAAAGCCAGTAATTGGCCGTGATGGCACCTGAATTTGAAAGAATGAGACCGCCGACAGAATAGGTGACAGTTGAATTTTCTTTTACTCGCCAGTCATTGATCTTTAAATAGTCATCCACGATATCCTTGTAGTTAAGGAGGGTGGAATTGACATTACGTACCTTCTCACGCTGCTTACGATAGAGAATATATGCCTTTGCAACATCGGAGTAACCGGACTCAGAGAGAACCTTCTCTACACTGTCCTGTATCTCTTCCACGGTGATCTTGCCGTCCTTGACCTTGGTCTCGAAATCTGAAGCTACTCTAAGCGAAATAAGGTCGATTACGCTTGAATGATATTCCTTTTCTAATGCTTCAAATGCCTTTGTGATGGCTGCTGATATTTTGGAAATATTGAACTCAACTATAGCGCCATCTCTTTTAACTACCTGATACATAGGATCCTTCCCCCTGTGTTTTTTGTGATAATGTAACGATAACACAAAGGGGTCGAAGGTTCAATATGTAGATGCACATTGTAAGTAAAACGCAAGATATTGTGGTTGAAGGCGTTTTGAATAGATAGAAAAAGGCATAAAAAGCGTATATGATACGCAAAAAATGTGTATCATATCCGGTCATCTTTAGTATCCGAATGCGAGTGCGCCGCCGTCGAGTGCATAGTCCTGTCCTGTGATATATTTTCCGTGAGGGCCGATCAGGAAGGCTGCCATTGCACCTAAGTCTTTGGTGTCACCGAAATCATGTACAGGGATGCGGTTCAGGATCTGTTGTCTGCGTTTGTCATCCATAACCTCATCCAGCATCTTGGAGTGGAACCAGCCGGGAGCAATGGAGTTTACACAGATGTTATCGTTTGCCCATTCTATGGCAAGACCTCTTGTCAATCCACAAACGGCTGCCTTACTTGTACAGTAGGGGACAACCAGTGAAAATCCAAGGTGTGCACTCATGCTGGAGATATTGATGATCCTGCCTTTGAAAGGACTTTTTTTCAGATAAGGATAACAGAGCTGTGACATTATGAAGACACATTTAACATTAGTATCCAGAACACGATCAAATTCTTCTTCGGGTACTTCCTGAGCAACACACTTATAAGTGGTTCCTGCGTTGTTGACGAGGAAGTCAAGATGGCCTTCGTGTTTATAAAATCTCCCACGGCTGAAAACCTTGGAGCTTTAGCTCCGAGGATGAAAGTCGCTTTGCTAAATTAACATCTCGCCTAAGCGAGATAAACAAGATATAATTCTATCCCATGAATAAAGAATATAAACATGGAAATCGAAATAAATATCTTATTCGTTACCACTTAATTATAATGTGAAAGAAAGTAAAGGATAGCCAAAAAACAAGCATACTTAAACAAGCTATCCAAAGAATAGCTTTTATTAAAAAAATAGATTATTGAGATTAATGTTATGAAGCTATATTAGATTCCTTGATTATTCCCTCAGCAATCAAAAGCTTCATTGCTTGTTTGATAGCCTTCTCTTTCTGCTTTTCCTTGAGGGTTCCAGGCATATCAATTTTATAAAGATCGGTTGGGTTCCATACTTCGCCCGTAGATAACATATGATAGGCAGCTGTAAGGATCATCCTGGCGATTGCGATGATGGCACGTTTCTTACCACGACGTTTAAAAA
>NZ_AUJX01000064.1 GCF_000424445.1 Oribacterium sp. NK2B42
AAGAAATAAGACATGCTTTGTCGGACTTGTCAGATGCAATGTTTGATGTTACAACGGGACCTTGAGGAGTGTAAGAACTTGACTTGAGGGTTAAAAATCTTAGGAAGTTAAGATCAGGAACAACATAATTGCCGCAAGGGTTCGCCTTTGGTAAAATGTAGCCATAAAGAAAAGGAAGCGGCAGTTCTTGAAATGTGTTGCAGCCCATCTTCGGTTCAAAGCATTGCGGATGAACTCGGAGTAAGTAGAGCTGCGTTACATTTTATTACCTGGAGCATATCTTCAGTGTGATGAAGGAATATGTATCGTTAGACGAAAAAGGAAAGCCGGATTTCAGCATGCTGCCTAAGTCTGTGATTGAAGATCTATTGCCTTGGTCTCCGGCTCTGCCGGAAAAGTGCCATAAAAAACGCCGCTAAGTGCGGCGTTGGTTTAAAGGATGGCGCATGATTTGACGTTTATCCACTTGATAATTCCGAAGCTGAAAGGAAGATCCGTAACTTCGTCATTTCAAGAAAGAACTTCGTGATGATCGATTCTTTGGCCGGTGCTCAGTCAAGTGCTGTTTTATTTTCAATGGCTGAAACAGCCAAAGCAAATAATCTGAAGCCGTATGATTATTTCGAGTATATCCTTAGGGAACTGCCACAGCACCGTGACGATCCAGAGAATCAGCAGAAACAGTTCATAATAGATAACCTGCTCCCCTGGTCTCCGAATTTATCGGAGTACATCAGGAAGGTTTAATATTGCTCGACCTGTCAATTGGCGGGTCGGGGTTGTTTTTTGACCACGTCGATTTTGAATCGTTTACGAAAAGAAGGAAGCAGAAGTGTATGCATTGCGTGATATCCACTTCATCGATGCCGTTACTATCTTCAATGACTTAACACGTTATGAAGAGCCGGATGAAAAGCATAGTATCACTGAGGAGCGGTTAAGAACTATTGGATTAGCTGTGGTTGATGGCGCGCCGATAGTCATCACGGTTGTGTATATGACGCAGGATGATGGTGTAATCCGTATAATCACTGCTTGGAAGGCGATTGCTGAGGAAGTGAAGAAGTACAAAGGGTGAAGGTGAATAAATGCCTGATGATATTCAAAAACCAGAGCTGAAGAATAATCAACATTATGTGTTTCAATCCTATCTGAAAGCATGGACTGATGACAGGAATGAATTGTGGGAATGCAAAAGAGGTAGAGAAAAGATTATTCGTAAGGGAACCAAGAGTACGCTTAGTGCTTTTAGAACATATGAGCTTAAAGATTTAAATGATGATGAACTCCAATTTTGGGAATTGTGCATGGATGTGTTCAGGCTAAATGACCAGAACAAACAGTTAATTCGTAATCATATTAACATGTACTTGACTCCTTTTAGAGGAAGGAAAATAGTAGATGGCCTGAAAGCAATAAATCCTATACCTAAGGGGCATCCTGATTATCAGGAATTGGAGAGAATATTTGGGAGTCTGGAGCTGAATCTGGAAGAGGCCATAGTTAATACAGATGAAGACTTCTTCAGTGATTACGAAAATGATGGTAAGAAATGGTTTGACAGGATTATGGAAGGTGACCTGTCGTTTTATTATCCAGAATCCGATGGTGCGAGCAGCCCGGATTATACTGAACGAAATGACTTTATCACTTTTATCTGTATTCAGTATTTTAGAACAATTGAAATGAGAAATGTCATGACTGAAAATATTCAGAACATGATTACAAATTCTATTAACCTAAAGGATTATGTGTTTGATAGAACAAAAGTTAGGGCAGATCATATTTTGCCACAGTACAGTTGGATGTTCTTTATTATGATTTCTGTAGGGTTCACATCAAGAAATGCTCATTTGACAGTGCTACATAATAAGACATCACTTCCATTTATCACATGTGATCAGCCAGTAATAAACTTAAAGAGCGAGAAGGGTAAAGAACTTAAAGAGTTTGTCATTTTTTATCCATTATCTCCAGATGTGGCGATAATTGTAAATGATGAAAGCGTGCACAAGGAAAAAGTGATTGATAATAAGATGATTATTGATGACTTCAACCGGAAGATGATCGAGCACTTTGATAAATATTTGATAAGTAATAAGAAAGAAGTATTAGAGGGTATGCGGGAGATGTACCTTTGAGAGGAAACTGGACACATATAGAGAGCCAGTGAAGGAGTAAGTAATTCGGTGAAAATACAAATGAGTAATAGAGACGAGTTTACGGATAAGATAAAAAGCGTTCTTTATGAAAGAGTAGGAGGGATATGTTCTAATCCTAATTGCAACCATGTAACATCAGGACCTCACACTGATTCTGAAAAAAGAGCATCAATAGGCGTGGCTGCACATATTACTGCGGCGTCAGAAGGTGGACCAAGATATAATAAAACGCTTACTTCAAAAGAACGGGCTGCTACCGAAAACGGAATATGGTTGTGTAATTCTTGTGCAACACTCATAGATAAAGATGCGGAAAGATATTCTGTCGAAAAGTTGAAGGCATGGAAGAAACGTGCTGAAGAAAGGCAACTTATGCGTCTTGAAATGGCAGCAGATTTTGCAGAAGATAGAAAACTACTGGAGACCGCTTCTAGATTCATAGCAGATGTCAGGCAATGGGTTGAGATATATTTTGACCAATCTGAATTGATGGATTCATATAAGGAAATATGGGGAAGTCTACATTCCTTATTGGCAAAATATAATTATGATAAGAAATACCGATATGGCGGTGACTTTAAATCGTTAAGAGAGGGACTCAAAGGTGATTTTTATAAGGAAGAGTCGCTGACAATAATTGAGGATTATATAAACAACAGTTGTCAGAGTGGTGTGTATGATAACTCCGAGTATCGTAGATTCGGTACGTTCCTACGTGAAGCGATTGATAAGGCTGACAAAGACATGAGGCCATATTACTATAAGATTAAGGAGAGTAAAGAAAGACTGGTTATTGGGAATAAAGATTATCAGTATCTTAGAATGATTTCAAAGAATTCAGAAAAGCTTCTAAATGCAGTAAATAGTCTCTATGATAAAGCTAACAGTATAGATCAGAGCTATATGATTTATGATGAAAAAGGAAGAGCAAAATATAAAGATGATATCGAACGTATTATTGCAGACATAGAGTATTATGTTGGGAATAATATCTGTGACTATGATAATTAGCGGTGATGATAAATGATGTTTATACAGGAAGATCATATATTCCTATTGATGAAGAGAAAATGATGTGGTTCGATGATTGGAAGCACCCAACAGATAAGGTTATTAAATATTTCGCAGATGCATTTGACGTTGTATTTTACAATGATGAGCAGAGATTGAACTTTTTGTGTCTTGGTAAAGAACCTCGTTGAAAAGCTTAATGCTGTTTATCACACTCGGATGAATAAGGATACAATTGATAAAATGGCTGATGGGCTTAAAGCTGCAGGTGAAGCCTTGAAAGAACATATAAAAAGTGGGAATCCGGATGTTGTGATGCAGGTTGCTGGACTTGCGGGTGGTAATAAGTTTGTATTCGCCACAAAGTACTGCTCATTTGTCATGCCGGAAGCATTTCCAATTTATGATAGTATGGTGATAAAAACGCTGAATAAATTTCAAGAGATGGATTGTTTTTATTCTTGCAGTAATTTTAAGGACTTGAGATTTGAATCATTAAAAGACAAAGGGAATTATGCAGAATTTCGAAGTATTATACGCTGTTTCCTTTGTCATTATAAGCTTTCAGCATCATATAAGGAGCTTGATAAATTCCTTTGGCTAGTAGGGAAGAATGCGTAATATATCAAACACGTAGAAAAAAATAGAAGACTCTGGAGGAAAGGTAATGAGTATATCCTATTTGAAAAAAGTATTTGAGAGGATAGAGCGTCTTGACTCCATCTCGGTTCAATTGCTCCGTGTGACAAACAATAAAGAAGGAACCAAGTACTTTGCTCGTCAGATTGAAGTACAACCAGAAGAAGAACTTGATGAATTTATCAATACAGTCTGTGAAAAGTACACTAAGGATTTATCTTTAACAGAACCAGTTGACGAATATAAGGGCGATATTGTAAAGGGGGTTATTTACAAGCTGCCAGTTAGTGATGAAATGATTTCAGAGTACTATCAGACTCTTGATATGATTGTTGCCAATCCAAGTACGGAAGGCGATGTGATTATGAGAGAATGGAATGCTCTTCTTATAAAGGGAAAGATAATGATTGATGATGAGGAACAGGAAGTAAAGCTTATTTCGATGAAGTCTCCTGTATCAGTTCTAACAAATTAGTTTCTGCTTTCAGGCAAAGATAGGTTTAGAAAAGTCTCTGATCCGATTCTAACTTTGAACAAAAATCTCGATGTAGTAATTATCAACGATACTTTCTATCTGCTTACCATGCAAGCGGAAAACCTCTTTAATATGGAGCGTTCATATAAGCTACGCTGTGGGATCAAGATTGAAGAGATTGCAGCTCTTGATATCCTGTCAAATACTGATGCTTTCAGAGCTGTAGCGTCCAAAGGACAGAATCCAAGACGATTTGTTTCTTTCAATCAAAGCCGACTTGATGCAATTAAAGATATAAACAGCCGGAAGAAGTATATGAAGATGTTCCAGATTAAGGTGAAAAACGGGAAGATAGACACAGAAGATCCAAAGTCTTCCGAACGCTTGGTTAAATTTCTATGTGATAAGGCAATGCTGGATCCGATTGATGAAGAGCCGAGAGAAGTGTCAGCTGCAAAGGCGTGGTCATGATATTTGAATTTGCAATGTATTACCTTTCTTTTCTACCGCTTTGGATATCAATTATCATCATTGATATTATTAGCATAGTCAGAAATGATGGAAACTTATGGACCGAGAGAATAAGTGTACCAGCAGTCATAATTGGAATTATTATATGCTTAGTGGTTGCATACAAGTGGATTAATGAAAAGGGAACCCAGAACAGGGAAACATATATCATTGAAAGAGCAAGAGAAGAAAGATTTGTGACAGCTGAATTTTTGATGACTTATGTGCTTCCTTTATTTGCTTTTGAGTTCACGCAATGGGATGGAATGATGCTATTTTTGCTGTTCTTTGGCATTTTCTGGTTTCTAGTTTATAGACATAAGTATTTTTGCACAAACCTTGCATTGGAGATTTGCGGATATAGAGTTTATGAATGTGAACTGAAATCTGGGAATCAGACTATAATCAAGCGTGTTGTCAGTAGAAAAGAACTTGACGGAATGGGAGGGAAGACGATTCGGACAAGGAAGTTCAACAATGATTATCATTTTGAAGTTGGGCGAGAACGAGGAGGCGAGTCATGAACCAGAACCTTTTCACAGACCCTAAAACTAACATTCTCCGAGGCAGACATGGACATGGCAAGATCACACTCATACCACAGCCATCTTTCAGAAAAAGAACGCAAGGTAATCCGACATTTCCAGAAGAAAACCAGCTCATCCAATGCACGTACTCAATGCGCAATACTTCTCGCAGCCGACTCCAATGGCCGAAACGAGAAAAGTTATGCTGAAATAGCATTATACTCTGGCGCTTGCGTCGGCACAGTTATAAAGACACTGGCAGAATTCCTTGAGTCAGGTTTCGCAATGATGATCACACCTGAAAGGAATTCGAATTTAGATACGGCTCGACTGCCTGTAACCCTGCCCCAAAAGGAAGGGTACGCTGGACGCTGAGTCTGTTGTATAATTAGACGATGGTAGTCCTTGAGAACAATGTCTCAATCAGCAGGGCTACCATAGGGAGGACCCTTGTGAAGAATGATCTGCGACCACATCTGAGTGAATACTGGTGTATACCTCCGTCAGAGGATGCGGAATTTGTAGCAAATATGGAAGACATACTCGATGTCTACCAGCAGCCATATGACAACGAGTATCCATTATGGTGTATGAAAAACCATACCAGATACTTGATGAATGCCGAAACCCACTTCCCATGAAAACGAGTAATGTGGCGAAGATTGATTCTGAATATGTCCGCAACGGCACTGTCAGTATCTTCTGTTTTGTCCAACCGCATTCCGGAAGAATACTGCATGCGGTTGAGTCGACAAGAACGGCTGTGGACTGGGCTGAAAAGATAAAATATCTTGTTGATGAGATCGGACCAAATTCCAAGAAGATAATTCTTGTGATGGACAATCTTAACACGCACAGCCTAGCTTCTCTGTATAAGGCTTTCCCTCCTGAAGAAGCGAGAAGGATTGCCCGCAGACTTAAAGTACATTACACACCTAAGCATGGTAGCTGGCTTGACATTGCTGAAATCGGTATCAATGTAATGACTCGAGAATGTCTTAATCGTAGGATTCCAAGCATTGATGCATTTAAGCAGGAGCTTAAAGCCTGGAATGAAGAATACGATAAAGATCCCTCTCCGGTAAACTGGCAGTTTGTTGCAGAGGATTCAAGAATCAAACTAAAAATACTCTATCCTGACATCGCTAAAAATCGCAGGGAAAGAGATGAACGTCAAGCTGCCAAGCCACAGTGATGTTTTGTGTGCCTGACCAGCATCGGTCAGGCTAAATATAGCTCTCATTCTTTCAAAAATGAATGAGATGCTACATTAGACTGCTTTTCCAAATTGAAGACTTTTGCCAATCTGTTATGGGCAACTCTCAGGTCGGAATGATCATCAGTAACTATGGTGTTTTAAGGTTTTACAAGAGATTACTTTTCAGACCCTGTCATTACTGATGAAGTGCTGAAACAAGTGTTCGAAATGTTGGATAATGGAGAAGAAGATATGAAGGGGAACAACTGTAAAGAGCTTGAAGTAGGGGTATAACAAATGGATCCGTCATTGAAATGGACAATAATTGGTGCTCTTGGAAGCTGGGCTGGAGCAATTATGGGTGTTGCAGCGATTTTAGTCGCCATCAAAGCTTATATTCAACCAATGAGAATTAAACTAAAAGCTTCAATATCAAATGGTATTATGACAGTCGCGGGAATTACATTCCAAGCATATACCGTTTCTTTGAGCAATATTGGAATGAGGACTGTTACAATTGACAGTATTATGCTTTCAACGAGCAAAAAGAATTATTTCCTATCCGCCCTCGAGATGAATACGGCTCTTGCTGTCTATCAACCAGAATTCCCCATAAAACTGGAGCAAGGGGCAAAGACAGACATGTATTTTCAGAAATACAAATTGGACAGCCAACTCGCGTATTTATTTATCAAAAACTCTGAAGATGCTACTGAGACGGTAATGATTAATATAAACATTGCTGGTGAAAAAGATTTGAAGGTAAAAACTTCATTCAAAGTTGGCGATTTCATAAGGATGAAAGATTGGAAGCCGGAAACTAAACTACCGGAAATACTATAAGGGCTTTATAAACTATGAGTACCAAGAGAGTTCTGCGTGGTCTACACTTTCTATAGCGTGCGCATCTGTGTACTTTCTATTCATGATTTTAAGGAATGGACTTTCACAATTACTTGATGAGTACGCAGACCTTCCTTTTAAAAAACGTTATACTAAAGCTTTTATTGATGTAATTGACAGATTGATGGAAGATGGAGAGTTGGATGTAATCATAGATGGAGTGTATATTGATATTGAGCCATATACATTGCTTAAGGATAAGAAAGCATTATATATAAAGAAACATGGTTGACGGACAAGTCTTTAATGGGAACTTCAGATACATACGCAATTTAATGAATAAAAGATAATAAGGGAGCATGTTCCCCTTGAGATTAATAAATAATAAGTACTGTGAAGGTTAGATAGGCTGATAACGACGCTGATTCAAATGCTGCAATAATACTAAGAAAGAGAATTTAGGTAATATAGTTCTGCACAAAAGGAACGTGTAATGTGTGTCTTTGGCACAAGGCCTGAGGCAATCAAGATTTGTCCTTTGGTTAATGAAATTAAGAAAAGCTCACATTGGTGCCGCGGATACTTGCATACAAGAATGAAATTCAACTGAGGATCCTTGCTTATGTCAAACATCAAAATGGAGATATTTAATAGACTACTATTCAGGCTCTTAAAGGTGCAATACGTGAAGGAGACTATGTATTTTTTGTAATGCTTTCAAACTATATGAAGAATGCAAAGAAATATCCGGATAATACACCGATTATTCGAGGAATAAAGGGTATATTGATAAAAGGAGAATGTTAGACGATGAACAAAACAAATGATTGGAGTAAACTTGATGAGTTGTTACTTGCAACCCCTCCTGTATTATTTCTTGGTGCTGGATTTTCGCGAGGTGCAATAAATAAGGCAAATTCAGAGGATGGACATGGGTTGAAAAAGATTATTCTAGATGATTTTTTTAGGGACGATCCAGATTATGAAGAATTAGAAAAGATGAATCTTAGAGACCTGTGCGAAGAAGCATATATTGCAGGGAAAAAGTCTGAATTAATCGAACTATTGACAGAAAGTTTTAACAATACAACAGTAAGAGACAAGAACGATTATCATTTAAAACTAGTCGAATATCCGTGGGCAGTCATATATTCCGTGAACATCGATGATTTGGTGGAATATATATATCGCTTCGAAAAGAGGAAGCTTGTTGTTTGGCATGGAAATGGCAAACAACCGCAGAATAATGGTGTTACAGAACTTATTAAATTACATGGATGTGTAAATTACCCGGAAGAAGGATATATATTTTCGAGAAGTGATTATACAGATTTGACTTCATCGAAGCTTGATGCAAAGCTCAATGAATTTACGAGCGATCTTCTTTCTAAAAATGTGATTTTTGTAGGTGCTAGCTTAGATGAACCTGATATTGAGTATTATTTGAGTGTATATGAAAAAGCTGGTTATACGAGAACAAATCAAATCTTTTTTATTGATCCTAAGCCTTCAAGGTCATTAAGAAGTCGTGTTAAGAGGTTAGATGCAACATTAATTGAAGCGTCAGCTGAAGAATTTATAAATCATGTATCTAGTCTGAAATTTAATCCTAACGAATTGGAAAAGGCAAGGATTAAGCTTGAGTATTATGGTGTTCACAGATTATCGGACGTTGAGAAAATATTTGAAAGTCCTTATGATAGTAAGATATATGAAGGCTCTTATTGTAAGTGGCAGGATGTAAGTGAAGGATGGCTTTATGATGATGAAAATTATCAGAATGCCAAAGAGGAACTTGAAAAGTTGTTATCAGATAAAACCAATAATAACCATTGCTATAGTGTCTATGGAAGAGTTTTTTCTGGGAAGAGTTGTTTGATAAAAAAATTGGCCTATGATCTGTCAAAAAAAGGTTTTGAAATACTTGAGTATAGAGGGAAAAGATTTAACTACTATTCAGTGGTTAATTATATTAAGTTAAGTTCTTCTAAGAATCTGGCATTACTAATTGATAATGCAAGCTATTATTATGAACAGATTGAACGACTTTTACATGAGCAGTTACCAGGGAAGCAACTTCTGATATTAACAGCTTCAAGAGAATACTACCATAAGAGAAAGAGGTATTACCTTGAAGGAAATAGTTTTATAGACTGCAGGCAGATGGACAAGTTTTCAAGGTCTGACGCATGTAATATCAGGGATACACTGGACAAAAAGGTTAGATTATCTTATATGACTACTATGGATAAAAGTCAGCAAGTCGCTGAAATATGTAGACTCGGTAGCGTATCAAATTTGATAGTAGGGTTAACGTATGGAGGAGTAATAAAAGGTGCGAAGATAAAGTATGTAAAGACATTTGAGAACTTAAATACTTATGAGAAAAAGCTTTTGATAGAGTTGGCGATACTCGATGAGATGGAGTTTGAGTATTACCCAATGGAACTATTTGTTGAAAGATATGGATCAATTATAGATTTTTATAATAATTGCAGACTAACAAGACTTGTCGATTTCATCCGATTTGATGAATTTGGGCTATCGCTAAACAATACCATTATTGGAAAAGAAATACTTGATAAAGCAAAAAATAAGGAGCAAATAATTTTAGAACTTCTTAAGACCATTGCGAATAGAGTTTATGAGGAAGACAGGAGTATATGGTATATTTTATTTCAATGCTTGTTGAAAGTTGAAATCCTTGAAAAACGACTTCGAATTAGAAAGGATAGCATAAAGAATATGTTTCTAGAGTTAAAGTCAGAATATGGTAAAATTAGTTATTTTTGGCTTCAGTTTGGACTATTTGAACAAAGTCAAGGCGCCTATGTAACAGCTTTGGGCTATCTCGAAAAATCTGCAAGTATTAGACCGAAGGCTTTCAAGATTCAGCATGCACTTGCGAGAAATTATATGTGTTATGCAAATAGTCTTGGGAATTTTGAAAAAGCAGATGTGCTTTTTAAAACGGGAGAGTCTAAAATGAAAGCCCTAATTGAGAGCACTAATTCTATTGAGCGGAAAGCTCGACCATATTCTATTAGTAGTTATGTGTCAGAAAAAGTTAAGTTTATTGATAAATTCAAGCAGTATCAAGCTCCTTCAGGTAATGATTTAAAATATATGGGGAGAATATTAGAATATGTGGAGCCTGATGACTATACGAAAAGTGCATTTCATAAATTTTATAGACTATTAACTATTTTGGGGAAGACAAATGTTGTAAGAATGACACCGCAAAGCCCATATTTTAAGTTTATTGGAGAAAAAGTGGATGATACTATAGAAGAAGATGAAATAGATGTATTTGATTAGAACATTGAGGAGAAATGGGCTCATAGAAGCCGCTCCATATCCAGAACGCACTACTTTAATCAATATATGTAACTAATTGGTTGTTTGACAAAGACTGTAAAATCAAGGCTTTTGTCAAATATTTACAAAAAAGAATAGAGAGAACTATTAATGAAGCTAAAGATTAAAAATATAGGTAGATTTCATGATGATACTGCTATCGATATTGATGGAATAACGGTTCTTGCAGGAGTGAATGGCATCGGAAAAAGTACAATAGGCAAGGTGCTTTATTGTTTATTTGGAAGTCTTCATAACTATATGAAGCAGATTGATGATGAACGTAGTGCATCGGTGTACCGCGTTTTACGAAATGCATTCATTCATAATAATACTGTGCCAGGTTCGCGGCATGGAATCAATAGAATTATCAATCATTTAGCTGATTTGGCAAAGGATGATTTAGGAAAAGCGGCATTAGTAAAAAACATTGCAGGTATTCTTGGCAAAAATGAATCGGAGCTAGATGACGAGATTGTTAATAGAATCATTAAAGTATTAAAGTATTCGGACGAAGAAATTCTGAAGGCAATCATAAATAAAAGATTAGAAGCGGAGTTTGACGCACAAGTAGGACATGTAAATTATCCAGGTGAAGAATCATGTATTAGCTTGACCATTAATAATAATACGATAGTGATCTATCTGAATGATGGAGAACTGAAATTAGAAAATAACATGGAGTTGTCTGAAGATATTGTGTATTTAGATGACCCATATGTTGTTGATGATATGGATAAGATAATATATATGGGTGATTATTCTCATCGAAGTAACCTTATTGAAAAACTAACTAATAAGGATGATAAAAGGATTACGATTATAGATGGGTTAATAGTTAATGAAGGTCTTAAAGCTATTATTAAGAAAATCAATCAAATATGTGATGTATCTCTTGGACAAGGTGAAGAGGATGAATATCAATATAAGGAAAGAGCATTAAAAGAGAGACTGTCAGTTAAGAATTTATCTACAGGAATGAAGAGCTTTGCAATCATTAAAACATTACTAATAAAAGGGTATGTTGAGGAGAATGGGGTTATTATTTTGGATGAACCCGAAGCGCATCTTCATCCTGAGTGGATGATTGTATATGCAGAAATAATAGTTTTGTTGCAAAAAGAATTGAAAATCAATTTTGTCATAAGTACACATAGTTCAGAATTTTTAAGTTATCTTGATTATTATATTAAAAAATATTCTGTTATAAATAACTGTAAATTTTACCTTCTTGAGGAGAATAAGAAAGATCCTACAATTACCAATATTTTTGATTACAGTAGTAATTTGGATAAAATATATGATGTTTTGACAAGGCCGTTTATATGGGTCAGTAAGGAACTGGATTCTCAATTATGAAAGATTTTTTAGAATTAAAACATTTTGAAGAATTTAATAATTCAAAAGTGCATAAATCATTAAAACTGACCTCGAAAGATGACAGTAAAATACCAGCTGAGTACATGACCCAGTTAAAAACAAGAGTGATTGATTTTGATGATGTCAAGAAATTTTATTTGCAAAAATATGAGATTTGTGAAGATAATGCAAAGTCAGTAGATGCTTTATATAAATTGGATGACAGAATATGCATGACTGAGTTTAAAAATGGTGATTTTACAAGTGGTGAAATTGTAGAAAAGGCTCTTTCAAGTGCTATGATGTTTATGGACATCACAGGTTGTAGTCTGTCAGAATTTAGAAAAAAATCATTATTTGTATTAGTATACAATAAAGATGAGAAAAGAGTGGAGTCAAGGCAACTCTCGGCATATTACAAATCAAAACAGTCTAGAGGAAGGTATAGTATATTTCGGTTAGATCATCTTTGGGACTTCTGCTTTAGTGAAGTCAAAGAAATTGAGAAACAAGAATTTGATCAATCAAAATATGCTAAAAATATAATTGCTTATTGATTAAGCGGCATTCCATCTTACAGAATGTATTACGGTGCAACGATCATTAATAATGTTTAGAGATTATTTTGAGATTGCCAGTAAAAGACTGTGAGTTAGAGATTTCACATAAAAGGAAGTTATTAAGGAAGAACGGAGGTGCCCATAGATGGAATATCATGATATTGACCCGTATACACTGCCAAAGGATAAACAAGCGTTATACATAAACGAACCTTGGCTTGTAGACAAGACTTTATTGGAGCTTCCGATGCATCCGGAACCAGAGGAAGAAAAAGATAATATACGAGTGTATGTTCCGCTTGATCTAAACAAAGAAGCAATATTGCGAAGACTTGACAGGGTGATTGTGCAGTATGGTGAAGCCAATGAGTATAATGAATCGGAGTTCTCGGTTGATGTTGATAGGTTTGTTTCACAGGTGGAAATCTATGATCAGATTTGGAGTATTCGGCATGTGCCGGAGGAGGGAAAGCATAGTAGAGAGGCGGTAGAACTCGTTAAAGAGTTCGTTGAAAGACTTAAAGATATTCCTGATGGCTGCGCAGAGTGCTTTCCATTCGAAACTATAGACGAGCTATCAAGGGAGTATCTTGATTGTTATGCTGCCTTACGGTAAAATAACAGAGGACTAATTAACCCTCAAAGGAGAGCGCAAATGTATCTTAACTGCAAGGTAAAGATCCCGGATACGGAAGGGAAGATCTCTGTAAAGACAATCAGCGGAACCGCCTATGTTTACTATGAGTACACACGTACATATAACAAGGATAAGAAGTACACCGAACCAAAAAGGACATGCATAGGTAAACGAGATGAGGAGCAGCCGACATTCCTCTATCCGAACGAGAAGTTCTTGAAGTTCTTTTCAAGGGAGTTGCTGCCATCAGAAAAGGAGGGAAGACTCAGGAGCGGATGTCTCCACATCGGGACGTTTATTGTTATAAGGAAGATCATATCTGATCTTCACTTGGATGAGATAATTGCCAGGATTATTGGCAAGGATGCAGGTTTGTTCATTGATCTTGCCGCATATTCCATTATCACGGAAGACAATGCCGGACAGTACTATCCGGATTATGCATATAACCATGCGCTGTTCACTGACGACATGAAGACATACAGTGACTCAAAGGTTTCTGATTTCCTGCAGGATGTCACTGTTGATCAGCGTATACTATTTTTGAATGAATGGAACGCAAAGAGGGATCATAGGGAAAAGATATATATTTCATACGATTCTACCAATAAGATCAGCCAGGCCGGTGACATTGAGATCGTAGAGCTAGGACATGCAAAGAAAGGTCTGGAGACAGAAATATTCAACTATGCTATCGCATTCGACAGAAACAATCAGTTACCGCTCTGCTACGAATCATATCCCGGTAGTATCGTGGATATATCGCAGCTTCAATACACACTAAAAAAAGCGAAAGGATATGGTTATGAGCATGTAGGATTCATTCTTGACCGTGGCTATTTCTGTAAGGAGAACATACAGTTCATGGATGACCTCGGCTATGATTTTGTGATCATGGTCAAAGGGATGAAGTC
>NZ_AUJX01000065.1 GCF_000424445.1 Oribacterium sp. NK2B42
CTCATAGTTGGCAGAACAGCCGACCCGTTATTACTGAGACTCAGTTTAACGGATCGGCTGTTTTACTACAAGTTCACCTGTGAACAGTAACGAAACCCACTGCTTTAGCAGGTGGGAGGAGTCCTGTTTGTTGTTATTTAAAAACGTATGTGCTACAATATACTTAGCAACAATACAAGAGAAAACCGTTGGGCGTGTTGCTCGCCGAAGGCACTCTTAGTACCTTGAAAAGTATATATGAGGTTGTAACACATAAAAGACTTGGTGTTACGTAAAATATACTCAAGCATCGCCGACTGTATGGCGTTATATACAGTTACGACAGAGTAAACTTTGCCGTAAGGGGTGTTGTCAATCACCCCATGATGCAACGCCACTTTAGGCTAATGCCTATCGGGGTTTAAAGGTCGGAGGCGTGAGCCGTTAGCACGACTAGGTAGTTGCAAGCCCATGACCTTTAGGTCGTGGGTAATTGACAAAATCCCTTCCTTATTGTGATCACCGACCCATGGAGATTCTGTTTTAGAACGAAACGGTGACACATCTCATAATAAACTTTTTTACTTATCTTCCTTTTTCAATCAACGCCTGTTTTGCTTCCTCTGTTAAATGAAGGTTAAGTCTTCCCTCAACCTTTGCGTCCTGGTGCTGACCCATCTGAAGGATCTCCTCTATAACCTGGGCACAGGAGGTTGCAATAGAGCGGTGCCTGTGATTTTCATCAATTTCAGAAATCTCCAGATCGAAGGAGTCCTTAAGGTTATTGAAATGGTATTCCTGTAAACCGATGGTGAATATCTGATCATCCTCAACAGGTTTTCCCTCGTAATCAAATTTTAAGAATGAATGGGTCACCATATCGTACTCTACGGAAAGATCCTTTGAAACCTGATAAAACTCTGTATGCTCACCAAAGAAAGCCTCGTCTCTCAGCATTCGCTTGATTCCATGCTTAAGCTGTTTTCCGGTCCAGTAGGTAAGTATCACCTGGTCATCATAAGGGAAGGTTTCCATCAGATCCCCTTTAGTAACAACCGGGCCAAACTTCTTAGTACGTATAGATCCGGATCCGATAAGAAAGAGGTCTACACCAAGAGATGACTGAAGTATATCCGCAAAAAGATTTCCTACTTCTGTTTCCATATAGCGGGATGGGTTGGAAAGCTCTCTTGTAAGCTTTGTCAGTACACAACCATATTTCGCGTCAGTTTGATCCTTATAATTCTTTATGAAATCCTCCAGTGCCTCATCTCTCGGACAATTATCGGAATTAATGGGAATCGACTTCCATGTAAAGCTGTCTATCTTATTCTCATCGGTATCCACCATGATATCGAAACGTCCGATCTGGTCTGTTCCTGTGCCCGCCTGAACGATAGGTATTCCGTTAACCATGGCAGGTTCTTCAAGAAATGTATGGGAATGGCCTCCGATGATTACATCAACACCCCAGGCAGGATCCAGCATCTCTGCCAGCTTCTTATCTTCTTCAAAACCTATATGTGTCAGCAGCACGGTGAAGTCTACATCCAGGGCATTGTAGGTGTTGCAGATCCTTCCAACTTCCTGAGCCGCTTCTTCGACGGTTATGAAGGTACCGATGAGACCATCTTTCTTACAATCATTCAATACCGACTCTGTAAGGATACCTATAAACAGCACCTTCATGCCGCCTACTTCTATCACCTTACAGGGGTCAAAGAGTCTGGTGTGGTTTGTCTTGACATGAAGGTTTGCATTTACGATAGGGAACTCAGCGCATTTCTCAAGAAATAAGAGATGGGCAATTCCGTAATCAACCTCATGATTTCCCAGGGTTACAATGTCGGGAGCCAGCATGTTCATGATCTGTATGGTAGACAATCCCAGATACTCAGAATCAATGATGGAACCTCTGAACATATCTCCGGCAATGCAGTAAAGGACATTCTCCTCTTCCCTGCGCACCTTGCTGACATAGCCTGACAGCATTGATACTCCTCCCACCAGATTCTCATCCACATGCTCTGCAAGAAAATCTCCATGCATGTCGTTTGAATGAAGCAGTGTCAATTTCTTCAAATTACTCATAAAACCTCCTGTTTTCCTTAAGCTTCAAGACCGGCCGATCGGTCTGATAACCCTTTTTACCTTACTGATTCTTCCATTTTTTCGCTCATATTATTTAAATTATACCATTAGTATACGTGGAACGAACCTTAAAAAAGAATTATTTTTCTTGAAATATAAAAAAGGCGATGATTTTCACCATCGCCTTTTTTAAGAATTAACTGATTGTATTGAGTTTAACATCTACTTTGCCGTCGGAGCTGAAAACTATGCCTTCGGCATCCTGTGGAGTTTCGTAGAGAGTACCGCTTAAAACGTGCTCTCCGTCATTTATGAAGATTTCGAAGGAGTAGCGGTCCAGGAGGAGACGGAGCTTGAAATCATCATAGGTGCCAATCTTTACTTTCCGGTAATCACAGATTGCGGCTGAACGTCCGCTGCTGCTGCGGTCAAGGATCAGGTATCCTGATTTTTTGTCGTAGGAGAGACTTACGTTGATATCATCTTTTACAGCGAATTTCATTTCGAAATATGATGTATCTATTGCTTCCGCTGTCATATCCACGCATCTTCCTGAGATGCCTTCGATCACTGTATTATCAGGTGCGGTAATCGATCTTTCAACAGTTCCTGTATACAGAGCCTCTATCTCCCTTATGGGCTGCTGGAAGATATGTCCGTTTTTCACGGTCATCTCTCTCGGGAAGCTCATCTGGCCAAACCATTTTTGTTCTTCAGGGATACAGTTTCCCGAGTCCGGAGTCTGCATCCAGCCGATGACTATTCTTCTTCCGTCAGCTGTCTCCATGCTTTGAGGCGCATAATAATCGAACCCGACATCAAGAGGCTGTGCTTTTTCGGAATTACCCACGAAAGCCATGACACAGTTTCCGTTCCTGTAGCAGTCTTCTGTCTTTTTCATGTTCATGACAGAGACGGAAAGGACTTTTTTACCGTCAAGGGTGAAGTAGTCCGGGCACTCCCACATTCTTCCATATCTTCCGTCATTAGACTTAATCGTATCCTTGTATCTCCAATGAAGGATGTCTTCGGATTCGTGAAGGAGTACGGCGCCAAGGCCGTTTTTCAGTCTTGCAGCTGTAACACAATAGTATTTTCCGTCTTCATACCAGATTTTCGGATCCCTGAAATCTCCTTTATCGGATCCTTCAGGCATATTTTTATATGTTAATACGGGATTTGCTTCGTACTTTTCGTAATTCTCGCCGTCTCCGAAGGCAAGACACTGCGTTTCTTCCCGAAACAGCTCATCACCTTTTCCGCTCTGGTTATGTGCGGTATACATAAGAACGTGTCGTCCCTCCTTATCCGTGATGGCACTTCCTGAAAAGCATCCGGTTTCGTAATCTTTA
This sequence comes from Oribacterium sp. NK2B42, assembly GCF_000424445.1. Classification (GTDB taxonomy): domain Bacteria; phylum Bacillota; class Clostridia; order Lachnospirales; family Lachnospiraceae; genus Oribacterium. Next base: position 3,423 of record NZ_AUJX01000065.1, read on the forward strand.
TCCGGTGCCAGTGCTGCTTTCTCATAATCCCAGTGAATAAGATCTTCCGAAGTCCAATGCCCCCAATGCATGCTGTCCCAACTTGTGCTGTAGGGGTTATACTGATAGAAAAGGTGGTATTTTCCGTTGTAAAATGAAAACCCGTTGGGGTCATTTAACCATCCGACCTTTGCAGTCAGGTGGTAAACAGGCCGCTCCTCAGGGCTTATTTCCCGACTGTGTCTCTCTTCATAATCACGTGCTTTATTTAATGTATCCAAAATTGTCAATTCCTTTCATGATGTAGTCATTCCCTTTATAAGCTTTACCTTGTGTGTTATGCGGTATTTTTCAGGTTTCTTTCCGTTGATTATATCCAGCAGAAGCTCTACTCCCGAACACGCAAGCTCCTTTATGGGCTGAGCAACAACCGTTACGGTAGGATATGCAGAATAAACTATAGAGGTACCGTCATAAGCCACAAATTTTATATCCTGCGGTATTTTATAACCTTTAAGCTGTGCTATTTTCATGTAGCTGAGAACCGCAGAGTCCGTTGAAAAAAATCCGTCAACATCAGGATATTTCTTAATGCATTCCTCGATAACACTCTCGCAATGCTTCAGGTTAAAGTCATTCCAGTTTACATATTCATTGATACATTCAGAACCGCCCTCTTTTACAGTTTTCTCAAATTCCTCATGACGGTCAAAGAATGTAAAATGCTCCGGCATTTCCCTGTTACGAAACTGAAGTATCTTCCGGCATCCCGCATTTAAAAGCTCCTGAGCTGCCAGCTTTCCTCCTCTTTTATGATCAACGGTTATGACCGGGATCTCCCCATCAACTTCTATGGTATCGAAGGACACTATAGGTTTATGGGTTTTTATATAGTTCTCAATATTCAGCGAATGGGTTGCTGTAAGTATGCCGTCCACCATATTGCGGCTCAGCATATCGAGATACGCCTGTTCATTGGATCTCTCTTCGCTGGTGTTACAGATCATTGCCTTGTAGCCATGCTCCCTGAGACATTTCTCAATCTCTGAAGTCAATTCCGCAAAATAGGGATACGCCACATCGGGAACTATTATGGCTATGATATTTGTTCTGTTCTGTATAAGGTTTCGGGCAATCTCATTAGGGGTATAATTCAGCTCTTCAATCGCTTTTTCGACTTTCTTTCGGGTTTCCTCCGAAACATAGCCGTTTTTATTTAATACACGTGAAACGGTTCCGATACCGACTCCCGCTTTTTTTGCAACATCCTGTATTCCTGCCATTAAACTGACTCCATAAAACATTTCATAAAACAAAGTGGTTGTCATGAACTGCATCAATTACAACCGGGATATAATAAACATATCATCAAACACTCTGTTTTCTGTAACATTCCGCTCTTCCGGGCCGATAAATCGTCCTTTCATGCTTCATGATAATTATATCAGATTATAACGTATGACCTGCCATTAATCATCCCTTTATTCCGGTTCCGGCGATACCTTCAACATAATACTTCTGCATGAAGATGTATATTAAAAGCATAGGCAGTGATGCAAGTGTCAATGCCGCCATGATGGCTCCGTAATGAATAGGCTGTGTTCCGAAGAATGCCTGTACTGCAAGCTGTACGGTTCTCTTGGATTCACCGGTTGTGATAAGGAAAGGCCACATGAAGTCATTCCATCTTGCAACAAAATCAAGGATAAAGACTGTTGCAAAAACAGTTTTTGCCAGAGGCATCACAATCTGGAAATATGTTCTGATGTGTCCGCATCCATCTATTGCCGCAGCTTCTATAAGGGCATCCGGGATATCCAGAAAATATGAGTAAAACATATAGATTGAGAAGCAGTTTATCATAAAGGGAAGAGCCAGACCCGCCATGGTATTGACCCATCCAAAATGTGCCATTTCGATATACAGAGGCAGAAGTATCGCTTCCACCGGCATAGACATTAACGCAATTACCAGTGTGAGCAAAAGTCCCCTGCCCTTGAATTTCAATTTTGCAAGGGCATAACCGCACATGGAGCCGAAGAAAAGATCTCCCAGAAGTACTATAAATATATATCCAAAGGTGTTTCCGAGTATCTGGGGAATGTTCAGTCTGTTGAAGACTTCGATATAATTACCCACTGTAAAATGAAGCGGTATAAAAGTAGTTATGGAGTTGATGTTGGCAAAAATCTCAATCTCAGGTTTAAAGGACGCAGCTATCATCCACAGGAGCGGCGATACAAATATTAAACCTATCAGAGCATTTCCGGCATAAAACATGAAGCGTGCCAGCATTCTGTTGTTCTTTTGACTTTTCATCTTTAACTCCTTACTTGGTTCTTGTCAGTTTTTTAACTACCAGTGACAGAAATACAACTATGAAAAAGAATATGGCCGCGATACAGCAGGCGTAACCGAAATTTCCTTTCTGAAAGCCCTGTTCGTAGATGTAGTAAACCATGGTCTTTGTCTTGTTCTGAGGACCGCCCTTGGTCATGATATATGGCTGGGTAAAGAGCTTCATTGCCTGGATTATGGTTATCATGAGAACGTATTTTATGGTATTTTTAAGTCCCGGCAAAGTCACGTAAAGGAACTGATCCACAGGATTTGCCCCATCTACCGAAGCTGCCTCATACTGCTCAGAAGGGATGGCATTGAGTCCGGCAAGAAAAATCATCATCTGATAACCCGCTCCCTGCCAGGCTGACATGAATACTATGGAATTCATGGCTATTTTCGGATTATTTAAGAAATCAAACGGTCCCATACCTATGCGTGAAAAGGCGGCATTTATAAGACCGGTATTGGCATTGGAATTGTAGAGAATAACCCAAAGGATGGCAATGACTACCATTGATGTAACCTGAGGGCTGAAATACATGGTTCTGAATATGGCTACACCCTTCATCTTTGAACGTACCAGCAAAGCTAAGGCCAGGGCCAGTGTACACTGGAAAGGAACAACCAAAACAGAGAAATATACAGTATTTTTAAGGGCTGTATAGAAATTCTCGTCTGTAAGCAGCTTTAAGTAATTATTCAAACCATTGAAGGTTTTGGCATCAGGTCGCATTACCTGGTACTTAAAAAAGGAAAAGTAGATGGTTCCGATGATGGGAATGATCAAAAAGGTTGTAAGCATTATGATCACCGGGGCAGACATTGTTATACCGGCAATTGAAGATTTATTCGTTTTCATACCAACCTCTCTCTTTAATTTCTTTTGTCTGGTTTTACGCGGAAGGCTTTCTGATGAAAGCCTTCCGCAAGGAGAAAAAGAGTGTCTATCATTAGTTTCCGTAATAGGTTTCATAGTCTTCCTCGAAATCTGCAGCAACCGTATCAAGTTCTGACTTTGCATCTGTTCCTGAGAATACGTTAAGGATTGCTGTTGCGAATCCCTGTGAAAGTACTGAGTAGGAAGGAGTACTTGGACGGGCAACACCTGTGTTCTGAAGCTGCCAGAGGAATAATGCTCTTACACCGTTATCCCAGCCTTCCATCTTCTCATAGGAAGAAGTTCTTGAAGCAGGCTTTGCGATGGCTGATGCATAATCTGCTACATTTTCAGTGTTAAAGAACCATTTGAGAACTTCCATTGCTGCCTCAGGATTTTTGCAGTCCTTTGTAACTGCTGCTGTCCAGTCGCCGGTTGGAGATACAGCCTTGTGATCGTCTGATACAGGGTAGTAGGAAACACCCCAGTTAAGATCTGACTTCTCAAGATCGGCTATGTTCCATGAACCGCCAAGCATTGTTGCAGCCTTTCCGTTCAGAAATTCATCCTTTACAGGATCGATATTTGCGATACCCTCCTGAATGAATTTGTTGAGATAATTCATAGTCTCAACCATTGCATCGCTGTTAACATAACCTTCTGCCTTTGAACCATCCTCACTTACAAATGAAGCGCCGTTCTCAAGGAAGAAAGGCTCAAGGGCATAAATAAGACCCTCGCCCTTATCCATGATAATGCTTGTTCCCACATAATCAGCGGTAGTAAGCTTCTTTGCATTCTCATAGAACTCTGACCATGTCCAGGCGTCCTCAATGTTGCTGTCTGAAGGGTACGGGATTCCGGCAGCATCGAGATAATCTTTGTTGTAGTAAAGAGCAACTGATGACTCTGTAGGTCCTATGGCATACATGTGATTATCGTAGGTATTCTGCTGAACGGAACTTGGCATGAAATCCTTCTTATCCTCATCGGACCATACATCATCAATTGGAATTATGGTCTGGTTTGCAGCGTAATATGAAACTGTAGGTCCGTCTACGAAAAGAATATCCGGAAGATCATTTGAAGTAGTTGCTGTGGTGATCTTATTCTCATAGGCATAGGAATCAGCTCTGTCGATGGCTTCTCTTGATACCTGGATCTCGGGATGCTCGCTGTTCCACTGAGCCATTTTCTCTGTCCACCAGTTCTCAACTCCAACTTCATCGGTGGGGCTCCAGATTTTTATTTCAACAACATCGGAAGAACCTCCTGCTGCCGTTGTTGCAGTCTCTCCGGCAGTAGTTCCTTCAGGGGTTCCCGATGATGCGCAGGCAGCTAATGATGCAGTCATTGATACAGCCAAAATTGCAGACATAAGTCTTCTCTTCATTTTTTTATCCTCCGTTTTTTGAAATTGTAATGATTTTCGGCTTTTATGGAAAGGTTTCCACTCTCTTCCAAAAAATAATGTGGAAACCTTTCCACTCCTCTTGAATGCATATTACCGCCATAGTTTTCTCTCGTCAATAGGAAAGTGTAATTCTATAACATTGTGACAAATATGAAGGAGGAAATTAGGCAAAAATGACACATATAAGTGGTCTCACATTATAGCAATTAAAATCCACCGGGGACGGTTCTCGCCGGCGAGAACCGTCCCCGGTGTTTTTTTAGGCGTTAGCTGAGTTATCAATCTTATTCCATAACTTAATACATATGATATCGCAAATGGAATAAGCGCTGCAAATGAGCAACATTATTCCATCATCAAGAAAGCCTGACAGCTTCAGCGCCCCAAAGATCATATTGAAAAGAATCCAGATTATAAATACCTTTAACGTAGAGTGATTATCTTCAATGTGGATCTTTTGATTATCTGTTTTTTTCACAGAATACAAAACTCTGCTATAATAGTAATAATATTTTAAACGTACAATTTTATATAAGCAAATCTAAAAATCGTTAATACTTTGCCTGGTAAGATATAATGATGAACGAATATGCAATTCTATATTTGGAAATAAACATCTTTTCACTGGTGCTCATTGGAATCGTTCTTTTAAAGACCATGGGACTTTCACAAATGGTGGCACAGAGTCATTTTGCCATGTCCATAATTGCCGAAATGGTATTCTTTGTTTCGGATACTCTGTTTGTGCTGGTAAATGAAGGGGTCCTTCCGGGTGGTAAACCAGTGATGATGGCATGCAAGGAGGTTTATTTTCTTGCAACTGCGGCTATGTGCTTTTTCTGGTTTATTTATTTCGAGTATCTCAGGGAAACGAGGTTTGTAAAAAGAAGAAGATACGTCTTATATTCTATCTCAATACTTTGGCTGATGGTGATTGCACTCCTGGCAAATCTTTTTAACCATTCCCTATTCTATATAGATGAAAGCGGAGTATATCGCAGAGGACCTTTCTTTATCCTCACATACATACTCTCTTATTCCTACGTCCTGATAGCTTTCATCAGAGTCATGATAAACCTGAAAAGAGACACAGAAGCAACCAATAAAGATTTGCTTATCAGGCTGGCATTTTTTCCGTTATTTCCGGGAATATCAGGTGTACTACAGTTTATATACCCAAGACTACCGATTGCATGTGCGGCAATATCAATCACTACACTATATTTATATCTCACATGGGTTGACCAGTTAATATCTCTTGATCCCCTGACAGGGCTCAATAACCGTAAGCAGCTTACGCACACGTTTAATAACCTTTCAAAGAGCCATGAAGACCAAGATAAGATCCGACTTTATCTCATAGATGTCAATCACTTCAAGCAGATCAACGATACTTATGGACATTTACAAGGTGATAATGCACTTAAGATCATTGCAGAAGCACTAAAGGCTGCCTGTAAAGGGGAAAACAAGGGAACTGTCATTGCAAGATACGGCGGAGATGAATTTGTTATTCTTGTCTCAGAAAATAACAACGATGAAACTATAGATCTTAAGGAGAGAATAAAGGAAAAGCTCAAAGAGCTCTCTAAAAAAAAGAGTGTGCCCTTTGAGCTTACCGTCAGCGTCGGATCTGCATGTTCAGACAATGGTGACAGCCTGAAGGATCTGATATTAAAAGCTGATAAAGCCATGTACATGGAAAAGAAGAAATATCACTGACCACTTCACTGTTGCATACAAAAACAGGGAGGATTCTTTCAGACGAGAATCCTCCCTGTTTAAATGTCATTTCTTTTAACGGAAGATCAATATCTTGTTTAATACTTCCAGTGTTTAGGATGTTTTACTTCTTCTACCATATCGAAGTATAGCTTTTCGGCTTCTCCGAATATACCCACACGACGTGTAAGGAAACCGTGTCTTGTGCCGAGAAGACGCTTGCATGTCACAGATACCCCTGCCTGAATAAGCATTGCCGCAAACTTCTCTCCCTCAGGTCCCAGACTGTCGGTTCCTCCGGTGCAGACAAGGAACGGGTTAAGCCCTACAAGCAGTTCCTGCTTGGCATATACCGGCGAAACTCTCCAGTTAGTTCTGTCTTCTCCACCGGCATACCATTCATTATAAAGAAGACCTCTCTTCTGAAGTTCGATGGATTCCGGAGTTGCATCAGGTCCCAGCTTTGATACAGGATCTGCAGCAAGGTCAAGCGGGGGATACGCCAGACAGGTGCGGCAGATCTTGAAATCAGGATTTTCTCCCTTTAACTCTTTTTCATGATTCATAAGAGTAATAACGGTTGCCATGTTCGCTCCTGCGCTGGCACCGCTCAGGATGATACGTTCAGGATCAATGTCAAACTCCTCAGCATGCTCGTATACATACTTCACTACAGCATAACCTTCATTAACAGCATAAGGATATGCCTTCTCAGGAGCCGGTTTGTAATCCACGTCTATAAGCAGACATTTTGTGTTGTAAGCAACAACATGTGAATAGTTCACGTCCTGACCGCGGTAAGGTTTTACAAAACCGCCTCCGTGAAGTCTTATGAGAACAGGTCCTTTGGACTCCATGCCCTCGGGTTCATAAATATAAACCTTTACAGCCTCTTCACCTTCACGGGGAATCATTTTTTCATAGGTTCTTTTCAAAGGAAACTCTTTAATAAGTTCCTGATCCGGTTCAAGGCCATGAGCTCCTTCTCTTACTTTGCTTAATGCATCGTTATTCTCACTCATTAGTTTCTCTCCTCTGTTAATACTTTTATCTGATCATCAGATAACAGGGAACACTGTCATTGTCCATAATACCGAAATAACACATCCCAAAGCTGCAAATAATGCACCGTGCTTTATCATATACGGAATGTCATATCCGCCGAGTCCCATGATATAAGGTGTAGCTGAAGTTGACATCGGTGTCATAAATGCTGTAAGGCAGGCTGCCTGAATAAGGATCATAAGTCCCACCGGATTTCCTCCCATGGCCGCACAGGTTGCGATGGCGATCGGGTGAAATATAAGCATTGTACCTCTGTTTGACATGAACTGTGTAAGAATAAACGGAAGTACAAAGAAAATAAATCCTAAAAGGTAATTGCTGTTTCCGAGGCTGGCTACAAATCCTGAGATAATGCTTCCGATGAACTCACCTGCGCCTGTGGCTGAAAGTGCTCCGGCGATTGCATTGGAACCAACGATAAGAAAAAGGATTCCAAGTGGAAGTGACTTTCCGGCTTCCTTAGGATTAAGTACATTTGTAAGTATCATGAGAAGTGCGCCGATAACTGTTATTGCCCAGCTGTCGAGACCAAGCTGATCACTGAACATAAGAGCAAGCGCATCACCGAAGAAAATTAAGATCGATGCGTACTCCTGGAACTTTGTGAGTGTTGACTCTCCCATCTTCTTAAGTGCCATATCCTGAACCTCTACAGGTGACTCTGAAGGAAGACCCTTGATACAGAAGATCCCGAAATAAACGATGGAAAGAATGAGCATGGGAAGTCTTGCCTTCATAGGATCTGCAAGGCTAACCATAAAGTCAGTATAGCCATAAGACTCAAGGTAACCGTTAAGCTCAGCTGCAACTGTCGCTCCGGCACCAACGGGAAGAATACAGCAGGTTGAGATAATTGCTATACCTACAGGGAAAAGTACCTTTGTTGCAGGAACTCCCATTTCGGTTGCTGTTGCCATAAGCATCGGTGCAACGATTGAAAATACTACAACCGGGCTCTGAATGAACTGGGAAAGGATAACTCCTATCACAACATAGCCAAGTACCATTTTGGTTATGCTTCCCTTGGACATGCTTGAAATGCTTTTTGCAAGATTGATGCAGAACTGGGTTTTATTAAAACCGGCAGCTACAACACACATGCCTCCAACCATGATAACATTGGAATTGGCGAAGTAACTAAGTGCTTTTTTTACCTCAAGGCATCCTGTCAGGGTCATAAGCATCATTGATGTTAATGCTATGACCGCAAGGCTGTACTTACCACTGCAATAGCCTATGATGGTGAGTACGAAAATAATGAAACAGATCGTTAACAGACTCATAAGGTCCCTCCTTCTTGATGTCAGTCAGATATGATGCGTTTTTCATCTATACTGACTGCGCGCGTCCGGATTTCTTAAAAATCCTGTCGCATGCATTGCTTTTTTATCATCTGTCGCATACTATATATGAACAGAGAATATTACACAAACGCATATATTTCATGTATACATTCCAAAATGTAATATTTAATCATAAGAGGGAATGTGCCTGTATTTTTTACTGCAGGTTACGCCCCCAACTGAAATGCGACAATGGAGAGTCTCATGAACGTCCGTGACTATGAATACGTAATTAAGATAGCTGAAAATCAGAGCATAACAAAGGCTGCTGCCGCATTATATATAACGCAGTCAGCATTAACCAAATATCTTCAACGAATAGAGGACGAGATCGGTCTTCCTCTTTTCCTTCGTTCAGGTCACAAATTTCTTCTGACAGATGCTGGAAGAGAATATGTGGAAACCGGAAGAGTTATTCTGAAACTTGATCAGGATCTCATGCACAAATTAAACCAGGACGCTAATCTTCGCCAGAAGGAAGTACGGTTTGGGTTCGGAATGGGACGTGAACATTTTCTGTACACAAAAGTATTTCCGAGGTTCCTGAAAGAACATCCCGGGATAACCTTGAAAAATCATGCTGATTCAAGTCGTCACCTTAAAATGTATCTTGAGAACGGACTTCTGGATCTTGCACTCGTCACAAATCTGGATCCTGCTCCGGGATTTAAGTATATACCTGTAAAATCATGCTACCTCTCACTTTTGGTCCCGACGGATTCTTCTCTTATAAATAAAGCAGAAAATATCGAAGGATACCCTTTCCCGGTTGTTTCCCTTTCGGACTGTGCAGAAGAAACCTTTGTTTCTACAGATCCGACAACCCATTCAGGTTCTTTCTCCGATAAATTATTGAATCAGTATTTACCCGAAGCCTATATTTCAATGGAGGTCAGTGACATACGCAGTCTTTTCAATGCAGTACGTGTTGGATTTGGCATTGCCATTACATTATCCTACGACTTCGTTGGGAAGGATTTATGCTATCTTTCCATAAAAGAGGCACAGCCAATAGAGGAAAACATCCAGCTGGTTTATCGTTCTGATCTGGCCATGTCCAAATCCATGAAAGACCTCATAGATATTATTCTGGAAGCCGTGAAGGAATAACAGATGAATCATGTCAGCTGCTTAAATAAAATACTTCAAAGCCAAAGGACTGATAGTGTGAAAATACTTTTCATTACTATTTATATAATCTCCCACGGCTGAAAACCTTGGAGCTTTAGCTCCGAGGATGAAAGCCGCTTTGCTAAATTAACATCTCGCCTAAGCGAGATAAACAAGATATAATTCTATCCCATGAATAAAGAATATAAACATGGAAATCGAAATAAATA
>NZ_AUJX01000066.1 GCF_000424445.1 Oribacterium sp. NK2B42
GATAGGGATTTCAATGCAAGTCTTAATCTTAGAGATGCTATAGCTTACGAAGTTGCATAATCAAGCAAACGTAAGTATGTACTGCGGGCTATCGCAGGAATTTACGACTGTGGAGTGTACAAGAACTTGTAAGTAGCGTATTGCTTGCAATCGCCAAAACATACACGTTGAAGCAGTAAGAAGTATCCGTGAGGACTTCAATTTCTCGATGTGAGTATATTTACACACATTTTGAGTGGCAGACTGAATGGAATATTTAGATTATGCACAGCATTACTTTGACAAGGACATGGCCATATCCTTCTTTCTGGTATCCCTGGCTGGACTCGTTATCGTAATGGGGATAATATTTATGACAGCCAGAATATGGCAGGAAATTGACCCGGAGGAGATACCGGAAGAGGATCAGGAAGAAATAGATGATTCTGAAGGAAATCCCAGACGGGTTTCACGTCATGTATCTGAAATAAATACTGCTGGTGATGATTTGGGATCAGATGAGGATGACATTTATGACGAATTCGATGATTTTTACGAGGAAGACGACTCAGATGATTTCTATGATGAAGACGACTCCGAAGTTAAAACAAATCGCAGAAACCTGGCCTGCATAAACCGAAGCATCTCCAGGGTATCCGAATCTGATATTGGTATGGAAGATGGCGAAGAAAGACATAGAGAAACCATCGGAAGAAGAGTTGGAAGAACTAATGAAAGAATTCGGGATTTAAACATTGACGAAAATCAGAGTATGAATAGAGACCGAAGCGGAAGAGGGGGTGTAAGCTCAGGCAGAAACAGTAATGCAGAGATTTCTCAAAGAGTAAGCAGAAGCCGAAATATGGACCAGGGTGGCCGGAGCGTCAGCAGAAGTAGAGGCCGAAACATTAGCCGAAGCCGAGGTATGAATCAAAGCCGAAGATTACTCCGCCGCAGAACCCCGGACTTCAGGTACCGCCGTCCGCTGGAATTCATCGAATCCTTTTACGAGCTCGTATTCGCCAGCACCTCGATCCTGCTGCTCCTGTCACTGTACTACATCATCGGAGACCGCATAAATGTGGACAGCATTAACGCCATGTGGAATGACTACAAGGACTGGCTGCTCCTCCTTTTCCTTATTCTGTCAATGCTTCTGAACCGAATCCTCGACCGGATCCTGGTGCCCATGCGCCATATCGATGCGAAGCAGAGAGCCTCAATGAGACTTGTGAGCTCCATTTACGTTGTGTTTATCCTTCTATATATAAGGTTCATTTACGAGAGCTACAACTACGAAAGCCTCATCATATATTTCGTAATGCTGGTGGTTGGCCGTCTTTTCTACTTTGACGTCACCTGGGAAGGCTTTAAAAGCGACATTACAGGTATTGTAAAAAACTTCCCCTTCGTTATACTTATGGGAGCATATACAGCCGGAGTAACCTGGTACGGATTCCATTCGGGCTTCCTGCTTAAGGCCAATGGCGTACTGGTCAGCACCCTCATCGCCCACCTTTTCATGGACGTGTGTATCGTGCTGTTTGATAAATCGAGGCTCTGGAAGCTGTTTCTACGCTGATAAGATTATGATTTGAACGGAAATATCCCGGAAAATTATTGAGAGAATATGGCTGATCGGTTGGACATTTTAATTTAACGCTCTAATATAAATAACAGTTACAATATGATTCAATTAGATTTGCATATGTATGTCAGAACTATCAGGCGAGATACCAACGTTTATAGGTAGGGGATTAATATCATTAGTAAGGAAATAAGATTATGGAGTTAACACTAACAACCTATATGATTTGCTGCCCGCTTTTGTTTATTGCGGGATTTGTGGATTCCATCGGTGGAGGCGGAGGGCTGATATCCCTCCCGGCTTATCTTTTGGCTGGACTCCCGGCACACATGGCCATAGCTACAAACAAGCTTTCAAGCACCTGCGGAACCACAGTCGCCACAGCAAGATTCATAAAGCAGGGCCTTATCAACTGGAAAATCGCAGTGCCCTCCATCGTGGCGGCAGTCATTGGCTCCTCCATGGGAGCAAGACTTAGCCTCCACATACCTGAGAAAGTGCTTGTGACAGTGCTAATGTTTGTGCTGCCGGTGACAGCATTCATTGTTATCAACAAAAATCTGTTCAAGGATAATGGAGACACCGAAGCAATTCCTGACAGACGAACCATAATCACAGCCGTTGCAGCAGCCCTTATAATCGGCTTCTACGACGGACTCTACGGCCCTGGAACAGGAACCTTTCTCATCATAGCATTTACGGTGTTTGCAAAACTCGGAGTGAAGAGTGCAAACGGCCAGACCAAAGTCATTAACCTTACCACCAATATCACCTCCCTCGTCATATTTATAATGAGTGGCAACACCCTCTTCGCCCTCGGCATCCCCTGCGCCCTCTGCAACATGCTCGGCAACTACATCGGCGCCGGCCTCATGATGAAAAACGGCATCAGACTCGTCCGTCCGTCCATCATGATCGTACTGATGTTGCTTGCTGTGAAAATCGGTCTGGAACATATTGTATAAGCTGATTAAATCCGCATCCCTCCTTGAGTATTTTCACGGTTGCGTTTCAGCGGTCATGTATCTTAAAATAGAAGGAATGATAACAACGGCAATTTATGCTGCCCGAACCGCAGCAGAATGGAGCAATGCATGAGGATAAAACTAGCGAAGTACATATCTGAAACACTTGTAAAAAACGGTATCACCCAGAACTTCTCTATCACAGGCGGCGGCGCCATGCACCTTAACGATGCCTTCGGACACCAGAAAGGCATGCATACACTCTATCAGCATCATGAGCAGGCCTGCGCCATGGCAGCGGAAGCCTATGCCCGTATATATAACCGCCCGGCTCTTCTTTGTGTGACCTCAGGTCCCGGCGGCACCAATGCCATCACCGGCGTTCTGGGCGCATGGCTCGACTCCATCCCCATGATCGTGGTTTCCGGCCAGGTCCGCTATGACAATACCGCCCGCTGGGCACATGAACAGAACGGTACCCGCCTGAGAGCCATGGGTGATCAGGAATTTGAGATCACCAAGTCCATAACCTGCATGACAAAGTATGCCGAGATGCTCAGCGACCCCATGAGAGTCCGCTACGCAGTAGAAAAATGCATCTATCTCTCACAGACAGGCCGTCCCGGTCCGGTATGGCTGGACATCCCCGTTGATGTTCAGGGCACCTTCATCGAGACAGACGACCTGGTGGGCTTCGATCCGGAAGATTATGAAGCAGGTGGCGACGGATGGCGTAAATCCGAAATTTTGGATAAAGCAACAGCACTTTCTAAAAGTAAAGTACAATCTGTCGAAATGGCACTTGACAAAAATGCAGGAGTGTCAAATCTCTCAAATAACAATACCGCAGAAGCATCAGATGACTCAAAGGCTGATACTGGGGATCTTCTGAAACAAACAAAATGTGCCTCAAATGCCGATGCCGTAGATACAACTGATTCTTCTAATGCAGACGCCGAAGCTCTTCTGAACAAAGCCGGTATCAGCACCAACCCTCACCTCCGTTTCGAAGACGGCAACACCCGAGACCGCGAGAAGCCGGTACCGCTACTTGACCCGACTATCCCGAAGAGGATCATCGAGAAGGTGGCAGCATCAAAGCGCCCAATCTTCTATACAGGAAACGGAATTCGCATCGCGGGAGCAGAAACCCTCTTCCTTGAAGTCGCTCACAGACTCAACATCCCGATAGTAGTCGGCTGGAATGCCCCCGACATCATACCCACAGAGGATCCGCTTTACGTTGGACGCCCCGGTGGTCGAGGCGACCGCCCCGGAAACATTGCAGTTCAGAATTCTGACCTGATCCTCAGCATTGGCTCCCGACTCAACATCCGTCAGGTAGGCTACAACTTCACGACTTGGGCAAGAGAAGCCTACGTTATCGTAAACGACATAGACGCAGATGAGCTCAGAAAGCCATCGGTTCACTGTGACCTCCCCGTTCACGCAGACGCAAGAGCGCTCCTTAAAGCGCTGCTCCATGAGCTTGACAAGATGGGCGTCACCAGAGACAACCCTCTGTTCAAGGGCGGCGAAGGCATAAACCGCGAGGATGCCGCAAGCATTTGCCACACAGAAAAGGCAAAGGAAGTTGTTGAAACCAGCAGAAACCGCCAGGCCGATAATTCAGCTTCTGAGCTTATGACACAGTCCACAGACTCAACCACAGCTCCAGAGGCTCAATCCGGCGGATCAACTATTGACTGTCAGACTCAACTTTCAGGCTTTGCGGCAGAAAGCCATATCGTATGCGCTGCCTCCAACCTCACCTGGCTCGAAACCTGCGCCTTCTACAGAGAAAACTACCCCACCGTCCTCCCGGAGCACTTCACACCGAACAGTGAAGACCCCGCAAAGCAGGACGACCCCGAGAACCGTGCCAATGTTTACGCCGTTGTGGACATCATTTCCCGCATGGCAGAGCCCGGTCAGGTAACGGTAGTTGGCAACGGCTCCCCCTGCGTAGCCGGCGGCCAGGCCTATATCATTAAGAACGGAACCCGCTTCATCTCCCAGGACGGCGTTGCTTCCATGGGCTACGGACTCCCGGCAGCCATCGGCGCAGCCGTAGCAGTCCATTCCGTTAATGTCTCCGGCGACCCATCCTACCATGAAACCGTGGACGAACGTCTTCAGGCAGAAATACGAGACCCGTACTGGACCGGAAAAGAAGAAACCTACCCGCCATACGAGAAGCACGACATCATCCTTCTCACCGGCGACGGCTCAATCCAGATGAACCTTCAGGAGCTTCAGACTATAATAAGTCACAAGCTTCCTATAAAGATATTCCTCATCAACAACGGCGGCTACCACTCCATCAGACAGACCCAGTCGAACCTGTTCAAAGGAGAGCCCCTTGTAGGAATCGGCGTTGATTCCGGAGTCGAAGGCATTAACGACCTCAGCTTCCCGGATATGGAGAAGCTGGCAGCAGCCTACGGCTACCCCTTCATGAGGGTATGGCACAACCAGGACCTGGAAGCCGCAGTGCAGAAAACCTTCGACACAGAAGGCCCCGTAATCTGCGAGATCATGGTAACCATGTCCCAGCAGTTCCTTCCGAAGTCCGCCGCGAAGAAACTCCCCGACGGCTCCATCGTCAGCCCGCCACTTGAGGACATGGATCCCTACCTTTCCGACGACGAAATGAACAAAGTAATGCTTGTTAAAAGAGTTAATTAATGATACCGTTTTATCCACCGGGGACGGTTCTCGCCGGCGAGAACCGTCCCCGGTGGTATTATGAATAAAGGAAACAAATATGAATATAATTTTATTATCCGGCGGCAGCGGAAAGCGCCTCTGGCCCCTTTCCAACGACATCCGCTCCAAACAGTTTATTAAGATTTTTAAAAAGGCGGACGGCGAGTACGCCTCCATGGTCCAGCGCATCTACGACCAGATCAAAACCGTAGACCCGGATGCGAAAGTGACCATCGCCACCAGTAAATCCCAGGTATCCTCCATCCATAACCAGCTGGGCTACGACGTAGGCATCAGCGTGGAGCCATGCAGGAGAGATACATTTGCAGCCATCGCCCTTGCCACCGCCTACCTCCATGACGAAAAGCAGGTGCCTGAAAACGAGGCGGTAGTTGTATGCCCTGTGGACCCCTATGTGGATTACTCTTACTTCGAGTGCGTTAACAAGCTCTACGAAAAAGCAGAAAGAGGCGACAAGAACCTTGTCCTTATGGGCATCCGGCCCACCTACCCAAGTGACAAGTACGGCTACATCAAGCCCATAAAGGATGAACAGGGTAATGCTGCCTACGCCTTCACCGAAAAGCCCACCGAGGAAAAGGCGAAGGAATACATCGAGGCCGGCGCCCTCTGGAACGGCGGTGTTTTCGCCTACAAGCTTTCCTACGTTCTCGACAAGGCGAAGGAGCTCCTGGGCACCTCGGATTACGCCGAGCTCTTCTCGGATTATGAGAACCTTAAGAAGATTTCATTCGACTACGCAGTCGTTGAGAACGAAAAGAGCATCGAGGTCGTTCGCTACGAAGGCGAGTGGAAGGACGTCGGAACCTGGAACACCCTAACCGAAGTTATGGACGAAAACATTATCGGAAACGGCCGGGTGAATGACAAGTGTGCCAATGTTCACATCATCAACGAACTTGGCATCCCGATTCTCGGCATGGGCCTCAAGGATATGGTGATTTCCGCAAGCCCCGAGGGCATCCTCGTGTCCGACAAGGAGCAGAGCGCCCAGATAAAGCCTTACGTGGACGCCATTGACCAGCAGATCATGTTCGCGGACAAGTCCTGGGGAACCTACAGAATCCTTGATGTTGAGGAAAATTCACTGACCATCAAGGCCACCCTTAAGCCGGGCAGCAGGATGAATTACCATTCCCATGAGCATCGCGACGAAATCTGGAACGTCATCCAGGGCACTGGCAAGACCATCGTTGACGGCATGGAGCAGCCTATAAAGCCCGGAGACGTGGTGACCATGGCAGCAGGCACAAAGCACACCGTCATCGCCGGCGACGAAGGACTGCAGCTCATCGAAGTCCAGCTCGGAAAGGACATCAATGTCGGCGATAAGAAGAAATATGAACTGTAATGGGATATTGGCATTCATCTATGTTTGTGCTGAGGCACTAAACGTTGGAATGAAGCCATTTAGATATACATCTGCATATCAGAGATAAACTGATAAATCATGAATTTACAGGAACAAGTCTAAAATGGACAAGACTGTAGTGACATTCAGTTATATCTGTATTTGCATGTCAGAGATAAAAGGTTAAAACATGCATTTACAGAACAGATTGATGTGAATATATTCCATAACTATTTATGTCACCGATGGAAATCGGTGATATGAAGAATAGTGTAAAAATACTTCCCATCACTATTTGTGCCATCGATGGAAATCGGTGGTATGAGGACAATTATGAAAGAAAAAATTCCATTTGTTTTGAAGCCGGCGGCACAGGACTACCTATGGGGCGGCACAAAACTAAATGACGATTTCAATCTGGGTATAGACATTAACCCCTTTGCGGAGGCCTGGGTCTGCTCCACGCACCCGGACGGTCCCTCAACTCTTGAGGACGGCAGGCCGCTGACGGAAATCCTCCGTGAGCATCCGGAGTATCTTGGTACCCACCCACTGGAAACCATGGGCGGCAAGCCCGAGCTTCCTATCCTGATAAAACTCATAGACGCGAAACAGGACCTGTCCGTGCAGGTTCATCCCGACGACGAGTATGCATTTGCCAATGAAAACGGCTCCTTGGGTAAGACCGAAATGTGGTATGTTCTTGACGCAAAGCCGGGAGCAAAGCTTGTTTACGGCTTCAGCCATGATGTTACGGAGGCTCAGGTCAGAAGAGGCATCGAAACCGGTAAGATAGAAAAGCACCTTAACCATGTGGAGATCTTCAAGAACGATCTCTTCTATATAGAAGCTGGTACCGTTCATGCCATCGGCGCCGGGGCCCTGATAGCGGAGATTCAGGAAAGCAGCAATCTGACCTACAGATTTTACGACTACAATCGCGTGGACAAGGACGGAAACAAGCGACCTCTCCACATTGACAAGGCTCTGAAGGTTGCGAGCCTCAAGGCAAGCTCCAAGCCACGCCAGCCCATGAGAGTTCTGAAGTACGAGAACGGCCGCGCCAGCGAGCTTCTCACACGCTGCAAATACTTCCAGGTAGAACGCTGGCTTCTAAACACCGAAGGCCGCCAGATGCCCGGATTCCGCGCAGAAGAGAACAGCTTCCACGCCCTGTTAGTTACCGACGGCTGCGGCGTCCTCTACGGAGATGACTTCAGCATTAACTTTTTCAAAGGCGACTGCATCTTCATCCCCGCCAGCAGCGAAAACATGAAGCTCCACGGCAAAGCACAGATACTGAATGTCAGCTGCTGATGAAAATATGACTTAACTTTCGGATTATGAAATTTGAATCATTCTGATAAAACTCGATGTTTGACTCACATTGTAACGTTTGCAAGATTTAAGTCATATAAATATTTTAAGAATATTGACTCACTTTTGGGATTAGGTGTCTTGAGTCATATAGGCACGCTGAGGTCGTTGACTCGTCAGAAGAATATGAATATTAAAGTCAAAATTAGTAGAATATGCAATATAAACTGTATGGCAAATAATTTTTTACTTGTCAAACTCAGATAATTGATTATTATAAAGGTCATATGAGGATTTTAAATCCGCGAATAAAGAGGGGATATGACGGATATTGGATTTTGGAGAGGTCCTGTGTGGATATCCGGCATAGGCATTAGTCTCTCGCTTTGCGAAAAATAAGGGGCTAATGTTTAAAAGAGGGGAGTAGCGAATGAGAGTACTCATTACAGGCGTCACCAGTTTTCTGGGCGTTTACACAGCAAAACAGCTTTTGAGCGAAGGCTACGAGGTGATAGGAGCAGTAAGACCTGACAGCAAGAACCAGGACGTGCTTGAAGAAAGAGGCATCACCGCAGAACCAAAGTATCAGACAGTTTACATGGACTTTGACCAGCTTCCGGAGGCGGAGCTTGGAGAAGAACATTTTGCAGAGTTCCTTGAAAGAAACGAAAACGATGAGCCCATCATCGATGCCTGGGTACACTTCGCCTGGGACGGCATCGGATCCGCAGGAAGAGAAAACACAGACATTCAGATACAGAACATTGAAAATGCAAAGAAAGCATACATCATGGCAAAGGTTCTGGGAGCGCAGAAGTTCATCTTCGCGGGATCCCAGGCAGAGTACGGCGACGGCAACCACCGCTCACCGAGACCCATAAGCCCTTACGGAAAGGCAAAACGCGCCTTCGGACGCTGGGCAACAGAACAGAGCCTCCTTTCCCAGATGTATGATGAGAGGCCAATGCAGTTCCTTCACACACGCATTTTCAGCGTTTACGGTGACGGAGACCACAAGACAAGCCTTGTAAACACAGTACTTAAAGGCTCCCTCAAGGGAACACCAGTGGTGCTCGGACCCTGTGCACAGAGATGGAATTACCTTGAAGTAAGAGATTGTGCAAGAGCCATAAGCATTCTCCTACAGTCGGATGAGACCCGCACAGACGTTTACGATATTGCAGGAAGTGATTCCAGAATGCTCAAGAAATTCGTTCAGGAAATGAATGAAATCGCCGGCGGCGGAGCAGAGCTCGAGTTCGGAACCCGCAGCAACAATGCTGAAGGCGCCGCAAACATGTCTCCCGAGATCCTGAAGCTTCAGCGCCTCGGCTTCCACCAGGAAATATCTTTTGAAGCAGGCATCGGAGAGCTCGTAAAGAAAAAGAGGATGGAACTCGAAGCCGGTTGAAGGGAAGACGGAGAGGTTGAAGACTCCTTATGATATTTGATTAAAAAAATACCAAGTAAAGGCGAGATCACACCTTCACTTGGTATTTTTTTACGTTTTATTTTGTTACTTATGCAACTTTTGAATAATCGATAACGGAGACATCTTGCAAAACGGTTTTAGCCGCTGCCACAATTTTTTCCAACTGTTCGGCTACTTCATCCGTGAATGTGATTTCGCCGCATTTTTGGCATTCCAAACAAGGAACATTACGTATAACAATAATGCAGCCTTTGTATTCCACTGTAAAAGTGGTCGTAGTCTTAGTTTTGTTGTCTCCAAAACAAGCGTTACACATTATTTGGTCTCCTTTCTTGTTTTAAAATCTTTTTCCCAACGGTCCTCGTCAGGTTTATAAGCAGATATGATGATTATTCTATGCCTGTTGTACCCAACAACTACATGAATCGCACCACTTTCAGCAATATCAACCCATAAAATCAAGCAGGATGGATAGGAAGTCTCAGAGGTATTGTCTGCATCCAACGGATAATCTTCAATAATCTCGCCATGCATTATACAATTTGAGATATCTTTTCTAGTGATGTCTCTTTCTGCCATCCTTTTCAGACAATGTGCTTTATATTCTACTGGAATTCCGGATATAAAAGCGTTTCTAATATCTTCGATTTTCACATTTAAATCCTTCCTCTAATGGTTCAAGAAAGGAAAAATTCAAGAGATTTCCGTTCTTGAATCATAAGTGAATTGGTTATATAGAAATTATATCACACAATTATAAATAGATGTGTTGTCATTGTTCTTATTTATTTGTAATGGATATTTCTAGACTGTATAAGATGTCTTTGAAAATCATACAAGACAAGTGTTCAATTGGTTTGCTAATGAGAATATTTTTGAGAGAGAAGATTGGGAGAGATGTGATATAATCGTACCACATCAGTGTTTAATATGGAGATTTATAATGAAAATGAAATGTTTAGCCTGCGGGCACGAAATAAAGAAACTTATGACCTTCAAAGATATGCCGGCATCGGCTCAGGATATACCTTCGAAAGACGAACTTGATGCTGACCACCCCATCACGTTGGATCTTTGCCAGTGCACTGAATGCGGTCTGGTTCAATTTGACTGCGAGCCGGTATCATATTACAAAGACGTTATCCGTGCCGGTGGTGGAACCAGCACCATGACAAAGCTTCGTCACGAAGAGTATGCAAGACTTCTTGAGCATATGAGAGAGAATGGTGTCAAGGGCAGAAATATCGTGGAGGTAGGCTGCGGAAGAGGAGAGTTCCTCCGCATGTGGCAGAACCTGGCTGAAGATGAAGCAGGCGCGGAAGCCCTTGAGAAAGATATGGAGAAGGATCCGCTGTCAGGTCAGCCAAAAGCATTGCCACTGAAGCTCACCGGAATCGAGCACAAAAGGGAACTGGTGGAAGAAGCCAATGCTCATGCCGAAGACTACTACGATGCCATAGCAAAACAGGATATACAAAACAAGTCCCTGGCAAACGTAGCAACAAACGCAGGGTGTTCTTCAAATAAAAAATCAGAAGAAAAGATTCTGGAATCATCTATAGATGCACGAAATTTGAATTTTTGCACAAAAGTAGAGTGCTTTCCTAAAGTGAAGTGTTTGCACGAAAGTGGTCACTTTCAAAAAGTAAACTATCACGTCTACGAAGGCTTTGCAGAGGGCGACTACACCTATCCCGACGGTCCCTTCGACGCCTTCGTACAGTTCAACTTCCTTGAGCACCAGCCATACCCTAAGGATATGCTTCAAAACATCTGGCATAACTTAAAACCAAAGGCCCTGGGTCTCGTGACGGTTCCGAGCTTCGAGTATATCCTGAAGTATAACGGCTACTACGAGCTGCTCCACGACCACATTGCAAACTATACCGAGTTCACCTTGCATAAGCTTTTCCAGGACAATGGCTTCGAGGTCCTTGACATGTGCCTTGTAAACCGCGACACCATTGAGATCATCGTAAAAAAAGCAGATCCCGATGACCTAACAAATCTTCGCTACAATGGACAGCTCATAGATGTTTCTTCCTTAAAAGATAGCTATGACCGTTTGAATGAAGAGGTTAATTCACACCTGACTCAACTTTCAGCCGAAAACAAAACCATGGCCATCTGGGGAGCAAGCCACCAGGGATTCACATTGGCAGCCACCACTAAACTAGGCGGAAAAGTAAAATACATCATCGATTCTGCTAAATTCAAACAGGGAAAATACGCCCCGGCATCACACATTCCTATCGTCTCCCCTGACCATTTTATGTCGGATCCCGTTGACGAGATCCTCATCGTAGTCCCCGGCTACACCGATGAAATCGCCGGAATAATCCGCGAGCGGTATGGTGCAGATGTTAGAATTTTAGTTCTAGGCACTGAGCCGGATACTTCGAAGGTAAAAGAAACTGAAAAGAGCGCAGCAGCTCTTGAGAGCCATGATGATTCAGAGATTGTTTCAGTAGCAGACGGAAAGATCCTTTCAAAGGATGAGATCAAGGACGAGATGTTCAATGCAGACCTTTACAGTTATAACAGAGGTAAATGATGACGATAAGATAACTTTCATGACAAGCGGAAATGTAAAGAGCGGTCAGAAGGTTAATGCATAATTAAAACTACCCTGTTGCAAACCAGAGCTTTTTAACCATAAGAGGGTAAAAATCATACAGAAAAAATTGAAATAAAACAATGAAGAGGGCAAATTCCATATCAAATGGAATTTGCCCTCTTTTGTTTATATGGCAAAATTTAACAGTAAAAATTTTTTTCGTAATAAAAATATATAAAAACAGACTAAAACGTCATTTTTTAAATATAGATTGAAAAAATTTATCAGATTATAATATTTATAAACAGTAAATTAATTTTTACCCCATTAAGAAGCTGCTCGATCAAGGGAGGGTGAGGTGTACAGCTATGAAGTTATACAAGAGACAGAATTATCTGCAAAAAATCAGGGGCTTTTATCAGGACAAAAAAAAGATAAAAATTCTTACCGGTATAAGGGGCAGCGGCAAATCCTGTATCATGGAGATGATCATGAATGAACTCCGTTGGAGGGGGAATTCAACTGCAAACCTCATTCATATCGATTTGGATGCAAAAGAGTTTAAAAATGTGAAAAATGCAGAAAAACTCCGCGGGGTCATCAATGAAAGGCTGGTTAAGTCAAGGGAGGGCATAATCTATTTTTTCATAGATGAGATTCAGATGGTGGAGGGATTCGAAGAGCCGCTCTTTTCTCTTTATCAGGAAGACAGATGTTCCATATTTCTTTCTGCTTCGAGCTCGTATATCCTGAGCGAGGATTTTGAGTCAAGGTTCAGGGACAGCTACAAGGTATTTGAAATACTGCCCTTGTCCTACTCTGAGTATGAAGGAATGAAGGATTTTATGAATCTGAGTATAGAAGAGAACCCTATCCTGGAGTTCTCACGCTATGTTCATGACGGAGGTATGCCAAAAGTTCTTCAGTGTGCCGATTTACAGGAAAAAAGAAAATATCTTACCGGAATTCTTGAAGAAATATTCAAAAAGGATATAGCCAAGAT
>NZ_AUJX01000067.1 GCF_000424445.1 Oribacterium sp. NK2B42
TGTATCAATACCACCGAAAGAGGCAGTATCCAAAGTCATGGGGAGAATCAAAGGAAAGAGTGCGTTGATGATCTTCGATAGGCACCCGGAATTTCGGGAAAGAAATAATCGACATTTTTGGGCAAGAGGTTATTACTGCGAAACGGTAGGAAATGTTAATGAAGCTACAATAAAAAAATATATAGAAGATCAAACTAAAGCAGATCGTGCGGAAGGATAATGAGAACCACTTTTAAGTGGTAACCAGTAACATCAGAATGGTTTGCTAGACCGCCTTTAGGCGGAATCACAACACTTGCCCCGGAAGGGGTTAACTCAAACCACCAGCAGGGCTGGTGGTACTGACTTAAGAATATGGCCAATTCGGCGCCTTCCGAGACGGGCGCTCAGATCGACAGCAAGCTTGGCTGGGCGTGCGATGCTGGTTATTTCGTGAATACAGCAGGCAAGATTGCTCGCATAAACGGCAGGGATTATTACAAGCAAAACAGCGTTCCTGCTATCGGATTCATCCGTAAGACACCCGGTGGATATTGGCAGCCTGCTTTCATCAGTACAGAGCCTTCCTCGGTGGTTTATAACACAAGCAGTGGCGGCGGACCGTGGAACTATAGCGGAACATTTGAGTACGGGGGATCGACCTGGTACTATTTCCAGGGCAGTTATGGCTGGCAAAATACGTCAATAGACTCAGATCTGCCGCGGAAAGATTTTTCAAGCGGAAATGGAAACATAGAAACAGAAGGCATAGCAGTATTGCAGGCTGCCAATGTGCAGACTGGGATTGCTGAAGACATCACTCCTACTACGCTGAACATATCGAATTGTAATGCTCAGGGCGGAAACGGCGGAGGTATTTATGCAGGCGGAACATCCGACCTGCTTGGAGCGGTAAATCTGACGAATTGCACGGCAGTTGGCAGTGGCGGCGGATTTTTTGCTAACAATGCGCTTAAACTTGCAGATGATGTTGAAATTACAGCAAAAGGATGTAGGACCACAAATGGAGATGGAGGTGCAATTTACAAATCAGCCTCAGGTGTATTTTCAGCAAAACCTGGTGCTGCCATCAGCATGGGTGGAACGGCTTCAGGAGAGGAATGCACAGCCAGCAGAAATGGTGGCGGTCTGTATGCAGGAATAAGTGTATATGATGTAATTGATATCACCGCAGTCAATTGTATGGCAACCGGCAATGGTGGCGGTATCTATGCAGCAGGCGAGCTCACGCTGACCGAACACTCTCAAATCACTGGTTGTACGGCGGCAAACGGCGGCGGAGTTTACTCGAGTGCGCACAGCTTGAATCTGGATGACTGCACAATTACGAATTGCACGGCAAACAATGGAAGCGGAGGCGGAGTTTATGCAAACAAATGCCTGACTGTAAATGGAGATGTTTCTTTTGATAACTGCGAAGCTTCTCAGCATGGCGGAGCAGTCTACGTAAAGGGTATGTTTGCAATGAGTCAGGGGGACTCCAATTCGGTGCCTTCCGAGACTGGCGGTCAGATCGACAGCAAGCTTGGCTGGACGTGCGATGCTGATTATTTCGTGAATACAGCGGGCAAAGTTGCTCGCATAAATAACAGCAGGGATTATTACAAGCAAAACAGCGTTCCTGCTATCGGGTTCATCCGCAAGTCTCCAAGTGGATATTGGCAGCCTGCTTTCATCAGTACAGATCCTGCCGCAGTGGTCTATAACACAAATGATGACGGAGGACCCTGGTATTATAGTGGGACATTTGAATACGGGGGATTGACCTGGTACTATTTCCAGGGAAACTATGGTTATCAAACTACGGCAATAGACTCAGCTCTGCCGAGACATGATTTCACTGGCGGAGATGGAAACATAGAAACAGAGGGCATAGCGGTATTGCAGGCTGCCCATGTGCAGACGGGTATTGCTAAAGATGTTCATCCGACCACTCTTGATGTAACGAATTGTCACGCTGAAAGCGGAAACGGAGGCGGAGCGTACTTCTCTGCGGCATTAAACAAAGAAAATTTCAAAGGTAGCGTATCCTTTGAAGCGTGCTACGCAACAGCCGGAAACGGAGGCGCGATATATCTGAACGCAGGTGGTACTCTTACGAATGTCTCTGTGACAGGACACAGGAATCTCGATGTAACACCTGCAAACGCCAAACTCGGCGGCGCTGTGTATAGCGGCGGCAACCTGATTATCAGGCAGACCGTCACCGGCGCGAGCGAAATCAAGAACTGTTCGGCCTCCGACCCCAACGGCGGCGCGGTGCAGGTGGCGTCCGGCAAGACCATGACCTTTGGAGGCAATGTAGTTATTTATGATAATAAAAGCGAAAAGAAAAATTTATTTACAGGAGACACTGAATTAGTACAGGCTAATGTAGTATTATCAGAAAATAGTTATGAAAGAATACGGACAAGTGAAGAAGGTCTCGAAACAGATGCCAAAGTTGGTGTGTATGTAACAGGTAATAAAATCACGGAAAATCCGTATTTAGACCATGGTAGTGTTCATGATGACTTTGGTATGCACTACGCCAACGAAATTAGCACTTCAAATCTTGATAAGTTTATAAATGACAGAAACGGACTTAAGGGAGAAAAGTGTACAGATGAAGGTCATGTAGGTCGTATAAGATGGGGTAGTGCTCTATGTAAACTGACATATAAACAAGATAATCAAGATAATCAAAATAATCAGGTTTATCTGTTATTAAAAGAAGAAGATGGAATGACAAGACCTGCAGTATATCACTCATTTAAGGATGCACTAGCAGATGTAGAAGGAGGAAGATTATATGAAGATCAAAACAATAAATATAGTGGAAATATAAGATTAGAGATGCTCAAAGATTATAAACAAAAGAGTGACGACAGAATCGAGTATCATTATGCAAAAGATATATTATTTACAACATCAAAGTCCGGTGAAACAAATAAAGACTGTGGAGATGACTTTGTTTATATAGGTGACAGCGAGACTGCTGTTATTGAGAGAGGTGATACAAAAGAAAAGGATGCCAGTATGATCAAACTGGAAATAGGATGCGGGAAAGTGACGATTGAAAAACTGACATTTGATGGAAATGGAAAGAACGAAGCTTTTAAGGGAGATGGTGCAATCGTTTATATAAAAGGAGAATCAACTCTTGTATTAGGTGATAAAGCAATACTGAGAAATGGAAAGACATCCGGTAATGGAGGAGCAGTTTATATTAACTCTCAGGGAACGCTCATAATACAAGGCGGAGAGATAAATAACAATACTGTTACCGGCAGTGGACTTGGTGCCGGAGTATATGTAGCAGAAGGCGCGACATTAAAGCTGGATGGAAATGTTAATTTTGGAGGTTCCGGAGTAGATGAAAATGGAGACATAGTTTCCACCACCGGAAATATTGCAGACAGGTCAGACAGGTCAGACTTGTCATTGCCGAATGATGCTACAAATGGCGGAAAGGAGTATAGGAAGGAAAGACAGGATATATACATTGCAGAGGATACCGATGAACCTGCGTCCTTGATTGTAACAGCGAATGTTCCACCTAATATTGAAGGTGGCTCAATATGGGTTTACGCAAAATCAGAGAATCACTATAAGAAGACCAAACCTTTCGCAGTGATTGAACCGGCTGATCTTGAGCTTAATGAAAATGTTGAATCGGCTGATTTTAAGCTTGATGAAAATGTGTATAAAGCATTCAGAAATGCGAGGTCAGATTCAGAAACAGGATGTGATGGTGAATATCTATCCGGTAGTTCCGGTGAGAACGCAAAGCTTATTTACTGGTCAGCAAATGCAAATGCAGTAGATGTTTATTTTAAGAAGATAGACGGATATGGAGAAATGCTGAAAGTTGATGAGCTTACTGGCCCAGTATTTACATTATATACATCTGCTGATTGTAATGAGGATCATGAATATATACAAAATGGAAAGGCTAAGCTTTCAGAAGAAGTCACAGAACAGGAGGTTATAAACGAAGGAAAGTTTAATTTAGTCTTTAAGGGAGTACCGGACGGCATCTACTACATGAAAGAAACAAAATATGATACTGACAGGTTCAGAGACTCAGGAAAAGTATATGTAGTTTGTGTAGGAAGTACAGCTCTTGACGGAGCTGGTCAGACCGGTGGTGTTCTGGAAGACATAACAGAGGATGATATAACTGCACGAACTGTCAAAGGTGAAACAAAATATGACTATGCAATCTTCTGCCTGGATGATAGTAAGGAAAAAGCAAAGGCTATACCGGATATATCAACCTATGGTGTGATGAATATCTCAAAAGAAGATGATAAGGTCATAATGAAAAAGACTGATAAGTCCTATACACCTCTTGAAGGTGCTGAATTTGACATATTGAGTTACGATATGGCACCTGTAGCAAAAGGTAAGGGTGCAGTATCACATAAAACAGGTATATTCTGGGTAGGAAAGCTTCCATATGGAAAATACTACATAAAGGAGACAATATCACCCAATGGCTCAGCTTTATCAAGCAATGATTATGATTTTGTTCTGAGATATAACAAAGACTCAGAACGCTTTGAAGTATATGACAGAGATCGCGAGCCAAATACCGACCCTGAGCCATAACTCACAGCTTACAAAGAGACTGCAAAAAACCGTGTCTCTTTGTAAGCTCCAAAAACTAATAACTCGTATGTTGGATTACTTCATGTGCAATATTCGGAGTTGAGTGATCAGAAAGGCTGCCTCAGTTTTTGAGGCGGCTTTTTGCTGTCCACGGCGGAATTATGAGTCGGAAGCTCTGTCAGCTTATGTGACAGAGCTTCCGCTTTTTTATGTTGAGTGGTAAAATTACCGGAAGTTAAGATATATACTTGACATTTGCTTCTTAAGTCAGTATTATTTCCATAACACTTTAGCATGGTAAATTGGTAGAGTAGTAAAGTCGGTATATCAAATTATTTTTTCAAATGTACATAGATATAGAAGAAAAAACTTTCAAATAGCGGTATAATCAACAAGTGGTTATAACAAAGATTGGAGCCAATTAGATCTACATCTACATATCAGAAATAAACGACGCAAAACTTACGTTTAAAGAGCTGATGAAATTGACATCCTTATGTCAGATAATACGAAAAAGCATCCCTAATAGATGAGGTGATCAAAATGTCTGTATTTTTTAACTCAATATATAAAGAATTGGAGCCTTATACGCCCGGAGAACAGCCACAGGACAAAAAGTACGTGAAGCTCAATACAAATGAGTCTCCCTTTCCTCCGGCACCGGGAGTTATAAAAGCTGTAAACGAAAACGAGGCAATGGATCTGAGACTATATTCTGATCCGGAGCTTAAGCCCTTGAAAGCGCAGCTTGCCGAGACATTTGCCATGTCGAGAAACAACATTTTTATAGGAAACGGTTCGGATGAAGTTTTAAATTATGCATTCATGGCTTTTGGCGAGGATGGCATCGCTTATCCGGATATCACCTATAGCTTCTATAAAGTAATAGCCAATCTTAACCAGGTCAATTCAGATGTCAGATCACTTAACAAGGATTTCACAGTAAATATAGAAGCCTTTCTGGGAGAAAAAAATGCTGATGGCAGCTTCAAAGGATTGGGCAAAAGCATTGTCATCGCAAATCCCAATGCACCAACAGGAATAGCTATGGGTCTTGAGGACATTTCCCGGATCTGCGAAGCAAACAAAGACCACGTAGTCATCATTGACGAAGCCTACGTCGATTTCGCAGAAGAAGGAACTTCCGCAGTAGCTCTGGTTCCGAAATACGAAAACCTCCTGGTGGTGCAGACCTTCTCGAAATCAAGATCACTTGCAGGAGCAAGAGTCGGATTCGCCATTGGAAGCGAAGCCATCATACAGGATCTTGAGACCCTGAGAAACTCCAACAACCCCTACAACGTAAACCGCATTTCCATGAAATGCGCAGTAGAGGCACTGAAGGACACAGAATATTTCGAAAAGAACTGCAAAATCATAAGAGAAAACAGGGCTTACGCAAAAGCTGAACTTGAGAAGCTTGGTTTCAATGTTTTGCCATCTCAAACCAACTTCCTCTTCGCAGAAAGCGACAAAATAGAAGGCGGCGCCCTCTACAAAGCCCTTAAAGACCGCGGCGTCCTGGTTCGCCACTTCACAAGCCCCAAAATTTCCAACTTCAACCGCATAACTGTCGGTTCCAGGGAAGAGATGGACACATTGATTGATACCATTAAAGTTATTTTAAGTGAATGCTGATTCTATCCGTATTCCTTAATCAACATCTTTTGTATATTTATAGAAAACGTAGGAAAATGGTCGGGAATTGTGGCTAGGATTGCGAGTTGAAAGAACATCAGATCATATATGTACGAACCAGATGCACACACTTGTGCAGTTGGGGCGGACATATATGAGATGATGTACTTTCAATCGAGTGATCCGCCGCAATCCCGAACATTTTCCGACCGGACTTAATAAACCCATAGGAGCAATCATGAGAACAGCAGAAATCAACCGTGTAACCAATGAAACCGACGTAAATCTCTGGCTTGACCTGGACGGCGACGGTAAAGAATCCGAAATCAAAACCGGCATCGGCTTTTTCGACCATATGATGACACTCTTCAGCAGACACTCCGGCATACAGATGAGCCTGACCTGCGAAGGAGACACCTGGGTAGACGACCATCACAGCGTCGAAGACATTGGCATAACACTGGGAGAAGCCCTGAAGGAAGCTCTCGGCGATAAGAAAGGCATAAAGCGCTACGCAAGCCTCACCCTTCCCATGGATGAAGCACTGGTTCTGGTTTCTGTTGACATCAGCGGTCGTGGCGGCTTTTACGGAGACGTGACCTTCCCGACGGAAAAGATCGGCACATTTGATACACAGCTCGTGTCCGAATTCATGACATCCTTTGCTGCCAATGCCGGAATCACGTTACACATTCGCCTGATCACAGGTTTTAACAGCCACCACATAGCGGAAGGCTGCTTCAAGGGACTTGCCAGGGCATTAAGAGAAGCGGTTTCGGCTGACGAACGCTTCGGCACCGACATTCCCAGCACCAAGGGGGTACTTGCTTAATGATCACAGCTAAGTTAAACAGTTTATATGAGAGGTATGGCTACCGTCAGTTTAAGATGACGAAGTTTGAGCCCTACGACCTCTATGCAGATAACAGGGATTTTCTCAAATCCAATCAGCTCATAACCTTTACGGATCTTGACGGTTCGCTTCTGGCTCTTAAGCCCGACGTGACCCTCAGTATCATAAAGTCCAACCTTGGCGGCGAGGAGAAGGTTTACTATAACGAAACAGTTTACCGCCCGAAGGACGATCACTACAGAGAAATTCTTCAGTCCGGAATTGAATGCATCGGAAAGATTGACTCATACAGTGAGGCGGAGGTTATCACCCTTGCGGCAAAGTCCCTGCAGCTCATTTCCGACAAATTCGTGATCCGTATCTCGGACGCGGCTTTCTTAAGGCAAATGTTTGAGACCATAGGGCTTAGTGAAACAGCCCAGGCAGAAGCCATTAAACTTTTTTCCATGAAGAATGCTGCCGGCTTTGACGCTCTGGCATCACAGGGAAAGATCACTGAGGCAAGTGCCAATACTTTAAAGAGCATGGTGGATCTTTATAAGCCCTTCAAGGAGGGTGTGGCAGAACTCAAAAAGTACGCCATTTCCAATATTTCCGCCAGGATGGCAGAGCACTTATCACAGCTTGCTGCTATTTTTGAAAGCTTCGGTGTTCTTGAGTCCATATACCTTGATTTCTCACTTGTTAACTCCATGGATTACTATAACGGGATCATTTTCCAGGGAGCGGTTGCGGACATTCCGTTTACCATCCTGTCAGGCGGAAGATATGATAAACTTCCGGAAAAGATGGGTAAATCTTTCGGTGCCATCGGCTTCGCATTAGACCTTGACACAGTAGGAAACTATCTCACAAAGGTTCCGGGGTATGATGTTGATTATCTCATTACATATGACGGTGAAGCAGACCCGCCTGCAAAGGTGGCGGCTGTCATCGAGACCTTCAATCATGCCGACTATAAAGTGCGGACTGTGAGAATAGACGAAGTGGATAAGATGGAGCACAAGATAAGGGCACGAAAGATCCTTACATTAAAAGAAGCAGAAAAGGAGGCGGCTGAAAGATGATTAATATTGCATTGGCAAAGGGCCGTCTCGGAGAAAAGACTTATTCAATGATGGCGGCGGCAGGTTTTGACTGCCCGGCCATACTTGAGAAAAACCGGAAGCTAACATTCGAGAATCCGGAAAAGGGTGTGAGATATTTCTGGGTTAAGCCATCGGATGTTGCAATCTATGTAGAACGTGGTGCTGCGGACGTGGGTGTTTGCGGCAAAGACATCCTGCTTGAGTACGATCCGGATTTATATGAGCTTCTTGATCTCGGAATAGGCAAATGCAGGATGTGCGTGGCGGGTCCCAAGGATTTCTATGACAATGAAGAGCGCACCCTGAGAGTTGCCACAAAGTTTTCCAATGTTGCCAGGACCTACTATGAGTCCATCGGCAGAGACATTGACATCATAAAGCTGAACGGCTCCATAGAGATCGCGCCGCTTCTTGGTCTCAGCGATGTCATCTTCGATATCGTGGAGACGGGCGGAACCCTGAGAGAGAACAATCTGGAGGTTCTGCAGGAGGTTGTGCCGGTCAGCGCCAGACTTGTGTGCAATAAGGTAAGCTTCCAGTTTAAGCATGAGGAAATCATACGACTGCGCGACGGGCTTTCGAACATCGTGAAGAGCGGTGAAGAGGTGCAGACTATAAAGCTTGAGCACTGAGAAAAAATATATAAAGGTTGATTGGATTGGTGTTATTCGTCAAATTGGTTGGATTGGTAAATGACACGCAGATATACGATAGAGAGAAATCCGCGTGTCTAAAACGGTCTATTTTTGAGAGGAATGACACGCAGATATACGATAGAGAGAAATCCGCGTGTCTAAAACGGTCTATTTTTGAGAAGAATGACACGCAGATATACGAAAATAAGCTATCCACGTGCCTAAATCGGTCAATTTTTGAAAGAAATGACACGCATAAGAACGATAAAAAGCAATCCGCGTGTCTAAACGAATCTTTTTTTAATGAATATGACACGCTGACGTAAGATAGAAGGTATTATGCGTGTCTAAACTGATTTGTTTTAGAAAATGGCGTCCGGGAAGGAGACAGAATGATCAAGATTTTTGAAATGGGAAAGATCAAAGACGAAGAGATCTTTGCAAGGTTTGAACCAACTTCAAGCGTTGAAGATATAGTGAAGGACATCATCGCTAATGTCAGAAAGAATGGCGATGAAGCATTAAAGGAATACAGTTCAAAGTTTGATCATGTGGATCTTTCGGATTTCCAGGTGAGTGAATCGGAGATTGAAGCCGCTCTCAAGCAGGTTGAGCCGGAGTTTATAAAGGTTCTGGAAGAGGCTGCTGAAAATATCAGTGCTTTCCACGAGAAGCAGGTGAGAAACAGCTTCATCATGGCAGATAAGCCCGGCGTCATCCTGGGACAGAGGGTGATCCCTCTTGAGAAGGTTGGTCTTTATGTTCCCGGCGGAACTGCAGCTTATCCTTCAACAGTATTGATGGATTCCATCCCGGCAAAGATCGCAGGAGTTGAAGAGATCGTCATGGTTACTCCTCCAAACAAGGAAGGATCAGTAAACCCGTACATCCTTGCTGCAGCTCATGTTGCCGGCGTCGGAAGAATCTTCAAGATTGGTGGTGCACAGGCGGTGGCAGCATTGGCCTACGGTACCGAGTCCATACCGAGAGTCGACAAGATCGTGGGTCCGGGTAATGCTTTCGTTGCAGAAGCCAAGAAGCAGGTTTTCGGTCAGGTGGGAATCGACATGATTGCGGGACCTTCAGAGGTTTTGGTGCTTGCCGATGGAAAATCAGATCCCCGTTTTGTAGCTGCGGATCTTCTCAGCCAGGCCGAGCATGATAAGAATGCTTCCGCTGTTCTCATCACAGAATCCATGGAGCTTGCAAAGGCGGTTCAGCTGGAGCTTGAGGAACAGCTCAAGAAATTATCGAGAGAGGACATCGCCCGTCCATCCATCGAAAATAACGGAAAGATCATCGTTGCAAGAGACCTTAAGGAAGGAATTGATGCCGCAAACCGAATCGCTCCCGAGCACATGGAGGTTTGCGTGGATCAGCCCTTTGATTACCTGCCGCTTATAAAGAATGCGGGATCTGTTTTCCTGGGACGCTACAATGCAGAGCCTACAGGCGACTATTTTGCCGGACCGAACCACACGCTTCCCACATCCGGAACGGCTCGTTTCTACAGCCCGCTTTCAGTGGATGACTTCGTGAAGAAGATGCAGTACAGCTACTACACAAAGGAAGCCCTGAAAAAGGACTACGATAAGATCTCGCTTTTTGCCAGAAGAGAGGGTCTGACAGCCCACGCAAGAGCGGTGGATATCCGTTTCGGCAAAGAAGACCGGGATTGAAACTTTGATCCACCGGGGACGGTTCTCCCCGGCGAGAACCGTCCCCGGTGGATAAGAGAATAAAGCAAAACCATATGGCCCTAATGGACGGAGTTTGTGGTCCATCACTACAGACGAAAATAATCCACGTAGTATCTCAATCGTAATGGGGTCTGACCCCCTTACAGGGATTTTAATAAACTTTAAATATATTGTAATGGGGTCTGACCCCATTGGGAGAAATAATGATTGCAATTATAGATTATGGTGTTGGGAATCTTTTCTCATTGAAAAGCTCTATAGCCAGCATCGGAAAAGAAGCCGTTGTAACCTCGGACAAAAGTGTCATTGCTTCCGCAGATCAGGTTATCCTTCCTGGTGTTGGTGCTTTCAAGGATGCGGTGGAAAAGCTCAGAAGCAGAGATCTCTTTGATTTTGTAAAAGAACAGGCGGCAACAGGAAAGCCGTTTCTGGGAATATGTCTCGGCATGCAGATGCTTTTTGATAAATCCTTCGAATACGGCGAGCATGAGGGACTGGGACTGGTTCCCGGAGAAGTCAGACCTATAGAGGGTGTGATACCCGAAAGTCTGGACATTCCCCACATGGGCTGGAATGCTTTGAGCTTTCACGCAGCTTCTGGAGAGGCATTTGCCGTAAGTCCGATCTTCAAAGATCTCAGGGAAGGGGACTACGTATACTTCGTTCACAGCTACGCGGCTTTCAACTGCGATAAAAATCTCATCGCTACCGCGGAATACGGCGTTCCGCTTACCGCTGCAGTACAGAACGGTAATGTCTATGGCACTCAGTTTCACCCGGAGAAGAGCGGTGAGATCGGCATGAAGATATTGAAGGCATTTGCGGAGCTATAATTATAGGAGGATGTATGCTGCTTTTTCCGGCAATTGATTTATACGACAAAAAGGTGGTTCGACTTGTGAAAGGCGACTACCAACAGATGACCGTTTATAGCGAGGACCCTCTGGCAACTGCCAAAGACATCGAAGCTATGGGAGGCAAATGGCTGCACCTTGTGGATCTTGAAGGTGCAAAGGACGGAACAACACCGAACTTTGATATTGTAAAGTCCATTGCACAGGACACAGGACTCAAGGTCGAGATAGGCGGCGGCATCAGAAGCTTCGAGACTATCGAGAAGTATCTCAGTGCCGGTGTATCCAGAGTGATCCTTGGGACAAAGGCAGTGACAGATAAAGAATTCCTGAAGGAAGCCCTGGCAAAATGGGGCGACAAGATCGCTGTAGGTGTGGATGCGAAGGATGGCAAGGTTGCTGTAAAAGGCTGGCTCGAGGTTCTGGATGTTGACATGTTCGACTTCCTGGAAGAACTCCGTGAAATGGGAGTGAAGACAGCCATCGTCACAGACATTTCAAAAGACGGCGCCATGAAAGGCACAAACCTTCCGCTTTATGAAAAGCTTTCAAAACTCCGGGGCATTGACATCACTGCCTCCGGCGGAGTTTCAACTCTCAATGACATTAAAGCTTTGAAGGCTATGGATATCTATGGCGCGATACTTGGCAAGGCTATGTACAACGGAGCCATAAAACTGGAAGATGCTTTGAAGCTTACAGAGACTTAATATACATAAAATAGGAGAAGTCTCTAAGTAATTTGAAACATTGACATTAGTGATTAAATGTGTTTAAATATACTCATGGAGGGCATTATTATGAACACTTCTAATATTACTAATTACAAGCCAAAAGATTTTGCTG
>NZ_AUJX01000068.1 GCF_000424445.1 Oribacterium sp. NK2B42
CGTACTGCCATTCCGTCATAGTTCGCCTTCATCTTCAGGGTGAGGCTGCTGTTTCCGTTTACAGATACGGCTGTCTTCTTCCACACTGTCGTTCCGGCATACTTGAATTCCCAGTCATAGCTTAGTCCTTCTCCTTCTGCCACTACTCTCCATGTTACATTGCTGCCTATCTCTGCTGTCGCATCCTGCGGCTGTTCTGTGATCTTTAATTCTACAGAAGGAACTACACTACCATCTGTAAGATAACCTGGGTTTTCCGAACCGCCATCGATATGAGCATACTCTACATCTGTATATCCTGAATCATATTTGGTTCCGGCCCCACCAACAAGACTTGTAGAGTATGTAAACATCTGATTAGAAAGTTGGACTGCATTTGTCGTCCAGTTTTCTGACACAAGAATGGTTGAAAGGTTACCACAATTTTGGAACATGCTGCCCATGTCCGTAACTATTGACGTATCAAAGCTGCTCAAATCAAGTGTAGTCAATCCGCTACATAGTCTGAACATACCAGCCATGAATTTTACATTCGAGGTGTTAAAACCGCTCAAATCAAGAGCAGTTAATCCACTGCAATAATTAAACATATAACTCATGTTCGTTACATTTGATGTGTCGAATTTGCTCACATTCAAACTCGTCAACGTGCTACAGCCATCGAACATGTCACTCATGTCCTCTACATTCGAAGTGTCAAAATTGCTCACATCCAGACTCGTCAAACCGGTGCACCAGCAGAACATATCGCGCATATTCTTTACATTAGATGTGTTAAAACTGCTCACATCCAGACTTGCTAAACCGGTGCAATTACTGAACATGCCACCCATATCCTTTACGTTCGAGGTGTCAAGGCCACTCAGATTAATTTTTTTTGCTTTACTCAGATCAGAAAACCAGTAGCTCGTGTATAGGGGAATGACTGGATCTTTATCCTCTCCCACAACAACAGAGTTAATTCTGCTTCTTTTCGAATACCAAGGTGCATTAGTATTCCAGTCAAACAATGCATCTCCTGCGAAGCTGCCGCCGGTATATTCATCCGAAAGCACGGACGCACTGATCCTGAGTTCCCCGTCCGAATTTATGCCCCAGTAGATGGTTTCTGTAATGCCACCCTGCTGAGTATTGAGAATCACAATGCCATATGAATCAAATTCATATTGAACTTCATCGATTGTTTTCGTCTGATCAATTATCTTTTTACCTGTTTCCGGATCAAAATATACCTTGATTTCCGAATAATCTTTATACCTTTGGGCATTCAAGGTACCTTTATATGTATGCCATCCTGTTACCATGGCACCTTCCGGTTCTTCTCCAGTCTGATTAAAATAGTATGATGCAGACAATATTGGATCTTCTGTATCATTGATTTCCTCAAGATCAGCTGAAACATAACCGCGGAGCATTTTACAATCATCGCCAAAAGCAAACCGATTGCCATTAATAGTTTTAATAGTATTATGAATCAAGGTGCCATCCTGATCAGGCCAATACCAGTCATTGTCAACACTGAACCATTTTTGAACAAGCATTCGCCCATCCTGATCCATGTAGTAGGTGTTATCACCATCATGTACAAAATCACTGACAACCATGATACCATCAGAACCAAGATAGCTACTATAGCCATCCTTATCCTGCCACTGGTTTGTCACATATTCGTCATTATTGTAATATCTCCATCCGTCGGCTGTTTCAACCCATCCATTAAGTGATTTACCACTTGTAGAGCCACCATTTGCAGCACTACCTTTTGTAAAATAACCCGGATTTTCCGAGCCGCCATCAATATGAGCATACTCTACATCAGTGTGCTTTATATCGTATTTGGTTCCGGCCCCGCCAACAAGGCTTGTGCAGTATGAAAAGAGCTGATTACCATATTGAACTGCATTTGTCGTCGTCCAGCTTTCTGATACAACTATAGATGAAAGGTTCCAGCAACTTTTGAACATGGCAGTCATGTGCGTGACTTTTGACGTATCAAAGCTGCTCAAATCCAAGGTAGTTAAGCTGCTGCAGTTATAAAACATGGTATCCATGCGCGTAACTTTTGACGTATCAAAGTTGCTCAAATCCAGCGCAGCCAAATTACTACAGCCCTTAAACATGCTACTCATTCCCTCAACATTCGAGGTTTTAAATCCGCTAACATCCAGACTCGTTAATCCGCTACAACCATCAAACATACAATTCATGTACCTTACGTTTGAAGTGTCAAATCCGCTAACATCCAAACTCGTTAATCCACTGCAACCCTGAAACATAAGACCAATGCCATATACATTTGATGTGTCAAATCCGCTAACATCCAGTTTCGTTAACCCGCTGCAGCCACTGAACATACTGCTCATGATCTCTGCGTTGGACGTGTCGAATTTGCTCACATCCAAACTCGTCAAACTGCTGCAACCATTGAACATGTCATCCATCGATGATACATTTGACGTATCAAAGCCACTCACGTCAAGTTTTGTCAAACCGCTGCAGCCACTGAACATACTGCTCATGATCTCTGCGTTGGACGTGTCGAATTTGCTCACATCAATACTCTTCAAACCGCTGCAGCCATAGAACATCCCGGCAATGCACGTCGCATTAGACGTGTCAATACTGCTCACATCCAACTCCGTCAATCCGGTACAGTTTTTGAACATGTAATCCATTTGCTTTACATTCGAAGTGTCAAGGCCGTTCAGATCTATTTTTGTCACATTACTCAAATCAGAAAACCAGTATTCCGTGTATTCGGGAATGACGAGATTATTATCCTCTCCCACTACAACCGAGTAGATTTTGCTCCTTTCCGAATACCAAGGCGAGTACCAGCTAAACCATGTGTCTCCTGCAAAGTTGCCGCCGGTATATTCCTCCGGAAGCGCGGACGCGCTGATCCTAAGTTCCCCCTCCTCATTGATGCCCCAGTAGATGGTTTCTGTAATGCCTCCTCCCGTAAGTACTTGTTCCGTAACTTGCGAAACTACATAATCACTAGTTGCCAATGTCAACTCTTCAGAACTATAATTTGATAATGTCTCTTCTGAGTATAAATAATCTATATATCCATTTATATTATTTACAAAAAACCTATAGCAATTTGCATCAGAGGTTTTTGTTGCACCTTTAAGGAACAGCAGATCCGGGTATCCAGACATACCTTCATCCATGTTTGTTACATCTACAAGATAGTTTGCTCCACCTTTCATATGAACGATGTTCCACATATGTCTGCCACTCGTAGTGCCATTTACTATATAGCAATCAAAATCTTCATAATCAAACTGTGATTTATCGCAGAGATACTTAAAGGCTTTTGCATATCCCTCACAAACAACCTTAGTGTTTTCATTTCCATCAAATACGTTTACAATCTGCCAGGGATCCCCGTAAGTATCATCCGTCAAAGCATCGTAATTGTAATCCACCAGATTACATATTGAATCCTTGAAATATTCCAGTTTTCCGTAATCTGAAAGTCCCTCTGCATTGTCAATTATATAATTTGCATTTTCGACCGCTGTTTTTGCAGCACCTGTTTTTGCTGTATCAACTTCAAGATACATCTGTTCTGAATATACATTCTGAAGTTCTGCACCTTCCGGTATATAATCTTCTGATGCAGCAAACCACATTTTTAGAACCGAATCTGAATTTATCTCAATTCTGTTCCTATACCATGAAACATTAAAAATGGAAGTACAGCCGGATTTCTTATCATACCAATATAATTCATAAGGACAATCCAATCGAATTGCATTGAGTAGTGCTGAACTGTCATAACCAATCTTCTCATAAAATGCATTTTCAGCCTCTGTAGTAATTGAACCATTTTCAACAAAGCTCTCTAAACCTAATTCTTCCGCAGTATACTCGTATTGATCAAACAACTCATATAAAGGGATTTCAATTAACGTCGAGCTTTCTTCTCCATTAGCAATTTGCGTAATCTTTTCCTTTAACAATGGATAAATATCTTTATTAATTCCGGTTAATTTACTGCTTCGCGGTGCCTTGAATAAACGTTTTCCCGTTCCAGATGTCCCAAATAAACTATCAACATACTGTTTAAATAGTTCATCACTATCATCGAGATCACTAAACACCACTTTCTCTGCATCTAACTCATATTCGATATCATCAATTGAAGCATCAATCGGATAAGCTGTTGTTACAGGATCAATTTGCATTATCTCTTCTAATGCTGCAGCGGTGGTTTCCGATTCTTCGAAAATCACTACTTCTTCTGTTTCAACTAATGTTTCTTCGTCATCAAGCACTAATTCTGAATCTTCTTCGCCACCTGTTGCATCCGATGGGATTAAATCATCGCTATTAATCTCGGTATCTTCACCCTCTACTATTTCTTCTCTTGATGATGATTCAGACTCGTTTACCTTACTGTTAACATTCGAATCATGGTCTTGTTCACCCGAATAAGTATTTTCAGATGACTCATTTTCGTTTACTTCACTATAGTCATCTGTATCATCAACACGCTCTTCATCCTCGCTTAATGAATCATCAGTATTATCCTCACCCGATTCCTCATTATCTTGAGGAAGATCATGCTCTTCATCCTCGCCTAATGAATCATCAGTATTATCCTTTCCCGATTCCTCATTATCTTGAG
Source organism: Oribacterium sp. NK2B42 (assembly GCF_000424445.1). Lineage (GTDB taxonomy): Bacteria > Bacillota > Clostridia > Lachnospirales > Lachnospiraceae > Oribacterium. The sequence continues at coordinate 4,640 of NZ_AUJX01000068.1, forward strand.
GAAAATCATTTTCTTCATAGTTGTCCTCAACGTTTTTTTCTTTGGTGTCATCAACCTCCGAATATAACTCAACAACTTCACTGCTTCCATTATTTTCATTTGCCAATGCAGGAATAACTGCATTGTTAAGAATAAATGAAAGTGAAAGCAAGAATACAAGTATCTGTTTTTTTGTTTTTCTCATAACCTAAACCTTTTAACCCTCTCCTCTACAAATCATTAAAATAACCTGTTTAATTGATAAAACAACTAGATTTCTCAGTTGATAAATACATATTGGTAATACCTGTTTAACTAAAATGCATATCTGTCTCCTCGTTCTTCCATTTTTTATGGTACTCGGTTCAAACCTTGTGTGTAGAAACACTACTTCCTTCGTTTTAGCATAGAAATAAACACCTGGCTCGCAACAATCATATCTTTTCTGTAAAATATCGAGGCAGATAAAAGAACTATCACGAAACAAAATGCACCAACCAAAACAGAATAACCAACCCATGATAACCATGAATCAATGTTTATGCCAACAAAAGTACGACAAAGGACAACCGCTAAAGCCATGTTAAACAAAGTCCATAAAATTTTCAAGATAAATACATAGCTTCCTCGTTGAATAACATGCTTTTCTATATAAATCGCATATTGGGAAGTACGAAACAGATTGGCTGCCAGTGTGCCAATCGCTACCCCTACCATTTTAAACTCCCAAACAGGAATTATAATAACCAAAGCAACAGACAGAATGAGATTTAATATCGCCTCCATGACTGCAGCAGCTTTTGTTTCATGATAGTGTATGCTCATTAACCGCCTGATTTTTTCAAACGGCTACCTCATAAAAATACTTGAACCTTGAAAATATCAAAATCAATTTTTGGAACAAAGAAAGCCTCAGGAGGCAATCTAAGTTCATGGATATGATCGACAGGGCTATAGAGCTTCGACTTGTTTCTTCAAGCTTGGTCATGATTAATCCAAGACCATGACTATGTTTTGATAATGCAAATTTTCGCTCTACCTCAATTCTGTCAACGCTATCCACGTACTCTGTACGTTTATCGATTGAAACATTCTTCCCTGGTCTTCCTAAAGCCGGGCCTGAACAGTGTGAACATTGTTTTTATACATGTATTCCTGCTGTTCATACACTTTATAAATGACCGCTATTCTTTCCATCTGGTGCTTGTCAGGATAGTAGCCATAACTCATGAACCAGTCAATGTAATTCCTGTCACGCCTGATGTATTGGAGTTGTTTCTTGATTGCCTTACGTATTTTCTTGGAAGATCGTTTTTTACATTTAGCCAGGGCTAGGTAATCTTTTCTCGCATTATTTTTGTACATGCGAGGTTTTAAAATGTTGTACTCGTAACAGACAGATGAAATAATTGCTTCAAGGTTTTCTCTTGCTTCATTTAACAAGTTAATGTCCTGAGGAAATGCAATGTTCTGCGGAGCACATGTTGCATCAATTATCAGCGTGCCTTTACCACTTGATGAATCATCGCTATGATCATTTCGTCTTCATCATTTTTGTTGTAATCGATGATTAATTCATTGATCTCTGCGAGCTTTTCATCAGTGATCCTTTTGCGAAATTCCACCATCAAAGATGGTGCAAATGGTTTGTCCAATTGAAATCCAGGCAATCCAATAAAATACTGGTAATACGGATTCTCTTGGATCTGCTCGACGAGTTCTCTGTCAGAAAAGCCAAACTTTTTTTGAATCAGGAGAGCCCCCAGTGCCATACGTAGTGGTTTTGCAGGCATTCCACAATCAGAAGGAAACAGATCTGCATACACAGCTTCTATTTCATCCCAGGGAATCATAGCAGCTTTTTTTATCCATTTATTCTCTGGATCAAGTTTTAGACCCATTGGCTGATTGAAATCTCCGAGACTAAACTGATGATTTTGATTTTTCTTATACATGGGATTCTCCGCGAAAAGTGCAAGGTTTTTGAGAAATTATGATGTAATTCCTTGCATCAATTATCTCACGTATAGGCAAAAAAGTCAGCAATTTCAAGGCATTTTAGTTCTTGAGCATACACTATCTAGGATCAGATTTACAGGTTGTATTGTTCTAATTCACTTATCATCTCATTGTTTTAAATCATTCCATTCGTATAGATTGTCTATACAAATCTCCAACTTCTGAATCCATGGCATTTTTTCATAAAGATAATCATCAAATATTTTTTTGCGAACAACCTCCACTATGGAACAAGCCAAATAAACCATGACTGGGCCAAGCATAATAAGAAAAATATACATATACGTTTTGGTATATAGATAATTCGCACAGAATATTCCTTTCCATATTATTGCTCTAAATGCATAATTGTAGTGCCATAGATATACACCGAAAGCATTACTTGCTATGAGGTTAATCGTTTTATTCGGTTTTATTGTTGTTTCTTTCAATGCATAAAACGCGCAAATTGCTCCAAACAATTGAAAGATAGTTCGAAGTCTTATTCTGCGTACTAAAGCTGCATATAAGCCACCGCCATCACTCGTAAAGATAGTAAGTCCGAATAGTTTATCCGGTAGGGCAAACTTACATAAAATTAATATTGAGACGAATAGCGAATATAAAAATAGACCGCTTCTATAATGCTTCCTAAGCCAGTTTTCCGGTTCACGTTTCAGATATGAAACAATAAAAAAGCAAGCGATAAAATCACAAAGGTCTCCTGCTAAATCCTTCGATACAATTGCTCTAACAGGCCTTGCCAGAATTAAAACAGCACAAATGACCTTTATTTTTTTATTATCTAATTTCAAATCAACCATCTGGAGTACAGGCAATAACATGGTAAAGACAACAATTGTTGTGACGAACCAATATTGGGTATCGAATGGTGTAATCAGTTCTCGGATAATATATACTTTATTTATTGTTTTCATTTTGAAAACCAGTGCTATTAGTATACACAGGATACAAGTTGTCCATGTCTGCCAAAGCATCTTGGTAACTCTTTTTGCCTTGAAACTCACTCTGCCTGTTGAAAACCAGCATGTAAGAATGATAAACAAATAGGTTCCTACATTTCCAAACATGATAGCTATCATAGCTACAATATAATTAAACGTTGCTGGTTGATTGATAAATCCATAGTCACCTATAGTAAACTTGACACAATGTGAGGCCATAATAAGGATCATCGCAATAATTCTGATCAACTCATATCTAGAATCTCTGAGCTTTTCTTGTCTGACCATATTATTCATGAATTATGCTCCTTTAATACTTATAGAAACCCTCTCCCGTTTTACGGCCGAGCCTCTTTTCCCTTACCATTCTTTTGAGCATAGGCTGCGGAAGATAACGATTATCCCCACTCTCTTTCAACATCACGTTTAAAATCGCAAGGACAACATCAAGGCCAATCAGATCTCCCAACGCTAATGGTCCCATCGGATGATTCGCACCCAATTTCATCGCCGTGTCAATATCCTCAACACTTGCCACACCTTCTGCGTAAATGCTGATTGCTTCATTGATCATAGGAATCAGTACACGATTTACAACAAACCCTGGTGCCTCATGTACAAGAATAGGTGTTTTTCCTATTTCAAGTGCCATTTTCATAACAAAATCCACAATTTCATGAGGTGTTCCATCTGAGGCAACCACTTCAACCAGCTTCATCACAGACGCAGGGTTAAAAAAATGCATACCAACCAAAGGGCGCGACAAACCTTCCCCAATAATATTTATCGGCAAGGATGAGGTGTTGGTAGTAAAAACAGTATGCTCATTACAGATTTGATCGAGTTCCCGAAAAATCTCTTTCTTAATATCCAATTTTTCCGCGACAGCTTCCACCAGTATATCTGCATTTTCTGCAAGCATCTTATTTCCCGTCTCAATTTTACTAAGCCATTTATTAGCTTGTTCACTGCTGATTTTCTCTTTTACTACAAGTTTGTTAAGAACCTGATCAATTTTATCTTTGCCATTGCTTTTTGAGGATTCTCTCCCTTTGCAAAGATATACTTTCTCAATCATATCACACTGGGCAAATACCTGAGCAATTGATGGGCCTAATGTTCCTGTTCCAATAACCGCAACTTTCAATTTTTCTTCTCCTTTTAAAAATTATATTGATTTGTTTATTCCTAAAGATAAGCTGTCTGCTCTTTTTTAACAAAACATCTTGTGACTACATCCATAAATCGTTGAAAATTGCTAGACACATATTGACTGCTTAATAATACGCAAAGTGTAACGGTAATGATAACTGAAAAAAGCAGGAACTCAAGTTCTCTCATTGATGATAAGACTTGTGTTTTTCTTAATACCTTCTCTCCTGTTTTAATAATAAAAGGATGCAAAATATAGAGTGGCATGGTATTTCTTCCAAAGGACGTCAGAAAACATTCTTTATCAGGAATAAGAATGATCAGACAAATGGTTACACTAAAACCTATTAAATATCCCAAAGAGCGAAGGAGAACACCATGAATATTAGACATACCAAAGTATGCATACCCGTCCCGATTATATGCAAATTTCACCATCGGCAATCCCTTCTGCCAAAGACTTATGACAAGCAGGAAAATACTAAGTATAACACCTGCAGCGAGAATCTTCTTCACAAATGTGTTTCCTAATTTGGGGATTAATTCTTTATCTGTATAGTAACCGGCCAAAAAATATGGGAAAAAGCATATGGTTCTGGATATCGATAACATCTGACCTGCCGGAGTAAAACCGCAAATCAATGACCATACAATAGAAAACAGAAACTGAAATCTTATTTTTGAAATAGGTTTAACCATGAGTCTCCAACAAAACAAGCTCAGAAGGTACCATGTATGGTAACTTGAATCAAACACTTGTTTAAGTGCACGGTTAAATATAGCCCAATATAGAAGATGAAAGATCATATAAGGCAAAAACAAATTCGAAACTAATTTCTCAATCTGTCCCTCATACGTCATTTTTTTTGTGGCGAACATACCGGAAACAAATACAAAGGCAGGCATAGTAAATGATTCAATAATGCTTTCAATCATTAAACAAACTGGAAATTCATTGTTTCGAATAAACTTTCTTGACAGCATCACATGAACAAGCACCACAAGAATAATAAGAAGTCCTTTCAGATTGTCATATCGACTAATTCGTTTCTGGTTCATATCTATTTGCCCCCCCCTTATCTGTATAGGCTCTCGGAATCTTTAGCCTAGATTCCAAGGGCTTTTTCTTTTGTTCCATTTCTCAAATCCCCCCATTTTTTCAAAAAATACCAAATATAGGACTTGACAAATCCTCACAAATCTGCGGCCGCTTCGCGGCGCCGGATAATTCTCGATCGGAGGTGTTTGTTCATGTGCAAGCCTATTAACCTCGGCGGTCATGCCGCCTATCAGGCAAAGATGATATCTTTGCTAAAGCAATACTATCCTGATGCTTTCACTCGTTTTGGTCCTTCCTTGTGGGCAGTCATTGGGAAATTCTACTCAATGGACCTCTCCAAAATAGATGCGATCATGTATGACCGCTATTCCCTGTTTGGTCCGGTTCCAAGGCTTCCCTCAGACATGATCCGCTCTATGATGGTTTCTTTGGTCATGCATAAGACCAGCTATACCACTTGGAGCGAAGAACTTAAAACCAATCATCTTGCTGCCATACTTAGCGGTTTCCATCCTGATGATACTCCGGGTGTGGGCACCTT
>NZ_AUJX01000069.1 GCF_000424445.1 Oribacterium sp. NK2B42
AGAGACCTCAGGATGTGCAAACAGCGTCAAAAGATGTCAGGTGGATTTCGTAAAGAAAGCGGAATCCAAATGTTCTGTGACATAATGAGCGTCATAAGGACAATAAAACGCCGAGGGATGAACATTTTTCAGAGCATCAAAGATCTTTTTGCAGGCAGACCAGTCATAGTTTGACTGGTCTATTTGAAGTTGCATCATTCTCCATCCTTTCCTCCATGAGCAGGGGTGGGGTCGTAACCATAAGTCCTTCCACTACTTATAGTGGGGTGGGCGAATGGAGGAAAGGATGTTTCTCCATTTGGTATGGGTCGGCTGAACTGTTACCATAAATACTGTATTTTTAAATTGTCTGGTTGCAAAATGGTTGCAGAAATCAGCTATTTATATAAATGACCGGTTTTGTCTCGTTTCGTCCGATGTTGTCTCGTCTTGACCGACATTGGACATATACACGGGGAAAGAGCGGTGATACTATTAATCTAGAAATGCAAAGGCATTTAAGATGCGTGAGAAGAATTGATTTTCTTCCCACGCATTTTTTATGCCTATTTTTATGCGCAGATTTATGAAAGTCAGAGGAGGTGGTGGAATATATGAGCGATTATGTTTGTTATTCGGTAATGATATCAATAGTAATTTAAATGGAATTGGAAAGGAGATTTTACTTATGGAAATCACAAAGACAAAACCAATGTATGTAGGCGTTGATGAAGTGTGTGCGGACTGGGGAGTATCCAGAAGTAAAGGCTATGCCATTATCAAACAACTTTCAGATCAGATGAAAGCTGAGAATCCAAAGCTTCTTACGATGGCTGGCAAAATTAATCGCTTCTACTATGAAGAAGCATGCATGAGAAAATGAAGGGAGGAAAACTATGTCAGTAAGTAAAGACGAGGCCATGGAGACTTGGACGATTTATGCCAGGTACACCAATTGGCAGAATAAAACAAAAGTCCTCCATAAAAGAGGATTTAAAACAAAGCGTGAGGCATTGGAGTATGAGCGAAAGTTTCTGCTTCAGAAGTCTAAGAATCTAAATATGGGGCTTACGGAATTCGTAGAGACTTATTTTAATGATATTGGACCGAGAATCAAATATAATACCAGGCTTACTAAGGAACATGCCTTTCGTACTAAGATTATTCCATATTTTGAGGATAAGGCTCTTTCTGATATTACACCGACGGATGTGATTCAGTGGCAAAATACGATATTACAGATGGAAGATGAGGAGGGGAAGCGTTATCAGCCAACCTACCTTAGGTCTATTTCTGCGCAGCTGTCGGCCCTTTTTAATCATGCAGTAAGATACTATGGACTAAAGGATAATCCGGTAAAGATTGCTGGATCTATGGGTTCATCCAAAGCTAAAGAAATGCTGTTTTGGACCAGAGAAGAGTATCAAACGTTCAAGGAAGCCATGAAGGAAAAGCCGGTTTCTTATTATGCTTTTGAAATATTGTACTGGTGTAGAATTCGTTGTGGAGAGTTATTGGCTCTTACCAGAGGAGACTTTGATTTGGAGAAAAAGACCTTAGCAATTAATAAGTCCTTACAGCATTTAAAGGGTGAAATCTATGTTACAGATCCGAAAACACAAAAGAGTAATCGCGTGATTGATCTGCCAGACTTTTTATGCGATGAGATGGAGGATTACTTTTCTATGCTTTATAAATGCGATGATGATACAAGACTTTTCAATGTTTCAAAACCCTATCTTCATCACGAGATGGATCGTGGTGTCAGGGAGACAGGGGTGAAGAGGATACGTATTCATGATCTAAGACATAGTCATGTGGCACATCTTATTGAGCTTGGTTTTTCTCCCGTGGAGATAGCTGACAGATTAGGTCATGAGAGCATGTCGGTTACGATGACATATTCTCATTTGTATCCATCAAAACAGCGTAAGATGGCAGATAAGCTCAATCAGGATCATGAGCGAATGGGGGAATAGCTGATGAGTGATAATAAGAAGCAAGGGAAAATATACAGGCGTGATACTTTGCTTAAAAATACAAAACCGAAAAAGAAGGATGAGAAAAATCGAAAAAAGTCTGCATGTGTCAATTTTAGAGTGACGCCGGAAGAGAGAGAAATCATATTTAACAGGATAAGGCTTTCTGGAATGAAGATTCAGGACTATGTGGCACAAAGCTGCATGTACAATCAGATTTCTGTTGTCGGAAATATCAAAACTTTTGACGCTATCAGAGACGAGATGAAGACAATTGATGAACATCTGATGTCGCTCAAATCTGTGGATGAACTTGAATTGGATAAGTTGGAATGTCTGAGAATGATTTTGGAAATCTTGGATGGATTTTATAAAAATTGTGATTCGTAGAAATGCTGCAAAGTGTAATAAAGCTCGTTTACGAGCGCAGCCAGATTTGAAAAAATCTGTTCATAGGGGATTGGGGATAATCTCCCCAACGAGCAAAGTTGTACAAGAGTACACTGCTCGCGAATTTGGATAAAGTAGTGAAGGTGGTGTTGGCCTCTGGTATCTTAGTGATGCTGGAGGCCTCTTTTTTATTTGCATCATTTAGAATTTTAATATCATTATTTGTGTGAAGATGCTGTTATTGAAGAATTTTACTCGGATTGAAATATTCAATTTTAGATTGATGAAGACTGACCGCTCAGTTATAATTATATTTGTGGTGAAATGCCTCAAAATCGAGGTTTGTAAGCAAACATGAAAGGTAACAAGTTATGGCAATTCGTTATAACAAACTTTGGAAACTCCTGATTGATAAAGACATGATGAAAAAGGATCTCAGAGATCAATCAGGAATTACTACAAATGCATTAGCTAAATTAGGAAAAAATGAACATGTGAGTACGCAGATTTTAGAGAAAATTTGCAGAACGTTGAATTGTAATATAGAGGATATCTGTGAATTTGTTATTGATGGGGAGTGAGTAGATGATGAAGCTAGATAGTGAGAAACTTACTATTCCAATATACCTAAATACGAAAATAGTATTTGATATGTTAGCTACTATAGAGGATGGCTTTTCAGAAATCAAAAATGTACAAATTTCTTCTGAAGTAGGAAAAGAAACAGCTGTAAGTGCTGATATTGGATCTGGAAATGTTTTTGCCTGGTTGAACTTTGGGGCGAGCGCAAATCGTAAAAATAATAATCAAAAGTCTTCTGTGATAACAGAACAAAGAACACATACTACTGTTTCGTTATTTCAGAAGTTTAGAAGCATTTTGGAAGAGAATACGTTGATCAAGGGGGATTCAGATACAATCGTTGAAGGTGACTTTGTAGAGTTACAGGGAACTTTAAAAACGAATCCGTTGATAGATTTTTTGACTAATATGCAAGAACTTATGAGACTTGCTACAGTTTTTGATGAAAAAGGTGGAAATAAATCTAAGGCGAGAAAGATGATGGAAAATCAGAAACTTAATTCACAGATAGAAGCATTGATAAATGGACTGCAAGTTGATGGAAAGATGGATATAATCTGTAAAACAGAATCGAAAAATGTTGTTGTAAATACCGATGCAAATTACTTTTTGAACAAAAGTATGAGTGAGATTACCGATGGTAATTATAAAATTCTTGGTAAGGTTACAAAAATCTGTCTAGAAAATGAAGAAGGAATAAGTTTGCTTAGGAATACAGCATTTTCAAAACTAAAGATAGATAAAATGAAAGAATTTCAGGAACTTTTTAATTCAGCAGAATTAAAACCATTCTTTGGTAATGAGAATGTAACATCTGTTATTGAAGGCCCTGCAATGATGGTTATTCCAATAGCAATATATATTTAGATTCTTATGAAAAAATATGGTAGAGGTGATTAATGTTGAGAGGGAGAACAAAAAAAATAATCATATTAGGTAGTACTGCATTGGCATATATGATAGTTGCTATTTTATATATTTTTCATATAGGAACAGGAAAAACATTGCTGATTTGTTCAATAATGTCTTTTCTTATTGGTCTATTTCAGCTTGCTGAAACGATAATTCTTGGTTTGCAAAAAATGGAACTAAACATCTATAATACTTCTCTTTGTGGGCAGTTTGAGTGGAACAAATCGGGTGAAAAGAAAGATTCGAATGAGACGATTAAAATAAATAATCAGTATAGGGAAGATCAAAAACAGATTGTAAATTCATATGAGATAATAATAAAAAAGATTCAATGGTTTGAGTATATTATTCTTTCAGGGACAGTGATTGGCTTTATTGTTATGGTGATTTTTCTTCCTAATGACGGTAATAGTAGAGTCGCAGATGTTGTTTCACTTTTTGCCTTTTCGATATTGTTCTTTTCACTAACGGTTCAAGCATATATAAAAGAGTTTGTTGATGAAATTAGTGTAAATATAAAAAAGATTGTTGAAGGGATTGAAAATAGGGATGGAAAATAATGATGTATTAACTGATTCTGTAAAAAAACTGTATAAGTCGGTTTCTGAAGGACTTGGAACAATGATGGTGCCTAAGAGTTTAAGGCCTGTTATTGATAGCGAAGCAAAGCTTATAAGCAATGCTGAAGAAGTGGATATAGGTTGGCTTTTAACAGAGGAAAACCAAACGGGAATAAGCATTGAAGAGACGATGGAGTTATGCAAGCGGGCTGGCTCTCGGTTATTGTATCAAGAGGTAAAGAAGCAAAAAAACATAGAAGATGTAATAGCTGGAGCAGCTAATATTTTGGAAGAAACGCCTACAGTTTCGAAGGATCCTGTAGATCCTGATTGGATGACACGTTTCTTTAATTCTGTACAGGATGTGGGTAACTTAGAAATGCAAAAATTATGGAGTAAACTTCTTGCCGGTGAAGTAAGAAGGCCGTCTTCGTATTCTCTTCGTACGTTAGATATACTTTCTAAACTGTCGTCTGAGGAAGCAAAATTATTTGCGGAGATTTGCAAATATATTGTTGAGTATAGTGGCACAGCTGCGTTATTAAATGATGAAGACATCAATAAGAATTACAATTTGAATTATGAAAAAATATTGAGACTTGATGAGTGCGGTTTAATAGATTCAAGTGGAATAATTTCAGTAACTTTAAAAGTGGCTCCTGGGATACCTTTTGAGGCTATATATGGGAATTATTTAATACATGGTGAGTCAAGTAAGGATCAGAATATCAATCTCCCGATTTATAAACTGACTATGCCAGGGAGGGAACTATATAATATTGTGAGCTACGATTTAGATGTTAATTATTTGCATGAAGTAGAGAAAAAAATATGTAATCAAAACTACGAAATTTCCTTTTCTGAACATTTTATCATTTCAAAGAATAATGATGGTACATTTACGTATGTCACACAGGGAAGATCACTTAGTGAACATAATACAAACCAAGAAAATAGTATTGCTTCGCAGGAGTAGTACATAAAATATGTTTGAAAAGACAAATGAGACATAGTAAAAGAATATGTTTGCTTAAGTGTGTCTAGAATTATGGGGTCAAGAATTTATATGCGTAAGATAATCAGAAATGCTATACAGTGTAAGCACTGCGGCGATACAATTGAATCAGTGAATGTACATGATTATGTGACTTGCAGTTGTGGGGCATGTAGCGTAGATGGAGGATGTGATTATCTTCGCAGGAGCTTCAAGACTTCTCCGGAGGTGGATTATATCGACCTGAGTGAATATGAAGGCTCAGCATCATGTACTTATGGTGTGTTTAATGAAGATAATTTGAAATTACAGAAAGGGTGACAGCATATGACAATAGAAGAAATCCTCCGTGGTGAGTCAAAGGACCTGGAGTTCAAAGAAAAACTGCCGGAAGACAATAAAAAATATATGAAGACGATTGTTGCCTTTTCTAATGGTGATGGTGGCAGACTTATAATTGGTGTCAATGATGACAGAGAGGTTGTGGGAGTTGAACAGACAGCTGTTTTTAGCATGATTGATAAGATTACTAATGCTATAAGCGATAGTTGTGAACCTTTGATTATCCCTGATATTGCGCCACAAGCAGTGGGAGATAAAACGGTTATTGTGGTGGAAATTAGTGCTGGAAGGCAAAGACCTTATTATCTTAAATCTCTTGGAATGGATAAGGGTACTTTTATCCGTACAGCTGGTTCAACACGGCTTGCTGACAGACCATATATCCAGGAAATGTACTATGAGGATGAGAACAGATCCTTTGACAATGTTGTTAATAAAGACATTGAAGTAACAGATGCAGATATTAAAAGCTTCTGTGAGGACATGAAAAAAGAGGCACAGCGTAATTGTATGAACGAGAAAGACGCTAAAAAGGTTAAGACGCCTACCAAGAATAACCTGATAACTTGGGGAATTCTTAAGGAAGAAAACGGAGTTATTCGCCCAACGTATGCATATTATTATCTGAGAGGCTTAGATGGCGTAATGTCTCAGATTCAATGTGCTGTATTTAAAGGCAATACACGTGGGATTTTTGTAGATAAAAGAGAGTATGAGGGTAATCTTTGGGAGCAGGTAGAGCAGGCATATCAGTTTGTTCTTCGTAATATTCATCTTGGAGCAAGGATTAAGGGTATTCACAGACAGGATGTTTATGAACTGCCACCAGAGAGTATACGAGAGCTTATTATCAATGCTGTTGTTAATTGCAGTTACCTGCAAGGAAGTCTTGTACAGGTGGCAATATATGATAATAGACTTGAAATCTCGTCTCCTGGCGGATTGATGCCAGGAGTTACGATTGAGAAGATGAAAGAAGGGTTTTCGAAGGTTAGAAATCATGGTATCGCGAATGCTTTTGTTTATATGAATCTTATCGAACAATGGGGGAGTGGTATTCCAAAGATATTAACACAGACTAAAGAGTATGGACTTCCAGAGATTGAGTTTATCGATATGGAAAATGCCCTTAGAGTTAATATGTATAGGGCGCTTGCTGAGGACGAAAAGCAAGCGATAAAGGCAAGCGATAAAAAACAAGCGACAAGCGATAAAAACAAGCGACAAATGACAAAAGAAAATGATAGCCGGTCGATGTTTGCAGAATATATGTCACAGCATGGCGCGTCATCAACAGCTGAAATAGCAGCATTTTCAGGGCTTAGTCCGCAGAGAACGAGAGCTATTCTTGCTAAAATGGTTGAGGATGGAATAGTTATTGCAGAAGGAGCAAATAAGAAAAGAAAATATCGCTTGCAATAATTGAGCGATAAATACATAATATGGAATAGAAGGAAATAATAACTTCTACAAGAGTATCCGGTTGCACTTTGGTTGCAAAAAATCGTAAAAAGCAAACGAATTGACGGAATAAACGTAAAACCACGACAACATATAGTCACAAAAGAAAATCAATCTTACTAGATGTTGATGCTTTTCTAGAGATGGAATAATTTCAAAGTGGTCGAAACCTACGGATTTCCGTGGGTTTCAGCCACTTTTTTCGTTTGGTGACAACCAAATGACAACCGTTATATATTTGGAATTATTCCAGAGAATATTTTCAGGATTTATATCAGTCATCTCTGATGCAGTATATTGTGAATTTGCACAGTAAGCGCCAAGTGATAGCGCGTGTACTCTTATTAGACGAAGAGTGCGGGGTTACCCGATCCATCTTCGACTGTTGCTTTTTTGTTTATGGCACAAAGCCTCTGCATTTTATCTGACCATGGCATCAGCTCTTCAATGCCCTCGGGCTCATTCACGTAGTCCGGCATGTATAGCAGTACCGTTTGCAGATATTTGAAGACGCTTATGTTGTTTAACTTCGCTGTCTGAGCAAGACTATATATGATGGAACTTGCTTCAGCACCATCAGGCGTATCGTGGAAATAGAAGTTTTTCCTTCCCACTGCGTATGGTCTTGCTCCACAGCTTTCTGTGAAATTGTTTGAAACCGGAACACCACCATCAAGGAAATAATTCTCCATGTAGGGTTTCTGATTTCGGGCATAGGTAAGCGCTTTCCCCAACAGGCTTCCTGAGCTTGCTGAGATGTTATCCAATTCTGCCCAGATCATTTTCCAGATCTCGCGTTCCTTGGATTTTTCACGCTCTATTTTTCGCTCTGCCGGTGTCAGTCCGGTGAACCCTCGCTCGATCTCAAAGATCTTATCGCAGAGATTCACGATCAGGGCTGCAGGTGATTTGGACTTGCCTGCTTTCCTGTCGGCTGCCGGCAATGCTTCATAGAACTTTCGGCGGAAATGTGCAAGGCATCCGCAACGGACAGTTCCTTTGGGCAGTTTGTTGTAGCCCTGGTATCCGTCAACTATGACGTACTTCCCTTTGTACTCTTTATAGAAGTTCTCAGGGACAGAACCTGATCTCGACGGATTGTACTCATAGAGCATTATCGGCGGAAGCCCATCGAGGTTTGTGGTACAGTGTATCCACATGTAAGACTTCTGCTGGGCTGTCCTGCCATCTTCTTTGAGTACCTGGCAGGGTGTTTCATCCCCCGCCGTACAGTTCCTTTCAAGGAGGTGACCTGCCATAACCTGATAAACAGGTTTAAAGTACTTAAGGCCACAATAAATGCACCAATTTGCCAGGGTTGTACGGCTGATCTTTACTCCCATCTGTAATAGGGCTTTTTCCTGACGGTACAGTGGCATGGAGTTGATGTACTTCTCGTACATGACATAAGCAACCGTTGTCGGAGATGCAAAGCTCTTAGGTATCAGGACGGAAGGGATCTCGGCTTCTACGAAATATGCCTCACCAAATTTTTCGGCACATTTCCTGCAGGCTACCTTTTCCTGATAGATAACGACCTTACGTACCTGGGCCGGGATGATCTCCAGTTCGGTACGTACATAGTCCCAGCCTATGCGTTCCATCTCGGCACCGCAGTCCGGGCAGATCCTGTCTTCGGGAGCCACAGAACATCTGAGTTCCCTGGACGGAAGAGAATCAAACATCTCTTCGTAGGTTGGCTTCTTCTTTTTCTCATCTGCCTTTTTACGGAGATAGCCCTCAACTGCCTGCTTGACCGGAATTTCCTCTACAGATGAGTCAGATGCAAACTCAGCCTCATTGAAAAGATCCATCAGAGTCAGCTGGTTCGGGTCATCGAAACCGACATGCTTTTTCTCTGACCTTGAAGCAAAGATCATGCGTTTGAATTCCTCGATGGTCTCCCTGGCATCAGCGAGTTCCTGACGAAGTTCAGCCACTTCTGCCTCCCTGGAATTGACCTCATTGATCAGATATTCGATTTTTTCTTCTGAGTTCTTTCCTGAGAGATCTGTCTTTGACATAGCGGCATTCTGTCCTTTCAAAACTGGTATGATTATACCGCTGAAAGCACGTTTTTCCTAGGTTTCCGGGCATCTGCAGGAAGACAGCTTTGTGCAATTTTGGAAAGTTTGTGCAACTTGCACTATATCTCAGAAATCTCGTTTTTCTGTCGTGGGTTTTATTGCTTTTGGCTGATCGATCGACAGACCTTCGAGCAGCCAGCGAAACTCCTGTCTGGTCAGATTTCTGACTTCTGACGCATGCCTTGGCCACTGAAAACGGAATGCTTCACCATAGGTTCTTTCGAGCCTTTTATATAACAAGCAGAACCCATCCTTTTCTTATCCGAATATTCAGATAAGAAAAGTTATCCGCACACTTTTGTTATCCGTATATTTTTGTTTAGTTACTTTGAATTTCAAGGATTTATAGAATTTTAAATTTTAAAATGTGCGGATAACAATATCATGTGGTGTACCATCAAATCAAAGTCCAGCTAAGAAATGTCAAGGAGTAAATTGAAAATATTAGAAATTAGCCATCACCTGCATTTTTGGGTAACTTTAATAAAGCTAATTCATTTATAGCACATTGAAAATGACAAATTAGATGTCAGGCAACTTTTGTAGTGCGATTGAGCCGATTAAACTGCTTTCTGTGTTCTTCAGGGGTGATCATCTCATAGGGCTTGTTATCACGAAGCATAGCAAAAATGATATTGCATATTTTGTGCATTACAGCACCTATTGCAACGTTCTTCTTTTTGGACTTGCATTTTAAGGTGTAGTACTCATGAATAACCGGATTTACAGGATTTTT
>NZ_AUJX01000070.1 GCF_000424445.1 Oribacterium sp. NK2B42
ATTCGTCAAAATGACGGTGGATAAGGAGATTAAAATCCGTCCGAAAAAAGTAGACCATCCACAAAAACACCGGTTTATGATGCATAAAAAGAAAAAAAGTACTGTGAAATAGCGAGAATTATCCACAACTGTATTTTTATGACTGCATTCATAAAATGAGAATTCAGATATCCACAGATGCCGTATGAAAAGTCAGCTGAAATTTCGGCATCTTTTTTTGCAGAGGGTGGGGGTCAAAGAATTAAGCCTAATGAAATCGTTGATGGGGTGGGCAAAAAAAGTGCCGACCAAGGAATTTATAATCCAGGGTCGGCTGAACTGTTACGCTTCTTTTCCGAAATCATTGGTGCCACCGCGGTTATTATTTGCAAGAATGTATGCTTCGTCTATGAACAGGATACCTCCGAGTGCTTTCTGCACTATGTCTTTTGTTTTTATAGCAGTTTGTCCGACATATCCGCCTATTAACCCTTCTGCATCGGTTTCAATGAAATGCCCCTTGGGTAGTATCTCCATCTCACGGTAGATCGCAGCTATCAGTCTTGCTATTGTGGTCTTTCCTGTTCCGGGATTTCCGGTGAATATCATGTGCATAGTGGGTGAAAGAACATTAAGGCCTCTTGTTTTACGAAGCTTGTTCATTTTTGCAAGGTTCATTGTGAATTTTACAGTCTCCTTCACGGATTTGAGTCCGGGCAGGCTGTCAAGTTCCGATATTAGCTCAGATAATGTCTTATCTTTATATGGATATTCTTCCTGTGCAGTCGCTTTGCTTTCTGTCATGTTCTTCTTGGCCGTTTCTATATACTCTTCTTCGTTACCCGTAGTAAACTCAGGAAAATCATCATCTGATGAATAGTCATAATCACATGATAGTGACTGGCATTTATCTTCCCATTCAGTCTCAGTTAAATGTCTCCATTCCTCTCTAAGCTTCAGATGCTCTCCTTCATTTTCCTTGCTTTCTACTCCATCTTTTGTATCGGGAGAACAGTAATTATCAGGAGGTGTTGCACCAAGGGATATGTATGAAAGGTATTCTTCTTTTTCCGAATCTGTAATGGTGTTACTGAGAAATTTTGTATGAAGGTTTACAAAGTATTTCATGGTTTCAGCATCAAATACACCCGTTTTTATCGAAGTGCTTGTATCCATACCATACAGGCAGTTTTCTTCCATAAGCTCCAGTATCTTGAGAGATTCATCATAACTTCCGCCAATGATAAACCCCGGCACCTGTGGCAGATACGGAACTGAAATATCATAAAGTCTGTTATCGATGTTTTCCTCTAAAACTGATGCAACTGTATTCAGATAATCCATTCTCTTTATGATTTTATTGATATTATCCTTTTCACCAGCTTCAAATGCCGAAAAGCGATTCCCTATCATTGCAAAAATCTCAAGTGCCTTCCAGGAACGGTAATGTGTCCTTTCTACCTTCTGGTCATCATAGTCTGTCATTGACCCGTAGCGGAGATCCAAAGACACCAAGCTCTCAAAGTAGAATGGCGGTGCATCGCATGCATATTTTCGGCTCATCTGCATTATGGTGCGGAACTGACCGCTTTCGTATTCGTTACCGGTGACGCTGTTGATGAATTCCATTTCTTTGTCTGAAAGCATATTGTCATCAGATGAGATGCTTACAAGGAATTCTGTGAGGGCAGTTTGAAACTGGTTCATCAATGTGTCGGCGCCTCCTAAAAGAACGCTCATGCTCTTGATGGAATCAATATATTCTACAAATCTTTCTTCTGCTTTTCTGTCTAACATACCTACCTCCTAAAAAATCTTTTCTTTTACCTGAATTATGGGAGGGATTTTGAGGGAGATTTGGTTGCTGATAGAATTTTTTAAAAATATTCTCGATTTTTTTGATTTGATGATTTATTTCAAACAATTCTATATATCTTATTCTTTATCTCCAATTTCCCTTTCCATAATTGATTTGTAACTAATCACACAAGTAATTTGGCGAAGAACAGAACTGAAAAGCCTAAAAGCATTCGAATGTATTCTGAAAGCCGGTTACTTGTCTTTTTTATTGGCAAAAAAGTTGCCAGAAAGGACAAATATGAAAACTTTGTCTAAATTAAGAAACCAGTGCAGTTCAAGTATCAGAAAGGACATTATGTCCGAAGGAGGTGTCTATGAACTGCGCGTTTGACCAGTTATCCTTGTTTGATCTATTGAATATGGGTTCAGAAGAAACAGAGACAGTAACCTCACCTGATAAGCATACCGAGGAAGTGGCAGCGACAAACTATGTCATCACTGATGATACAAATGCCGTAGGTACTCCTAGTGAACGTTACAAGTTCAATATAGAGGCCATCACACTTCTTAAAAAACTTGAAGACGAGGGACGAAATGCCACAAAGGAGGAAAAGGATGTCCTCGCAAGATATGTTGGATGGGGAGGTCTTGATAAGGCTTTTACAGATGAAAGAGATGCAGAACTTAGAAATCTTCTTACCGAAGATGAGTATAGTTCAGCAAGGGCATCGGTAAACAATAGCCATTTCACAGATCCCGTCATTCCAAGGGCTATTTATAAGTGCCTTGAAAGAATGGGCTTCGTAAAGGGAAACATACTTGAACCATCGATGGGCGTGGGTGTGTACTTTGGTACATTGCCTAAGTCCATGGAGGAATCAATGCTTTACGGTGTGGAGATTGATTCAATCACCGGAAGAATTGCTAAAAAGCTCTATCCTAGGGCAAACATTTCAGTTATGGGGTTTGAGAAGACATCGTTCTCCGATAACTTCTTTGATATGGCAATTGGAAACGTTCCCTTTGGAGAATATACGGTATCTGACAAGGCTTATGACAAGCACCATTTCCTGATCCATGACTACTTTATCGCTAAAGCAATAGATAAAGTAAGGCCGGGTGGATTGATATGTTTTATTACTTCCACCGGAACAATGGATAAGAAAACAACGAATGTACGTAAGTACATCTCGCAGAGGGCAAGCTTGTTAGGGGCTGTCAGGCTTCCTAATAATGCTTTCAGTAATGCTGGAACACAGGTAGCAACAGACATACTCATGTTCCAGAAAAAAGAGTCTTTGGACTTTCTCACTGAGGAACCATGGGTAGAAACAGAGGACCTTGGCGATAATGTAAGCGTAAACTCTTATTTTACAGATCATCCGGAAATGGTACTCGGTGGTATGGAGAAAGTTACAGGACCGTTTGGAATGAGGCTAACAGTTAAGCCCAACATGGCAGTTTCTCTCAGTGAACAGCTTGAAAATGCCCTTTCTCTTATAGAGGGTACATATAAAGCGTCCGAAGTAGAGGTTAGTTTTGATGAAGGGGAATCCGTAAATAAGCTTATTCCAGCAACCCCCGATGTCAGAAACTACACCTACACAGTAGTCAAAGGGGAAATCTATTACAGACAGGACTCGGTTATGTTCCCTGTAAAAATAAGGGGTGATAAAAACCGTGTTCTTAAGCTTATAGAACTCCGCGATTCCGTACTTGATTGCATCAAGGCCCAGCAGAATGACTGTACGGACGAGGAGCTTCATAGACTACAGAACAGGATGAGGGATTTGTATAACCGCTTCACCAAAAAATACAATCTCATCAATAAAAGAGGAAACTCCATAGCTTTTTCGGAGGACTCTTCTTACTATCTCCTTTGTTCATTGGAGTTATTCGATGAAGAAGGTGAGTTCTGCGGGCTGTCCGATATGTTCACAAAAAGGACTATCCGCAGTCACAAGAAAGTATCTTCTGTAGAAACTGCAAAAGATGCCCTTATAGCATCAATGCAGGAATACGGATACATCAACTTCTCGTATATGTCTGATATTTATAAGAAAGATATTGATACAATCATCGGTGAGTTAAAGGATGACATCATCTTAAATCCAGAGGATAGTTCCTATGAACTTATAGATGATTACCTTACAGGAGATATACGAAAAAAGCTGTTTCTTGCAAAAGATGCAGCTAAAGAGAATCCGGTATTTGAAAGAAATGTGGAGCTTCTTGAAAAGACGATTCCTCCACGGCTTGAAGCCACAGACATTACAGTACGATTGGGAGCCACATGGGTTCCGACGGAATATTACGAGCAGTTCATGCATGAACTGTTTGAGACCACACGGCATGACAGAGATGTATTTACTGTTAAATACAGTGCTTGCAACTCGGTTTATGCGGTCACAAACAAGGATTCATGGTATGCCAATGATAATGTTAAGGCCAATAATGATTACGGCACACCTAAGATAAATGGTTTCCGTTTGTTTGAAATGTGTCTGAATTTGAAGGACGCCAAGGTAACTGAAAATGTTCCTGATGGATCCGGCGGTGAGAAAACCATTGTTAACCGTGACGAAACCATGGTGGCTCAGCAGAAGCAGGATGCTATCAAGATGGCCTGGGATAACTGGGTATATGAGGACATGGACCGGAGAGAACATCTTGTTGATATTTACAATGCAAGATTCAACTCCACCGTTCCCCGCACATATAACGGAGACAACCTTGTGTTCCCCGGAATGTGTCCCGAATTCAAACTAAGAAAGCATCAGCTCGATGCCGTGGCAAGAATAGTCTATGGCGGTAATACTCTACTGGCTCATGCAGTCGGTGCAGGCAAGACAGCCGAATCAATTGCGGCAGCCATGGAGCTTAGAAGGCTCGGCATATCGAACAAGATCATGTTTGTTGTACCGAATCATCTTATCCGTCAGTGGACCTCGGAATTTTTGAGGGTCTATCCTTCAGCAAAGCTCCTTGCCACAAGGGAAAAGGATTTTAAGAAGAATAACCGGAAGAAGTTTGTGTCTAAGATTGCCACCGGTGATTGGGATGCAATCATAATCGGACATTCACAATTTGAAAGAATCCCTCTCTCCACGGACACAGAGAGACGATATATCCGTGAGCGGATAAACGAGGTTAGTGAATCCCTGCATGAAATAGATCCAAGATATGGTTCAAGAAGGGGAAAATCCAAGGATTTCTCAGTAAAACAGCTTGAAACCATGAAGAAAAAGCTCGAAGTAAAACTTGATGAGCTTAACAACAGGGCTATAAAGGATTCGGTTGTGTATTTTGAGGAGCTTGGTATCGACCATCTTGTGGTTGATGAAAGCCATGAGTTTAAAAACCTTATGGTAGTCACAAAGCTCTCAAATATAGGCAACGTAAAGTCCAACGCTTCACAGAAGTGTACAGATATGGAAATGAAGGTACGCTACGTAAGCGAAACTGTGGGAAGTGGTCATGGAATCACATTCCTTACAGGAACACCGGTAGCAAACTCGATATCCGAGCTGTACATCAACATGAGGTATCTCATGAAAGAGCGGCTTCGGGACCTGGGGCTTTTGAATTTTGATGCATGGGCATCAACCTTCGGGGAAATACAGACATCAGTGGAACTTGCTCCTGAAGGAACAAAGTACCAGGCAAAATCGAGATTCAGTAAGTTCTATAATTTACCGGAGCTTATGAGTCTCTTTAAGGAAATCGCAGACATCAAGCTTGCTGAAGACCTTAAACTGCCGGTGCCTGACAAGGAAGAACATAATATAGTGTGCGAACCCACACGTTTTCAGAAGGAATATGTTGAATCGCTGTCAGAACGCGCAGACCGTGTGCGTGCCGGCGGCGTGGATTCTCAGGAAGATAACATGCTGAAGATAACTACCGATGGACGTAAATGTGCATTGGATCAGCGAATAATAGACCAGTCTCTCCCAGACGAAAACGGCAGCAAGGTAAACACATTAGTGGAAACTGTGTATCAGATCTACAAGGAAACTGAGGCACAGAGACTTACGCAGATGATATTCTGTGACTATGCAACACCAAAGAAAGACAGCGTTGGCTTTAATATCTATGAAGATATAAGGCAGAAGCTTGTAAAAAGGGGTGTTCCGGAGGAAGAGATAAAATTCGTCCACGAAGCAAACACGGATATCAGAAAGGAGGAGCTGTTTAAAAAGGTAAGACTTGGAGCAGTTCGCGTCCTCCTTGCCAGTACAAAGAAAGCCGATACGGGTACCAACGTACAGGACAGGCTTATCGCAATGCATTTATTCGATTGTCCCTGGAGGCCGGCAGATCTTGAGCAGAGAATCGGGCGTATCGTCCGTCAGGGCAACCTCAATGAGAAGGTGCACATTTACACCTATGTAACTAAGGGCACCTTTGATGCTTACAACTGGCAGTTGGTTGAGCAAAAGCAGAAATTTATAGGTCAGATAATGACCAGTAAATCTCCTGCAAGAGCTGTCGAGGATATCGACCAGACAGCACTAAGCTACGCTGAAATAAAGGCTCTGGCCTGCCAGAACCCTCTGTTTAAGGAAAAGATGGAAGTTGACGTTAAGGTTAAGAAGTTAACTCTTCTTCAGAACCAGTTTAGATCCTCCAAGTATTCACTTGAGAAAAAGCTGGCTCACGAATATCCTGATTCACTTAATCGACTTGCAAAGAGAAAGTACCTTCTTAAAAAAGATATCGAGATCATGGAGTTATTTGCTAACGACTTATCTGAAATTGAAATCGAAGGGGTTTCTTTCACAGAAGAAAAGGCATGTGGTAAAGCAATATGTGATGCAGTTGACAGGATGAGGGCATCCAAGAACAACCTCGACAGAAAGATAGGTACTTTCAGAGGTTTGGATCTTGTACTCCGCTATTCCATGTTCGGAAGCGGATACCTTATCGTTTTGTCCGGAATGTCTACCAATACGGTAGATGCATCGGCTATACCGTCACTTAACGTTAAGAGAATCCTTGAGTTTGAACAGAACATGAGGAATTCCCTTGTGAGCGTTGTTGGAGCCCTTGAGAACGCCGTTCAGCAGATAGCTACTGCAAAGGTTTCTGTAGAGAAACCATTCGAACATGAACTTGAACTCGTAACACTCAAAAAGCGTCAGGCAGAAATAGATGCAGCACTGCATTTAGGATCTGACCTTACAAACAAAGCAGTTTAATAAAGAGAAATGACGAAATGGAGAAATTTATCGCGGAGTTTGCCAAGGATAAAAACCTTGAATATAATGAAGCGGTGTACTAATCCTATTTTAAAGCTGTGGTTTCCACAGCTTTTTTTGTATCAAAAAAACAGCCCATTCGGACTGTTTTAAAGACTTTTAGAGTCAGAACATCTCCGGATGTTCCTCATTAAAGCTATAGTATTTCCTATTACCTATCACAAGATTTACTCTTTTAAGAGTATATGAGGGGAAAAATACATTATTAAAAATGAGCTCATGATTGCTTACTTAAAGCGTACCTGGCAGATCTTGCATACAGATCACGCTGGTCATCCTCAATACCAATAACGTCCATGGCTTTTTCAACATCCCAGTTCTGATTTTTCATAACGTTAAGTAGAATCTTCAAGGTGTTTTCATTTTCACTTAATTTTCTTTCCTGCTCAATAACTGCACACACGGTTTCCACTCCCTTCGTAGTTTCTTTCAATTCTCTAGTTTTTCTCGCCAAATTGTCGTAATACATGTCATATAATTCCCTTCCGTATTCGAGGCGGGAAACCCACAGGCTGTGGGATGAACGCCTTTATCCGGTTTTTTTCTGTTCTATAAGATAGTTGCCACGTATATCCAAAAGTCTGAGGTTTTTATATCCCACGGATGCATTTATATGTGTTCCGTCCAACAGTCTTATATCCATACGTCCCGTTGAGCGCCTTCCAAAGATAAAACATACCTGGTTCTTCCATAGCACCTTGTCGTACAGTCTGAACCCTTTTACCTCGTAGGGTGCCTGATTTCTCTTTCGGATACCACCTTTGTTGATGGTGCATTTGTGAATCTGCCTGTTGTGGCAACGGACCTTTTTGTAATAATATACAGTTCCGTCACCTACAGCTTTGGGGTTTCCGCTTATGCACCGGGCATCTACGTGGTGGTCTTTCGGGAGACCATTTTCTATGCGGATGTTTTTGGTTATATACCCGTAGGTATTCTTTACGCTTGGATATATAACTTTAAGTTTCTCGTAAACCGCCCATCGCATTATTCCCATGAACGCAGCATCCCTGAAACTCATGCCTCTGTGTATCGTCTTTGGGAGTTTTACCGTTCCTTTATGATACCCTTTATGGCAGGTCTCACATAATGTGATAAGGTTATTTGGTGCATCACCGCCTGCTTTACGGCTTTCTATATGGTGTACGTTGAGAATCTTGTCCTTAGATCTGCCTTTACAACACTGACAAATATGACCGTCACGGAATAAGACATACTCACGGACATTCCAAAAGTCTGTCTGATCGCCATGCTGATAGCCCGTACCACTGATGTCAGGATTTTTTATCTTCTGTATGTCGAATGATGCTGTCTCAACAACGATATCCGTGACAGGAAGTATTTTATGTACTTTTGCTATCATCGTTACATGAGAGTCTGCTTTCTGCTTTACAGAAGGTGCTATCCATCCGTCCAATCGTCTTCTGTTATCGAACCTAGTCTTACGGTAGCGTGTCTTTCGGTTACGCCTTGAACGTCTCAGTTCCCTGCGGGCAGAAATCAGGTCAACGATATCGTTACGGAGCTCCACGTTGGCTTCAAATAAAACCTTATCCTTTATGGTCGCAGAGATGCCGATATGCCTACTCCCGCTGTCAATACCTAATGTTATCTTCTGTGTATGGTTAGTGCTACAATACATCAGCTGTATAGTAAACGGACACTTTTTAATAACCCTCGCTTTACCTTGTTTTAGAAGAACGCGCACTTTGGCATAGTTTTCTGTAGGCATTAAAGGCTGTCCGTTTTTATTGAGTACGTAAACCATTACGCATCCCCCTTTCTGAAATCCACAAAGAATTTAATTACTCGCCCCAAAGGGCGGTAGATGTACCATCGCCAATGTTAATGAGAGGTTTTTTGTCTGCATCACTGTTCCTATACCTCAGAACTGTTTAAACACAGACCTCAGAGCTACAGACTTGGTACTACATCCGTAGGTGACTATATATTCTCTATTAACGTAGCCCATAAAGGACTTAGGCTACTCACCAAGGGTTACGGCTTAACCGCAACCCCACGGGCTTGCCCGTGGGTATTAGTGAGCGATTATCCTAAATTCAGCAATTATTTTTAAATCTTCAGCATGTATCTGTTCTGCGATCTAAGTACAATTATACCATCTTTATTAGCCAAGATTATTATTAACTCCTTTTTGGTCATACCAGATAGGGAAAAATCTACCTATCAAATTTATAGCAGCACAATAGTTCTGTTTTTATCAATAATTAGCTACCACATTTCACATTTTTTCACAAATAGTTTTCATTTTATTAAGTCTTCTTTCTTAGAGTTTTAATGAGTTCTCCAATCCAATTTAACTATCTTTTCTCAATTATATCTTCCACCGCTCTTACGTTTCCATCGGTATTGTAGGTTAAATCATTCTAAGAAAAAATCCCACCTGCATTTCTGCAGATTAGATTTTGACTTGTGGTTACGCGTAAGGATTAACTAGTACAACATTCATTAAATAACTGAAACTGATAATTATCTTTGGTATAATAGATACATCAAGGAAAAAGAGGTATCTATTATGTCAGGAAAACCAATTGCGATAACACTTAAGGATGGCGATTATGATTACCTTCGATCATTAATCAAACAACGTACAATACAGGCTCAAGTAGTGATTCGTGCACACATATTGCTGGATAGGGCTAACGGCGTTTCTATCCGTGATATTGCAAAAATATACGACATAAGTACTGCAACAGTACAACTTTGCGTATCTAAGTATCTTAGCGGTGGTACGGATTGCGCACTTTTTGATAATCAACGTAAAGGTCGTCCTGTAGAGATCACTGATGATGCAGTTGCATGGATTAT
>NZ_AUJX01000071.1 GCF_000424445.1 Oribacterium sp. NK2B42
GCAATCTTATAAGGATCAGCCACATCAATGCCTGGGGAACTTCCCGACTGGCATTCGATGGCTCCGGATATGTAGAGCGACGTAACAGGATGACTACCGATCCCATGCTTAAGAGCTACTCCATGTGTAAATTCAGTTCGGGCAAGTATTATAACTGTGACCTTAACGCAGCATATAATATCGGATCAAGATACTTTGTCCGTGAGATCTTAAAATCCCTAACCGTGAGCGAAGGGTTGGCACTGCAGGCAAAAGTCCCTGCGGCTGCCAAGAGAAGCCAATGCACCTTATCTACGTTAATTAGTCTTAATGCGGAATTATGCAACCTGAGTGTCGCGTGATCTCTGAGTTTAGACTGTATAGTAGAAAGGAATTCCGTCTCTCTAAAGGAGACAATATAAAAGAGCCTCGGGAAAACCCAGAAACTCTTTTGTGTTAAATTTGGAAGCACGCGACTTTAGTCGTGTGAGGCTTCACCGATTGCCTTCAATGATATCATTGGGAATGTTTATCACAAAAAATCACAAGGAGTCAAAATGCTTGAACTGTTCTTAACCTTTGCAAAAATCGGAAGCTTCACCTTCGGCGGAGGGTACGCCATGATCTCCCTCATCGAAGACATTTGCGTAACCAAAAAGAAATGGATAACTCATGATGAGATGATGAATATGACAGTCATCGCGGAATCCACTCCCGGACCCATCGCCATAAACTGTGCCACCTTTGTGGGCTATAAGATAAAGGGGTTAAAAGGGGCCTTTTCCGCAACTCTGGGCGTTATCCTTCCGTCATTCCTTATCATATATATCATCTCCTGTTTTCTGAGCAATTTTATGGAGATAAAAATAGTTGCCGATGCCTTCAGAGGCATCAAGCTTGCAGTGGGACTTTTGATATTTAATGCCGGAATCGGAATGCTTTCAAAAATGAAAAAGAAGCAATTTCCCATCATCATATTTTCTTTATCAATGCTGCTGATGCTTTGTTCCGAGCTTTTGGGATTTAAGGTTTCCACAGTTGTCATGATGATGACGGCGGGCGTTATCGGTCTCATCTACAACAGTTTACAGAAAGTGAAAAAAACTTATGATATATCTTGAATTATTACTGGGATTTCTGCAGATAGGAATGTTTGCATTTGGCGGAGCCTATGGTGCGATTCCGCTTATACGTGATGTGGTCATGAGTTATGGATGGCTCAGCGAAGATCAGCTCACTTATATGATAGCAGTAAGCGAAAGCACTCCGGGACCCATCATGGTGAATATGGCGACCTATATAGGAAGCAGCCAGGGCGGAATTTTGGGTGCCGTCATAGCAACCACCGCTGTCGCATTACCGTCATTTATCATCATTCTCATAGTTTCAACCATACTCAAGAATTTTGCAGAAAATCCGCATTTCCAGGCGGTGCTCCGTGGCATTAAGCCCTGCATCATCGGCATCATCATATCCACAGGACTTTATTTGATCATAAATAACTGCCGTTCCGGCGAAGGCCTTAACCATGTGAATATCCTGATAACCCTTATCCTGCTAATGTTTATGCTTCTGCACAAGCGCTTCCTGAAAAGAAAGGCTTCCCCGATACATCTTATTATCTTCGCAGCGGTACTGGGGATAGCATTTGGATGAGTAAAATCACCAACTATAGTAATAATAAAACCCGGTGACACTTCCTGTTTAAAAGTGTCATCGGGCTTCTTTAATCTTCCGGGCATCCTCTCATCCATCGGGGACGGTTCCCGCCGGCGAGAACCGTCCCCGATGGTTTTCCGCTCTTTGGAGCGCAGTGGGATACTTCCTGATCATCAGAGCCGCAGTAGTATCGTTTAATTGCCATCGTTATAAAAATGTAATATTTCATTCATCTTTCTGTTATAAATCAATGCGTCGTGGTCGAAATTTTAATCATAGTATGTTGAAAATACTCCGGAAAATTCCGGAGTATTAAGCGGTCGTGACAGATTAAAAAATATTTACTGAAGGAGGAGTATAATGTTTCGAAAACACATTGCTTTATTGACCACACTGGCCCTTATGACCGGGCTTATTTCCTGTTTTCCCAAACCGGCACAGAATAACCCGCCGACAGAACCTGCTGCAGAATCGGTTGCAGAATCGGAAGCTGCAGAAACCAAAGAAGCCGATGAAGATAAATCTTCAGATGATTCCTCACCTGCTGCGGAAGTAAAGCCGAATTCCAATTCCAAAAAAACTGACGTTAACTGGATGGAAACGATACAACGTGAGAAGAAAGCATTAGTCTTTGAAGACGGCATGGCTCAGCCTATTCTCACTTACACGAACCTGAGAGACAGTGATTATACAAATGACGGCAGTGACATACTGAGATTCTGTGTTTATATCGAGACCGATCATGACACTGACGGTGACGGAAAAGCAGACCTTGTGGAAGCTCTGGTACAGGTGCCTAGAGCTGCTGCCGAAGGTGATTTCAAGGCTGCAACCATTTATGATCCGACTCCCTATGGCGCCGGTACGGTTAACGAGACCGAGCAAAACAGTAAAATGCTTTTAAACAAGACCCCGTTTGATTACGATAAGCTTTACGAGCCCGGACAAAAGCGTAAGCCTAAAGGAAATATGACAACTCTTGAGGCAGCTGAAATTGCATCTCCGGAATGCTGGAACTACAAAGTGCCTGTTACAGGCGATATCGGATACACCTATGCGCAATTTTACGATTATTATCTTGTAAGAGGCTTTGCGGTTGTTGAAGCGGGAGGTATCGGTACCTATGGTTCGGAAGGCTTTGAACTCTGCGGCTTTGATCTCGAGAGAGATTCACACAAATGTGTTGTGGAGTGGCTGACAGGCAAGAGAACCGCTTATACAGATCCGTACAACAACATTACCATCAAGGCAGACTGGTCAAACGGCAATGTTGCCATGACAGGCTGTTCCTACGGAGGTACTCTTCCGTTTGAGGTAGCCACATCCGGAGTTGAGGGACTGAAGACCATCATCCCGTTTGCAGGTATAGCTTCATGGTACGATTACACCAACTTCCAGGGTGTGCCCAGGGTAAATGATGCGGCCTACGCGTACTCACTTGCATCCTATAACAGCGGTGCTGCTTTCCTCGATGATCAGTGGACTGTGGTAAATGATGACTATGCATCCTTCCTGTGGCAGTTCTCAGAAGATCAGGAAGCCACTAACGGAGATTATGACGACATTTGGGAGAGACTGGATTATACACTTGATCCATCGAAGATAAACTGCTCTGCTCTCATAGTTCATGGAATGAACGATTTTAATGTTACTACCAAGCAGTCTGATCTCATGGCAAGAGCCTTCGAAAGCGCAGGTCAGCCGTATAAGCTTGTACTTCATCAGAACGGTCACTCCACACTTGACGGAATGCTCATAAATGATGAACTTTGGCAGAATATAATGAATAAATGGCTTTCCCATTACCTCTATGATGTCGATAACGATATAGAGGATATGCCTATGGTTTCGGTTCAGAGCAATGTTGACGGTTCCTTCAGGACATACGATACATGGGCAGATTTCAAGTACCAGACATTTGAATATGACAAGAAAGTAAATCCGGACAACTTCAATCACGTAGACACTACGGCCATAGGTTCAACCTTTGCTAAATATTATGAAAGTACCGATGAGTTCGGAAGAGAGAGTATAAGAGACAATTACTATCTATCCTTACCTGACAGCGTTCATGCGAAATATGTATATGAAGTTCCCGATAACTATACCTTCACAGGTGTTCCGGAAGTGCATCTCAAGCTGTCAACTAAAGATGTTGCAAAAGACGGAATGGTGGTTTCAGCAATGCTCCTTGATACCATCGATGGCGAAGAAAGCTTCAAAGCTTATATGACTAAGCAGAGGATTTATGATACCCTTCCCACCAGGACATTTGGAGCTGCAGAAACCGGAGGCGGACTGCCCTACACTAAGGTTAAGGAATATGTACAGAGCAATACCACAGCAAAGCTTATCACCTTCGGATATACCGATCTCAAGAATCCCGGCGGCGGATATGAAGGCAAGGATTACAGAAGACGCACAGAGGAAATGAATGCCGGCGAGTACTATGACTATACAATTTATCTCATGCCAACATCCTATACCTTTGAGCCGGGACACAAGGCAGTGCTCATCATCACCGGCTGGGATCCGTACAATGACATCCTTGATGAGGACTTCAAGAACGGTCTGGTAACAGACTCTGTAGATTCTTCATATACCTATGCTTTCAACATCGACAACGAAGCTCTGGAGATGAGATTCCCGGTTATCGCAGGATCACCGGAAGATGTGGATGTGGCAACAGAAAGCGAACTCAACAGAGAAGAAATTATTGCGACCGAAAGTGACCTGAAGAAAAAAGAGATAATTGCTACTGACAGCGAAACAAAAAAAGAATGAGTAACTAATCTCTCCGTAACAGTTCAGTCGGTGGTGCTGAGATCATCCTTCTGATCCTTAATAAGAATGTAGTCTTTGCTCTGATGGGTATGATTTCATAGCAAACAGAAAAATTAACAAAATTGAAAGCTGATTTAAATATCAAAATACCGGCTCATTTAGGATGAGCCGGTATTTATTCACTCTCTTTGATCCCGACCTGTCTTATGAAACAATTATCACTTTTTCCGGAACAGAATACAGATCCGAGAACCCCCATGACGGTTAACTGGAACCTGTGGCATGGCTGCACCAAAGTCAGTGCAGGGTGCCTTAATTGCTATATGTACCGTCGGGACGAAGCAATCGGTAAAGATCCATCTGCGGTTCAAAAAACTGACAGCTTCAACCTCCCGGTCAGGATTCTCAGATCCGGCCCTAATAAAGGAAGATACAAAATCCCCGGCGGGTCCCATTTTTATACCTGCTTTTCTTCGGATTTCTTTCATCCTGATGCGGACGAGTGGCGGGATGATGCGTGGGCTATGATGCATGAACGTTCCGACTGTACTTTTTTCATGATTACGAAAAGACCGGAACGGATAGAGGAACATCTTCCGTCCGGTTGGGGAATGGGCTGGGAGCATATAACCATTGCTGTTACTTGTGAGAATCAGGACATGATCGATAAGCGTTTGCCCATATATCTTTCACTGCCGATTTTCCATCATTCTGTAATGATAGAGCCAATGCTTAGCGCCGTAGATCTCCGCCCATATATAGATAAATACAGAGTCTCCGATGGAACTCCTGTTATAGAATCAGTTTCTGTGGGCGGTGAATCCGGGGCCAACGCAAGGATATGTGACTATGCCTGGGTAGAGGATGTCCATGCTCAGTGTGTAGAAAACGATATCTCATTTTACTATCACCAAACCGGAGCTAAACTTCTGAAAGATGGAAAGATTTACAACATTCCACGGCCCATGCAGCATTCCCAGGCGCATAAGGCGGGACTTGATACCTGAACTAACCGGGTCAAAACGACCGCCGTTATCCCGGAGAGGTATGGCTCTTTCGTTTTCTTTCAGCACCAGTCGAAGTTCGACCATAATACCACCGGGGACGGTTCTCGCCGGCGAGAACCGTCCCCGGTGGCTCTTCTTCTGCCATTTACAACGGCATATTGTTATGACGTTTTTTCGGATTATCTTTCTCCTTAAAAGCCGATTTAATCCTGTCGATATGCATTTTCCTTTTTGCTGTTATCAAACGAAACAAGCTTCGTACGATTTAATGCGATCATTACCGCAGGAATCAATATAAGCTGAAGAGCAATACCCGGTATGGCTTTAAACAATGCTCCTGCCATGAATGCCTGGAACGTAAAAGCATTACCCTTAAGTCCCAGAAGTACTGTCTGAACAATACCCCAAACAACTCTTCCCGCAACCATTGCTATAAGGAGGCACTTGTATAAAGCCTCTGTGCACTTCCACTTTGAGTGACTGTAAAGATAACCTGCCACAAAGGCATAGGTTGCAAGTTCAAAGGCCATACCTATGGCGGTCGGATACATCAGAGGCATACCAAAAATCATCGACCTTAAAATCGGCAGGATAAATGCCATGGGTGTCCCCCACTTTTCTCCGACGATAAGCGCACATAAGAATGCCGGTATATGCATCGGCAATAACATACTTCCTATCTGAGGGATCTGCCCTGTAAAGAAAGGAAGTATCATACCTAATGCCAGAAACATTGCTGTCAGAACCATTTTCTTTATTGAATCACTTTTCATACTCTCACCCTCTCATCCAACAACGCTGTTTTTCATCCGTAATATCTGACATACAGATGTCAGTCCGGTCGTCTCTATATATCTACATTCATCGCTTTTTAATTCCAACATACAGATGCATATCTTTATGGCTTCTGTATACTTTACATGGTTATCAATTCATATTCACGCGTCCCCAGTCCTATTTTTTCCGCATGTTCCAATGTCTCTTTCCATCTGACATTAGGATTGGAATCAAAGAAATGGTCATGATGGTGATGCCAGCCGGGTTTATTTAAATTGTCGGAAAGCTGACTGTTGGGCATAGGGGTCGATCTGAGACAAGCATCCACGCATGCCTGGTCAAGGGCAACCGGATCAAAGGAAGCAAAAAATCCCACATCAGGAAGGATAGGTGCGTCATTTTCACCATGACAGTCACAGTTAGGGGAAATATCACGAACGAGGCTGATATGGAAACACGGTCTGCCGGCGCATACTGCCGCACTGTATTCCGCCATCTTTCGCCCCAGTATCTCATTTGCATCCCAGTTCATGTTTTCAATTGCATCAAAGGCGCAGGCCCCTATGCAGCGTCCACAGCCTTTACAAAGCTCCTGGTCGATATGAGCCTTTTTATTTTCATAGTATATGGCATTTGAGCCGCACTCCTTCGCGCATCTTCCGCAGCCGCGGCACAAATCCTCATGAACTGTAGGATGACCGCTATTATGCTGCTGCATTTTACCTGCACGGCTTCCGCAGCCCATACCTATGTTTTTGAGTGCACCTCCAAAGCCGGTAGCTTCATGTCCTTTAAAGTGTGTAAGAGAAATAAATATATCGGCGTCCATAACAGCTCTTCCGATATAAGCTTCTTTACAATACTCACCATTCGGCACAGGAACCTCTATATCATCTGTTCCTCTGAGTCCGTCTCCGATGATTATCTGACATCCCGTGGTAACAGTATTGAATCCATTGATGTTTGCACAATCCATGTGCTCCAGAGCATTCTTACGTGAGCCCGGATACAGAGTATTGCAATCCGTCAGAAACGGGATCCCTCCCTGCTCCTTAACCACATCAGCTACAGCCTTGGCATAATTGGGCCTTAAATATGAAAGGTTTCCAAGTTCACCAAAGTGCATTTTGATGGCTACAAACTTCCCGTCCATATCGATGCTGCCTATACCTGCCTTGCGAATAAGCTTCTGCATCTTGACAGTCAATGACGTTCCAACAGTCGTCCTGAAATCCGTAAAATATACCTTTGATCCAGCCATATTGCCTCCTTATTAAATTGTCCCGAAAACAAAACTTGTGATAAAGAATATTTTACATCATTTATGTTTTACGGACAATTTATCCGGGAAATAATAGTTTACGGTCCATCAAAAAAAGATATTGACACAAACCGTTGCGTTGTGTACAATCTAATTGTACTTAATCAATAGCAGTACAGATTGTTACCTCATCATTAAACATGAGGCAGATCAAATTATCGTTTTATTTAGCACATATAATTGCTTTTCAAACAAGGAGGATAAACATATGAATACAGTTTATGATTTCACAGTTAAGAACAGACAGGGCAATGATGTAAACCTGTCCGATTATCAGGGCAAGGTACTTCTGATCGTAAATACAGCAACCGGCTGCGGATTTACACCTCATTACAAGCCTCTTGAGGAGATGTATTCGGAATTGAAAGAAAAGGGGTTTGAAATTCTCTATTTCCCTTGCAATCAGTTTGCAGATCAGGCCCCGGGAAGCGATGATGAAATCCATGAGTTCTGCACTCTGAATTATGGCACTGAATTTCCTCAGTTCAAAAAAATCGATGTAAATGGTGATGATGCAGATCCGCTGTATGCTTTCCTTGCTAATGAAAAACCTTTTGAAGGTTTTGGCAAAGGACTTAAGAATGCCGCATTAAGCAAGTTCGCCGATCTCAATAACAAGAAGTTTGGCGATAAGGCATACATCAAATGGAATTTCACAAAATTCCTCATCGACCGCGAAGGAAAAGTCATCGCACGTTTTGAGCCAACCGAAGATATGAGTGTTGTAAAGGAAGCTGTTGTTAAGGCACTGTAACAACTCAGATTCCGAAACATTCAATTAGAGCTCTATCTATTTATGCATCATCAAAGGCTATGGTGTCTTTCGGAAAGCAGCCATGCCATGATATACACAACTTGAAAGAATAAACCCGAAGAAATCATATAATCGATTTCTTCGGGTTTATTATTTTAACTTTTATAAATTCTGTTTCGTCCGGTGATTCTCCGTCCTTGACACTCCCACAAGCTAAAGCTTGATGGGATTCTTGCTTCAACCACCATGGTTATTGTCACACTCTCCGTAGAGAGCAGTTTTCCCAACGATGTCCACAAGCGTTTGGTTCGGCACAGCCCGTGCCTACCTTGTTATTCGTTAAACTGTCATATGTAGTGACAGACCCATTTTTAGTATGTTTTTTGCAGCATTACCATCACGATCGTGGTATGTGCCACAAACAGGACAAGTCCATTCTCTGATGCTGAGATTTTTAATGTTCGGATTTTTATATCCACAGCAACCGCAAGTCTGGCTGCTTGGATAGAATCTTGGAACTTTGATTATCTCAGTACCATAGAAAAATGCTTTGTATTCAAGCATATCAAAGAACTTCGACCATGATACATCGCTTATAGATTTAGCGAGTTTATGATTACGAACCATTCCTTTTACATTAAGGTCTTCAATGCAGATGATTTGGTTTTCTTTCACCAGCCTTGTTGACTCTTTATGTAAAAAGTCATTTCTCTGATTTGTAATCTTTTCATGTATCCTTGCAACTTTGATGCGCTGCTTATTCCAATTTGCTGAACCTTTAACCATTCTGGAAAGCCTGCGTTGTTC
>NZ_AUJX01000072.1 GCF_000424445.1 Oribacterium sp. NK2B42
TATGGTGGCATCGGTACTCAAACAGTGCAGTACCTACAATGCATGGAAATATCATGAAAAGTGGCTCATTAATCACTATTGGAAAGAAAGAACGCTTTGGTCTGATGGGGATTCTTTGCGTGTAGCATAGGGCAGGTCTCACAGGCTACAATCGAACATTATATAGAAAATCAAGGTTAGCTTAAAACCGACCCTAAAGGGTCGTGGCTTCAACCGAATCATTTAATGTGAAAACTCGCGGTAATGTTGATAAGAAGAGTTTACCAAAGAAAGAGAAGAAATCGACGGTTCCAGATATGTCATTTAAGATGTTTGTGCAAAGCTCTTCCCTTGTCTCATCCAGTCCGAACTGAAAAAGGGGATTCACCCTCATATTCATGGTCAGACCGTCATCCAGATCCAGATGATAATACTCAGCCGTCTCCGTCCGCATATTCGTGGACGATACTGCCGTATATCTGGTTATGAGATCAAAAAAGCTGGATGAAAATCTATGTCTTCCTGCAATCTCTATAACCGGTTCCGTACCGTAATGCCTCAGTTCCAACTGCCCGAACCTGTTGATACAAAAGAAACCTCCCAGTACCTGCCCCACATAGTAAAGCACATCTCGGTATGTTTCGATGTCATTGCTCTCCGTATAAATCGAAAGCCCCTCCGTACCATTCGGAAGGGCTTCTATCTCTTCACGAGTCTGAGCAAACTCCACGCCGTAGGCTTCACAGCACAGGTGGATGAAATCATATGCAGGGCCCACAGTCTGAAATCCGTTGAAATCCTTCTCGAACTTCAACATGAAATCATACGCCTTCAATTCCAGACACTTCACCGTCCGGTTAACCTCCGTCACCTCATATAATCCCATAGGGATCTTCTCGTAGATTCCATCGCTCTCAACCGTCTGCTCATAGTCCGGATCAATCTCAGCCGGATCCCGGCTCTTTGATATCCTCAGATGATAAAACAGCTCTACCAAGGCATCTTCCAGCGTGTACCTGTCGATGTCTGATAAAAGCGTTATTCCCAGCTCAGCCGCATAAACCGTACCCAGCTCAATCTCAGTACTCCCACAGCACTGAGAAGAAATATATCCGCTCCCCCTTATCGATATCCTCAGCCCCGAACTCATAGATCACGCCATTCTTTATCGTGATTTTTCCCGTCCAGTAATATTTCATCGTATTCTCCTGCACCGTCCGCAGGAAATCGTCCGACACAGGATACATCCGCTCGCCTCATTTCTCCCATCAAAAAAGGAACCGGTCTCCCGATTCCCTTGCAAAATTGCGCCATCATCCGTTTTCTTTCATAACCCTCTTATTCCATGAGTAACAACTCTATCATCATCTTCACGGATACCTTCCAGCACCTTATCAATGGCAATTACAGTTTTACCGCACTTAGGGCATATTGCACTCGACAGTATTTTCCCCGTTGTTTTATCCGTATATTCATAATACTTTTCCCCATCCACACCTTTGTTGAACATGAATCGGTGCTCACAGTAGGGACAAACTACTTCTCTATACTCATAAATAAAATCTTTCGTTGCCATGGACGGAAACCCACTTGCTTTAGCAGGTGGGAGGAGTCCTGTTTGTTGTTATTTAAAAACGTATGTGCTACAATATACTTAGCAACAATACAAGAGAAAACCGTTGGGCGTGTTGCTCGCCGAAGGCACTCTTAGTACCTTGAAAAGTATATATGAGGTTGTAACACATAAAAGACTTGGTGTTACGTAAAATATACTCAAGCATCGCCGACTGTATGGCGTTATATACAGTTACGACAGAGTAAACTTTGCCGTAAGGGGTGTTGTCAATCACCCCATGATGCAACGCCACTTTAGGCTAATGCCTATCGGGGTTTAAAGGTCGGAGGCGTGAGCCGTTAGCACGACCAGGTAGTTGCAAGCCCATGACCTTTAGGTCGTGGGTAATTGACAAATAGAATTCCCCACTGTTTCCCCTGCTAAAAATTCTTTTTCTCCTTCTCTAATCATAAAAGCCCACGCACATCTTGTAAATACAACAAAAGACAGTGGCCCTGTATTCAGGCCACTGTCTCTGAAGCTTGATATTTACTTATTTTTCATAATCCGGTTTCCAGCTGGCAAACTGTACAAGCTGCGCATCGGTTCTATGATAATATCTCTCGTTCTTATGAAGCTCTATACTCCATCAGGGTTGTATTCTGCCATTCTCCAAATCTGTCCTTCGCGATTCTTTCTCTATATCCTATTTCTCTAAAACCACACTTCTTATGTAATGCTATGCTAGCCCTGTTAATAGAGATTATTGCCGAATATATACTCCAATATCCTGCTTTTTCTGACCCCTTAATCAACTCATTTACAAGAGCAGTTCCAACGCCGTGTCCCCTGTACTTTTGATCAACATAAATTCTCAAAATTGTTTTTAATCAATAATTAATTTTTCTCTTGAATATTTGTTTAATGGTTTACTAGAATAGGTATAGCAATGGGAAAATTAGGAGGATAACATGAGAAAAGTCTTTTCATCCTTGCTTGCCTGTGCTATGGCCGTTTCAGTTACCGCGTGTGCTTCTACATCAATACCGGTAGCTACAACCGCTGCGCAGACTGAGCAGGCAGAAGAAACCACTGAAGCACCTGTACAGGATGCCAAGTACAAAGCAGGTACCTATACAGGAAAAGCTGCAGGAAAAAATGGGGACATAACTGTAGAAGTGACAGTATCGGATGATGCTATCACAGAGGTTAAAGTTACAGATCATCAAGAAACAGCAGGCATTTCCGATCCGGCTATTTCTGATATCCCGGATGCCATAGTTAAGAATCAGTCACTTGGCATAGATGCTGTTTCAGGTGCAACCATCACCAGCAATGCTATTCTAACAGCTGTTGAGGCTGCCCTTACTGAGGCTGGCGCTGACATTGATGCATTAAAGAATGTTGAAGTTACAGCCAAGGAAGCCGGTGAGGATATCGAAGAAACTGCAGATGTAGTTGTTGTCGGTGCCGGTGGTGCAGGTCTTGCTGCAGCCGCAGCCGCAGAACAGGCAGGAGCATCAGTCATTGTACTTGAGAAGATGCCTACTATCGGTGGAAACAGTGCACTCGGAGAAGGTACATACAATGCTGCAGACCCTGAAATGCTAGAGCTGACAGGTGCAAAGACAACACCTGACCTTGAAAAAGAGGTAGAGGATGCTCTTGCAGAGACACCTAAAAACGATGATCACAAGGCACTTATTGAAAAGGTAAAGAAGGATTTCGATGAGTGGAAGGCATCAGGAACAGATACATTATTTGATTCTGCCAACTGGCATGCTTTACAGACTTACATCGGAGGCGGTGAAATAGGTGATGTTCCGCTTATTGAAACTTACGCAACCAGTGCTGTAGATGCATACAAGTGGCTAACAGAGGATATAGGTGTTCCTTTCAAGACTGATTATATCTTTATGGCAGTAGGCGGAAAATGGCAGAGAGGTCACCAGATCGACCTTGAAAAGGCTGAGGGCAAGGAAGGCGATAATGGTGGACGTATCTACACCAACATGCTTCAGGAAACTGCCGAAAAGCTCGGTGCAAAGATCTATACAGATGCTGATGTAAAGGAAATCCTTAAGGATGATTCCGGTCGTGCTACCGGTGCTGTTGCTGAAAGAAGTGACGGTTCAAAGATCACTGTTCATGCCAACAAGGGTGTTGTTCTTGCAACAGGAGGCTTTGCTGCAAACTCAGACCTTGTAAATAAGTATTCAAACGGTGTCATCACAACTACCAGAACATCCTGTGCAGCAAGTTCTACAGGTGATGGTATCGCACTTGCCGAGGCACTTGGTGCTAATTTCGTAGATCTTGATCAGATTCAGGTACATCCTCTTGGTGATCCGGTTGATGGATGTGTTGCTGAGTTCGTAGGAAACTGGCTCGGTGCTCAGTATTATGTATATGTCAATAAAGAAGGTCAGCGTTTTGTCAAGGAAGACGGTACTCGTTATGAAATGTCAATGGCCGAACTTCAGCAGACAGACGGAGAGATGTATCTCATCGTAGACAGTTCTCAGATTACAGATGACCGCCAGGATCAGATTGATAGCCTTATTGAAAAGGGTAGAACTGTCAAGGCTGATACTATTGAAGAATTGGCTGAAAAGATTGATGTTGATCCTACAACTCTCAAGGAAACAATTGACAAGTATAATGAAGGAATGAAGAATGGTAAAGATGAGTTCGGAAAGGCTACAAGCGCCGAATCAACTATTGAAAAGGCTCCATTCTATGCTTCTATCCGCACCACAACTGTTCATCACACTATGGGTGGTGTACAGATTGACTCCGATGCCCATGTAATCAACAAGGACGGAGATGTTATTCCTGGACTCTATGCTGCAGGTGAATTTACAGGAGGTATTCACGGAAACAATCGTCTCGGTGGTAATGCATATCCTGACATCATTACTTTTGGTAGAATAGCAGGAACCAACGTTGCCGCAGAGTAAGTATTTAAGTTTTCAAGAGTATCACTGAAGGCAAATATAAAATCATAATAATATCTATTAGCCCATTGCATCAAAAAATAACTGCCATTCATCAAGAACGGCAGTTATTTTTATATCTGACAAATTCTTTAGGTTAGAATCGCTGTAAGGTCAAACGAAAAAGCAGCTTGAATTATAACAATAACTGCCCTTTCGTTTGATCTTATCTTTATAACGAGCCATTCACTTAATGCTTTTTACTTGCGATTTCTTGAAGTTCAAATCTGTACATTTGCTTTACATCAGGATACTTTTTATGATCCACTTCGGATAAAAACATTTCTTTTGGCCTAACCCAAAGTGATCCGTCCTCATATAGTTTGCGATAAATAACCATCTCTTCTTGAGTTTCTGAATCTCTTGCAATATCTTCCACTAAATAATAATCGCCTTTAAAGTGCTTATAAACTCGATGTAATATCAATTCTTGCATATTTACCTCCGTAAACTTGAATTTATCAATCTGTTGCCGATACGAGCATTACTGCATATCTGTTCATGGTCTTATCATAGACACTCCAGCAGCACGCGCCATACCATTCATGTCCATCATCAAAAAAATCCGACCAGTCTGTTGTCCATTCATATATATCAAGTGTATCTGTACCGTTCGGAAACAGAGCTTTGTTCACTTCTTTGAAATCTTCGGGCTTGTTTCTTCTGCCGTGTACCGGTTCCATCAATGCATACCAGTAAGGAACCGTTGTTCCACAATTCTCATCGTCCGGTCTCCACTCTGCATCATAAAAGACGCTGCCATAATAAACGGTCTTCACAATATTCGGACAGTAGAAAAACACCTGCGGATCCAGTTGAGAAGGCTTTGCCTTATCGATGTCATAAACCAAAGGCTGCAATTTATCCGCAAGGTCATCACCAAACATGATCCGGGCTCTTTCTTTATTCCCTATACTTTGCTTCGCCAGCCATTCAAAGACCACACGCAATGCTTCCCTATGAGATTCCATCCCCTCATAAGGCTTATCATCACTTAACAGATGATAGTCGACTTCACCGACAAGATGATATTCACTATCCGGATCATATTGCTTTATATAGTCATAGAACGTGTCGTTATCTATTCTTTTCATAAGCATATACCTGCAAATGGCTGCGATTTCTAAAGCTCACATACCATGATGAATTCCTCATCTTTTTCATTCATGATCCTGAACCCGGTCTTCTGATACATTTTCACAGCATAGTTAGCCTTCTGAACAGCGAGAGACACTCTTTTATAGCCTTGATCACGAAGGTTCTCCAGCATTTCCTCCATAAGCCTCATGCCGATCCCTTTTCTCCGATACTCCTTGTACAGTGAAATTGCAAATGAAGGTGTTTCATCATCCACATGGCCGTAATCATTCATGATCCTCATCCAGACAGCCCCAACTTTTTTCCGTCATGGATCGCGACGAGGCAGTTGTCTCCAGACTTTGTACCGAAACCATCAGTGTATACGCGCAGCTCCGGTTTCTCTACAATATCTCTCGAAGGCGGCTCCACACCTTCCGGAATGAATATGGCTTCATATAAAAAGTCTTTGAGAAGGCCGAGTTCGTTTTCCCGAATACAACGGATCTCTATTGCGTTCTTTATACCATCTTTACACCTTATTTGGAATAGTTCTCAAAGCACCATTTTGCGATCCTTATGATCAGTGCTTCCGGTAAAGGCTGATCATAGGGGATCCGTATCGTGCCCTTGCTTACGTCATAATCGGAGAGTTCCTCCGTAAATACAGCTGTAGCCTCATCACCGGGATAAATGCCCAGATGTTTCTTTGATGCTGCGAAATGAATGATATTACGACCTTTCCAATAAGTGGGCATCGACCAGGAGATCCGTTCCTCCGCGTCCGGC
Organism: Oribacterium sp. NK2B42; assembly: GCF_000424445.1. Classification (GTDB taxonomy): domain Bacteria; phylum Bacillota; class Clostridia; order Lachnospirales; family Lachnospiraceae; genus Oribacterium. Next base: position 6,397 of record NZ_AUJX01000072.1, read on the forward strand.
AGTGCATCACGAAGGATCTCCCGGATCTCCATTAATCTGGGCTTATATTTCTCATCCTGGACAGCAATGTATTCATCAATATTCTGCGGTTTCACACAGTAATGATCCTGGTTTTGTCTGCTGAACTCTCTGCCGCATTTCGGACATTTCCATGCCATGGCTTCACCTCTTCAAATTGCGATTTATCGATTGCATATGCAAATAATCATACTACAATCCTTGGTACAATCACAAACTGATATTGACTTATATCTTTAATAAATACATAGTCAGAAAAAGGAAGCAACCAGTCTGATTGCTCCCCCATAAATCTAAATTATCATAGAATACCCATATTTACAGAAAAGATTTCAAACTCTCCCCTGTTTCCCATATTGCAATGCTCATTGCTTATATAGGGTTTTGTTCATTTTTTGGATTTTTTCTCAAAAAAATTTTTTTAGTTTTAAACACTTTTTTGGTTTTAAAACCTTAAAACCAATAATTTTTAAACAAAATTATTTTAACCCATAACCCCCTGCTATTACTGGCTCTGTAAGGTTTTGTTCATTTTAAATAAAATCTACAAAACAGTAATATACTAATACTTCCCACACCCAAAAGGGCGTGAAACTCAGTGTTTACAATGTTTGCGGCGCAAAAATACCATTATGCCGCCGACAACTGCTCCGCGCAGGCCTCTAAGGGCGCTTTCAGATAGTTTGGCAGGTTGTTGATGAATTGCTGTACAAACCCTGCCATTTGAGCATCAGTGAGCGCAAAGAACTCTTTGACGGTTGAAAGCAGTGCGATCATGATTAGTCGCATAGAATGGTCAAAGGTTATTTCCGCTACTTCCTGGACATACAGGTAGAACAGTTCTCCGAGCGATCGGTGATCTGTGTTTGCCCTCT
>NZ_AUJX01000073.1:0-6487 GCF_000424445.1 Oribacterium sp. NK2B42
TAGGTTCTCCCCAGTTGACACTTCACTTTTGTACTGCATGAGCAGGTCTAACCGACACCGCCAGAGTAAAGAGAATCTCGCCTATAACGATTCACTCCATATTGACTTCCGCGCACGGAACCGCGTCGTCCTCTGAAATTATTGGTCTTTCGGTGCTGAATACTGCCCCTACAGCCATGCTGTTTACGCTTCGCAATATACGTTACCGCATACCACGCAAAACTCGCTTCTGATGTCGTGGCTTACGACTTATCAGGTGGGCGTTTCCTACCCACTATGTGAAGCGCCCTTAGCTGGGCGCACTCCGCGGCACCAATGCCCTGGATTGCTATACTTATATGCAAGCGGTTCTCTGACCATCTGTGCCTTAACGGGATTCAAATGAATATAGCGGCTGACTTCAAGGAAATACCTGTCATCTTCTATCAGGCACGAAGTATACCTTGAATCGAACACATGTCCTATGTACCCGTATCTCTGATTAAACCACATAGCGTAGTTTTGCATAATCGGCTTCATTATTTTCCAAATAGGTTCGTTCTTTGTAGTTAACTCAAGATGAAAATGGTTAGTCATCAGACAACATGCATGCAGATCAAATGGATGTTTATCCTTTTCCTGTGCAAGCTGCATTAAAAAAAATATATTATCTTCATCTGACTTGAAAATCGCTGTACGCCTGTTCCCTCTTCCCATAACATGATAGCTAGCATTTTCATACCATTCTCTTTGTTTTCTCGCCATATTTTATATCCGTTATCTATTATTTGTTCGTTTATACGATTCTTACTGTAATATCTCTCTCATAATGTTAAACCGGTTCGATAGTCTTGGACCTATTATAGACAGTTTTTCATATTTAACAGATTTCAAGTAGACAGCTATGTTATCAGTTCAGACAATTATGAAATTTAAATAGTCACTTCAGTACCAGTTTATTCGGATAATTCCCTCAACGCCTTCATATATCCCAGAAGTCTTTGCTGCATTTTTACATCCATTCCCAAATAGGTCTCCATTACCTGACCTGCCTCGCTCGATTTATCAAGCATGATAACCTCTGGGCGCTTGCCTCTTTTTCCTTTTCCTTCTGTCCCACTCAATAGTTCATATGGTGTAACTCTTAGCACTTCACATATGATCAGTATCTTTTCCGAAACAGGATCTGTCTTTTTTCGCTTCCAGTCACTAATTGTACTCTGCGCTATCCCGGTACGTTCTGAAAAGTCCTTCTGACTCATTCCACGTGCTTCGAGAAGGCTGAATATTCTTTCTGATATTGTCATAGCTTAATCTCTTCCATTCGTATAATCCTTCGTGAAGCTTACCAGTATTATATCGATTCGTCAATACGAATTATTCCGTTTATGAAAATTTAATGGTACCTGACCCTAGTTTACCGCGGTTCAACTACAGATAGTTCTGTGTTGTACATTGACTCTTGAAAACCATCTTCATTAAGCAGAACTTTGTGATCTGCTTGTTTGCTGCGCCATTTTTTACCAACATGGGTTTTCTTGAACACATCATTTCTGTCCATAATGTACCATCATACTATTGACTTAATTTTGTTGACACTCCAGCTTAATGGCATTGCCAATTGTTTAGGTTGAGATCCGTTTTCTTCCCGACGACATGGATTCTGCCTACATTCTTTTTGAAGGCAGACATTATGAGATCCGCAAGACCAATCGCAATGAAAACTGTCGTGTTAAGCGCCAGAATCCAATTGATTATTCCAAGATCGGAGGTAATGCCTGATGTTCAACAGTTTTTATGGACTTTCCTACAATCCTTTTGACAAACAGCAGTTGAAGGAAAAGGACTGCTTCATATCCAAAGACTTCACAGAAATGACTAGCCGGCTTGAGTATCTCAAGGACATCCGTGGGATCGGTGTCTTTACTGCAAGACCCGGAATGGGGAAATCCTATGCACTCAGATGCTTTGCAGCCAACCTCAACCCAAGCCTGTATCACATGGAGTACATGTGTCTTTCGACCATAAGCGTTGCCGACTTCTATAAACAGTTCTGCGCCATACTCGGCGTTTCCGAAAAAGGCGGTAAACCTGCCATGTTCCAGGCAATCAGGGAACAGGTAACCTATCTTTACAAAGAGAAACGTCAGCCCCTCCTGCTTGCCATAGACGAAGCCCAATACCTAAATACCGGAATACTCAACGACATCAAGATGCTGATGAACTATGGTTATGATTCAGTCAACTATTTCACACTGATACTTTGCGGCGAGTCCCATCTGAATGACACACTCAGAAAACCTGTACATGAAGCACTCCGTCAGAGAATCACAGTCCACTATAACTACAATGGTCTCGATGATGAAGAAGTCGCAAACTATGTCCTTCATAAGATCGCTCTCACCGGAGCTTCCAGAAAGATCATAGATGCTACAGCGCTCTCAGCTGTTCATAGCTATACTCAGGGCAATCCCCGTCTGATAGATAATCTCATGACAGACGCCATTGCGATCGGTTCCCAGCAGAAAGCCAAGGTCATCTATGCCGATATAATCCACGATGCTGTCGATAATCAGGTTCTTGGTGGATGAAGTTTTCAATGTTCTAGGCTGTGACATCTCTGATGTCATGGCCTTATTTCAAAATACACTCTGGATGTCTTTAGAAATAAGGCTACAACAATCTGCGGTATCACCGCTGATATCGTGCGGTCGGTATTTATACCGCACGATCGGGGAGTGATATCTTCCTAAAATAATCAGCAGTTACCGCCTCCCACAATCTGCCGTCGGACAGTCAACTACGTCGTCCTTTGGATTTATAGTCTTTCGGTGCTCAATCACTATCCCTGCAACCATGCTGTCTACGCTTCGTGTAGCACGTTACCATACCCCACGCAAGACTCGCTTCCGATGCTGCGGCTTACAACTTATCGGGCGGACGTTTGCAATCCGCTATATGAAGTGCCCTTAGCAGGGCGCACTGACAGGCACCAATGTCCTGGCTTGGTGATTCCAACCGCCCATATATGTTGTATAAGCACATAGATAGAAACAACTTTTATCGGACCCGTGTGGTTATTCCTGATTTTTTTATATTCAGACACTAAGGCTCTGATAAATTCGAATAATGTTTATTTATCAGCAACACCTTGACGCGTGATAGCATTTATGCTATCATGCCTTATGAAAAGGAGGTCGCATGTTCAACATTGATTTCTACGAAACATACGATGGCCATTCGGATATTCAGGAATTCCTTGATTCACTCCGTGTAAAAGCAGCCTCTGTCAAAGATGCCCGGATTCAGTACGGTCAGATTGCTCGCTGTATCGAACTTCTGCAGGAAAACGGAACTAATCTTCCCGTTCAGATTGCTAAGCACCTTGATGAAGAAATCTGGGAGCTGCGTCCTGGTGACAACCGTGTCTTATTCTTCTATTTTAATGAAGGCACTTACGTTCTTCTTCATCATTTTCGGAAGAAGACTCAGAAAACTCCACCAAGGGAGATTGCCCGAGCCAAATCCGAAATGAAAGATTATATTGCCAGAAAGGAGGCAAAACAATGAACTGGAATGAATACAAAAATCAAGTCAAACAAACTGATCCTATCGGTAAAGAAATCATCGAGGAAGCTGAAGCCGAGGCTTCCATCATCTCTGCGATGATCAGGCAGCGTTCCGCCCTAGGGCTTAGTCAGCGTGACCTGGCAGCACTGTGTGATATACCGCAATCATCTGTCGCCCGGATTGAATCCAGCAAGACAACTCCTCGGCTTGATACACTCCTGAAGCTTCTCAATCAGCTTGGTTTATCTCTTAGCGTTATACCCGCATCTACAACGCGCTAAACACGTTCTCTGCTCCCTTCGGGGAGCTTTTCTTTTCCTGTTCTTTATCGTCTGCAGGAAGAAAGACAAGCTGCTGTTTGGATCTCGTTCCGCTGCTTCTGCCTGCGTCTATTACAAACAGCTTATCCGACAGCGCCGCTTTAGTTATCATCGAAAGAACGCCTGTACATGGCCTTATCCTTTGGTATATCATATCCACAGGACTCTATAAAGGACAGATAATCATCCTCTTCCTTATAAAGGCTGACTCTTCGGTTCCCTCTGCTCATTACATGATATATTGCCCCCGGATACCATGTTCTCTTTTTTCTTGGCAAAATATTCTACCTCTTAATTCAACGTAATTCTATTTGTTCAATTATATGAACCTAAAAATAAATCATTATTTTTCTCCTTTATCCATCATACCGGTCAATGCCTCAACATACCCAATCATTCGATCCCTCATGGTTTTATCCAACTTGTTAAACCCGCTTATCAAAATACCCGTGTCGGTCCCCTTGGGCACAACATAATAATCGTGGTTTCTACCGCGTCCTTCAACCGGGTCGACACCTGACAACAACCATTCAGGTGACACATACAATGCTTTGCATATTGGAAGAATCTTCTCCGATGATGGATTAGTCTTGTTCTTCTTCCATTCACTAATAGTACTTGGAAGTATTCCCGTTTCTTCTGAGAACTCCTTCTGGGTCATATCTATCTGTCTTAATCTTTCAAATATCCGTTCACTTATCGTCATAATGATGTTCCTCCATATGCCCTACAATTTTGTCCATATAACTCCGTAAGAATCCTCTGCACCAATGTGTTAATGAAGAGTATCTTTAAGTCTTCCCCTTAATATTCATCGAATGCTTTCTTCAGCTTAAAAAACGTCACCCCTTCTTTGTTCTCACTATCAAGCTCGTTTACTTCATCTTGAGTAAGCATCAGCCCGGTGGGATTTCTCCCAATAATAACATACTGATTCTCTGTATCCATGACGATATAATTTCTCATTTTGTCATCCAAAAGAAGATCCGCATTGTCTATAACAAACAATTTTCCTTTTGAATTTTTAATGTAAGAGTCCGCGGCACCAACGTGCCCCTGACAGGACTATGATTTCCGGTTGAACATTTCAAGTATTTCTTCCCTATTTAATTTCAAATCCTCGTCATTGTATTTCTCTTTTGTATAATCACCGTTTCCGCCGTTATCAAATTGTTCAAGAAACCTAAGGGTTCCTGTGACGCCAAGAGCATCCTTCAAGGCAGTTATTCCTTTGATTTGAATCTGTCTATCGGGGATTTTGTTTATCTTTTCTGTTGTAATCATGAAATCACCTCCAATGACCATTCCGTGGGGTTCATAACTTTTACCTTCGCAGGAAGCTATTCTCCTTATCGTTATTGATTATAATGTTCTCCGTCCCCACGCTCTCGCCGATCTGTATTTCCGGATCTATCGTCAATGTTTTTGACCACATTGATACACGGTTCAAGATTTTTAAAAAAAGCGCATATGTGTCATCACTCAATGTCCAAGCTCGGCAAGCTTTGCCTTTAAAGCCGCTATCTCGGCATCCTTCTTTTCTAATGCGGCATCCTTCTCTGCCAGCGCAGCTCTGTTTTCTGCCAACTCTGCATCCATCTCTTCAAACTGAGACTTGAACTGCATATAAATCTTCTCATCACGTTTTTCAAGAACCTTACACATCTTCTGTCTCCCTTCTCCCTGTGCCGCTTCATAAAGCTTATTATCTCCGGATAATATACCGGCAAGGGCCATAATGTTACATTCTATTTCCCTCTCATCTCTGTCCGCTGTGTCGGCATATATTGCTGACAATGCTGCCCTTAGTTCCTCTAAAGGACCATTGGAAAACGACAGATCCCGGTCATGTCCCATATCTATGACATACAACGGATAATCCGGCACAAACTGCCTTACTCTCGTATCTATATCCATCATATCATGCACCGACCTTGGTCCATCCCAAACTTCCTCACCTGTGTAAAGCACGACCGTAATTATAGGCGTTACCTTTGTGCCCTTTGAAACACCCGAAAGACGTTCATCTACTGTCCATGATTTCTTATCTTGAGCATTTCCCTTCGATGCTATCTCCGCACTGTACCCCAATGCATCATACAACATCTTTCTTACCGGCATAGAATAATGTATCTTGGCCTGGTCTTCTATTCCTAAAATTACAAAAAGACCTCCTGATGTCTTTCTAACATTATCCCTGTACTTATTTACCTTGTCAATCTTGATCTCCGTTCTTACAGACTCTGTATACGCTGTATCCGCCTGCTCCAGTTCTGCCGGATCTATGACCTTATCGTTGTTGAAAAAATATCCATTAAACACAGCTGCAAATATTTCATTATCCTTAAAAAATTCCTTCAAAGCTGCATCCGGTGTTGGCATCCCTTTTTTTATGTTCATGTTTATTCTTCTATTTCCTCAGTAATTTTTATTGATATTTGACCCTTTGTTTTATTGTCATTATTTATAGTCGCTTCTCTGTGTATGCGTATATGCACGTTTAAGCGTATCACCGGGCAAGTTTTTTTCTCCTTTATCCATCATACCGGTCAATGCCTCAACATACCCAATCATTCGATCCCTCATGGTTTTATCCAACTTGTTAAACCCGCTTATCA
>NZ_AUJX01000073.1:6497-7241 GCF_000424445.1 Oribacterium sp. NK2B42
TTTTTCTCCTTTATCCATCATACCGGTCAATGCCTCAACATACCCAATCATTCGATCCCTCATGGTTTTATCCAACTTGTTAAACCCGCTTATCAAAATACCCGTGTCGGTCCCCTTGGGCACAACATAATAATCGTGGTTTCTACCGCGTCCTTCAACCGGGTCGACACCTGACAACAACCATTCAGGTGACACATCCAATGCTTTGCATATTGGAAGAATCTTCTCCGATGATGGATTAGTCTTGTTCTTCTTCCATTCACTAATAGTACTTGGAAGTATTCCCGTTTCTTCTGAGAACTCCTTCTGGGTCATATCTATCTGTCTTAATCTTTCAAATATCCGTTCACTTATCGTCATAATGATGTTCCTCCATTTTCTGAATAAATTCAATGACATCTCAATATATCGACAAAATAAATCTCTCTTTCTTATTGATTTCGAAAAGACTTCCCGTACATGCTATCAATGTCCGCCAAATTTTCATGTTCCACCCCATTCCATTTATATTTCAACATTTCAATATTATGAATATTATCACAATCCAAAACTTCTGTCAATCATTGGCCAAAGTAACCAGCTTCTCATAAAGACTTTGTAATCTTTTTGTAAGAGGTCGAGTAGACAGGGGGATTGCTCCCTCTGCCCCTCACAGAATTCCGGACATGCAGATTTCCCGCATCCGGCTCTTTACGAGACTCATTCCTCGTATACTATCATGCGTAGATACTCACGTATATTTTT
>NZ_AUJX01000074.1 GCF_000424445.1 Oribacterium sp. NK2B42
GTCGGATAAAAGTATTCGTAGAACTTCAGCGAAAGATCAGACGTCATTATGACGCCATACTAGCAACCATGAAATACCATCTGACAAATGCAGTGCTTGAAGCCACTAACCGCAAGATTAAGTTGTCAATCTACATGGCTTACGGCTTCAGGAACATGGACAACATGCTTGATATGATCATGCTCCGTTGTTCTGATATAGAAGTCCGTCTGCCTTGGGAATACAATCCTGTTCTGCCTGCTGTAGCGTAGCTGATTGTCTCCCCTGTATCAAGGGCGCAAGCGCCGCTTCGCGGAAACCCTTGACACAGGGCATCCAACCAGCTTGTTGGCAGTCAAGCAGAACAAAGATAGGGTGTGTAGCCGAGGCTACTACTCAACCCACACAAACTGATGAAGCCTCATACTTTTTGAATATTCTCTCTTATTAACGAAACAATTTCTTAGCCTAGAATTATCTCTTCTTAAGTATCTTCTTTTACAGGCTGGAATTCTTCCGTCATTAGTTTCTTCCGCAACACTTCTTATATTTTTTTCCTGATCCGCATGGACATGGATCGTTTGGATAAACTTTCCTGGTAGCTGTTTTCATCGGACCATTAATACCTGAAGGCATACCAAAAACAGGGATCTCTCTGGAATCTCCATCAAAATCAACCCCAAATCCCATCTGTCTTAACTTAGGTGCAGCCTCTTCGAGCATTTTTGCAGCCTTTGAACTCGCCGGTACTATGGTCGGCATCTTGCCGGGATTCATCTTTGGTCTTGGCATAGCAGAAGGAGTATATCCCCTGTTCAACATCAAATTGGTATCATTGCATAGTGGCATGAATAAACTGACTATCTTCTTTACCTGTTCTTCACTCGTAAATTCAAACTGATCCCAGAACCACTGCATTGTTCCGTGTGGATCATCATCTTCAAAAAGTTTATCCCAAAGATCCAACAACAGATTTTCCGCCTTTTTCTTATCAAGCTTCATTTCCGTTATAATAAACTGCTTCATATCCTGATAAGTCTTTTTAGAGATAAGAGCACCCCATATAAAGTACTCTTCGATTTCTGCTTCTGTAGGAATATAGTAAGGCTTGTCACCTAATGCCCTGAGAAGACTTACCAATGAATCCTTATGGGCGATATATACAATGCTTATAAATGACCCTTGGTAAAGAAGCATATTTTTCTTATCTTCAGGTATATGCGTATAAATCTCTGTCAGCTCTTCCTCATTTATGTGTATGCCCTTTTTGACATTGACCATCTCAAGAAAAACATCCATTGGAACATAAGCACACATGTCATATGCCCATTGAAAACACTTGAATACCCATGATGCTTTCTTCCGATATTTTTCGAATTCATCTCCTGCTATTTTCTTCTTATAGATATCCCAGACATCTGTTAGTGTAGAAAAGCCGGTAGTATTTTCAAAATCAGCAACTTCCAGCTCATTAAGCATACAGGCAAGATCATGATCCTTATAATCATCAGAATCAATCTTAACCCACTCTTTAGAACCCTTTGTCAGTAATTCCATTGACCTGTCATCAAGAGTAGCAAGTCTGTAAAACAGATTCTTTGGCTCCAAAATGCACTCGGCAATCTTATCGATTATTTCTGATTTCCTAAGTTTAGATAATCCTTTGATATATAATTCCCTGGCAAAAAGCTTGAGGGACTCCTTATCAAACTTATCCATTTTTTCTCTGAATGATATAAGATCAGCCATTTCTATTCTCCGTATATCCGATTCTGTCAGTAACAAGTTCTGCCCACGCAGGCACAAATCCCGAACCAAGAGCAACTTTCTGTGAAGCAATGTGGGACATAGATGTTCCATAATACGGAAGCCTGTTCATCCCCAAAATCTCGTTCTTTAGTAAAGTCACAAGCATTTTCTTATCCCTTTTGCTTTTACTTCAGGATCAACATTTATTCCAATCTGCCACATTACAGGACTGTCCATACTTGCGCCGGCCATGCCGAGTATTTTGTCATCCTTAACAGCTGCAACTCCTATTACGTCCGGTGCTGTCTCACAGAAGGTAAAAGCTTCATCAAAGCGAGGATCTCGTCTGAACTGCTCGATCTCACTGTCACGATACCAACGTATTTCGTAATCCGCAGTATCAACTTCCGACTTCTTCTCAGCAATATAGAAAGGATGAACCATACCTATCTGGAACCCATCCTGGCTGAGTCTATCATTTAACTTATGCATGTTCTTTGCCTCGAAGAACCATTCGGATTTAGCGTTGGCATATTTATCTCTGCACCAGTCGATAATATCCTTTTGTCCTGTGAAAAGGAGTTTTCCGTTCACGGCTATTATCTTCAGGAACATCTCATCTTTTTCATGAAACCTGCGTCTTAGTTCTAGAGGTCTATACTCTTTAAAGTGATTCTCTTTATCTATTATTTCAAAACTGGAACAGCAGTAATCAATTGCCAGCTGTCCGCGTAATATGTCATTCATTTGTGTTTTTAAAGTCCTTCGTGTTTTTAGATAATGCTGTTATAGAAATCAACCGCCGCCTGTATCTCTTTCTCTGTTGGATGCCCCTTCCTGATACCTCCGACCAAACGAAATGGGCCGAACGTGTCAAATCCTTTGCAGATATATCTCCCTACCTCTTTGCAATTTTTATTTTCTGTTATTCTTGCTATAGCATTAAAGTTGCTTTTCATCGGATTACCGGCCGTGGCAATGAAAAATACATCTTTTCCTGATGGAAGGTTAACCTTGGCAAAATTTAATATCTGCTCAGAAAACTTTCCAAAATATATTCCGGAAGCAAATCCGATTTTATCGTAGCCACTTAGATCAAATGTATTCCTTGAAGTAACATCTACTAACTCTACATCCGTATGTTCAGCTGCAATAGCATCTAGTATCTTTTTTGTATTCCCATGATGTTTACTGTAATAAATAATAGCTGTTGCCATATCGACACTCCTGTCATTTACTATTGTTCTTAGCATATAATATAAGCGTTTTTAATAACAAATACCATTATTGACGTGCTGAAATAGAATTCAAAATTTGACGGTAGTAGGTGTATATGCTACCATCATATTTAACAATGATGACTCTGTGCCAGATATGTTTTATCTCGATCATACCTCAGTAAAACTTATTAGATTCCTAGTATTGGCTTAGACATCATTCCTATTCTCACACTAAAATTTGTCAACAAACGCTATTCCTAAAATCCAAGGAATCATAATACTTTTTATTCCTCTTAATTTTCTATAAATCATTCGTGTTTGTACATCTAACTTCTTAACTTGCAATCTTGATTTCAGCTTCTCCAATGTCATAGATCAGCCCTGAATCGCATAAGGTTCCCCAGCTGAAAACGGTATTTATCTGTCCGGCACCACCACAGAGATCAAGATCCCCGGCTTGCCACGGGGCAGTAACTCCATAATAGCCGTAACTGCTTTCAACTTCGTGTCCGACAGAAGCTGCACCATCCGAAATATTATCCGGTCCGGCAACTTCATCACGTGTCAGCCATGCGGTCTGATCAGCTATGAAACGTGCAGCAATATCCTCGTTGTAGCCCATATCTGTTAGCACAGCAAGTCGTTCTTCTTCACTGTTTTCACTTACTACTATCTCGACTACCTCTTTATACTTATCGATATCCAATGTTCCGGTTCGAACCGTAGCGGGACTTTTAGGGACACTTCTCTGTGAATCATCCGGATAGCTTCCATCTTTGTTTCTTCCGTAGGACATGGAATACCCGCCATCTCCTCCGTCTCTGCTCACTTCAACTGTTCCGGAAAGCTCTTTGATTGATGCTATGCTCTCGGGTAAAAAACCACCATAGTGCGGCCATGCAAGGTTAAAATGAAGATCTCCATTATTATCAAACAGAACTATCGTCCACTTAGCATTACGTGGAGTTATAAGGTCATATGCTGTCACCGTCCAATTCTCATCACTATTTTTTACAAGATCATATATCTCCTGCCCGGTAAGATTAGAAAATTCTTTTTTTTTCTGGTCCGATGTCAGCTCATTAAAACTGCTGTTAGTAATGGCTGCGCCACTCTCCTGTTTTTGAAACGGCCTATATACGATCAAGAATGACAGGATACCCGCAACAATCAGCATAACAAAGAACACCATTGGGTTCTCGTTATTAAGATGCTTTCGATCCAATTTAATCACCTCCATGTCAGTTATAAATCCATACTCCTCCTACCATTTATTTCGACTATAGCATTTAATGTAATTAGATTTTTAATTGTTAAAAGACCATGAATTGCTCAAAATCCTTGATATGCCAAGCTTTGCTTTTATCTGAGGAAAGAGATTTTTGCTTCCTAACCATATTTTTTTTTGAGTTAGGGTGCAAAAATGAATTACATTTGCAAACTACATTCCGCTTTCAATGCTGATGATCACTTTAGTGCTGACGTTGGTCCGTAACAGGAAGGAGGATACCAGATGAGGTCAGGTATACTTATATCAATAATGGCTATAGTTACAATGCTGCTTATATTTTTTCCCTTCTGGATTTTAAAAATAGATACGCCAAAGTATATTTCATGCCTGGGTGATGTTTTACCTTCAGTAATCATCGGAATGCTGGTGGTTTATTGCCTGAAAGATACAGATATTATAGCTGTACCCCATGGTTTTCCGGAGCTTATTGCAGCTGCAATCGTGGCAGGACTGCAGATATGGAAGCAAAACGTGCTGGTAAGCATATTGTCAGGGACGGTGGCATATATGCTGATGGTTCAATTGATTTTTTTATTATATATTTTAACAAGCTGTTGGGAGAAAGCGCAGCCTTTGCGACACGATTCGGTCTATTAATGTGATTCGCTTTTCGTTATTCGGTCGAAAAATGCAATTTTTGATTGAATGTTCGGCCAAAAAACGTTATTATCTGCTTGTAGGTATATTAGATGTAAGGAGCAATTCTTATGGATAGAATGGCGTTTGAAGAACTAAAAAAATGGAAGAATAAAAAGCGCAGAAAACCTTTGCTTGTGACAGGCGTTCGTCAATGTGGGAAGACATTTCTGATAAAAGCTTTCGCAGAAAGTGAATTTGAAGATCTTGCTTATTTTAATTTTGATGGAAATGAAGGATTAAAGTCCGTATTTGATTACGATTTTGATACTGACAGAATAATAGACGAACTCGGAAGTGTGGTTAGGGGAAAAAAGATCACTCCCGGAGCAACATTGGTATTCTTTGACGAGATACAGGACTGTCCCAGAGCTATACAGTCACTCAAATATTTCTGTGAAAATATGAGCGACCTTCATATTGTAGCTGCAGGATCCCTTTTAGGCGTTTCTCTGAGGAAAGAGGGAATATCTTTTCCAGTAGGTAAGGTGGACAGACTTGAGATGTTCCCCATGAGCTTTGAAGAGTTCGTTATTGCCGATGGTGGAAATAAGTATATTGATGGATTATCAAAGCTGCCTTATGAAAGAGAGATTCCGGAGCTTTATACTGTTCCACTGGAAAAATACCTGAAAAACTATTATATAGTTGGTGGAATGCCTGAAGCTGTTCAGACATGGATTGATACGCATGACTATGCTGAGGTTGAAGAAGTACAGAACCGGATTCTCAAAGACTACGCCAATGATTTTGGAAAACATACCACTCCTGAAACTGCAACGAAGATAAAGCTAATATGGGATGCCATTCCTACTCAGATAGCAAAGGATAATAATAAATTCATATTCTCACATGTAAAAAGCGGGGCAAGGGCAAAGGATTTAGAAGATGCTCTTGAATGGATTGTCAATGCCGGATTAGCGTATAAACTGAACATGGTTCCGACTCCGGAAATACCTCTGTCAGGCATGGCTGACAATACATATTTCAAGGTTTATATGTCTGACGTAGGCCTTTTAAGGAAGAAATCCAATATAAATTACCGGACAATACTCGATGGTGACGCAGCCTTTATTCACTTTAAAGGTGCACTTACAGAAAACTATGTCATGGTTCAGCTTTGCAGCATGGGAATACAGAGTTATTTCTGGAGAACCAAGGCAGATGCTGAATTGGATTTTCTGACGGATTATGAAGGAGTTCTTCTCCCTATAGAGGTTAAAGCTGCAGATAATACCAAGGCAAAGAGTCTCCATCTTTTCTGCAACAGATATAAGCCAAAGATTGCCGTAAAAACATCTCTTAAAAATGTGGGAGATATCATGGATGGTGAGACACATATTTGGAGCATACCCTTGTATGTTCTGTTCAGATTAAAAGGATATATTTTCCATGAGATGAATTGGAAAAATAATCAGTAATCTATTTTTATTCACCACTAAAAATTACTACTTATAGCAGAGTCAATTACCCCGACCCTAAAGGGCCTGGGCTTGTAACTCATCCGTAGGGTCCTAACGTCATAATACTATGCTCCCTTACTGTGCAGGTTTAACTGCATCCCCGTGGTACAACGGGACTATGGTTACATCACCGGACGATTGACTTACGCCCGCTTTTTAAACAGTCAGGTCATGCCCGGCTGTTTTGCTTAATCGATTTTTCTGCTCCCAAACCTTGGATTAGTATCTCCTGATACATACATGGTTCCGAGTTCATACAGGTTTATGGCACCAACACGATCATCATTGGAACGATAACCGCAGGCATCACATATATACTCATGTATATCATGATGTCTGTTGAGCTTGTGTATCCTGCCACACTTAGGGCATCTCTGTGATGTATAGGATGCATCAACCTTTAGTACGAATGAGTCGGTTTCCTTTACCTTGTATGAAAGGAATTGCTCCAGCTGATAGAATGACCATGACCTCAACTCACCATTCTGTTTCTTGTTCCATGTGCTAAGATTCTTGTCGTCAAAGCTTACATCCGTAAGGTCTTCAATTACAAAGAGTGTATTTCTGCCATATCTCTTAACGAGTGTCT
>NZ_AUJX01000075.1 GCF_000424445.1 Oribacterium sp. NK2B42
TGAGTTTCACAGTTGTTATTTTCAACTGAATGGGGTCTTAGCTCAGCTGGGAGAGCATCTGCCTTACAAGCAGGGGGTCACAGGTTCGAGCCCTGTAGGCCCCATTAATTTTTGAAAATGACATTGGTTGAATATCGCGGGATGGAGCAGTCTGGTAGCTCGTCGGGCTCATAACCCGAAGGTCGTTGGTTCAAATCCTTCTCCCGCAAGTCTCTGAGATCACCTTTTGGTGGTCTCTTATTTTGTTGAAAAACATATGCTATACTTGTATAATTTATGAAGGAAAATTTTTGATTTTTTTAATATACATTAATCTATTGTCAGAAAGGAGAAGCTATAATGCGAGTTGGAATGCTTACAAGTGGTGGTGATTGTCAGGCGCTTAATGCAACCATGAGAGGTGTGGGAAAAGCACTGTTTAATTTGTTCGATGATCTTGAAATATATGGTTTTGAAAGCGGATATCATGGACTTATTTATTCGGAATATCATAAAATGGAGCGCTCTGATTTTTCCGGTATATTAAATATTGGTGGAACAATTCTGGGGACATCAAGAACACCTTTTAAAACGATTAATGAACCTGATGAAAATGGTCTTGATAAGGTTGAGGCCATGAAACATACCTATAGACAGCTTAGACTTGATTGTCTGGTTGTTTTAGGAGGAAATGGCTCTTTAAAAACTGCAAATCTTCTTTCTCAGAGTGGACTTAATGTTGTAGCATGTCCAAAAACCATAGATAATGATCTTTGGGGAACTGATATGACATTTGGTTTTCATTCCGCTGTTAATATTGCTACAGAAGCGATTGATTGTATACATACTACAGCAGCATCCCATAAAAGAGTATTTATAGTAGAAATAATGGGTCATAAAGTGGGTCTTATGACATTATACGCCGGTTTAGCCGGAGGAGCTGATATAATACTAATTCCTGAAATACCATATCATATAGATGCTGTATGTAATAAGATTCTTGAAAGGTATAAATACGGATCCAAGTTTTCAATTATAGCAGTAGCAGAGGGTGCCATTTCTTATGAAGATTCTTTGAAGTCGAAGAAGGATTATAAGAAAAAGCTGGCTGAAAGAAAGTACCCTTCTGTTTCGTACGAGCTTGCAGATGAGGTATTTAAGAGAACCGGAATAGAAGTAAGAGTAACCGTTCCCGGTCATACTCAAAGAGGAGGTGCACCTGTTCCTTATGACAGAGTACTGGCAACAAGATTTGGTATTGAAGCTGCGCAATTAATAAAAAAACAGGACTTTGGTAATATGGTTGCATTGGTTAAAAATGATATTGTTAAAGTTCCTTTAAAGGATATTGCCGGAAAATTAAAATATGTTAATCCTGATTCTCAGATAGTAAAGGAAGCTAAGCTTCTTGGAATTTCATTTGGAGATTGAAAAAGATTTTAAAATATTAATGTTTTAAATGAGGATTTTAATTGAGTTACACTGCATTATACAGAAAATGGAGATCTCAGACATTTGATGAGATCAAAGGACAGGATCCTATAATAGAATCATTTAAAAATCAGATAAAGACCGGGCGTATAGGTCATGCATATTTGTTCTGCGGAACCAGAGGAACAGGTAAAACATCTGTTGCGAAAATTCTAGCCAGAGCTGTTAATTGTGAAAATCCGGAAAACGGTAATCCTTGCAATAAGTGTGCAACATGCAGAGCTGTTTTGAATGATTCAAGCATGAATGTTATTGAAATGGATGCTGCATCAAATAATAGTGTAGAAGATATAAGACAGATACGGGACCAGGTTCAGTATCCTCCGGTTGATGCGAGATTTAAAGTATATATCATTGATGAGGTTCACATGCTAAGTCAGGCTGCGTTTAATGCTTTTCTAAAGACTTTGGAGGAACCGCCTGAATATGTGATATTTGTTCTGGCAACAACTGAGCCAAACAAACTGCCTATAACAATTCTTTCCAGATGTCAAAGGTACGATTTTCGTCGAATATCTACAGAAACGATAGCGGAAAGACTTCATGAAATTGCTGCAAGTGAGGGTATAGCTGTTGATGATGAAGCATTACACTATATAGCAAGAGTGGGGGACGGATCCATGAGAGATTCCGTATCACTGCTGGATCAATGCTCAGCCTTTCAATTCGATCATAAAATCGAATATGAAGATGCATTAAACATATTGGGAGCTGTTGATACATCTGTTTTTTCTGATATGATATGTGCGTTGAATAAAAAGGATATCAGGGACATCCTGAATATCATATCTGAAGTCATTGAGCAGGGAAGAGAGATAGGGCAATTTATAAATGATCTGATCATGTATATAAGAAACCTTCTCTTGGCTAGGAGTGTTGATAACTTAAACGGTCTTGTGGATATGTCCGGCGAGAATCTGTTAAAGCTAAAGGAAGATTCAACGCTGTTTTCTATAGATGAGTTGTTACGTTTCATCAGGATGCTGAGTGAACTGAGCAATCAAATGAGATATTCCGTATCCAAAAGGATATTATTGGAGACAACTTTAATGAAAATGGCCTACCCTGAAACGGATGCATCATTGGAAGGCTTAAATGCCAAGCTTAGCGAGATCAAGAGAAATATTGCAGAAATCAATATTGACTCAATAAAAAATGGGAATCTGGCCGGAACTCCGGTTTATACAAAAGACTATGTTCCAAAAGGAATAAAATCAGATTCTCCCAAAAAGGTAGCATTACCGAAAGCTCAGTATGAAGATCTTCAATTGCTGAAAAAGGAATGGAGAAATATATGCATAGCTGTTCCTTCTTCAGTTGTTTCAGTGGCTTTGAAAGATTCATATGTTAAACCTAACAGGGAGCATGATGGGATGATAATTGTAACAAAGAGCAAGGCTTGTTATAAGATCATTTCCGAAAATGAATCTAAGGATATGTTATGTAAGGTTGTTGAAAACAGATATAATAAATACATTAAATTTGTTACTGAATTATCTGAAGAAAAAGAAAATTCAACAATATATGTAACTGAAGATGATCTGAGTAAGATAAATATTAATATTGAAACAGAAGGATGAGAGGTTTATAAATGGCTAAACATGGTGGATTTCCCGGAGGAATGCCGGGAATGAATATGAATAATATAATGAAACAGTATCAGCGTATGCAGAGAAAACTCGAAGAGGCCCAGGAGGAGTTATCCAAGAAAGAGTATATCGGCCAGGCCGGAGGCGGAGCGGTAAAGATCACAGTTACTGGTGAGAAAAAGGTAATAAAAGTTGATATTGATAAAGATGCTGTTGATCCTGAAGATGTAGAAACACTAGAAGATATGATTCTTGCTGCGGTAAACCAGGCTATCGGTTCAGCAGATGAGGATTCGCAGTCTGAAATGGGTAAGCTTACCGGAGGAATTGGGTTCTGATGGAATATTTTTCAAAAGATATTTCAAAACTTATAGGTGAGCTTTCACATCTACCGGGAGTTGGCCAGAAAAGTGCCCAAAGGCTGGCATTCCATATTATTAATGCACCAAAGGAACAGGCTGAGCAGCTTGCAGAAGCTATTTTATCGGCTCGAAATAACGTCAGGTATTGTAAGATTTGTTATACTTTAACAGATTCCGATACATGTCCTATATGTGCATCCGAAAATCGTAATCATAAGCAGATAATGGTTGTTGAAAACAGCAGAGATATGTCTGCCTATGAACGTACGGGGAAGTACAGTGGAGTATATCATGTATTACATGGCGCCATTTCACCTATGCTTGGTGTCGGACCTGATGATATAAAACTAAAAGAATTGATAACCAGACTGAAGGATGATATTGAAGAAGTAATTATAGCTACCAATTCTTCATTAGAGGGTGAAACAACAGCAACCTATATTACTAAACTGATAAAGCCTATGGGAATAAAAGTCTCAAGAATAGCGTCAGGTGTGCCGGTTGGCGGAGATATAGAGAATATAGATGGCATAACCTTACTAAGAGCATTGGATGGAAGAGTTATTTTATAAATATTAACTGCTAAGGAGTATGATTGTTTAATGGATAAGTATGAATTTAACATTAAAGCTGAGCAAATGCGAAAGATGGCAGAGCAGGGCGATTATAAAACAGCCATGCAGATTGCCGATACGATAGATTGGAGACGAGTAAGAAACGCCAATCTTCTTTCTTCGGTAGCAGAGATTTATGAATATAACAAAGAGTATGAGGAAGCCAAGGATATTCTGATACTGGCATTCGAAAGAGCTCCTGTAGGCAAGAGATTCCTGTTTAAATTATCAGAGATTTCTGTTGAGGCAGGAGATATTCAGGAGGCCCAGGAATTCTATAAAGAATTCTGTGAAATGAGTCCGGATGATTCTAGACAGTTCCTGTTAAGATATAAGATTTTAAAAGCTAAAGGCGCGTCTAATGAACAGCTTATCGCACCTTTGGAAGAATATACATCAGTCGATGTAGATGAAAAATGGCTGTATGAGCTGGCAAAATTGTATTCTGATGTAGGATACGAAGATGAATGTGTAAAGACCTGTGATAAAATCATGCTTTTGTTTGGGCTTGGACAGTACGTTGATAAAGCCATGGAATTAAAGCAAAGGTACAGAGAATTATCAAAACAGCAGCTGGATCTTATTGAGAACAGAAGTCTTTACGAGGATAAACTTAAAAAGGCATCAGAACAATTTGAGGAGTTAAATGAAAAACCTTCTGAAATCAATATAACAAATATCAGGAATCATGAGAATGTTTCTGACAGGCAGGAAGAAATTGAAAATACTTCTTTGGCTGAAGACAGTAATGCTGATGATGAAGATACTGAAGTAACCGAAAAATTTGATTCTGAAGAGCCGGATAACAATGATTCCGGTAACAGTAAATCTGATGAGAATAAGGTAAAAGATAAGCTCAATAATTACCATATGATCATAGAATCCAAATCTAAAGAAGACGGATTTAAGATTGCAGTAGATGAAATTAAGTATTTTCATGACAAGTATGGTTATGATTTCAAAGTTGCCAAGACAAATTCCGAAAAACTGAATGAAAAAGGATTCGAAGCTTTTAAATCCAAGATCGAAGGAAAAGATCTTATCATAGAGGATGCAGGTTCTTTAACTTATAAAGTTGTTGATGAGATAGCAGATTATATTGATGAACTTGCAGACCCAAGTTCCATCATTTTGGTGGATGTTGTAGACAGGTTTGACAGAATGGCTGAAGACAGACCGTTATTTATAAAGAAGTTTGACCTGGTTTCCGATATAGAAGACGATCTTGTGGAAGATGTTCAGATAAATCAGGTAGAAATCCCTGCTAAGAAGGATGAAAAAGAAACCATAGTAACTGTAGATAAATCCAAAGTAGCGGTTAAAGCTAAGAATGTAGCTCCATCAATGCCAAAGCCGCAGGAAGAGGAGGATGCATTACCATCAGATTTTTATAAGGAAATGGATATTGATGATTTTGCAACTTATGCACAAAACTATGCAAAGAGTATAGATTGTGTTTTACCGGGAAAGACTGTATTGGCGTTATATGAAAGAATTGAAATAATGCAGGAGGACGGTATCGCTTTAAATAAAGCAAGCGCAGAAGACCTTATTGAAGAAGCTGCAGATAAGGCAGAAAAATCAGGATTCGGTAAAAAACTTGCAGGAGTATTTCATCCGAAATACGATAAAGATGACAGACTGATTTTACGGGAAGATTGCTTTGTGAGTTGAGTATATGACAGTAGCATTGGAAGTAATTAAAAACGACTGGGTTCAGATAAGCGTGATTACCTTTATGGTAGTCATGCTTATTTCAGGTTATTATAAAGGTTTTGTAAAGATGTCATCTAACCTAGTTACACTGATAATGTCAATTGTTATAACCAGGATGGCAAAACCATATTTTCAGGAATGGATAAAAAATAATGAAGCGGTGAAATCTTTTGTGAGTGAAAAAGTGGAGTTTCTGGTTAAGGAATATATAGAATCAAAAGCCGGAAGCAGCATACAAATGCAAAATGATTATCTATCAGGCTCAGATAATAATATAGTTAATATAATAATAAAAAACAGCCTTGGGAAAAGCGACGGTGACATAAGTGAACTGCTTGGGATAGATAAAATAGCAAGTGTAATAACAGAAAAAATATCAGACTTTGTTTTATCTGTTATCACATTTATAATCCTGATGATTGCAATAACGATCATAATGAAGCTTATTTTTTACATTCTTGATAAAATTGCTGCATTACCTGTATTAACTGTTATCAACAGAATATCCGGAGCTTTGCTCGGATTAATAGAATCAATATTGTATATATGGATAATATTTATAGTATTGAGCTTATTCCCGAAGAATGGACTAATAATTGATATTATGGAGCAGATAAACAGAGAGGGCACATGGCTGTATTTTCTGAAAGAATCTAATCTGTTTATAAAAGTTTTTGAACTAATAATAATGTCTGGCTTAAAAAAATAAAAATTTTTCAAAAAACCATTTGACAACACTATTAAGAGCTGATATATTAAACAAGCTGTCGCAAGAAAACAGCAAGAACCTTGAAAATCGAAGATCGATTAATACACAGACCCTGAAGATTCTATAAAGAAGATTCAGAAGCGGAAGATCTTTTGAAGATCTGAAGCGAGACCAAAAAGGTCTAAAGCGAATAATACAATCGCAGTAAAGAAAAACGGACAGAACAAATAAAGCCAAGCTTTTAGTTCTGAACGGGAAGAACTTAAAAGAGAGAAATCTCTTTCGTATTTAATATGAGAGTTCGATCCTGGCTCAGGATGAACGCTGGCGGCGTGCCTAACACATGCAAGTCGAACGAGCGAGAGATGAAACCTAGTGATTCTCGAGCGAGTGGCGGACGGGTGAGTAACGCGTGGGTAACCTGCCTTACAGAGGGGGATAACAGTCTGAAAAGACTG
>NZ_AUJX01000076.1 GCF_000424445.1 Oribacterium sp. NK2B42
TCCAGAGGGCAAACACAGATCACCGATCGCTCGGAGAACTGTTCTACCTGTATGTCCAGGAAGTAGCGGAAATAACCTTTGACCATTCTATGCGACTAATCATGATCGCACTGCTTTCAACCGTCAAAGAGTTCTTTGCGCTCACTGATGCTCAAATGGCAGGGTTTGTACAGCAATTCATCAACAACCTGCCAAACTATCTGAAAGCGCCCTTAGAGGCCTGCGCGGAGCAGTTGTCGGCGGCATAATGGTATTTTTGTGCCGCAAACATTGTAAACACTGAGTTTCACGCCCTTTTGGGTGTGGGAAGTATTAGTAAACAATAAGAATCAGTTTGTCAGTGGCGATATTTATCATTCAGGACGAAACATCTATTCCATATCGGAAATCGACAATCAGGGAGAATCACATATAGTCATTGCATTCATTAATTATTTTGGAGATTTTGCTGCATCCGGAACGCCGGAGTTTTATAAGATATTTGATCCGACTAACGACTATCTTGAATATGTCCACGAAACCAACAGAATTACAGAAGAGGAATATAGTTCTCTTGTGAAGGAATACACAAAAGAAAACACTTCAATTGATTGGATAAGGCTTGGATGGTGAATAATATGAAATTTGAAAAAAATGGGTAACAGCTCTTAAAAAGGATACTACAACAGAAGAAAATGGGAGATTCCTTATGAATGAAGATACGTATATGATGATCAAAAGTGAATGGTCCCCTACAGCAATAATTACAGATGGTATTAATGGTCATCTTAAACCGCATGAAGAAAATGTAACCATATGCTATGGCTCCTTATACGATCAGATTATGGATTCAAATTTGAATGTTAAAATAATTAATGAGAAAGATTTATTGTTAGGAGAATTGTCAGCGATAGTCTTTCGGATAGGCTCCTATAACATAAGATTTGCCCTCAAAATATATCACCGTAAAGATGGCGACTACGAAATTGATCGTAAAAATCCAATTGATCTTAACAAGATTCCATTTATAAAAAATAATGTTTTCCCTATACTTGATAATTTTGAGAATAGAAAAAACTATGCAGTTGTTACTGAAATATCTGCTAATAATACTGATTCCGGAGAAGATGGCATGTTCTATATATGTAATACTCAGGAGGCAATTGGTGGCAGTTGGCATGAAGTTGTCACAGATATTATAACTGCTAAAAAATCAGAATCAGCTGATGATCAAGAGCATCTTCTTGTTTGTATTACTTGGACTGGAACCTGTCATACAGTTGCAAACTGGTATGATTTTGATTGTGAAGGAAATGTTACAAGCTTTTCGTATGAAGCATAATCATATTAACAGCTGAGAAGAAGAATATGGAAAGGTACGAGTGATTGATATAAACACATATGAAGCTTATTTAAATCATGAAGCAGGAAATATCATCACAATTGAAGAATGTATGCAGATTTATAAGGAATTGGTAGAAAGCATTACTTTATGTTCATTAGAAGATAAGGATGAATTCTGGAATGAATTTATCAATCGAGCAGCAAGATATACTTATATAAGGAATCAGTGGGAAATCATGAGTACAGAAGAAAAGATGGCTGCTGATGATGGTCGTACACAGGCTCATACTTTCCCTAAATACTCTTGCAAGAATAGTAGAACAGGAAGGCCGTGATGCTTCATGGAGGGCAAAATTAGGCGATGAAAGAAAACGTATAGGTGATTTTGCCTGCTTTGTTTCATATATAACGGGAATATCTAACAGATAAAAACATTGTGATATACAGCTTCGGATCTCCATAGTCTATAGGTTTTTCCTCAAAATTTTTCAATATTCTTATTCAAGAACCGGTTCGCCGGTTCTTTTTTTTAAAAAATTTTTCAAAAAAAACTAATACGGCTAAAACTCCGTACATAATTAGAAAGTAAACGAGTTAATAGAGTTATTTGGAGAAAGAAGGTATTTAGAATGGCACGTCACAATGAGGTCACAATGTACGGCCAAGTGTCGAGCGCACCAAAAATATATACTGATAAGCCCGGACAACCGGACGCTAAGAAGATACAGGTAATCTGTACCGTTGCGGTCATCCGTGGCATCAGGGATTATGGTGCCAAGGACCACAGGATCAAAATGGATAACCCCATCGTCCTTTCACAAAATGCAAAAATCATGAAGCAGATGGCTAAATGGGAAAAGGGAGATATGGTACTCATTAGAGGAACACTTGCTTCCCACGACTATACAAAGCATTGCTTATGTAAGAATGAAGCCTGTGAGGATGAAGAAGGAAAGCATTCTGTTATTTCCTTTAATGAAACCCTTTCATATGTAAACCCTGTATTCACAGAGGTTCTTTCAAAGGGACTTGATCCATCGGAAGGCACCAAGAATATGCGTGAGCGCTCGGAGATTTCAAACCGAGTTACCATAATCGGAAAAGCCAGCAACGAGCCGGAGATCTATACTACAGACCAGGGACAGCGGATCACCAATTATGTCCTTGATGTACCTCGTAAGTATAGAATAAAGGAGGATGATGATTCGAACCGTCATGATTTCCTTATTATGAAGTCATACGGTAAGATCGCAGATATGGATTACCGCTACATAAAAAAAGACGGGCACGTATTTGTAGATGGAGCAATACAGGTGAGAGAATACGCAAAACAGCTTGAGTGCCCGTACTGTCATACCGTTCACAACATATTAAGGACTGTGACAGAAGTAATTCCTTATTCAACTGAGTACGGTGTTGGCTGCAGAACAGAAGAAGAGGCAGAAGAGTTTCAGACTAAGAAATCAGCTCAGGAAGCCGGCGAAGTAAAGGACGAGATCTTCTCATAAAAAATAAATAATAAAATCTGCTGTAAAACCGGCAGATTTTTTTGTTATCCGAGTTATCCCCTTCCATAATCTGTTTGTAGATTATTAGATAAGTCATTAGAGGAGGTAGAAATGAAAAAAACAATGACTTTTATCCTTATCATACTTGCTGCGGTTTTCGTGACATTGTCAGTGAAACGTGCAAGAGATAAGGAACAGGCGGCTGAGTCTTATAAGGAACTTAAAGCCGAGATGTTTACTGAAGCTGAAACTCTGCCGGAAACAACGGTGGATGATGCAGAGGAAACAGAAGCCATTACTCTTTCTAGTGACGAAAGGGCTATGGTTGATGGTGTTAAACGCCTTCAGAAGGATAACGAAGATGTTCAAGGATACATTATGATCCTTGACTCTGATATCAAGAAGGAAGAGCTCTGCGGTTCAGCGATAAGGGATGAAGGAGTAGTTCTTCAGTACCCTGTCTATCAACGTAGGGGTAATGATCAGGAGGCGCTTGATTATTACCTGCACCATAATGGCAAAGGTGAACCGGAAAGCTACCCGGGGTGTATCTTTGGTGACGGTGCAATCGATGATAAGGGCAACTATCTTTTTGATTTTGACAGCAAAGGCAATCATGTCATTGCAGGACACAACATGAGTGTCAATCGGAATAAAAAAGAAAACTGGATGTTCGGCGGACTCAGATTCTATGAGGACGCCGATTACCTTAAGGAGCACAAAAACCTTGTCCTCGTAACAGATAAGACAGTGAAGTATTTCACTATCATTTGTTATTACGATGGCAAGGCAGATGATGATTACTATAATCTTCATCCAGAGGCCCCGGAGTCTCTTTCAAAGTTCCTTTCTGATAAGACAGGGACTAGGATTGAGACAGATGACGCGGTAACGCTCGTCGCCTGTGACGACGATACAACAAATGACATCGGACGTCGCTATGTCATTGCAATTTCTATTAAATAGGTGGGCTGAAATATGCTCACTTATTTTTTTTAAGATAATTCTCCAAAAAATACTGATACAGAAAGAACTGTCCCCATAATTGCTTTATGGAAAGGGGTTGATACCATGATTAGATTGCCACTTATTATTTACATTCCGGTACTTTTCCTAATGGGGATAGTTTATGTAGCATCGGGAACACTGTTTACCAAAAACAAAATAATTCATTTAAAAGAATCAGTTTTACGGTTCTTAGTATTAGCAACGATTTTCACCGCTATATATTACCTTACTTGAATGCCTAAATACACTCTCAAATAAAACAGTGAAAGGAATTGTGACTTAATGAGAAGAATGTTATCGGGGATAATGGCAATTTTAACCGTCGTTATGTCCCCCTTTAGCACATACGCATCGGATAAAGATAATAAGGTGGCTCCGTCAGCCATTTACGGCTCAAGGATAAATATGTCAATCAATCAGGAGTCAGTTAAGTATTCACCGCAATATTTTGATCCGAATGAACTGAATGTGACATCAAGCTCTACCTTATCTGTAATGGATATTCCCGGATTATCAACAGAAGAGATGGAAAATATGAGAAAGATAGTATCGGGATTACAGGACCTTAACCTTTCTAATGCCATGCTTGCAGGAATACTTGGAAATCTCCGTCAAGAGTCTAACTTCAAACCCTCAGCCCTGTCAGCTTCAAAAACATACTATGGCCTTGTTCAATGGGGAAAAGAACGAAGAACAGCCCTTGAAACTATACCGGATTATGATACAGTCGAAGGCCAGGTAAAATTCCTGAAAGCAGAGCTTCAGGGTACAGCTCCGGCAACAGGAAATTATGGTGCTACCTTAGATAAGTATCTGAGCCGCTATGACAGTTCGAATATGCAGACTGTAACAGATGTTGAAATGGCATGCGAAGCATTCTGTGTTGTGGTTGAGGGATGTATGGGTGGTAAAGCTGAAAATAAAAATAAAGCCAAAGACGGTAAATACTATCAAGATCTTGGCCAAAGAAAAGATTATGCAAAAGAGATTTATAATTACCTCGAAATCGGCAATATAAGCGTTGAAGCGTCGGAACAGGCTAAGGAATTCCTTTCAATAGCATCGTCAAAGCTCGGCTGCCATTATGTATGGGGAGCAAAAGGCCCTAACTCATTTGACTGCTCAGGCTATGTCTGGTGGTGTTTAAATCAGGCCGGTGTAAACGTTCCGTACAGAACAACAGCTAACTGGATATCAGACAAGCCGTTTCCGCAGGTTACTTCTTATGATGATCTTAGGGCCGGTGATGTCATGCTTATTAGTGGACATATCGTAATTATTGTAGGAGACGGAACCATTATGGATGCTTCATCATCTAATGGAAAAGTAGTTCACAGAAATCTTAGTGATTGGTGGAGAAATCACTTTGTAGTTGGATATAGGATATTTAATTAAATTGCCATGCTAGGATACCCTTTATGTTATGTGCTATATTAATTATTCGCACGCATAATTAACGTATGAACAATAAAAGTAATAGGGGAGAGATATATATGAAATACTTATTTAAGACAATATTCTTTGCAACAGCCATTATGACAATGGCTGCATTCGCATCATTTGCAGAAACTGAAAGGGTAGATAATCTGAACTCAGACTTTCTTCCTGAAAATGCAGTAGATGTAGAAATCACGGCAGATGTACCAGAGTATTACAACATGAAGATTGATGTCATGATAAATGGCATAGATTTCGATCTAAAGTATCGTGAGGATTTACCGTACAACGGTTACACCAGAACATACCCTATATCAGCCGGTGTTTATGATGTTACGGTGTTTTCAAATGAAGATATAAACGATGAATACACATACGAAGTATCTCCTAAGACATTGGATACTTCAAAGTGTCAGAATGTAAAGATCAAGGTTAAATCCTTAGGAAAAGATATAGAAGCTGGGGAAGAAGATAATCATGAAGTAGATGAGAGCATAGGCCCCCTTGACGTTGAACCAGAAATAATAGATCTTTCCGACGGAAAAACCTATGGCACATTCCGTGTAAAGCTAGTAAGCTACGAGGCAGCTATCACCCATGTAACATATCAGATTACAGACGGAAAAACGGTCTATGACATAGACTTAAAGCGAGACTATAATTTCGCTGCAGACGTACTCCTTCCCGTAGGTTCTTATTATGAGCTCGGTTCACCAAATTTCGACTTAGACGAGAAAGCTGCATGGAACAATGAAATCAGATGTACTTGGTCCCATAAATATAATAGGGGTACTTTCGGAAACTACTACGAGATTGTGGAAAATAACACAACACTTCTTGACGATCTTGAAATCATGATGATTCAGAGAGGAGATGTCTTCCCGTTTGATTCATATATGCTTTTCCAGCCAATGATCAAGAACGAAAGAGATGCCCTTATTGAATCCCATGCTCAGGCAATTCAGGAATCATTGAATGAAACTACAGAAACAACAGAAGCAGAGACAGAAGAAACTGAGACGATTGCAGAGCTAAAGCCTATAGAAGATACTACCAGTGTAGATATCGGACGTATCATTGCTATTGCCGGTGCTGTGGCAGCAATATTGATTGCAAGCGTTGCGGTTGTATTGAAACTAAAGAAAAAATAAGTACATATTTTAAAGCGGTCATATCATAAAGGATTGGGCTGAACAATATTTGAAATAATAGCCTCACCGAGAACTGCAAATATACATAGCGCCAAGGACTACAGGTCCCTGGCGCTATTATTGTAGGTCGAGACCACGTGCCGCGCGCTGCTTCAAGTTTTGCCGGCAGCAAAACGATCAAGCGCGTGGCACACAAAACCACCCGCTATGCGGGTGGGTGTTCAAGTTATACAAAATCACCGTATCCTCACTATAATAGTAGTGCTCAAGCCACTATACAGAAAGGATACGGTGATATAAATGGCGAATAAAGAATACTCGCTCGCCCATACGAAATGGATGTGTAAATATCATATCGTATTTACACCAAAGTATAGACGAAAAATAATTTACAATCAATATAAGGAAGATTTGCGCGATATAATAAAGCACCTATGTAATTACAAAGGTGTAGAGATAATAGAGGGGCATCTG
>NZ_AUJX01000077.1 GCF_000424445.1 Oribacterium sp. NK2B42
CGGCTTGTACTCCCAATGAAGTTCAGAAAACTTCAGGCAGATACAATCCGTATGAAGCTGATCAAAATAGCTGCAAAAGTAGTTCGATCAGCAAGATACATGGTATTCAAACTCTGTAGCAGTTGTCCATATCAGGAAGAGTTCATTGAGACACTTTCAAACATCAGGCAACTTCAAGTTGAGTTGGAATAGCAACTTAGTGGAACTTTGACAGCTTAAAAGGATTTCTTTCCAACGATTACGGGATTTTTGCGCCCTTTTTTCGGTAGATAACTGTTGATTCTTTTAAGGTTGTTTTTAAAATTATCCGCAGAGGCTAAATTGAGTGAACTTATACCTCCGTGAATAATTCAGGATTATATTTATGCTCTTTTATTTATATCTTTTTATATTTATATATCATCATTTCTTTTATATTTCAATAAAATAGGACGTTGAGCAAGGAAACGGCGCTTTGACTTAATTTGTTTCATCCTTGTATCGTAGATTTCCATTCTGTAATACTTCAAATTTTCCAGAATACATCTCTTCAAAAACCTGCTCACAAGGCACCTTGCAATAACGCAATTCCTTTGAAGCATCATGGACTTTGAATGTTGTCTGGTTTCTCTTTCGATTTTCCTCAAGGTATGAGTCTTTGAGATAAAGTCAGTGTCAAGAAGAGCATATTTTTCTTTCATTAAATGCTCACCCTAACCTTCATATAGAAAGCCCTTTCTGAGTTTATCTATGTATGCAAATTCTGCGTTTTCGCGACTTTCGGTAAGGAGTTCCTGCTTTTTGTTATATTCCATATTATCAAGAAGACTCCCAAGATAAGGAAAGTCTTTACTGTTCTGCTGCCATCCTAAAGCTTTACCTGTGAGCATTATTCTTTCTGAAATAAAGGATGAATTACATGAAAGTAATTCGTTAGCTTTAGTATTTGAAATGTTATGGTTTTCAACAAGTCTCAGTACAACTGCTTTATATGGGAGCGCAAATAATTCCATCAAAACCAAAACATCATCAACTGATATTTTATCTCCGGTAATACCATAGAGCTTGATTTGCTCATCAAGTATACTATCTGGCATCAACAGCAAACCGGCAAATGCATTTGCCTCAAGATCTTCCTGTGAAACAGCCATACCATCCACGGTTTTTGAATCTAAAAGTGAACCACTTGCTATGGTTTCCGGATCAATATCTTCGGCGTAATAGTGTATGTGGTATAACTCATGACCAACCGCAAAGATCTGTTTGCAAAGAGCCAGTCCTGAATTAACGCAAAGAAATATCGTTCCTTTTTTTACAAATGTAAATGCCCACAGTTCATCATCCTTAAATGGATATCTGAGTATTTCCAGAGGTAATTCTCTTTTTCTGGCATAGTTTTCTACAATACCAAATATAGAATCACGAATAGTTGTGGTTCCGCAATAATTAGCCGCAAATGATTTAGACAAAGCACTTATGTTTTCAAATTGCTTAGGTTGCTTGCTGAACAAGCTTTCCTCTAATACGTTTCCCATTATTCTTCCCCCCAAGGAGCAATCATGGATGTACCATTTTCACGGACTCTTTTATGAAAGAGGATCATATCAGAAAGATCATCGGCGATTTTTAGGGCATGTCTTGCCTCATCAGACTGGACTTTTCCCATAAAAGCATGAACTATATCAGTATCTTTGTACTCGGAAGATATCTTAGTAAGCTCCTCCATCTTGACACCAAGATATTTAGATATTGATTTAAGTTCAATAGCATTGATCATGCGCGCACCATTCAGCATCTTGTTTACTGTTTGTTTAGTTGTTCCCAGTGCTTCTGCAAGATCTGTCTGTTTTTTATTCTGTTTTTTTAGCAGGGCTTGTATATTGCTTGCAATCATCATATTCATATCAATCATAATCATTGTCTCCTATGAATTTATATAGCAACTCTTCGTATCTATAGTATAATTCCCTATGCCAATAAAGTCAATAAAATCATTACTAAATAACACTTTATACAAAATATAGTAACTATATAATTTACTACAATTACGCAAAAGAAGCCTTCCAAGGAAGCTTCTCTCGCGTATATTTTTATCGCGGGGGAACAGTTCAGTTTATAAAATTTTTGCTCCCTAACTCAAAAAAATAACGAGTTAGGGAGCAAAAATTTAACTCACTAATACCCACGGCTTAAGTGAGTATTAGTGAGTTTTTTGTCAAAAGCACTTGTTTAAGATCATATTCAGATAATCATCCAAACACTCTTCCAGTATCCTTTCTGCATCCAGATCTCCGAACCCATGATAGAACTCTTCAGCAACACCTCCGGCAATAGCTCCGAAGGTGTCTGTATCACAATTAAGGCTAATGACATTTCTCATAAAGCTCTCATAATCTGTACTTTCGTAAAAGCATCTCATGGCTGCTGGAACGGATCCTTGGCAGGTTTCATTCCATCTGTATCGTGATCGTAACTCGTCAAGACTATAGAAAATGCTGTATTCATAGTTCTCAGGTGGATACTCACTTAATACATAGTCGTAAATTTCCTGCTTGCTCTTCCCATGCCTTGCCATAAAAATACATGTAGCGGTGACAACTGCACCCTTGATACCTTCCGGGTGATTATGAGAAACAGCCGCAGTAGCTTTAGCCTTCCACTGCATTTCGTTGTAATCATCAAAGTACTCTCCAACAAAGGCAACTCTCATGGCAGATCCATTGCCATAACTTCTATAGGGTGTGTGGTCATTTCCATTAATCCAGTTTCGGAAGCTTCCGCCGTACCCGCAATCAGGGTACCTCCTGCCAACCATAACCATAGTCTCAGTAAGATCACGTCCTTCAAGAATTGCCTTCTTTATTGCAAGTGTCATTACGGTATCATCGGTGAATCTTGCAGGTGGGTTTCCTGTCAGGGGCACGGTCTTCCAGTCATAATCTCTTACTCTCTTAAATTCATATGGAGAACCGAGTATATCCCCAAGTATTGCGCCTTTAACTGCCATAGGATTTTCTCCTTTACTGAACTTTTCCGCGTTTCCTGAAATCAACTTTTATTTCTTCAGCCCAGTTGCTCTCTTCAAGACATTCGCTTGCCTTTGCAGAACCATGTGCCCTCATCACGGAACATACAGCTCTGGAAATTCCAGCATAGACATTTGAAGTGCCAAGCTCATCACATACGTAGTTGACTGCCCTTTCTTTGCTGATTCCAAACTTCCGGGCTTCTTCGTAGGCGTCAATATTTGCTCCGATGAAAATAAATTCCCAACCGTATTTTTCCTGTTGATGTTTCACCATATTTTCAACCTGTTCTCTAGAGTACCTGGAGCTTGCATTCTCCATTCCGTCTGTGGTGATCACAACAAGAGTATTATCAGGTCTGTCCTCCGGCCTTATGTACTTGTGTACATTTCCGATGTGGTGGATTGCACCACCTACTGCATCAAGGAGTGCTGTACATCCCCTGACGTAGTACTGTTTATCCGTCATTTTCTCAATCTTGTCAATCGGGACTCTGTCATGTATCACTTCACTTCTGTCGTCGAAAAGTACAGTGGAGACGAGAGCTTTCTCACCTGTTTTCTTCTGCTTTTCCATCATGGCATTGAACCCACCGATGGTATCGGCTTCAAGTCCTCCCATAGATCCGCTTCTGTCCAAAATATAAACTATCTCTGTATAACCCTTACTCATTCTGTTACCTCCTGCATATCGCTATATATTGATCTCTGCCCCTCTGCAGCGAGGCATTTTCTATCTGATATCCTAATGATACATTGCTGCAATATAAAAAGGGTAAACCCGGAGTTTACCCTTAAGATAGTCAGTCTTTTGAAAGCGGATCCAGCCCGTAATCAAAGAGCACGATATCAATTTTAATCACATTGTATTCTTTATTTTCGATGAAGTACCTGACTACTGCATCGGTTTGGGATATGGGCGATAATGCATATCCGGCAATTCTTAGGAAATCTACAGTTTCATCAAGATTGAGACGTAATCCAACAGCAAGTGCAAGAACTTTTTTCTTTGAAGGATTAACTTTACCCTTCATGATCCTTGAAAAGTACTGTTTGGAGATATTGGCAGCCGCATAGACCTCAGAGTTCTTGAGACCTTTCTTATTTATGATTTTCTGAAGATGCTTTTCAAAGGACTCCTTGTAAATGCTTTTAAGCATGTCATCAAGAATCCCGGATGAACCTGATGCCGGAGCACTTTTTCCTGAAAATGCTTTGAATGCGGGTAATCTTCCAGCCTTCGGAATGGCATTTTTTCTTTCTGAAGCCGGTGCCGGTAAATCCTCTTCAGGGATATTTTCATCAGATTCAGCTTCATCAAATGACGCTTCATCCAAAGTCATGCTTTGCCCAAAGGATTCCCGTGGCGCAGAACCGCAGTAATCATATTCCTTTGCCAGAGCATCAGCGACATAATCATCATCTATATAGCTTTTGACTTCCTCTACCAGCTCACCGGATAACTTGACGCTCTGCGTCCCAAACACTACAAGAAGGATCTCCATGTCATGATTCTCCAGAAATCCGGTGAAAGCATTAACAGCGATCTCCATTGCAAGGCGCTGAGGGAACTTATACGTTCCGGTGGCAAGAAGCGGGAATGCTATAGATTTACAGTCATATTCCTCCGCAAGCTGTAAAGCTTTATCGTAACAGGCTTTAAGAAGCTCAGCCTCACCTTCATTGCCACCTTTCCACCAGGGACTGCTTGCATGGATTATGTATCTGGCATCCAGGTCAAATGCCGGCGTGATTGCAACATCACCGGGATCAAGGACTCCTATCTTTCTCCGCTCATTGAGAAGCTGTTCTTTCCCGGCAGCCGTATATATCGCAGAATCCACCCCGCCACCGATTGCAACATCGGGATTGGCAGTGTTTACGATGGCATCTGCTTTTACTTTGGTTATATCATTTCTGATTATTTGAAACGGCATTTTGTCTCCTCCGGCCGGTTATCCTCAGGGAATAGAATATCGTCTTTCTTTAATATATTTATAATACTCGTTAACAAGATTGCGATAACCTATCTTTTTTAGCATTTCATAAGTTATCTTATAGTTCCCTTTATAATGTCTGCCACTATACAGATATCTTAAATATTCCTGCATATAATCATCAATTATTCGGAA
The DNA here is from genome assembly GCF_000424445.1 of Oribacterium sp. NK2B42. Lineage (GTDB taxonomy): Bacteria > Bacillota > Clostridia > Lachnospirales > Lachnospiraceae > Oribacterium. Next base: position 5,137 of record NZ_AUJX01000077.1, read on the forward strand.
TCCTTTTGTTGAAGTGACAAAAGTAAAATACCATCTTTTCCAACAGAACTCATTATCTTCTCTTTCATCGTAAAAGATCTTATTAAACCTCTTTAAGAATCTGGCGGCAGTCTCTTCATAAGACAATTTTTTCATCGAGCGTTTCCGATACAGATAATGGGCGTATCTTCGGATTTTCTGTTTTGTTTTCATGATGGTGCCTCTTGATAGATCATAAGCTCCATCAATGTAGCTAAATCCAAGATAATCCCATGCTTCCCCCGGGTCTGTTAAAACATACTTCTCTGAATTAACTGTTAAACCAGCTTCCTTTATCCTGAGTAAAAGATCCGATAACAAACTATTTCTTTCTTCCGCAGAATCAGCAAATATTATTATGTCATCCGAATACCTGAAGTAATGTACTCCTTTAGAAAGAAAATAATTATCAAGATCATTAAGATATACATTTGCCATGAAACCGGATAATGGTGTTCCGGCCATCGCTCCATGGTTTTCTGTAATTATCTCATCATCCAGGATTACTTCTTTACGTTCATATAAGCGTAGTAAAAAATCCATAAGTGGCGGATCTTCGGATAAAAAAATTTTCAATTTATCTAATAAAGCATCATCCGGAATACTATTGAAATAATCGTGGATATCTATCTTCACAGTATATTTACAATGAATTTCAGGAATCCTTCTGATATCCCCGGCAGCATCCTTTACATTACGATTCATACGAAAAGCATAGCTGTTGTCACAGAACCTTGAATCATAACGGCCAAGTAAATAGCATATGATTTGTAATATTGCCTTCTCGGCATACGGATAAATATATACTACCCGTTTACGATTTGTACCCTTTTTATTTATAAAGCATTTTCTCGGCAAGGAAAAATGCTCTATACCATTAAAAATATCTTTGGTAAGAGATAAGTACTCCTCTGTATCAATGAATTCTTTAAGTATTTTCAGTTCACTTTTTCTAATATGCCTGGAAGCCTCTTTATATTCATAAAAAGCTATCCAAGTCTCTTTTTTTATTATTTCGTTTAATATACCCATATCAAAAAAGCGCACGTATCAAAGTGCGCCTTATAGGAAAGAATGATGAATTAACATCGGAACGATGGACCAGACTACACGAACTTCAGGCATCTGCAAACCTATCATAACAAAGCTCGCTCCATCCTTTGCAGAAACATAATGTATTCTTTCCCTTATTAGAATGTTACTTAATTATGAATTCCCATGTCAAGCAGAATTGTAGACTTCGACCGCGTAAGTTTATATAAAGATGATAGAGTGAATATTATCTGATCATCGGTTTTCAGAGGGTTACCGGCAGATTTGAAGGCTGCCGGCTTTGAGTAATGTGAAAGAAAGTAAAGGATAGCCAAAAAACAAGCATACTTAAACAAGCTATCCAAAGAATAGCTTTTATTAAAAAAATAGATTATTGAGATTAATGTTATGAAGCTATATTAGATTCCTTGATTATTCCCTCAGCAATCAAAAGCTTCATTGCTTGTTTGATAGCCTTCTCTTTCTGCTTTTCCTTGAGGGTTCCAGGCATATCAATTTTATAAAGATCGGTTGGGTTCCATACTTCGCCCGTAGATAACATATGATAGGCAGCTGTAAGGATCATCCTGGCGATTGCGATGATGGCACGTTTCTTACCACGACG
>NZ_AUJX01000078.1 GCF_000424445.1 Oribacterium sp. NK2B42
AATGACTGCCCACAAGGAAGGACCAAAACGAGTGAAAGCATCAGGATAGTATTGCTTTAGCAAAGATATCATCTTTGCCTGATAGGCGGCATGACCGCCTAGGTTAATAGGCTTGCACATGAACAAACACCTCCGATCGAGAATTATCCGGCGCCGCGAAGGACGCATTTACTTCTTAATCAGATAGGCCGCGAAGCGGCCGCAGATTTGGGAGGATTTGTCAAGTCCTATATTTGGTATTTTTTAAAAAAATGGGGGGATTTGAGAAATGGAACAAAAGAAAAAGCCCTTGGAATCTAGGCTAAAGATTCCGAGAGCCTATATGGACCAGGGGGGGGACGGGGTTCTATGTAATCAGGCAATAAAATAACGTTTCAGTTCCTTCACTGCCGCATCAATGATCGGAGATGAGGTTGTTTTTTTGTGAATCGCGGTGAGATAAAAATAGCAGGGTTCTTTGAAGGACTCTATGCGAAGCCCATCCGCTTTTACCAGGGATCTGGGAATGACAGCCTTACACTCACCGTTTTTTACCAGAGACAGGGCAATGTTAAAGTCGTTGGTTTCTGTGTATATCTCCGGAATATTGCTTTCCTCCGAAAAAATCCTGTCCAGAATCTCTCTTAAATATGAATCCTCTGCAGGGATGGTGACCGGGAGCTCTCTTAAATATGAATTCTCTGCAGGGATAGTGACCGGACGCTTATCAAAAACAGTTGAACGTACATATGCTTCTGTTTTATCAACAGCCTCGGAAAAATCCATATCCGAATCAGTACTTGTACCCGTTGTCTGATCATTCCCACCCGGGGAAATCATAACAAGCTCATCCTTAAAGATGTGAATGTAGTCAAAAAAATCCCTCTGCTGATATATATCCGGAATGAACGCCATGTCAATGCTTCCGTTCTCAAGAGCCTCACGGGTATTCATGGTATTGTTGGTATGAACTCTGACAGAAACCTTCGGAAACTGTTTTTTCAGCTTAGGAAGTATATCTATATAAACCACCGATTGAAGATATGGAGCTACGGAAAAATCAAAAACCACCTTATCTTCATCATTCAGACTGTTAAGCTTCTTCTGTGCCAATGCTTCCTCACGAAGTATCGCACGTGCCCCGTTAAGATAAATCTTTCCCGCATCCGTCAGCACCATCTTTTTCTTCTCTTCCCGGAAAAGAGGCGGAACCCCCTCCTGCTTCAGCTTCGCAAGCTGCTGGGAAAGTGCCGACTGGGTGATATACATCTTCTCCGCCGCAAGAGACAGATTCCCGGTCTCCGCAATGGCAACAATATATTCAAGCTGTTTCAGATCCATAACGAATCCCCCTACTGGTAAATATCTCATACATCATATAGCCGAATACATTTTACAGCAAGAATTATTAACAGTTCAGCCATGCCATACTATGGGGCGGTGGATTTAAAGAGCAGCTGCTGCTTGTTCCTATGTGCTGGAACGATATCATAGCCGGAATGAAGATCATCCCCTGCAGCTGGAGCTATACTCTTCCGTAGGGGATTTTTCATAGAAAAAATCCTTCATTAACAGTACAGAAGTTTCTCAAATTTATCATAAAAACATACGGTGAAGGAAATAAACAAGGCATCGTGCCGGTGCTTTAGACCATCTGCTTTGATCAAAGCGATTTAGTCTTTCGCACCGCCCTTGCAGCTTAGTCATCATCTTCATCAAGCTCGTCCATCGACAGTACTTCTTCTGCGATGTCCTCATCGTCCCAGTCCGGATGCTCTCTTAAAGCTTTTCGGACACAGTAAAGAACAACCGGTTTAATGCTCAAAATAGAAACTATATCACTGTCAGAAAATCTCTTATCATTTATACGGATCTGTTTTACAATCCTCCTGTAATCACCTATTTCACGCTCATCCATTGCAAATGTATTGATATTCATATATTCCGTCCTCCTTGCTTCGTTGTGTTTAACCTTTTTCACAGCTTCATCAAGCATCCTGGAATACTCCGACTCCGGAGCTTTGCCATCCATATAAGCCAGCATTTTCTTTATTTCATCACTTACTTCATGACCTTCTTTATCTTTGGTTCCTTTGGCATTGAGCACTATTCTTTTTGCAGAATCATGCATCCTGATGGTTTCATCCCAACTGCACAGTGTCTCAAAAAGATACATAAACCATCCTTTGTCATATGGGTCATAAGTAGTGATGAATATGATAAAGCTTTTCTTCAACCTGACAAATCCATCGCCCTTGTTTACCATATCCACGTCAATCGCACTCTGATAATACCTGAATCTCTTACCTAATTGCGATTTCCTGAAAGCCTGCATCTCCACATCATAAACTGTGTTTTCGTCGTCCTCTACATACACGTCCATGCGAATGCCTCTGGCATCATACCCGGTCTCCACAGTCTTCTCGCGGTCAACGACCACTACTTTACGTATCTTTTTCCCGATTATCATCTCAAGAAGTGGTTTAACGTGTTTGGGCTCCTTCATGACTGCCTGAAACATATAATTATCAGTGATCGTCAACTGATCAAATGGTTTCTTTTTTCTATTACTCATTAACACTGCATTCCTTTGCTGTTAGTTTTATTATATCATCAGGATTAGACATATGTAGAACAAATCCCAAATGATATTTTTATTTTTGATTTGTTTCATGATGTAACATAAGTGTCAAAATACATCTCAAAGATGTCATATTTTTCTTTTGCACTTACATCATACTTTTCTTTTGGATTCTTCTCCACGAATAGGGATAAAAGATTAATTAGTACTGAAATTATCTGCCTTTAGACTTTCATAGCAGGTGAATATTATAATATTATAACGATTTGCGATTGTCAATGCGATATTTACTAATCCACATAGTACAGAACTAAATCTAAAACTCATATTCTGTCATATATTATTTAGACCCTTTAAAATCACATAAAATAAAGCACGAGTGGAATCTATCAATCCTATCTCGTGCTTGCGTAATATTACTGTTTTTACTAATATAACTAAGTATTTGTTTTTCTGCATCGCTAAGATTAGCGTTACCGATACTTTTATCCGATACTTTATCCGATACTTCTCTATTACTTCCTTTACTTTCACTCTGTTCAACACCATAATTCAGGTTCCAGAAAGTTACATTAAAGTCTGACTCATCTGAGAAAAATGTCGGTAAACGATCCTCAGTAATGTTAGCGGATGCTTTGTAATCGTTCATAATTTCCTTTATTCCGCTACCAGAACGCTCCATGAGCTGAAGCCTGTGGAAAATATCAGCCAAATAAGGATTACGTCTTCTGGAAGCAATATGATAAAGATCCCTTTTCTGAATAGGAAGACCTTCCACCATTCCTCCAGGAGAAGTAATCTCTATCCTGTTATCGAAAATATCAAGATGTACCTCACTTCCATTTTCCATGTAATCACGGTGTACAAAAGCATTCACTAATGCCTCATGTATAGGTCTTTCAATATAATCAGGCAAATCTATCCGAGAATTAGGAAGTTTCTTCCATCTCAAGTTGTTGTGTTTCTTGACAAATGCCTCTACAGCTTCAAGAAGAGCTAAGACATTTGTAATCTGCCAAATCTATATTTTCAACAGGTAATAACTCAAACTTCATTTATATTCTGCTCCATCATGGTTTCTTCTCCATTTAACAAATACTTTATTTCAATGCTGCACTCAGACTATTTGGTATCCCCCTCGGTCCTCTCACAGCGTATATTCCATAATCAGTTTTCAGCCTTTCAAAAGTAAACTTGTCAGGCTTGTATCTCTTTTGCAGTTTTATCTTCATAAGTGCCGTAATCTTAAGATTCTTATCCTCATAATCATATGGAATATCAGCCTCTGTCACCCTGCACTTATAGAGAATTGCAGATACAGGTGCACCTACATACATAAACACTGTATCTCCTTTTATAATCCCTGCGCCCTGCTTCCAGTCTATTTCATCCACATCATCAAAGGCATGTTCAATGTCATAATACTTGGGATTTGCAGGCACTAACCATTCCTTGGGCTTACGGAACTTATCCTTTTTCTTCTTAGATGCAGTATCTAAAAAACTGGCATCAACCATATTGCAGATTTCATCAAGACTAACTGTGCCATCAATCAAAATTGTGATCCAGCTGGTCTTATTCATATGATATCCAGGATAAAATCCCGGTTGCTGCAAAAGTATATCCCTCAGCATTAAATCATCAATTTTAACATTTATGACATCAACATCCTCAGATGATGCCATGCCTAACTTATCCATGCTTATAGTGGCTGTAAGCGCAAACCATTTACGATTATCTTCATGTCTGAATATCGCAAAGCTTGGATTTTTTTCCCAAAGATATTCCGGGGATGCTTTGTATTCTTTCTTTATATATTTTTCGATATCAGCTCTTATAGAAGCCATATAGCACCTCCACTAATTACCAGGTCTTTTCCAATTGACTTTCAGAATATGAATCGACACCACCACTACTTAACGACACCATGTACAAATCGCCATTGATATCTATAACCGTACCTTCCTGACCACGATATCTGACTCTTACATGATCACCTCTTTACCATGCGCCTTGGCATACTCAATCTCAGATCTAGTGCTGTCTCCGATATATCCGCCTACATTGATGACATAAATAGAGTCGGTCATATCTACCTTTCTTTTATGCATATCATCCAACATTTCCTTAGCCTTGGATAAGGTTCCTTCATCCATTCCATCCCAGACTTCCTGATCTCCTGAATAACCAAAGAGTCCAACACTGATAACAATGTTGCCCTCCAAAGTAAGCCTCTTCTGTGCGTCCATAAATTGATTTTTAAACCGTTTGCTTCCACACAAAGTAATTACAGGATGCTTTCCGACCATAACTCTCTGATTTCCTTTAATTCTTTCTAGAAATGTGCCAAATCACTTTATACAAGTGCCACTCCAAAAGCCTTAACAGTCTGTTCGGATTCCTTATCTGAAACAGCCTTACCCATAGCACTCTCAACAACATTTAATATTTTTTTTGCCCTATCAATAAAATATGAATCAAAATCATCTGCTACTAATGCATCATAGTTTACCAAATGAGTCTCAAAACGATGTCGTAATGTATAATCCTCTATCCCCGCATCTTTCTTTATTTTTGCAGTATATATACTCGGTGCCTTACCACCAATTGCCCTATTGGACGAAGGTAATAACGGAGTCTTATTAACTATAGAATTCCACTTTGACCTGTCATATCCTTGGTTTATGCAATATGCCTGTGGGAAAATATGGTGAATATCCGGAGATTCATCCATACTCTTTACAATATCCATAGTTGTTCCATTCATAAGATCTTCACACTTTGCTCTATAGACCAGTGCCATTATGCCTTTATATGCTGCACTCTGCCTTGACTGCATAGACAATAATCTTGTGGATGAGAAAAACGAAGAATTTACAGTTCTATTCTGAGAATCTTGTCCATTTATGGAATTCACCACATCTTCAATATCGTATGCGTACTTCGTCTCATTAGCTCCGCCATACATTTCACCAAGGATTCCGCACCAAAACCACTGAGCTAATATGTCCTGAGTCTTTGGCTGATTAAATTTGCTATTTCCAATAACGGCACATATAGCAGCAAGCGGAATAATTTGAGATGCATAAGGCAGGTCTCTCTGACGGAATACATATTGACTCATCAAAAATTTTCTAGCCATTTTGAAACCTTCCAAAACAGCCGCCTTATTATTCTTATAATCATCATATGCTAAGGCCAATACATCCCTTCTCTTACAAGAGGTAGGTACATCCGTCTTTATAAAGTTTGTATACAGTGTAATGGTCTGCAAAAACATAGTTTCGTCAATTCCATCCATCACATCCGTTTTTAGTGTCTCATATTTTCCCCAGATAATATCTGAACATGCCGGTGTATCACCATCATGGTCTTCCTTATGAATCCAATCTTCACGAAGGTCAAAACCATAAGTCGCAAATGTAGCTGTAACAAGTTCAAACACCGTCAACGGAACTCCGCCTGTGTTTACATTTTCAAAAACCTTACATACTGCTTCTCTTGGAGTAGACTGCTTAAGTGTGATTACCGGCAATTTGTACGCAACAATAGTATCTAAGACTTCGGTTCTGAAACGCTTATACTTTTCCTTGGCTTCCTTAGAGTTATCATAGTAATCCTTATAGCCATCAGCCCAGTCCTCACGCTCATTATTATCAAATATAATATTTACTGGGAACATTTCATTTTTATATTCCAGTTCACGAGTTGAAAGATCAAGATCAATTTTTCTATTAAAATCCGACTTAAGTTGTTTATCATCAGGAATGCTTAATATAGCATCCTCTCGATCTGTATACGGATCAGGGCACTTATTAATATCTATGGTGTTAGTTGGAAAATGGGTCGGTAACCATGACTCCAATCAAATGATCGTTAAGCCGTACCTTTTTACATCTGAAATACTGTAGCGTATAGCAGAACCCGGTCTTAACATACCATCCTTTATAGCACGAATCGAAATATCTGTTTTACGGTACATATACTCAAATAGTGTACAGTAACGATTTATGTATTTTGTGGCCACACCACGGTAAAACTCATACTGTTTTTTGATAACTGAATGAAGGTTATTTACCGTGTTAAGATTGTAAAAGCTGGTCTTCTCGTTTTCGACATTCTTGATACTACAATCCGCCAATGTTTCGAGAATG
>NZ_AUJX01000079.1 GCF_000424445.1 Oribacterium sp. NK2B42
ATAAAGCCATTATCAAATACGTATTTTGAGATGTAATTACATGCATCTGCATAACAATCAGTCATCTCCTTAAAAAGAAGACGACCGGCATCATCGGTATGTATATGAAGTTTTATTGTCTTTACATACTCAGCCATTGAAAAAATCCCAAAACAGTAATATATTCACCATGTATATTATAACATAAATCGTGGTGATTTTCAATGAGCGATAAGACTTTATACCAGCATCGACGACATAACAAAAATCTTCTGATGGTGCATATGATATTTGCGAACAAATACAGAAAGAAGCTGCTCTACGGCAGCTTCGATAAAGATATAAAACAGTATATCTATGATGCCTGTACAAAACATCACTGGTACGTTAAGAAAATGGAATCCGACAAGGATCACATACATATGCTGATACAGTATAATCCTACAGACTCCGTTTCTATGGTGGCATCGGTACTCAAACAGTGCAGTACCTACAATGCATGGAAATATCATGAAAAGTGGCTCATTAATCACTATTGGAAAGAAAGAACGCATTGGTCTGATGAATTCTTTGCGTGTAGCATCGGGCAGGTCTCACAGGCAACAATTGAGCATTATATAGAAAATCAAGGTTAGCTTAAAACCGACCCTAAAGGGTCGTGGCTTCAACCGAATCATTTAATGTGAAAAAAGAGAAAAGTCAACGTTTATGTGCGTTTTAAAAAATATTATTCCTGTAAAACGTTTTAAAAATACAATATGGCTTTTTAATCACTCATTTTGCTCTTGTATGCTGAAAGGAAACTGAAATTAACAATCAAACCTTTTAACACATGAAAAAGACCTTTTTAAAGGGTTTTCATAATATACCCTCAAAAAGGTCCCGATAACTATTTCATTTCAGCCAAATCTAATCGACCCAAAACTATTACCGCGTCACAGCCCGTCCTAATTCGTATACAACGTATTGATTCAGGCTGACACCTTCCTCAGATGCTCTGCGGGAGAGTTGTCGATGCAGACTCTTCGGCATACGAAGGCGTAGCTGTCCCGAATATTCTTCCTGAGGTTCTTTGATATCAATACCATCCTCGAATGCTGCTATCAACCACTCTCTCTTTGCATCTTCAGACATGGTCTTAGCTTCATCCAAAGACTCTACGCATGTAACACAACCAGGTAGATCAGGAAAATACAAAGTATATCCTCCTTCTTCTTCGTCCGGAACAATCACCATTCTGTATGGCAGTTTCATATAATCTTCAATTGTTTTCTTTGGCTTTTTTATATTTGTTTTCATATTCATTCCTCCGGAGTTTCTTCCTGATTAAGTGTCTCCCTCGTGACAACACTTTTCACAAGCTCAATATATACCTTTTTAATCGGGCTGTGTCTGGGAATCGTCACCGGATTGCATCCTTTCTTTCGGAATGTAACATGACTGGATCCTCCACTTGTTTCGTTGGAATTATATCCATATGCTTTCAGTATTTTCGAAAGTTCATCATAACGAATTGACGAGTCAAGGCGGTACAATCTCTCAATCAGCTTTTCCCATTTTGCCATATATACACCTACCAAATTTAATATCTATAAACATTATAATTGACACCGTATACGGTGTCAATTATAAGCTCGATTAAGTCTGTGACGCTTCTATATGGTCATTAATCTATCATCTTTCCTGATCTTGCACTTCTCTATTAAAATCCGTTATCATTTTCTTAAGCTGAAAATCCATTTCAACTCCTGCTTTATCGCAAGATGCTGAGAATTCATCCATCAGATCCCTTTTGATCTTAATATTTCTGTATTCACTTTCTTCTTTATTTTTCTCATCTCTTCTCTTGAGTATTTCCCATGTAACAACAGAGGCAGTTGTCGTGACTATTGTTCTAAATATATCCATGATATTCATCCTCGTTTTTTGTATTGTTAGCAGATTGATAATTTGAGGAGATTGGAATCTCCTTTTTCAATTAACATAAAAAGTTGCTCTACTCTTCTATGCTGGCGCTTTCTCTGAGCTTTTGCTTCGTGACGGGCATATTTCTTACTTGAGAACCTGAAATTCTTCTCGCCACGCTCCGTGGCAGCTTTATACCTGTCATGCTCATAAATGTAGTTGAGATAACCGCTGATAGTATGGCTAGATTGTGCATCGACTTGTCTGTGATAGGGTTCGTTCTCAGGATGATCAAAATCAAGAGGCGCTGAAACGGTATTTCTATGGTAAAGCACTATATCCTCAAACTTTTTAGAATAAATCATTTTCCAGCAACCAATCTCCGTTTTTACATATAAAACACCATCTATGAACTTGAAATCCATCTTTTTATTCTTTCTGTAGTACTCAATTGTGTTCTGCTCTGTTCTGTAATGGTAAGACATTGAATTACAACATTTACAGATGCGGTATCCTCTAATCTGAGCATCTTCTTTGGCTAAGGACATACGGTTCTTTGGGGACATCATTTTTACATAGTGACAATTTGGCTTGTGGTAAATCCTGCTGTCAGCATCCATGCTTAATACTCTTTCGGTTTTCATAGGAATCCTTTCCTGCCAGTTGGCAAATTGTGTAAATGACGCTGAGTAATGTGTGATTACTCTTTCAATGATTAAAGTCTACATCATGGCAGGTTGAAAAAAATGCACATAAATGCAGAACGTAAGTTTACAGAATAAAAAGTCACGGATGGTTCCTATACCATTCCGTGGCTTAAAAAATGAATGTTTAATTTTTTTCAGTTCACCCAGGCACCACAATCATTTAATCATAATAGACGCAGCGGTAAGTAATATTCTGAGGATTATCGAGTGTGATGGAAAGAAGTTCCTTGCCAGCAGAAAAATCATAAACCGACATACACTTCGCATCTTTTGTAGCCCAGCCCCATCCGATCACATACAGATTATCCTGCAGATGCTGGACTGATCCGCAGGCCTGGGAGTACTTTCCGGGAAAAGAATATATGCGAACTGCTTTCGATGTGGTATTGTCCTTATTGAGAAGATACGAGATTACCCGTGTTTCCTGCTGAGAGTTGCCGTTATCAAACAGTGTCAGATAGTTTCCGTCCAGGGTCGCATAGTGCTGGCAGGAACTTTTCTCCGCTTCGTTCAAACCGAACATATCCCCTTTGCCGGACAGGATCCAGAGGATCTGATTTTCTCTCTGTGAACGGTCTAGGCATAGTACCGAGCTTAAATGCCTGAAGGAACAGATTAGATTTCCGTCTTTGTCGATCCTCATCGAGTTAAAGTGGACGTAATCCGGTACATCTGTTTCCACATTAGCATAATCCGATGCTGTTTCACTGCCGTCAAGTATGGTCAGCTCATAAAGCTCAGGGTAATCTATGCTCTTCCAGTCCCATACGACCTCACCGTCTTTAACCTCCTGAAGATAGGAGTATAGCACACTGGAACCATCCGGGAAGCCCGGCACATTATATACAGTGTCCTTTAGGTATCCGGAAAGGATATAGTGATCCGGACCGATCATCAGAAAGTCGTGTCCATCCAGCGGATCCCCTTTTTCCGTGACATCCGATGTTTCGAATGTAATTCTTTTCACTTCATTGAAATCAGCATCCAGAATTACGCGTTCTCCCGGGGCATAACCCAGCATGCCGTAATTGTCATACGCACCTGTCTGATCATGGTAGCTGTAGAAGGTTTTCCCGTCCACCTCATGTTTTTTAAAATCCCACCATCCGGTCAGGGAACTTAGTGTGCCGTCAGTTTCCTGATCTTCATGTTTTGACCATACGATATTTCCCTTGCCGTCCAGCATGATAAGGTTTCTGCTGAACACAAAGGAAAGGAAGAAATTTCCAGGTAAATCTGTTGTTCCTTCCACATTAATTTTACATAAACCATCTGCAATCGTGGTCTCCGGAGTTTTTTTCATTTCAGGAGTTTCCACACTACATGCGGTGAGCATGAGCTGAATCAGAAATGCCATCAGAACCGTACATATAATTTTCTCTCTTGCCTTCATGGAGCAGATCCTCCCTTCACCTGTTTATAGATTTCCCAATCAACACTTTCATCTTACAATCTGGCGCCTTTAGCAATCGTTAGAAATGATAGTCTTATATAGTGCTTCAGCTAATGCCTCATGCCCCTCAGGAGCCAAATGTAAAGAATCTTCCCTTGAGGGTTCTGCGTAGTCTGAAGCTTTCAGGAAAATACAATCCTTATCTTCGGCTATCTTTTTGTAATACTCAGGGAAGCTGTGGGAACTTTCTATTGCATCTTCATCGTACTTTTCGCTGAATGGAGATGATTTTATTCCTTCACCTATTTCCGGTGGAGATACCAAAATGATCTTCGGGATAAACCCCTGTTTATCAGCGGTAAATTCCTTGATGACATCAACAAGCTTTCCGGCACCCTCTGCTATCTCTTTAACTGAAACATTGAAACAATTTTTAAGATCATTAGTCCCGAGCATAAGTATAACTATGTCTATCGGCTTATGTGTATTAAGGCAGGGCCTCAGATATGGAAGCCCGTTTTTCCAAGGCTCTGTTGGATCATCGAAAGCAGTTGTTCTTCCGTTACAGCCCTCTTCTATCACCTTGTAATTCTGTCCAAGTAACTGCTGTAATCTTCCGGTCCATCGGATATCGGAAGGGTATCTTAGCCCATTGCGAGGGTCAAATCCATATGTATTTGAATCTCCGTAGCATAATACTGTCTTCATTTAAAAGCCTCCATTTATTTTTAAAGAAGTACGATTTAAAATATTATATCATACAGAACTCATCTATCTTTAAAAACACGCAAAGGTTAGGAAGTATTTCATGAACTACAAAACTGATATAAACGGTATAGAGGTCAATGTCGATTATACTAATGACAACATTGAGAATATTTTTATCCCTATACTTAAATACGCAAATAAGCTATACGGAGAAAAGAAGAAACGGGTATTAATATTGTTGGCTGCACCTCCCGGGGCAGGAAAAAGCACGCTGCTAAGTTTTTTAAAACATTTGTCTGAATCAAATAATGATCTCACGCCCATAACAACAATAGGGATGGACGGTTTTCATAGATATCAGGATTATCTTCTGACTCATGACATGGAGCGGGATGGTAAAACCTATAAGATGGTCGAACTGAAAGGTTGTCCGGAGACCTTCGATCTCGAAAAATTGTTGGAAAGAACAATGAAGGTCGCAAACGGTGAGACCGTTGGATGGCCGGAATACGACAGACTTACTCACAATCCTGTTGAGGATGTCACAATGGTAAGCGGTGACATCGTATTTCTGGAGGGCAATTATCTTCTTCTTGATAAACCCGGATGGAAGGAACTTAAGGGATTGTCAGATCTTACAATAAGCATCAGGGCTGATGAAGGAATGCTCAGAGACAGGCTAATACAAAGGAAGATGAAAACTGGGAATATATCACACGAAAAAGCAGAGAAATTCGTTGATCTAAGTGATTTATATAATGCGCATACCTGCCTAAAGTACTCTGTGGAAGCCGATATAGTGCTTGATATCCTTAGTGACAACAGCTATAGGCTCGTTAAACACCCGCAGTTTATGTAAAATATTGTTATTGCAGACGAGGGAAAGTGAGAAAACCAGCTAATCACACTGATATCAAAGTCCGGATATGGAGATGGATTATCTTTTGTCGAATGGCATAAACGCTCTACGAACTGTTGACGTAAAAGGCTACCATCTATCAGGGATATGGTTTTCCACTCATTGAGACAGACTGTTATGAGATAGTCCACAGCATGTATATACACACTTATAGTATTTTTGAATATACTGTTGTAATGTTTGATCTTTACGCTGTAAGTGGAATAGATCTTCATACTGTGAGCCTCCTTTCTAAAGACACGGATTATTCCTGTATGTATATGATAGCATATTATGTGCCATAGCCATAGTGGCACTTTAATATTTTACATTTCTAAAGGTGATGCCATTCATCCCACGACCTAAAGACATGGGTTTTCTGGCTGAATAATTAAAAAAGCCGCCTTACTCACGACTAAAGCCTGCCAATAAAAAGTCAAGGCCTATTTTGATATTTCCCAAAAATTATTTCCTTTGGTTTTCGGGTGCCTTTAATAAACCGACAGATATGCTCTCGGTCGTAGATATCATATGCAAGTAGATCGAAGTTACTACAGTTTTTGTTTAGCCAAATACTCCTTTACTTTACCATAGTAAATTCGCAAGAATTTATTTGCACCAGCAGTCATATACACGAAATACTGTTTGCCTTCAGATCGTTTTTTGATCATGAAGTCATACACAGGGTCATCATCAGGTGCCAATTGAATCA
>NZ_AUJX01000080.1 GCF_000424445.1 Oribacterium sp. NK2B42
AAAACCGAGATCGTTATACTGTTGGTTCAGCATATGGCTCTCTATGGTCATATGCGTTATCTCATCTATGGTCGTCTTATCATCCTCGGGATGTAAGGCTCTATATAGTTGATATGTATATTCTACCTTACTAAAGAGGTTTGTAAAAACGGAAGCCTTAGCTGCCCATTTACTTTTCGGTTCATCATCCAGAAAGTTGTCTAATTCTAAGTCTTTTTCTGTATCAATTTCTTTTTCCAACTATATTTCCTTTGCTTTCATATTATCATTTTATACATGTATACACAATTTAAGTATTTTAAAACATACGCGCATCTTTGATCCCAAAAACCTTAACACACCATGAAGCATTTTCATATCGTCTAAATTCAGACTATATTTACTTTAAAGCGGAATGTCACAGGTCTATCTTATCGTGTATCAGTGTGGCTATTTGTGAAGTCATCTCTTATAAATACTCCGACTTTAAACGATATTAAATATTATAGAAATACTGACTGTTTATATTAAGTCCAAGGCATTTTTGCTATGGGAGTTTATATGAGAATCATATTGTTTTACTCAGGGATAGAATCCTTTAATCATTACACAGATGAGATAAATAAAGAGCTGCATTCATTAGGTCACGAAACATTCATTCTGGATCTACGGGATGCCAATAACACACCTGATCATTCTCTTAGAGACTTATATGAGTTCACAAAGGCACCGGTTGACGCTGCCATCGGCTATGATCAAATGCCCGCAATAGGGCCCACATATGTTGAATTATGGAATGAACTCAACATCCCTGTGGTCTCAATATTTGTTGACCCACCCTTTAGATTCGGTAAATATAATCGGGCTCTGCCAAAGGCTTACCTCCGATTCTGCTATGATGTAGAGGATGTCACATGGTGTATGCGTTTTTGCTCCGATACAATCCCCAATGTCTATTTCCTTCCCCATGCAGCTACCGTCCCTGACAAAGAACCGCCGTCATGGGAAAATAAAAATACGACATTCTGTTTTCCGGCACATACTATAAACCAGAAGGATATATAAGAACCATCAGAGAAAAATATTCAGGTGCAGTACAGAAGATTCTGTTTGATGCAATGGATTTTATGAAAGTTAATCCCTCATTTTCTCTTCCAGCAGCAGTTGACAGAATCTTGTCCTATGCAGACTACAATGCTGACGATCTAACCAGATTGTCTGTCATGGAATCAGGCGAGGAAGCTGACTGGTATATCAGAATGTACTATAGGGAAAAGGTTATTGATTCTGTTCTTAATTCCGGTAGGGATCTTTGGATAGTAGGTCGTGGATGGAATAATTACCCCAAGTGCAATCATCCTCATTTTCATCATATCTCGGAACGTATTCCATTTGCAAATTCCCTTGATATCATGGCGGATGCAAGAATAAATCTTAATGTTATGCCCTGGTTTAAGGACGGCACTCATGAAAGAGTGTTCAACACTTTTCTTCAGGAATCCGTTTCTCTGACCAATCCAAGTACTTACTTGAAAGAAAACTTTAAGGATCAGGAATCCATATACTATTATGAACTAACGGAACTAAACCATATTCCCGATATCATTGAAGAAATATTAAATAATCCCGAATAAACAAAAGCTATTGTAAAAAATAGTAAGTCTATAGTGCTTGATAAATACACGTGGAAACAGACAGTTGCAAGTATATTAAACGCTGTTAATGCATTTAAGGAATAAACAGAATAATATTTTGAAAAAATCATTCAGTTTCTAAAAGACTCCATGATAGGCTCATTCCAAGGGGTGTTACCATATGACAAAATCTATAAACATAATGACATCATCGGACGTTAATCTGCTTAGGTATATCACAGTTCAGTTACAATCTATACACGAAAACGTCAATGTACGACCTGTTAATTTCTTTCTGCTCCATAGCGGAATAAGCAAAGAATATCTAAAGAAACTATATAATCAATGTGAGGCATATGATAACATCTCCTTTTATGACATAGAAATCGAAAGCCAGAATGGTTTTGAAGTGCTGTCAAAACTTGGTGGCGGTTGGAACGATGCGGCATACTATCCACTTTTAGCTCATCGTTATCTGCCGAGCGACATTGATCGGATTATGTACATAGATGCGGGTGACACATTTATAGCTTCAGATCCTTCTGCATATTATGATGCAGATTTTCAAGGCAACGCTCTTACGGTAACTCCTATAAGATTTAAAGTTACGCCGGAAGGTAATCTTGCACTTTATTTAGAAAGTGATCTATCAAACATGGCTTTACTTCCGGGAATTGTAAGAGGACTTATGAATTCCGGCTCCTATGTTATTAATCTTAAAATGATGAGAACTTTAGACTTTGGAATAGCTGACTACACCAGTCTTGCGATAACCTTATCAAGAGTATTGGGCAAGAAAGAAAATGTTTACTGGGGTGACCAGGGTCTCCTGTCTGCTGCATTCGCAGGTCAAATGAACGTATTTGGTTTCCCCGAATATAAAGACCTTTATTATATGCCACATAACTTTTGCATGTGGTATTTTGACACTAAATCGGTCAAACCCGCTTATGAGCCCACGATAATTCACTTTGCCGGCAGCGAGAAACCGTGGAATATGAAATATCCCATACATACAAATCTTTTAAACAATAAGTCTGAAGTCACATTAAATAATCTGAATATTCTGAAGCTTGGACAGGCAGAGTACTATTATTTATGGCATGAGTATTCCATAAAAACAGACACGTTATTAAAAGAACTAGGTATAAACAATTAAGAAATCTACATAAACCTAATAACCACTATTTTTAAAAAAGAAAGTGTGCCAGAGACTCACTCACTGGCACACATTTTGTCTACTATAATTTATAGTTCTGTTTATATTATCAGTTCTAGTAATTCAAAAATTAAGATTATACTTAAACACCTTATAATTCTCCCCTCCAGTCATCAGGTATTTTAATATTTCCATTCTGGTATTCACTAAAAGGTGTATCAGGATCATAAAAGCTATTTTCATGTGCCGATCCTCCCTTTACATATTCCTTATAGTCTCCATATTCTGCAGACAATACATTATTCCATCCGGAAGGGACTGGCACCATCAGATTTTCAAAAGGTAGATATTTTTCTTCCTGCCACCAAGATAAATCATTATCACGTTTCCCATTTAGATTCAAATTTTCGATAAGATCACCAACAATATTACTTTTTCCCCACATTAAAAGTGAAAAATCCTCAAACATTCTGAAGCGTTCTTTCATCGGTAGATTACTTATTCTAAATAACAGCTCATCTTTCAAAATACTTTGACCATTAAATAATTCATTAAATATCTTTTTATAATTAACACCATGTATAAAACACAACCACAGTTCGGCTCTCATTCTCGATTTTATAGCCAATTCATTTGTACCATCACTCACAGCATCTAATGGAAAAATATCAATAGAAATACCCGAAAATACTCCATTTTTTCTCATGGACGGTTCCGCAATTGTTGTTCCAAGATCTCTAATCTTTGAAAAATATGATTTAATAACTGCTTCATCGTTATATGCATCCTCATATAGCAATCTTCTTCCTCTTAATTCCCTTCCATTAAAATAATCGCGAGCGTATCCCTCCATACGCATATACTCGTCACGTTTCATTACAATATCAATATCATCATCCCATGGTATAAACCCATTGTGTCTGACAGCACCAAGAAGTGTTCCGAAACCAACAAAATATTGCAAGGAAAACTCTTTAGCAAAAGTATCAAATTCCTGCAACATATTCAAAAGAACTGACCAACACTTTTTTCTCTTTTCAGTAACTCTAAAACCACATAAGATTTCTTCTTTATAAAATCCTTCATCGAGTCTTATCATATTCATACCCCTTGACTATATCTTTATCATCTCATCATAAGTTCCAACATCTGTCTGATTCTAGCATCAGTACCGTCTGAATCCATAGCGTGATAATAACCATTCCTGGCAATGATTTCTGCCTGATCGGGATTACTAAGCAACCACTTAATATCCTTTACTGCCTTTTCAACTTGATCTAGATCAAATAGCATAATATCGGTTCCATCAATATAATTCTTTTCAAGATAAGTCGAAGAATCAGATACACATACAGCCCCATTCATCATGCCGGCGAAAGGTTTCTCGCTGCTTCCTCTTTTAAACCATGGCATGATACTCAGGTCGATCTTGGCATCTCCGATAAGTTTATGGCACTCCATCGGGGAGACTCTGTCATGTATACGAATATTTTCAGAAAAAGGGTTTTCATCATCCTCCCATCCGTCTCCGTAAATGTCTACCTTTATACCGGCATCATCAAGTGCATGCATGATCAAAAGCTTATAGTGTCTTCTCACTATGTCTTCTATCTGTCTTGACACTTTTTCAATTATAAATAATTTGTATAACTCATCCTTACCACTTTTTGTTCCTGTCTCATCCAGATATTTTTTTACTGCATCTTCTGCTGTCAAAGTAGGATCATTAAAAATATAATTAATAGCATTTCTATACAATGCCGATCCTCCATCAGTAAAGCCGTCTACCTGTGAAACGGTATCATACTTGATCTGACAATTTCCACAGTAGAGTACATCTATGGATCTGTCCGAAAATGTCTTGATATCGTCACATACCTTTACCCCGCTATCGGGAAGAAATATTACTTCACTAACCTTCGGAAAATACTCATGTATAAAATCTACATGGTTTTCATCGAGACATATCACATGTAAATTATTTATTGGATACTCTAAATTATCATAATAATTCCTGGGATGATCCAGAAGAAAAGTATATTCAGGAATTCCATTCATTTCCCATACATTCATATTATCCGCGTCAGTAAAGTTTATTCCGCAGCAGTTGTAACATAGCACGCCACTGTTCCTGCTCTCTATAATAGCATCAAGCTCATCATCCAGACCCTCAAGGGTATCTACATTAACGACCTTTACATAAATATCACTGCATTTCCTTAAGGCAATTATCCATTGTTCTGTGAAGAAATTGATTAAATCGTTGTTCTCTTTCGACCTTGTTGTTACTATAATATTTTTCATTTTATTTTCATGACTCCCATTGCTATAAAACCATTTCTCATGACATGTATTCACGGATAAATATCTTACGATAATGATTATCCTGAATTATTCACGGAGGTATAAGTTCACTCAATTTAGCCTCTGCGGATAATTTTAAAAACAACCTTAAAAGAATCAACAGTTATCTACCGAAAAAAGGGCGCAAAAATCCCGTAATCGTTGGAAAGAAATCCTTTTAAGCTGTCAAAGTTCCACTAAGTTGCTATTCCAACTCAACTTGAAGTTGCCTGATGTTTGAAAGTGTCTCAATGAACTCTTCCTGATATGGACAACTGCTACAGAGTTTGAATACCATGTATCTTGCTGATCGAACTACTTTTGCAGCTATTTTGATCAGCTTCATACGGATTGTATCTGCCTGAAGTTTTCTGAACTTCATTGGGAGTA
>NZ_AUJX01000081.1 GCF_000424445.1 Oribacterium sp. NK2B42
TGAATTTGAAGAAAAGGAATTTCTGAAAAAAAGATTAAACTAACGTATTAAAAAAGAACGCTATTGAAAACACCCATAGCGTTCTTTTTTTTATTTGAAAGGTAATTAAGATCAATATAGTTACAGGCTTTACTTCACCACCATATAGAAGCGCATCTATCTGATCCTTTATGAGTTTATCCATGGCCCCATCATCTTTTTTATTATTTTTATCGGGCAGCCGATATATGAGATATCAATGTTTTTTTTAAGGAGGAACAGCATGGAAAAAGAATACATTGACTACAGTGCACAGGCACGGACGAATCCCGTTTTTATGACGGCTAAGACGGCGGTATGCCTGATGGCGCAGGCCGGTATCCCGGATGCCGCCGAAATCGTCCATAAGGTCAGGATCCTGGAACCCGAAACGCACATGCTGTACCGCGACCGCAGAATGTTCCTTGAAAAGACCGCGCCGGATCAGATCAAGCCGATCCGCGTTCTGGATACGCAGCGCAATAAGGAGTTCTTCATGGCGCTTTCCGAAGAATAAGTCAGGGGGACGGTTCTTCTGACGTGATGACGGGGTTGAAAAGCCGGTTTGCCTACAGTAATGTACTTGATAAGTATGAAAATCTTGATAAGCTTCCGGATAATCTTACCGCAGTGGTATTTGATGTGAACGGACTTAAGCGTATCAATGACAGTCTGGGGCATAAGGCCGGTGATGAGTTGGTGCAGGGTGCCGGAGAATGCCTGAAGAAAGCCTTTAGTGATTACGGAGAGTGTTATCATATAAGTGGCGATGAGTTTGTGGCTCTTTTAGAGGTTGATCCGGATTACCTTAATGAAGCGATGGTTGGATTCAATGATATCGTTGCCTCCTGGAGGGGTGAGCATATAGACAGCATAAGTGTATCCGCAGGCTATGCTGTAGCAAAAGATAATCCCGGAAACATCAATAATCTCATTTCTATAGCAGATGCGATGATGTACGAGAATAAGCGTAGTTACTACAGTAAAAAGGAAAACTGCAGACGAAAAAACACAGGTTAGAAAAACATCCCGGATTCAAGGCGAGCGCCATGATCCGGGATGTTTTCTATATAGTGAAGTATCAGATGTCAATATGTCCTTACGAGCAAGCTTGACGGACATATTGCCGCCTGATACTAGACTGGCTGCTTTTGCCGAGTCACGTCAGTAAGCGAGACCAGTTGGTGGATTGATAGCAATGCATATATTTCATCACAAAACACAAAAGCTTCATTTTTCAATTGGTCTTTCTATGATGCTGATTGCTCAATTGATTATGATTATTTTTTTTACTACTTTATACTGATATTTGGTGAGTTTGAGCCGATTGATTTTATGATGGTTGCCCCGGTTCCGTAGGAAATCCGTGAAGTTGTAACCAATGTATCAATCTCGGCTGTTAAGGATAAGGAGGAGCAATGGTAGAAAAAGGAAAAGAAGGAAAACTGACAGTAAGGGGTCGTGTGGACTCACTGAATTGCCAGGAGTTTGAGACTGAAATTATGGGAGTCTGTAATCCGGGAGAAGATGTTTGGATAGATGCCTCTGAACTGTCCTATATATCTTCAGCAGGACTTCGCGTGCTTTTGAAATTAAAAAAAGCTATCAAGGCGGAGGTCATTGTCGAAAATGTTTCACCTGAAATCTATGATATTTTTGAAGTCACCGGTTTTACGGAAATACTGAAAGTAGAAAAGAAACTCCGTGAGATCAGTGTAGATCAATGCGAGGTGATAGGAGAGGGTGCCAACGGAAAAGTATACCGTCTGGATGATGAAACAATCATCAAGGTGTTCGCTCCGGGAGTTCCGATGAAGGTTGTACAGGAGGAACGTGATGTGGCCCGTGCAGCTTTTGTTGCCGGTGTGCCAACAGCAATTTCTTATGATGTGGCAAAAGTCGGCGATAGTTTCGGAGCAGTCTATGAAATGCTGAATGCCAAAACACTCTCTGCTTATATCATGGAAGATACTACCCGCGCAGAAGAGATGGGAAGACGTATGGGGAAGCTCTTAAAGGAGCTTCATGCGACACCGGGCAATAACTCAAAACTTACCAACATGCTTGAAATGTATAAGAGCAGGGCAAAAGGTATGGCGAAGTATCTTACACCTGAGGAAGATGCAAAACTTCTCAGTGTATATGAGGCGCTGGAGGATTGCAACACCATGCTGCATGGTGATTATCACGCCAAAAATATAATGTATATGAATGATGAACTTATCTTCATAGATATGGGAGATGTTGGATACGGGCACCCTCTGCTTGATCTGGGAAGTTCATACCTTGGCATGGTGCATGTTGGTGAAACAAATCCTGAATCTGTTCCGAAATATCTGGGCATGGATTATGAAACAGTAAAGATAGTATGGAATAGCATGCTGCTGACGTACTTTGGTGAAGATCATGTTGAGGAAGGACGAGCCTTGGCAAAGATATACGGAGAAGCCAAATATATGCTCGTACCTTATATTTATACAAAAATGACCGAAGACATGATAGCAGGTTTCGTGGAGAGAACCAGAAAAAGCGGACTGATCAGTGCTGATTTTGACATTTCTCCGGCATTAAACAGAACAATCAAGTTTTAAACTTTTTTAAAATATAAAACATCCGGATTTGAAAAAATCGTATGTAACATGAGCTAAACAGCATCAATATACGATCTATATCAAATTCAGATAATTGAGGTATAAAATATGAAGAAAAACAAGATGAAGTTTTTTATCTTAACAGCTTTAACCTTGAGCATACTTAACTCCTGTGGTTCAAAAGGTAATTCAGTCAATACGGATACAGCAACAACCGCAGTTGCAGAAACTAAAGAAACGCTGCAAAAACAGACTGAAACAATGGATAATACTGTTTCAGAGACAAGCGACACTTCGGTGGAAAGAAGTGATGGATCGACTGAAACAGCATCAGTGAAGGAGGCCGAGGCAACTGCGGATGAAATTACAGTGGAGAGCCAGACTATCTCTATGACGGGCATAGGAAATGCACGAGAACTCGGAGGATACAAAACTGACGACGGTCTGATGATCAGGCATGGTGTATTACTTCGTACGGCGGCGCTTGCCAAAGCTTCGGAAGAAGATATTAAACGTCTTGTGGATGAATATGGACTTGCTACGGTTATTGATTTCAGAATGACCATGGAAAATGCAAGTGCACCTGATCCCGAGATACCGGGTGTAGAAAATTTAAGTGTCCATATCATAGATGAAGAAGTACTTAGTAAGAAAAATGCTGATAATGCCCAGGATTCCACGTCAAACATAGACATGAGTGATCCGATTTCAAAACTTGATATGGCGATCAAGCTTGGCATCCTCAGTGACCGGATGTATATTGATTTTCTTTCCTCAGATGCAGGTAAGGCAGGATATACAAAGTTCTTTGATGAGTTAAAGGAGCTTCCTGAGGGTAAATCACTCCTTTTCCACTGCACACAGGGTAAAGACCGTACCGGCTGCGGAGCCATGCTGATTCTTTCTGCACTTGGAGTTCCTGAGGAAACCATAATGAAGGATTATCTTCTGACCAATGAATTTAATGCTGAGAAGATTGCGGGAGAAAGAAAGCTTTTGGAATCAAGGGACATTGATGAGGACAAATATAATCTATATATGCTTGGGATGGATGAGGTTTTTCCTGAAACAATGACAAATGCACTTGAATGGATAAAAGCTGAATATGGTTCACCTGTTGAATATATCAAGAAAGAGCTGGGCGTGTCGGATGCTGATATTGAAGCGCTGAAGGATAAATTTTTGACAGAAGCATAAGTGCAGAAAAGCTTAGGAGAACAGACTATGAAAACCACAACGGAAAACAAACGTTATACCATCTGTCTTGATAAGCGTATAGATGGAAGCAATGCTGCGGAGGTTGAAAAAGAGATTTTTGCCCTGGCTGAAAACCGTGGGGAGAATGACCTTTTCATTGATGCTGATGGCCTCGAGTATATATCTTCAGCCGGTCTTCGCGTGTTGATGAAACTATGTAAATCTGTAAAAACAAAACTTCCTATTGTCAATGTTTCTCCGGAAGTATATGACATATTTGAAACTACCGGCTTCACAGAAATCCTGGATGTGAGAAAAAAGCTTCGTGAGATAGATGTTACCGGATGCCCGGTTATAGGGCAGGGCGGAAATGGTACTATTTACAGATTGGATGATGATACCATCGTTAAAGTATATAAGCCATGGATGAGCGTGGACGAAATCGAACGGGAGAGAAAATATGCCCGTACAGCATTTATAAACGGTATTCCTTCTGTTATTGCCTATGATACTGTTAAATGCGGTGATTGCCTTGGCGTCGTTTTCGAGATGCTGAAAAGTGATACTTTGGGTCATGCTATGATGAATAATCCGGAGTTACTTGATGATTACGTAGATAAGTATGTGGAATTGGCAAAAAAACTACACTCTACTCACATCAAAGATGGAGGATTTGACCGTATCCAGGATGTTTACCATGGCTATGCAGATAATCTTAAAGAGTGGTGCTCAGATGAAGAAATTGCACTTTGCCATAGTATCATAGATGAGATACCTGAGGTAGATACTGTTACTCACAATGACCTTCATCCGGGTAATATTATGATCCAAAACGATGAACTTTTGCTCATAGATATGCCTGCAGTTACAATGGGACCACCGGTTTGCGATATGGTATCCATATATCGCGATATGATTGTAGCACCTGCGGGGGCTGAGGCAGCCAGTATCGAACGCAGTACAGGTATGAGTAAGGAAATGGTTATAAAGGTTGGAAACATGTTTTTCCAGAGGTACACAGGTATAACAGATCCTGAACAGCTAAAAGCATATTATGATAAAATCGGTCTTTTGTATGCGTTTAATGTTGCGCTTATGCCGGGTGCAGGTTCCGAAAAGGCAATGAAGCTGGCACCTATACTGATAGATAAATTGTTAAGAAAGATTGTGGTTCCGAATGAAAAAGCGATCAGACAGCTTTTTAAAGTAATGTGAATTTGAAGAAAAGGAATTTCTGAAAAAAAGATTAAACTAACGTATTAAAAAAGAACGCTATTGAAAACACCCATAGCGTTCTTTTTTTT
>NZ_AUJX01000082.1 GCF_000424445.1 Oribacterium sp. NK2B42
CATTCTCGAAACATTGGCGGATTGTAGTATCAAGAATGTCGAAAACGAGAAGACCAGCTTTTACAATCTTAACACGGTAAATAACCTTCATTCAGTTATCAAAAAACAGTATGAGTTTTACCGTGGTGTGGCCACAAAATACATAAATCGTTACTGTACACTATTTGAGTATATGTACCGTAAAACAGATATTTCGATTCGTGCTATAAAGGATGGTATGTTAAGACCGGGTTCTGCTATACGCTACAGTATTTCAGATGTAAAAAGGTACGGCTTAACGATCATTTGATTGGAGTCATGGTTACCGACCCATTTTCCAACTAACACCTTAACTTTTTCTAAGAATCGGGCCCAAGCATAATAGTTCAGCCTCTCAATTTCCATTTTATACTTGGATATAAACCGGTAAGCTGCATAACTTAAGAACAATCCAGTGCCTCTAAGATTAAAAGCATATAACTTTCCTTCAAAGTCATTATACAAGGCACCTATTACACATTTTTTACATTCAGATGTAACCGTTCTTGTAATCTTTCTGCGATCCTCCTCCGACAAAGACAAGAATTCTATATTCTCCGGGATTTCGTATGTCTTAACTGCATCTTTAATAATCAGTTCAATCTTGGAAAACTCGGACTTGCCATTATACGACATCTGTTTGAGGCAATATCGGTTAACAAGGTTCCAATAGTTCTCAGCGAATTTTGCGAACAATTTTTCATACGAAAGATAAAAGCCTTGTCCGTCATCATAAAGATCATATACTTGATCGCAGATGGATTTGATCAGGCCAAACTTATAGGTATTTGTCTTTTTGCAGGCATCAGAAAAGACAAAATTAAACAGCGACCAGAATTCGTCATCGCTAACTTTTGTCTCTATAAGTGCCCCTTCTCTTAAATTCCATCCCGGCATATCTCATCACCTACGAATCCGCAAGTATAGTGATATCACGATACTTCGTTATCCATTTTACCATGGTTTCCACATCTTTCTCTGTATTAAAACGTCCTATAGATATTCTTACAGAAGAATCTATATGGCTTTCACTTAAACCCATTGCCTGCAATACATGTGAACGATCCTGCGATTTTGAATTACAGGCAGAGCCAATTGAAATGCAGATGTCGTGCATGTCCAGCATGTTCAGCAGGCCTTCTCCATCTAGGTTCTCAAATGCAATGTTCAGGATCCCTGTCGCCCTATTGTCGCTATTACCGTTTATTCTAAATTGGATGCCTTCCCTTTTAAGTAACGCAATAAAGTATTTTTCTAATTTATACACATGCTCATGTACAGTGCCCATGTTGTTGACATTATCTTCTAATGCTTTTGCCATAGAATAGATGCTTGCAACATTCTCCGTTCCAGAGCGCATTTTTTTCTCTTGTCCACCCCCTAAGATGAACGCTTTGAGATTGCATCCCTTTCTTATATATAAGAACCCAATTCCTTTTGGACCATTAAATTTGTGTGCACTAGCTGATAGCATATCAATGCCAAGGTCTTTTACATTAACCGGAATATGGCCTATTGCCTGAACAGCATCCGTATGAAAGAGAGACTTTTCATTACGTTCATGCACAATCTTTGCTAATCTTTTTATATCCTGAATAGCTCCAACTTCGTTGTTTTGCAACATTACAGAAACCAGTTCTGGAGCTCCAGTCAATGCGTTTTGCAAAGCATCTTCTGACACCATACAATTCTCGTCAACTGTTAAAAACCTAATATTATAGCCTTCTGCCGCCTTCTCTTCTGCTGGATACAGTATAGCGTGATGCTCAACCGCGGTTGTGATAGCACTATTCCAGACAGATCCAATCTGACGTATTACCCAGTTGTCACTTTCAGTACCGCAAGAAGTAAAAAATATCTCTTCCGGCTCAGCACCAATACAGCCAGCTATAATCTTTCTGGATTGCTCTAAAAGATCTTTTGATTTTCTACCGAAGCCATAAACGGAAGATGGATTTCCGTACTGATTTCTTGAAACTTCCATCAAAGCGTCAAGAGCAGCTTCGCTCATTGCTGTAGTAGCTGCATTATCAAAATATATCATTCCAACCCTCTTACTTTTATATCTGGCATACGATCGGTAAACTCCCTATCGATGGCAGCCAACTGCTGTCTGATAATTTTCCGTTTTTCAAAGGCTGGATCAAAACACACCATCTTAAACTCTTGTGGAGAAATATCGGCAGCACTTCTAACATGTGGATATAATAATTTCAAATATCCAGAGCACATCTTAATAACAGCATTTGTATCTCGTGTATCTGCATTCTTCGGAATATCAAGTAATTCCTTAACGATCGCGCTATAGAATGACTGCGTTCTCGTATAAGATAGAATTTCTGAGAAATATTCTACATTGAGAGAATACCCGTTTAGCTTCAAATCCTCACTTATCCTTGGAAGATACCACCCTTCAATAAAGCCATGAAAACGGTCTATTAATGCGTGATCCTGGAAGGCTTCCGGGAGTTCCTCAAAGTAATGATTATTTAGCGGACGTTTGTATGCATCCAAGTCAATATTGCCAAGTAAAATCAAACCCGCCAATGAAGTCAACTTAGATTTTCCAACTGTAAAGGAGCCCTGTTCCATATAATTTTTCAAAGCTCCTTGAATCTCTTCAGGATTATCAAAAGAAATGGTCTTAACCTCATCTAAAGACACAAATTCATAGGACGGAATAATCCCAGGAGTATTCTTACTCATATCATAGAAAAGCTTTGCTCTTGTAATCTTTCCTCCACTAATCTGCCAGCCATACTTTGACAAATTGTTGAAAATGTACGACTTACCAGTTCCCTTAGGGGCCAGTTCTATCATATTTAGGTTCGGTTCTACAAATACCAACAACCTCGTAAGAAACAGCAACTTCTGATCCAAAGATTCAAAAGAAACCGAATTAGGATTATACTCCATACAACAAATCAGGAAGTCAACCCATTCCTCTAAAGTAAACTGTTCCCTTGCCTGACAATAGTATTCAAAATCAGGCTTATACGGACGGAAAGGTTTGAACTTAACCATTTCTGCATATCCCTTTTCCTTACCGTCCGGTTCAACATACTGCATGGTCACAACACCCCAGTTCTCTCCTTCTTTCAGAAGTCCTTCCTGACGTGCAAGATATGGTGATACCTTTCCTTCTCCACTTTTAATACCGATATCTGGAATCTGGAACCGGTATTCCCCGCTCTTAATGTCTGATTCAAAAATAATTCTTGCGAGAATCTGAATAACATCTCCGTTTAAAAGCTTGCTACGGATGTTGCTATCCTTTGTAGGTATATGCTTTTTTATAAAATCATATAACCCTTCTGTATCTATCTCATCATCATTTGAGAACTTTTTAATCAACCAATCCTTTATAAATGAAGGCACATTAACACCTGAGAAAAAGCTGTATCGATCAGGTGTCTTATGCATAGACTCTTCCGGAAATATATCTTTAATCTTAGCATCTAAATCAGTCATCGAAGCCATCGTCTCCTTCCATGTTCTTCTTAGCTCTACTCTTTGTACGGAATGCATATTCCTTCTCTGCAACAACTACAGTAATATTCTGCTCCTTACCAGACTGTAATTTTGCAGAATATGTTGATCCACTCTTCTTAAGTACGTGCTTGGTTCCATCTGCCTCAATCACATATGATTCTTCATCCGGATCAGGTATAATAACGAATGAAACCATTTTATCTAAACCGCTTACTTCCAGTTTTTCATCAAGGACCTTGTATGCGATGCTGCTAACTTCACCATGCGGTACAGCAACAATCACCGGGACTAATACCTCTTCAATAGTTGCTCCACCGTGATCTTCATACTTCGGTCTGTTATATAACGACTGATCATTTAACGCAATCACATATGGTGTGCCTGGTTTTATCTCATCTTCATAGACTATATAATCTACAGTATCCTCATAATCCGACTTAGATGCCACTTTGCAGCAACGCCCCTCATGATCAGAGCCATCAAAGTTATATTTCTTCTTTGAATCTGTCCAGCGAGCTCTTGCTGTTGCCCCATGATCGGCGGTAATAACAACTCGTTTTCCCGCGGATTCTACTGTAATATCCTTAATTTTCTCCTGCAGTATGTCGAAAGCTTTTCGAAGATTGCTTGCTGTTCGGTAAAAATCTCCATGAATAACTTTCTGATCAAAATCCAAAAACCACTCCCGATATGGTACTGCCGACAGATAGTCCTTATTAACATCTGTAATAGAAGGAAGATGACAAGCTGCATAATCACACAGTTCTGTGTCGTAACCATTTTTCTTTAAAAGCTCAACTATTAATGGTAAATACTCTGCCCCAACGCCATCAAGTACATAAATATCCGAATCGTCTATATACGGCGAAATAGCTGTTTCCTGACGTTGAATCGCATAGTACATGCTATACAGATTTGTAGCATTTGCACACCCATCGCCATAATACCTTTGTAAATATGGATTATCGGCGTCCGCGACTTTACTTTCTCGGTATGCTTGCAAGTAAAACTTCCATTCATCCTTTTCTAATATCCGGTTTTCCACCTGACTGAACAAGTACATATATAATGCAGGATATACAGTTCGAATCTCCGTCTTATCCAAAATGCCATTGGCATACAAGTTTATAACAAATTCTTTTGGCTCTTCGTTAGTTTGTGTGGGTATATAAAACGCTATAACCATTGTAAATATTGAAAAAGCATACATTTTCCTGTACGATTTTTTTTGCGGAAAAAATCTATAGTACAGAGAGGTAAATGTATGCTCACCAAAAAGATACTGAAAGCTGTTCTTAATGTCAAGCATACCGCCATCGATGATATGAAAATCTTACCTGATGGCTCGTTTGCAATTATGGTTCACCCCACTAAGGGAGAACAATGCCGATGTGGCATTTGTGGGAAAAAAGCTCCCTACTACGACAAAGGTCGCGGACAACGATCTTGGCGTACCTGCGATTGGAATACAAACAAGGTTTATATCGTTGCTGATGAGCCTCGTGTAGACTGCCCGGAACATGGAGTAGTGACAGCGGCT
>NZ_AUJX01000083.1 GCF_000424445.1 Oribacterium sp. NK2B42
ATGCGGACAATGAGAACTAAGGACATTGTTAAGAAGCTAAACGAGATACTGGTTGGTTATTTCCATTACTACGGGATTTCAGATAACTCAAGGAGTATTAAAGCTTTTAGGTATGAGGTGATGAAGAGCTTGTTCTATTGGCTCAACAGACGTAGTCAGAAGAAAAGCTACAATTGGGTGGATTTTCTTAAGATGTTAGATTACACTCACCCCTTAGCCGAAGCAAAAATATACGTGAGTATCTACGCATGATAGTATACGAGGAATGAGTCTCGTAAAGAGCCGGATGCGGGAAATCTGCATGTCCGGAATTCTGTGAGGGGCAGAGGGAGCAATCCCCCTGTCTACTCGACCTCTTACAAGGATCATATCACGTGATGAGAAGAAGCAGGACTGGATGAGGCATACACTGCAGCCATTGTTTTTCCACATGCTCCATATTTGTTTTTCGTTTCTATGATATGGGGAGAAGAAACTGATTTAAAGGTTTATGAAATAGAATTGTTCCGCATGATTTGCAACTTCATGAAAATGTTGTGTGGTAGCTGAATCATTTACACAAAGAGAGATTTACCGAAATGGATGCGTCTTTATTGGATGACCAAAGAGGTAAAATTTGTGATTTGATCTTGAAAAAATGGGACTTGCGAAAGAAATGAAAGGTACCCAAAGAGGGAAATAACGGTAATATAAATGTCATTCAAAGATGAACACCCAAAATATAAATCGTATTCGTCTGATTCGAATCTGCATTATTCAGATGGGTATTTGTGAAGAATTAGGAACGGGGTGGGATAAAATAATTATCTCATGTGAGGCTATGTTCTTGCCTGCTCCTAAAATTCAATTATTTGAAGATAGTACTAGGGTGACAATCTATTCTGATATACCATTTACCAGCATCGCACTAGAAGATAAATTGTGGGCTTGCTATGTACATGCATGTATTAAGTATGTTCAAGGGGAACAGCTTTCAAATTCGACTCTTAGAGAAAGATTTGGCCTAAAAGAAACATCTTCTGGTAGTGTCTCAAGGCTAATAAAAGAAGCTGTTGAGATGATGTTAATTAAGCCGCTGGATCCAACTACAGCACCAAGATATATGAAATATATTCCATACTGGGCATAATTTAACTTGCCGGTAACTTGCTGAGTAATAAAGTTATAATTGACTTACATCAAGAAATAGCGGTAATAAATGGTCTCATATACAAAATGTGGAAAAAATAACTTGCTGGTAACTTGCCACATCGGAATGTATTTTATTTATAGAAAATAGTATAAAAGACATAGACAATTGGTGTATACGTTTGTAGACTCGTACTTGAAAGGGTCAGATAACAAACGCTCCTTTGAAGATATCTTACACTATATAAATTCAGAGCCGGAAGTTCTGTGAATAAAAGCCACTGAGTGTAATCAAAAAACGACTCAGTGGCTTTTTTAGGTCTAAAATTTCTGGAAGTTAACATATGAATACAGGTTCGAGAGAATCTTAAAAAAGCTCAATATCTCGCACAAATGTTTTCATGTATTAAGGCACACCTTTGCTACAAATTGCATTTATTGCGGAGTTGATATAAAATCTCTTAGTGAAATGCTTGGACACGCAAACATCCAGACGACACTGAACAAGTACGTTCATCCGTCTATGGAACAGAAAAGAAAACATCTGAATACACTGTCCGGGATATACAGATCATTTGTTTCGCACGGTGCGTAAAGAGTTTTATAGAAAGTGCGACTTTTTGTTCTCATAGCTGTTGCTGACAGTGATGATGCAGTTTTGTTTGACAATTCCATACAAAAGAGAAAAGAACCTTCAATCGAAATTAAAGCTTTTCTTTAACGATAGGAGGACGGAAAAAATGAGAATAATAATGTTTTCTACAGTAGTTGGAATGGTGGGCACTGGTGTTTTAGGACGTGGGCTCAAATCCGATTGGAAAGTGTAATTATTGAACTGTGATATAGAGATGAAGCACCCATAGTTATCTATGAGAGGTTCGAATCCTCACACGTCCAGTATGCCTTTCTAAAACATAGGCGTTAAGAAACGAGAAGTATCAATAGTAGTCATTATTTTGATAATTAAATCTAATAATAAAAACCGAGTTGTGTGGACTATATGGATATATAAAGTAATGAGGGAGTCAAAGTATGCCAAGTTGGAATACATTGTTTGATAGCGTTCAACAAGATAGGGCACTGGAGGAAAAAAGAAAGAGTTCTTTCAAAATCTTAAAGACCTTACAGGAAGAAATTATGTAGTCTATTTTTCTTGTTGGCAGCAACAGCATGGTGTACCAGGTGGGGTTTTCAGCATAGACGACGATGATTGGAATGGATTCATGAATGCTCTTTATGGACTCGATAAGAGTAAGGGGTTAGATCTTATTTTAGCTTGATAAGCTCTGAATGGATTATAGGGCTGATACCTTACCATTGAATATAGGCTAGTTTAAAGCTGACCGGTTTATATAGGGTTGCACAACAGATAGGAGCCTGGTCTTGGTATGATCTTTCGGAAATGGAAGAAGTTATTGATCAGATGCTTGAAGTTCGAGGAGGGAGAGTAACTGAAATATTAAAGAAGACCTTCCTTCAGGAACATATCACGGAGCTTTCAACGAAAGGTTTTTTTTGCGGAGGCAGAGTCTGATAGAAAGAAACTGGATGCATTACTTTCAACAGGCACAGAAGAATATGACATTCTGCTCAAGATGCATGGATATAATGTGAAAATGATGGGTCATCTGGTTTCCGGTGATATACAGGAAGCTAAAAGAACATTGCAAGAGATAGAACAAAACTGTGCTTATGATAATCTCAATTGCGTACAGGCATTGTGTCATTCGAGCTTTAATATAGATAATATTTTAGGATTTTATGGGTCTCACGAATCCATAGGATATCCTATTGCTTCCAAATGTGAGCAATTATATCCTGATGATTGGACAATTCGGTCAAGAAGATTAGGCTGTCAGGTTTCTTTGCTTCAGAGTCAGTATTTTAAAGACAGAATCAGTAAAGATGTTCTTAGGGAGAAGCTTCTAAAATTGGAAGAAGACTTAGCTTCTATGGACTTTAATGGCACAGAATCGGATGAAGCATTGGAAATGGTCTGGGGATTGTTGATGACATTGAAGTTAAATGTCGCATCTCAGGATGAAATATTAAAAATGATTTCAGATGCTAATACCATTTTGGGAAAATACCCACATTTTTGTTCGGTAGTGGCAACCGGTATTCAGGCAGTGAACGCACTTTATACAAATTATTTGAAGGATTTAGTTCCACACGAGGAGATTGAAAGGCTGTATAAATATGTGGAAATGAATCCTGATTATGATTGAGGTGAAAATATGCTAAAGGAGAGTACCATGGCAGATAATAAGTGGAGATGCAGAGCAGAGGAACTGAATGGAACAGAGACTGAAAAGAATCTTAAAGCGGCTTTCGCAGGTGGGAAATGTAAATGAATATCATAAACACTGCAAAGATATTAATAAGTTCCAAAGAAGTACAAGATGCTTCTGTAGACTTATTATCAGATGCCGCCGGGGCTATTCTTGGTGATCCTGTAGCTATGGGAAGGTTGATGCTTGCAATCGGGAAAAGTCGCTTATTTATTCAGAATCAAATATTTTGGGCTAAATTTGAAAGCTTTCTCAATGGTGTATATGTTGATGATGAATCACGGTTAAAAATGGCAGTAAAATTAGACAGTTATGGAAATAAAAATGATAATGCTGCACGTCTAATATCAGTGATTGATCGTGCTGATTCAATGAGAAAGATTGCTTTTTTGATAAATGCATCTAAGTGCTTGTGTGCTGATTATATTGATTTAAAACTATATTTTCGTGTATGTCAGGCTGTTTCAAATGCACTTTTTGAAGATCTCCTTTTTCTTAGAGATCATATAGATGAAGGAGATTTACCATATTCAGAAGAAGCCCAGGGGCTTTTCTCGGCAGGAATGATGTACATGAGTCATGTTGGGGAGGTTCCTGCATATTCATTTACACCAATAGCGAGAGATGTTGATAGATTTGCGGTTAGCTATTCAGATGTGAATCGTTATCATAATCCAACAGTGAATCAAGAAGTACGTAAAGTGTCGGTTTCAACACCTAAATTAAAATGGAATGTATTTGGAGAAACTTTAAATATACAACAGGACTCTTAAAGTTTTATGTATAATAAGCTTTAATACTCAGTGATGATTTATTCACAGGACAGAGAATAAAGCGATTATCAACTGAATCAGAACTGTAATAGACAAATAAAAAGAGACAGGAATGAAATCGTGACCCGAAGGGTTCGACCAATTTCAAACGTGTCTCCTATACCTCTATAAACAATATACTACGTATTTGGCAAATAGTCAATAATGGTGATTAGTAACGCTAATGATGAAAAACTGATTCTGTTACTGTTCACACCCCTACTATTTCATATTGTTAAAAACGCTGAATTTAAAAATATATTTTTCAAAGGATCCGAGACGCTGTTGTGGACAGCCTCTCGGATTTTTTAAATTAACTCCTATATCATCTGTGTAATCCACAATTCGCGGTTTATTCTGGTACATATGTCAGAAAATGTGGAAATCCATGTCCGATTTTTTTCGGTTTCTGACGAATCATAAGCTTATACACATGTCATTTTGACGGAATGTCAAATCCTTGAAATTCGCGTAAAATCGAGCTTTTTGCTATACTTTTTTCAGGAGAAACAGTCATGGGAAAACAGGAAGAAAAAATCATAGCAATG
>NZ_AUJX01000084.1 GCF_000424445.1 Oribacterium sp. NK2B42
ATCAATACCACCGAAAGAGGCAGTATCCAAAGTCATGGGGAGAATCAAAGGAAAGAGTGCGTTGATGATCTTCGATAGGCACCCGGAATTTCGGGAAAGAAATAATCGACATTTTTGGGCAAGAGGTTATTACTGCGAAACGGTAGGAAATGTTAATGAAGCTACAATAAAAAAATATATAGAAGATCAAACTAAAGCAGATCGTGCGGAAGGATAATGAGAACCACTTTTAAGTGGTAACCAGTAACATCAGAATGGTTTGCTAGACCGCCTTTAGGCGGAATCACAACACTTGCCCCGGAAGGGGTTAACTCAAACCACCAGCAGGGCTGGTGGTACTGACTTTGACATTTATCGCTAAAAGTTTTATCGTAGTTTGTAATTCAATAGTTTAAACCGTTGAAGCGGAGATTAAACTATGTATGCTTCCACAGAGAGTCGGCGATGGTGAGAATCCGGCGAAAAACAGCATGGCAAATGGACCGCTAAGGGCACAATGAAAAGCATCGATGGTTAAGATGCTGAGTATCCTGTGACGTGAGACATACGTTAGTTGTCGGAGATATGAAGGTATCTCGCAAAGCGCACGAGTCATGTCGTGAAACAGGGTGGCACCGCGAATATTTCGTCCCTGGCAGAACCAGATTAAATTTTGGTTCTGCCAGGGACTTTCTTTTTATCGCAAGACCGCCGAAAGGAAGATGTCTGTTTTGCAGACCGGCGGTCCGCGGGCGAGCAGGGAAGAACTCCTGCTCGATTAGAGCGGAAGACATAAAGCGCAGCGTGAGATCAGGATTTTCAAAAGAGGAAGAACCTCGGAAGGAGAACAAAATGATCAGAAATGCAATCGACAAAATCGCAACATTGAAGGGTGACCTGACCTATGAGGAGGCTTATGAAGTTATGACTGAGATCATGACAGGTCAGACAACACCTACACAGAACGCTGCGTTCCTTGCATCACTTTCCACTAAGTCCACAAAAGCTGAGACCATTGACGAAATATCAGGCTGTGCCGCTGCCATGAGAGAGCAGGCAACCAAAGTTCCGCATCCGGGAATGGAGGTTCTCGAAATAGTTGGGACCGGAGGAGACGGGGCACACAGTTTTAATATTTCCACCACAGCTGCAATGGTCATAGCCGCAGCGGGAATAAAAGTCGCAAAGCATGGTAACAGAGCAGCATCTTCACTTTCCGGAACCGCAGACTGCCAGGAGGCTTTGGGAGTTAATATCCAGCAGGATGTGGAAAAGGCACAGGAGCTTCTCAGAGATGTAGGCATTTGCTTCCTCTTCGCACAGAAGTATCACTCAGCTATGAAATATGTGGGACCTATCAGAAAAGAGCTTGGCTTCCGTACGGTTTTCAATATTCTGGGACCGCTCACAAATCCTGCGAATCCGGATATGTTCCTCCTTGGCGTATATGATGAGTATCTGGTTGAGCCGGTGGCAAAGGTTCTGGATAAGCTTGGGGTAAAGAGAGCATTCGTGGTTTACGGTCAGGACAAGATGGATGAGATTTCCGCCTCAGCACCTACCACACTTTGCGAGCTTAAGAATGGTTACTACAGAACCACCGTTATCAAGCCGGAGGACTTCGGACTTGTAAGAGGTACCAAGAACGAACTGGTGGGAGGAACTCCTGCGGATAATGCATTGATCACAAGAAAGATCTTAAGCGGAGACATACAGGGCACCAAGAGAAATGCAGTGCTCCTCAACGCGGGAGCCGCAATCTATATAGGCGGTAAAGCAGACAGCATTGAAGAGGGCGTAAAGAAGGCTCAGGAGCTTATAGATAGTGGAGCAGCTTTAAAGAAACTGGAAGAGTATATCATTGCAAGTAATACATAAAATATGGAAACGACAAAAATCAAGATATGCGGTCTGAGAAGACCTGAGGATATAGAAGCAGTAAATAAATACAAACCTGAATATGTGGGGTTCGTATTCTATAAAAAGAGCAAACGCTATGTTACAGAAGAGCAGGCTGAGAAGCTCAGGGCACTTCTGGATGAAAAGATAAGCTCAGCAGGGGTTTTTGTTAATGCTGATAAAGCTGAAATTCTCAGGCTGATGCGAAAGGGAATCATCTCAGTGGCACAGCTTCACGGAAATGAATCAGAGGATTATATCAGGGAGCTTAAGGAAGAACTCCAAAAGCCCGGGATTTTTTCTGACAGAAAAGAATACATGACAGGCGGTGAGATCATCAAGGCGTTTGTTTTTAAAAATCTTAAGGAAGAGGATGCCGTGAGAAAAAGTGCATGGAGAATCCTTGAGGAAGCAGGGAAAAGCCCCGCGGATTATATCCTTTTCGATAACGGATATGGCTCGGGAGAGACATTTGACTGGAGCATACTGAGGGACTTTGATAAGCCGTATTTCCTTGCGGGGGGACTTAATCCTGAAAATGTTTCGGGAGCAGTGAAAATGCTTCATCCTTATGCAGTGGATGTAAGCTCCGGGGTGGAAGAGGATGGATATAAGAATCCTGAAAAAATCAGGGAATTCATAGAGAAAGTAAGAATGCTGTGAATTTAATCGACCCATGTCTATCAGTCCTGATCAAGGGCATGAATACAAAAGATAAAAACATACAGAAAGCTCAAATTCAGCGATGAAGAACCAATCGGAAATCCGGGACAAAAAACGGGTAACAGTAATAAGCAGAGGAGAGAAAATGAATCAGAACAATGGCAGATTTGGCGTTCACGGCGGTCAGTACATACCTGAAACACTTATGAATGCGGTAATAGAGCTTGAGGAAGCTTACAACAAATACAAGGACGACCCTGAGTTTAACAGGGAGCTTATGGAGCTTTACAATGAGTACGCAAACCGTCCGTCGAGGCTTTACTATGCGAAGCGAATGACAGAGGATCTGGGCGGTGCAAAGATCTACTTAAAGAGAGAGGATCTGAACCACACCGGTGCCCACAAGATAAATAACTGTCTCGGTCAGGCACTTCTTGCAAAGAAGATGGGTAAGACCCGTCTCATTGCAGAAACCGGAGCGGGCCAGCATGGTGTGGCAACCGCCACTGTTGCGGCACTACTCGATATGGAGTGTGTGGTATTTATGGGAAAAGAGGATATGGAGAGACAGGCGCTTAATGTTTACAAAATGCGCCTTCTAGGTTCAGAGGTTGTCCCGGTAACCACAGGAACAGGAACCCTCAAGGATGCTGTTTCCCAGGCCATGAGAGAGTGGACTTCAAGGATTGAGGATACCCATTACTGTCTCGGATCCGTAATGGGACCACATCCTTTCCCTACAATCGTACGTGATTTCCAGGCGGTTATCTCAAGAGAGATCAAGGAGCAGATGCTTGAAAAGGAAGGCAGACTTCCTGATGCGGTTGTAGCCTGCGTCGGAGGCGGCTCCAATGCCATCGGTACTTTCTATCATTTTATCGATGACAAAGATGTAAAGCTTATAGGCTGTGAGGCTGCGGGCAGAGGCATTGACACCTTTGAAACAGCAGCCACCATCAATACCGGACGACTCGGTATCTTCCACGGTATGAAGTCCTATTTCTGCCAGAATGAGTACGGTCAGATCGCACCGGTTTATTCGATTTCTGCCGGACTTGATTATCCCGGAATCGGACCTGAGCACGCTTATCTTCATGACATCGGAAGAGCACAGTATGTGGCGATTACAGATGATGAGGCGGTTGAAGCATTTGAATATCTTTCAAAGCTGGAGGGAATCATACCTGCCATCGAGTCATCACATGCGCTGGCCTATGTTAAGAAGCTGGCGCCGACCATGTCAAAGGATCAGATCATAGTTGTGACTGTTTCCGGAAGAGGAGACAAGGACTGCGCGGCTATCGCACGTTACAGAGGGGAGGTAATTTCAGAATGAGCAGGATCACAGATGCATTCAAAAATCACAAAGCATTCATACCGTTTATTACCTGCGGGGATCCGGATCTGGAGACCACAAGAAAATGCGTACTTGAGATGGTGAAAAACGGAGCAGATATCATCGAGCTTGGAATTCCCTTTTCGGATCCTACAGCGGAGGGACCGGTGATCATGGAGGCAGACAACAGGGCACTTTCAGGCGGAGCTACTACTGATAAGATTTTTGAATTCACAAAGGAACTTCGCAAGGAAACAGAAGTGCCCTTCATCTATATGACTTATGCCAATGTTGTCTTCTCCTACGGTATAGAGAAGTTTATAAAGGAAGCTTCCGATTCAGGTGTCAGCGGCATTATCCTCCCGGACGTACCTTATGAGGAGAGGGGAGAATTTGAGGAGGTGTGTGATAAATATGATGTGGAGTTTATTTCCATGATCGCGCCTACTTCCCAGGACA
Source organism: Oribacterium sp. NK2B42 (assembly GCF_000424445.1). Taxonomy (GTDB): domain Bacteria; phylum Bacillota; class Clostridia; order Lachnospirales; family Lachnospiraceae; genus Oribacterium. Next base: position 4,337 of record NZ_AUJX01000084.1, read on the forward strand.
GAATTAAGATGATCGCTAAGGATGCAAAGGGATATATTTACGTGGTTTCCTCTCTTGGAGTTACAGGTTCAAGATCAAGCATTACAACAGATATAGGATCCATGGTGAAGCTTGTAAAGGAATGTACAGACATCCCCTGCGCTGTGGGATTCGGCATTTCCAATGTCGGCCAGGCGGAGGCAATGGCAAAGGTAAGTGACGGAGCCATCGTGGGATCCGCTATTGTGAAGATAATTGCCGAGCACGGCAAGGCTGCTCCGGAGAAGGTGGGAGCATTTGTGAAGGAGCTGGCCCGGGCGGTACACGAGGCGTGATAGGATTGATTTCTTAAACAATATATAACCTGAATTATTCACAGAATAATTCCTAATTGCGGTCAAAGCTGCATGACAACTACATTTTTTGTGGGATTTGCATATTTTTAGATTTCATCTAA
>NZ_AUJX01000085.1 GCF_000424445.1 Oribacterium sp. NK2B42
CTTTAGTAAATTGATTGATAGAAATGCAACGGTATAACCAGCTTTACTCATTGCTTATTCAATCTACTGGGGTATGACCCGAACGCACCACCACCGGCGGTTCCACCTGCCGAAACCGAACGCTGCGAATGAGGGGCCGGAAGGCTGGCTTTAGTACGGACGCAAAGTCCAAGTCACGAGATGCCTTACCGATTGCCCCATCATTCTACAGCCTAAGCAACAAGATGGCCATGCTCATAACTGGCTGCTATGTTTCATGACCATCTTTATAGTAGTAGTCACGAGTGTGCGGCGGCTAATCATCAAAGTTTTTGTTCACTTCCTTTGCTGAAATCGTCGCATAGAATATGATACACTTTCTAAACAGATCTTCTTCGTCAGAGAATAACTTCATGTCAGCCATAGTACAGAAGTATATGGATTCCCATATTGTTAGGGAAAATTATTATTTTTCCTCTTTAGACTTATTGATCTCATCGTAATAAGTCTTATACCTGTACGCTGTCCTACGGCTGCATAAACCGGTTTCTACGATTTCCATTATGGTCTTTCCACCTTCATACAGGACAACGAAGTCGTTATAGCCCTGCATCCACTGCTCGTCATGTTTCTTTCTTCCACCGATTTTTCTATTTTTGTAGTATTCAAGTTCTTCTTTGAGCCTTGCATTTTCGTCTTCCAGCTCTTTGATCCTTTTTAAAGCATCTTCAAGTGTCATTTTTTTCATATATCGCTCCTCTCTGTGTCATATGCACTGTGGCACAAGCATAGCATTGAGTGAGTTTTGTGTCAATATATTTATGGCATTTTGTGTCTAAAATTTATAGGCATAATAAAAAGCCCGTACGTTATGTACAGGCTTCTACGGACCATCCGCACCCGGCGCTTACGCTTTCTTTCAAAGATTCTATTCCAATATACGATAGGAATTGTCGGAGCAGAAAAAGTATAGTGCTGTTATTAGTGCGTGATCGCTCAATTACAAGATGTATCGTTTAAAATAACATTATGTACTCTCAGAGGAAAGGCGAGAAAAAAGCAAAAAAGAGCAAATACCGCAAAATGGTAATTGCTCTTTCTATTAGATCTGATGATTTTAATCGGATTATTACTCTACCGGATTAACATGTATCATTATGTGTTTTACATTAAGATACTTGTTTTCAACACTGTTATGAACGGACTCTGCAATTTCATGAGCTTCAACAAGTGAAATATCTCTTTGGGCTGCGATTTCAAGATCGATATAGATTTTGTTTCCAAACTGTCTTGTGTGAAGCAGGTCTATGTGTTCAACTCCCGGCTGATCTTCAATGAAAGTCCGTAGATTTTCTTCAAAATCCTTATCACAGGATGTATCAAGCATTTTATCCAGAGCATCCCGGGAGATATCATAAGCTACTTTAAGAATAAACAGACAGATAACAAGACTCGCAATAGGATCCATAATAGGAAATCCTATCATGGCCAGTCCGATTCCGATGAAAGAACCAACTGATGACAATGCATCAGAACGGTGATGCCAGGCATCTGCTTTAAATGCAGACGAGTTAAGCTTCCTGGCATAGAACATGGTATACCAGAACATGGCTTCTTTAACGACTATGGAAATAACTGCAGCAACAAGCGGAAGCATGGTGGGAATCACCAAATCTTCATGAGATATGATTTTTTGGATGCCAGTATATCCAATACCAAAGCCAGTTACGGCCAGGATGAGACCTAAAATTAAAGAGGCAACGCACTCAATCCTTTCGTGACCGTATGGGTGGTTCTCATCTTCCGGTTTCATAGACAGGATTACTCCTAGATATGCAACGAAAGTTGCAAAAACATCAGAAAGAGAATGAACCGCATCAGAAATCATGGCACTGGAGTTTCCCATGATTCCTGCAGCCAATTTGAATCCGGCAAGTAAAACATTGCCCCAGATTCCGACTCGAGACAGCTTTTTGATAATCTTGGTTTCATCCATAACATTACCTCCTAGTATGGTATTATCATCTATATCGAGGTAAAAAAACGCACCCCGGAACATACTACTGTCCCGCAGATGCGTTTTAGACTTCTCTGCTGTCGTTTAGCGACCCGGCTACATACATTTTCCATCTTAGAAAAGTACTGCCTGCTCAGTTTGTACTGTAGATGACACTTATGTGTTTTTGCAGTGCAAGAGTTTTAATTATGTTAGCATAACTGAAAAATGGCGTCAATCCGTGTTTTAGAGCCTTCATGTATTACAAAGAACTTATAACTGTCCAGTATTTTTTATGTCATGAGCTTAATGACGGCACTATCATGCATAAATATTCTTATTGCCCTGATCATAGCAGTTATTTCTGTTTCTTTTAATTTTACCTAACGCTGATTAACGGAACAGGCATGAAGAAAGAGGCTCAAAACCGCCTGTGATCAACGATTCGGATTTATCGGCGAAGATCTGGGTGCTCCAAATCACACCCGCATGGTCAGCACGTTCAAACCGAGCAGGTTCTGATAGTCCACGCTTTTTGCGATCCGCATCACCATGCGCAGGCCGATATTGCGCATCATGTCCTGCTTGTCGAGGAGCTCGGCGCGCTCCTGCGGGTTGAAGGGCTCACAGTCATCCTTGACGCGCAGGATGACATCCTCGCCCTTGTGGACGACGCGCACATCCACCGCGTGGGGCTTATTGTCCGCATGGAAGCCGTGCTTGACGATGTTCGCCGCCATCTCCTCCAGACACAGTGCGGAGTAATACGCGCGCTTACGTTCAATGCCACGCCCGGAGCAGAACGCGAGGACCCGTTCGGAGGTGGCGGTCACCTCGTCCATGCTGTGAATCGTGATGTCCAGCCGCTGCTCCTCGGCGGCACCGAAATCAGAGGGAAGGGTGATCCATTCTTCCAGCGTTTTCGGAAGGCGTTTCCAGTAAATCACGGCATAAGCCGCCGCGAACAGCGCTGTGACCGCATAACCTGTCTGTGAGCATGGTAATCCACAGACCGTCAAGCCCCATCCGGGGAACCAGCGCGATCGCCAGCGGTCCCATGACGGCGATGCCCTCCATCAGGGAAAACATGTTGACCGCCTTGATCCTGCCCAGCGCCTGATAGTAGGAGGAAAAGATAGACGCAAGTATCTGTAAAAGAAGGAAAAGACTTCCCCAGCGGATTCCGCTGAGCGTCATCGCGTACACCGCCGACGTATGATCGGAATAGTAAAGGCCGGTGAAAAAACCTGCCAGCAGAAACTCCAGCGCGGCGGTAAGCAGTACAATGGCATAGCCTTTCGTGAGGATTGTCCGCATCAGCAATGTCAGAGAACGCCGATCCTCCTCGCCATAGCTGACGCTTGCCAGAATCCTTCCGGTCGTCGAGATGCCGGAGACCATCGCAGAGAACAATATGTATACCATGTTGAAGGTGGCCAGTGCGGCGACCGCCTCCAGCGTCGCATGCGCGGCAAGCATGCGGTTGAAGATCGTGCTTCTCAGCGCGGTCAGGAAGATAAGCAGGGCGCTGGGAAAGCCGATGCGGACCATGCTGGCAATCTCGCTCCAGTCAATGGCCCGGATAGAATATTTCAGCGTCGCCATCGGCTTCAGGAAAAAGCTGCCCACGACGGCAAAATACGCCCAGTTGCTCAGAGATGTTGCGATTCCGAGCCCCATGGCACCCATGCCCAGCACGGCGGCAAAGAGAAGGTCAAACCCGGCATTTACGACAAGCATGAGCCCGGTGGCGATGTAATTGCGCATGCTTTGGCGTTCGAGCTGCAGAAACGACGCGAGCTGCTGTCCCAGCAGCAGTGGAATCACACCGATGCCTCTGCCGATGATATAGTTTGAAACATCCGCCATGTTTTCCTGCGTCGCCCCGAGGAGCCCCGCAAGGGTCCGGGAGATCAGAAAGCTCGCGAGGGTCACAGTCGCTGTAAATGCCAGCGCGATCGTCAGATTCAGCGAGAATACGCCCCGCGTTTTCTCCATGCGTCCCTCGCCCATGTATCTGCCACACAACACCTGAGAGCTTGCCATCAGGATCATGCTGACCGCCATACACGCCATCTGCAGCGGTGTGTAGATTCCGATGGCGCTCATTGCTTTCGCCCCGACAAAGTTGCTGCCGACCAGACCGTCTATCATATTGTTGAGGCCGTTCAACGCCAGCATAAATGCCTGTGCAGGCAGCAGACGGAAAAACAGCCGCGAAATAATCTGCGCGTCAGATCGCTCAAATGATTTGTTCATGGTTTTATTCTCCTTCCCGCATCCGCCGCAAGCAAAGCTTTTGCTTTCCGCAGACCGCAAATATTGATAAGATTTATTCTGGATAGTTAAAACTTCTTCATGATATTGACATTATGACCACTTGAAACAGTTAGTGCGACTAAAGCATCTCCGAAAGGACGACAGGGTATCTTCGATGTATTTCGTCATGCATTCTATGCTGCATGGCAGTGTGCTGAGGCATCATTAATGTAATCGGATGCCCATCTCCGAAAATCAAAGAAATGATACATTATATATGATTATACCTGAATTATTCACAGAATAATTCCTAATTGCGGTCAAAGCTGCATGACAACTACATTTTTTGTGGGATTTGCATATTTTTAGATTTCATCTAA
>NZ_AUJX01000086.1 GCF_000424445.1 Oribacterium sp. NK2B42
AACCTGTATGAACTCGGAACCATGTATGTATCAGGAGATACTAATCCAAGGTTTGGAAGCAGAAAAATCGATTAAACAAAACAGCCGGGCATGACCTGACTGTTTAAAAAGCGGACGTAAGTCAATCGTCCGGTGATGTAACCATAGTCCCGTTGTACCACGGGGATGCAAGGAAACCTGCACAGTAAGGGAGCATAGTATTATGACGTTAGGACCTTACGGATGAGTTACAAGCCCAGACCCTTTAGGGTCGGGGTAATTGACTGTAATAAAATAAGTAACAATAGGTGGATGAAATATTATGAAAGCTCATTAAGTGATATGAGAACTATCATTTTATGATAAAAAACTTTTTGAATACAAGTGAAAATGGAACATTGTATATCTTTCTATCGCTATTAAATGCGCGTTTTGTATAAGAATAGGAGGGATATATATAGCTTGGATTTTCAAGATTTGACGTATATAGCAAATAATGCTATTATTTAAGTAAGAAATTCTTACTACAAGGAGGATATAAAATGAGTATGATAACTGAAGTAACATCAGTTTCCTCTAAAGGACAGGTTGTTTTACCCAAAACAATCAGGGACGCACTTTCTTTGGATACCGGTAGTAAGCTCATAGTTGTGACTGATGGAGACAATATATTACTAAAGCCCATCGTGACACCTGATATCAGCGAATTTGATGCTCTTATGAAAGAATCTCAGAAGTGGGCGAAGAGTGTAGGTATGACAGAAGATGATATAGATGATGCTATTAAAGCAGTCAGGAAAAGGAGAAAGGCCTGATGCGTGTTGTTATAGATACAAATGTCGTAGCGTCAGCAATATTCTTTGGCGGTAAACCAAAAGAAGTAATAGACAGCGTTATAACAAATCAGATAGATGCGTATGCATCAGCTGAAATTCTTGAAGAATACACTGAGACTGTAGAATATCTAAAAGAAAAGTTTCCGGGAAAGAAGCCAAAAGTTCCTCTCATTGATATTGAAGCAAAATGCCGCGTTATAAACGTTTCAACTAGAATTGATGTTTGTAGGGATCCCGATGACAATAAATTCATTGAGTGTGCTGTTGATTCAAAATGCTATTATGTTATCAGTGGAGATAAGGATCTTTTGACAGTAAAGGAATATGACGGTATTGAGATAGTTACAGTTGCGGAATTTCTCGAGATACTAAGAAACAATATCGACAAATAATGTATCATATTATACGAGCTCTGAAACAATGTTGTTTTGGGGCTTTATTTTTATGTTTTAATTTCTCTAAAGTAATCCGTCAACAAATTCAGCCAAAGCCAACGGCGGATTACGTCACTTGAAAAGGTAAATGCTTAATTTCGGGGTATTATCAGTTTTACAAAGGTAACTGCATAATACCTCGGTTTTTTTGCCTGAAAAAGGCCAAATTCCGTCGCAATCTCTAAAAATGGGTATGGCAACCAGAATTTGGACACTATTTTTGAAAAATTTAATGTTCAACTTCTGAGGAAATGCGTATCTTAAGCATTAAGTCTTGCAAACGGCTGGTGATTCATAAAAATGAGTAATCATTCCAAGAAAAGTGATTTTCTATACAAAAATTTCATTAAACTCAGATATTTGCTTATATTTTATATTACTTATGACGATTAATGATGTTAGGTTATAAACAAAGGGGAGATTTTAATAGTTGACAAATATGATCCAAAGTAAAATCGTATTAGCAGAGCAGAGCAGAGCAGAGCAGAGCAGAGCAGAGCAGAGCAGAGCAGAGCAGAGCATGGGTTAACTGTACCCTTTTTGCGTCCTGCGAGGCGCTTGAAACTGAATATTACATTCGTGATGGATGACCGTCGGATTCTGACGGGGTAGGTATACCCTGTCAGGTTCGGCGGTTTTTTGTATATACAAAACAACAAATGGAGGCAATCATTTATGAAGATCAAGAAGAGATTACTTTCGCTGGCATTGTCATGTGCGATGATGCTTGGCCTGATGCCCGGCATGAACATGACGGCGCTGGCGGCGGACAACGTCAGCACCTACACCCTGCAAATCCCCTCGACGCTGAACGTCAGCGCGGCGGGCTGGAATGAAACCAGCGGTCTCACCGCGGCGGTATCGTCCGGCGACACCTTCGACAGTGGCAAGAAGCTGTCCGTGACCGCCAGCTCCGCGAATAACTGGTCGCTCAAGTCCGGCGACAATTCCGTCGGCTACAATCTGACGACGGCTACGGGCTCTTACAGCAACAGCGCAACGCCCGCTTCCTGGGAGTTCACCGCAGCCGAGTTGAACGCCAATGGCGGCACGAACAAAGCGATGGGCATTGTCGTGGAGGATTACAGCAAAAAGCCCGCAGGCACCTATCAGGACACCGTGACCTTTACGGCAAAGGTGGAGACGGTTGCTTCTGGCAACCCGGCTCCGACGACGGCGAGCATCGAGGACTACACGGCCGGGACGTTCGGCTGGGACGGCGACGGCTCGGCAGCAACGGGCCTGCCTACCATCAACACGTTTGCGGCCAACGACAAAATCAGCATCCTCAGTGCCAAGAACACGAACACGCAGTTCACCACCTCGGCGGGCGGCGCATCGGCCACGTTCAGCGGCACGGCTACGGACGACTCGAAGTTCTACGCCGTGTATCCCTACACCAGCGGCCTGACCCTCAGCGGCGACGTCATCTCGGGCATCGTGATTCCCACGAGCCAGTGGAACAGCGGTTGGAATTCGACAAGTAATTATTCAGGCTGGGACCCGAAGGCTCCCATCGCCTATGCCACCACCACAGGCTCCTCCCTTACATTCCATAACGCATGCGCCATCCTGAAAGTTACAATTACCGGCGACGGTATCTATGCTATTTTTACGATATCAGCCAACGAGCCACTGGCAGGAACTTTCAGCCTCGATACTTCAACAGGTACACTTACCCCGACATCTGGAAGCACAACTGTTTCTGTCGGAAATGGTTTTTCTGGTAATTGTTTCAACACTGACGGCGGTAATAAAACCGCATATATAGCCATTGCCCCAGGCACCTATACAAACTTCAGGCTTCATTTACACAATGAGGATGGTGAAGATAAGCCAATAACGAAAAGCGTTAGCGTCACCTTCGAGGCCGGAAAGATATACGACTTGGGGTCATATAATGTAGAATATTTTTAATGGTCATAAGTGATCTATAGACTCGAAGAGGCAATACTCACAGGGGAAATAACCCCGCGCGAGTCGTGAAGCAGGCCACAGGGATGTCGGCCCCGCCACGAACAAGAGCCACTTTAGCAGAAAGGTCGTGAGCCTATGAACCGAAAACAGAATATCCTTGCGGCCTTTCTCGTCCTTTCCTTTGCGCTTCTGCTCACCGCCTGTTCAGCAGGCGGCGACAGGGTGGAGCGGTTCGCGGAGGCCAACCCCGGCAGCGGCGAGAACATCGCTATACCGGGCTACGAGAAGCTGAGCTTCGCGGCGGGCAAGACCGCGCAGACGGTGAACCTCAAAAACCCGGCGGAGAACGCCTGCGCCTTCGTCCTCACCCTAACGCTGGAGGGCGGCGAAACCCTCTGGACGGGCAAGGAAATCTCCCCCGGCGAGGCGTTCACCCGCATCACACTTTCACGGGCGCTGGACGCGGGCGAGTACCCCGCGACACTCCATTACGACTGCTATACCATAGAGGACAATAGGCCGCTCAACGGAGCGGAGATACAATTGATACTCGAAGTGAAGTAACCTACAAAAAGAGGTGCGTATATGAGAACAAAGAGAATTTTGAGCATTGTCCTTACATTGGCAATGCTGCTGGGGATGTTCCCCGGCATGAGTTTGACCGCAAGCGCGGCAGACACTACAACCACGATCACGTCACCCGCTACGACGGGTACGATGACGATTACGCTGACCATAGCTGAGGCTACGCATAGCGTGACCATCACCGCAGGCGAAAACATGACAACCACCGGCGAGGCATCGCAGACCGGACTGTCCGGAGCGATGGCGGATGTGGTCTATACCGCAGCTGACGGCTATTATTTCCCGGAAAACTATGTCGCTTCCTGTACGGTTACCGCCAATTCCGGCGTCTCCGTAACCCGCGATAGCTACACGCAGATCACGGTTTCCGGAACCCCAACCGCGGATGCCACCATCACCCTGGCGAATGCGACGGCAAAGGAAAATCAGAATCCCCCAGAAACAACTGGCCTTACTGTAACCAACGCCACAAACGCAACATCGGCAGACGGCGTGATCAGCGGCGTGACCACTGCCATGGAATACTCTTTGGATAATGGCGCATCATGGACAGCCGTCACCGGCACGTCCATTACCGGCCTGAATCCGGGCGATGTGCAGATTCGACTGAAGGGTGATGATACGCACAACGCAAGCGAAGCGGTGACCGTGGCTGTCGGCGATCAGCTGGCAGATGCGAAGACCGCCGCGAAAGCCGAACTTGATGCCCTGCTCGACGGCAAGGCCGAGGCTGACTACGACGCGGATGACTGGGCAGCACTGAACCAGGCAATCACAGACGGCAAGGC
>NZ_AUJX01000087.1 GCF_000424445.1 Oribacterium sp. NK2B42
TTTTCCTGACATAATAGATACCTCTTTTTCCTTGATGTATCTATTATACCAAAGATAATTATCAGTTTCAGTTATTTAATGAATGTTGTACTAGTAGAAGTGATACGTGAAGAATATGAAAAGGTTAATAATAGTTTTGTTATTTCAAAGGAGAACATTTTAAATTCTACATTTTGGAAAGATTGAAGGTATAATAAACAGGAGGCATTTATGGAGATAAACAAGTTTTTTCCTGAGATTCATGGCAATTTCGGCTTTGGGTGTATGCGTCTTCCGATGGTCCAAAACAAAGTAGATTATGTTGAGTTCACCAAGATGGCAGATACCTTTATAAATGCAGGCTTTAACTATTTTGACACAGCCCACGGCTACATCGGCGGTCAATCAGAAACCGCAATAGGTGATTGTGTGGCATCAAGATACAGCAGGGATAAGTTTCTTCTCACAAATAAACTGACCGATCCGTATTTCAAAAAGCAGGAAGATATACGTCCCTTCTTTATGCAACAGCTCGCATGGTGCAAGGTTGATTATTTCGATTTTTACCTGATGCATGCCCAAAACAGAAATAATTATGAGAAATACAAGCGATGCAAGGCATATGAAACAGCATATGAGTTTAAGAAGGAAGGCTTGATAAAGCATTTGGGACTCTCATTCCATGATAAGGCAGATGTTCTAGACATGATCCTGACAGAACATCCTGAGATTGAAATTGTCCAGATCCAGTTTAACTATGCAGATTATGAGGATGCATCTGTTGAGAGCAGGAAAGTTTATGAGGTATGTGAGAAACATGATAAGCCTGTTTTGGTGATGGAGCCTGTCAAGGGCGGAAGCCTTGTGAATCTTCCTCCTGAAGCTGATAAAATACTACGCGGTCTTAATGGAGGAAGTAATGCAAGCTATGCGATCCGCTTTGCTGCAAGTTTCCCCAAAATGGCAGTAGTACTCTCCGGAATGAGTAACATGGAGCAGATGACAGACAATATTTCTGCCATGAAAGACTTCATGCCTCTTGATGAAAAGGAAATGGACGCGGTACATAAAGTATGCGATATTTTCAGAAGCATGAATCTGATTCCATGTACGTCGTGCCGTTACTGTATAGAGGAAAATGAATGTCCAAAGGGTATACGCATACCGGACATGTTTTCATCTCTTAATGCTCATGAGGCTTTCCATAACTGGAACACTACCTTTTATTACAAGAATGTCATTACCGGGAACGGTCATGGCAAAGCATCAGACTGTATTAGATGCGGAAAGTGCGAAAAGGTATGTCCACAGCATCTGGAAATCAGAAATCTGTTAACTAAGGTGGCTTCTATATTTGAATGACAGTATTGTCTGGTGAACTGTCCACTAGCTATATCAGATGGACGGGGACAGCATAGCGATAAGATTGACTTATATGCTATGTTGATAGCTGCTCTTGTTTCATTAAGTCCTCTAAACTTAAAGGACTGCTCCGAAGAACAGTCCTTTTCAACTGCCACTTTGATAGCTGGGCTATCCGGTAGGCCGCTCCGACTTTTAACAACTGCCACTTCGATAGCTGGGCTATCCGGTAGGCCGCTCCGACTCTTACAACTGCCACTTTGATGAATGACCATCTAGCAGGCCGCTCTACGTACCAAAGAGTTTAAGCGAAAACAATTAAAAATTCAATGTATTCATTAAAAAAAGAAATTAACTTTCTGTAAAAGGAAACGGTCAGAAAAGATTCATCAGGTTATCTTCTCTTGGAGCAGGTTACACTGAAGATGACATAAGGAAACGTATCATAAGAGAAGAAGAGCCTGATTCCAAAGATCAGAAACAATCAGGGAAAGAAAGTCAACAGTCAGCCCGAAAGAGAAGAACGCCTGCAAGAGGATTTGACCTTCTCATCGATATCAATAAGAAGATGTAGGAAGGAAAAGGTAAGGGATATGAACGCTGGGCAAAGATATATAATGTTAAGCAAATCACCAGGGCACTTCTGTTCCTACAGGAGCATGGCATAAGAGACTATGAGGAACTTTCAAAAAAGGCAGACCAGACTACAGAAAGATTCAATGCTGTGTCCAGTCAGATAAAAGAGAAAGAAGAAAAGCTCAATGATATAGCATCTCTCAAAATGCATATCATAAATTTCGCAAAGACAAAGAAGATTTATGACGCTTACCGGGATTCAGGATACGACAAAAATTTCTTTGAGGCACACAGGGAAGAGATAACACTTCACAGGGCTGCGAAGGAAGCCTTCAACAGATACAAAGGCAAGAAACTCCCGAAAGTCAATGAACTATCTGAAAAGTACAGGGAAGTTCTGGCAGAAAAGCCATCTATGATTTTAAGATTTCTAAACTTGAAGGCAATGATTTGTAAATAATTATAAGAAAAGAATTCCGATAAACAATCCGGAATTCTTTTTTTATGGATTAGTTTTAATGAATAAAAATATCCCGTCTTTGACAGCTTTTTAAATAAAAAAGTCCTGCGATCCGCTCTGTGAGCGGGTTTCAGGACTTTTATAAATTTTACAGATGCACGTTACGCATCTCTGATACTTGGCTTAATGTCAAAAAGGAAGCCCGACCTCCGGTCGGCCTTTGAATTAGTAGTTGGATACCTTTATCAGACTAAGGATTAGTGGGGGTGCTGCACCCTTTATTCAGAGGCAGAAGCGTAGGCTTCTGGCTTCCTTTTACTTCTTGGTCTGAGAGATGATATTTCTCATCTTTGCTATTGGGACTATCTGCTTTGAGGTGCAGAATCCAAATGCTTCGTGAAGAGCATCGGTTATCCCGGTTCTTGTATATACCGGTTGGTAACCCTTTCCTTCGTACTTCATAAAGTCCATTTCCTGTAGTGTCGGGAGTATCTGATCGATAGTATATTTTCCACCAAGTTTTTTCTCCAGATACCTGTATACGATAAGTGCTATGAAACAGGTTATGAAATGTGCGAGGATCCGGTCCTGCTGGTTCAGATACACAGGTCGGGCTTCAAAGTCTGTTAAACAGCCAATAAGCGTTAGAAGTGAATATATACACCAACCAATATGAAGCCGATATGAGACCGTTTTCCCATGCCGGGAGGCGGCTTTTTTGCTTTGCTGTAACAGATGTTTTAAATGAGAAAGTCAGTAAGAGCTCTGTTTTTGTATGATAGAATAGTACTATAAATCTTGTTGATTTCAGTTCGTCGGGCAGGTGGAAAATACTGAGAGAATACTAAGTGAAAGGGTGCGGATTGACGGATTATACCTGCTGTCATATGTTTGATATATGAGGATTACAGGAAATAATCCTGAATTGGCATTGATTGGGAAATGCAGCGAGATAAACAGGAGTGTATTGCAGCTATGGATAAAAAGTATACGGCATATGGTCTGGTTTTTCTGAATGTTCTCCTTCAGATAGCAAGTTGTTTATGGTACCGTGAGTTGCCCGGATTTGTATGGACGCTGGCGGATGCCATTGTGATTCTGGCCCCGCTGGTATTCGGATTGAAGATGGGGCTGTTGTGCCTTCTGCCAGTTGCCGCATCTGAACTTCTGTGGTTTTTCAAGGTGGGCGGATTCGGCCCGCTTCTTCACCTGGCGGCATTTACCATAGCTGTCATCTTTATGGCAGCGGCACACCGAAGGCTCGTAGCAATGCCGCGGCGAAAAAGGGCAGTTCTGAGTGGCGTCCTGTTTATCGCAGTCATCGCAGGGGAAGAGTTGCTGTACCACGGCCTGCGGCTGCTGGTTATGCAAAAACCAGTGGACTGGGACACTTTTCTCGGTGTGGTTTTCTCACCTGTGATCCCGGTTGTTCTGATATTGCTTGTAGTTTTTATTAACCGCAGTACTGGAAGCGGTTCGCTGCATCAGGGATAAAATTGGAGTTTGTAAGTGGTACAGCAATTTATGAAAAGGCTCAACCTCTATTTTTTTGGAAATTTCTAATATGTACCTCTTTTCATATTTGCGAATATACGTTCTTTTTTCGTGTACATTTTTTTCTCACATGATTTGCTACGATATTTACAAGTAAAGAAGACCAACGAAACCTAATAACTAAGGTTTTGATTCTTCTTTACTTCT
>NZ_AUJX01000088.1 GCF_000424445.1 Oribacterium sp. NK2B42
GGTTATAGCGTTTTATATACCCACACAAACTAACGAAGAGCCAAAAGTATTCGTAAATAAGGCGTGAAAACAAACAACAATTTTAATCCAGAGGGAAGAGGTGGATGTTATGGATAAATGTAAAGTAGCTGTGATCACAGGCGGTGCTCACGGAATTGGAAAAGCGATAGCAGACTTATTCCGCGCTGATGGTGTCACCGTGCACATTATCGATAAAACACCCGGTGAATGGTTTGTTGGGGACATTGGAGATAAGGAAACATTGGAAAGATTTGCAAAACATATCATAGAACAGTCCGGACATGTAGATTATCTCATCAATAATGCACTTCCAATCATGAAAGGTATTGATGAATGCAGTTACGAGGACTTTCAATACGCCCTTTCCGTAGGTGTGACCGCTCCGTTTTATCTCACAAAGCTTTTGATGCCTGTATTGTCAGACAGAGCATCTATTATAAATATTTCTTCATCCCGTGACAGGATGAGCCAGCCTCAGACCGAAAGCTATACAGCGGCAAAAGGAGGTATAGCTGCATTAACACATGCCCTAGCAATCAGCCTTGCAGGAAAAGCAAGGGTAAACAGCATTTCTCCTGGATGGATTGATACGACCGATACTGAGATCACAGGGGCAGATGCCTTACAGCAGCCTGTAGGACGCGTCGGAAAGCCGGAAGATATCGCTGAGATGGTGAAGTTCTTATGCTCTGATAAAGCCGGATTTATTACGGGCGAGAATATCTGTATAGACGGTGGAATGACAAGACAGATGATATACCATGGCGAGCAAGGATGGACATACGATGTTTGAGAATGTTAAAAAGGGGCTTAGATCATGATACGTAAAGCAACGCAATCGGACCTTGATGCAGTGGTAAATATTTATGATGAAATCCATAAGACAGAGGAAGAAGGGATAATATCTGTTGGATGGATCAGGGGAATATATCCTGTAAAAGAAACGGCGGAAGAGGCTTTGAAAAGAGAGGACCTTTTTATTATTGAAAAGGACGGTATTGTGCTTGGCTCAGGTATAATAAATAAAATCCAGGTGGACGTATATAAGAAAACTAAATGGGAGCATGAGGCGGAAGACGATAAAGTATGTGTACTCCACACGCTCACCATATCTCCCATGGCTGGAAAGCAAGGACTGGGGAAAGAGTTTATAAAGTTCTATGAAAACTATGCATTGGAAAACGGCTGCTCAGAACTTCGGATAGATACAAACGAAAGAAATATGGCAGCACGAAAAATGTACAGTAAACTTGGTTATAAAGAGGTTGCCATTGTGCCTACAGTTTTTAATGGTATACCTGATGTTAATCTTGTTCTGCTGGAAAAATATATGGGTTAAAAAAGATCATGAAGATAAGAAAAGCCGGAAAAAAAGATTTTAACAGGATAATGGAAATATATGCTTATGCCAGAAGATTTATGGCGGAGCACGGAAATCCAAACCAGTGGGGGCCTACTAACTGGCCGCCTGAAGAGCTCATAAAGAAAGATATTGAGAAGGGCCTAAGTTTCGTTTGCTTAAATGAATCAGGAACGATAGTTGGTGTGTTCTATTTTGACCAAGGAAAAGATATTGAACCAAACTACAAAGACATAGAAGACGGTGAGTGGATCGGAGATAATAATTATGGTGTGGTCCACCGGATTGCCACGGATGGTTCAGAAAAAGGCATTGGCGCATTTTGCATAAACTGGGCTTTTGAACAGTGTGGGCATCTCAGAATAGATACCCATGGAGATAACATTGTGATGCAGAATCTTCTAAATAAGCTTGGATTTACCCGGTGTGGAACGATCTATGTAGAAGAAGATGATTATCCGAGGATTGCTTTCGAAAAGATCCGGAATTAACCAGAATACTAAAGGATACGAAGAGAAAGTATTATTTTTAACCGTTTATTCCAGGAGGACATGCATGACTCTTTCTACAGCTTTATCTTTACTCATTACGGTTTTAGTATGCGGATTACTATATTACAGGATGGTTAAAAGAGAAATCCCTGAGCCTATTGGCTGGATACAGGCCCTTGTACCGATTGCCTTAGGTATGGCCACGATGGAAATCTCAGGTTTTATAGGAGTTAAGCTCTTTTTTGCAAATACTGCATTGAGGACTGCAGTTGATCAGATGCCTTCATTAATGGGATCGCTTGTAAGTGCCTTTATGGCCGCCGGCATGCCGGAAGAAGTTATCAAGTTTATTGCAATCATCTTGTTTGCCACAATCTTTAAACCAAGACTGAAAAACGTTTATGAATATATACTTTTAGGAGCAGCTGTTGGATTTGGATTTACGATAATGGAAGAAATGGCATACTCAGGTGATGATACTTGGATGGAGATTATATATATGCTCCTTAGGAAGGTATCAGTTCCTGCCCATATGGCTCTTAATATGTTAATGGGCGAGTTTATCGGAATTGCAAAGTATAGGAAGGCTCTAAATAAAGGTTCGTTGGCCAGCTGTTATTTTATCGCTTTATTCGTTCCGATGCTTATACATACGCTGTATGATGCCTTCACAGCTTTAAACAGGCTTGTTGTAAACCCTGATAGCTTTGTCTCCGGAATTATATTGGTTCTGATAGGTTTTATAGGATTCCCAGTGTGGATCATATATATGCTGATAAGATACAAGAAAAAGACAGGGGAATTCTGCAGCATGAGTCTGTTGCAGGAATAGAATATGAACAGCAGTTAGTTTAAATCCGGCACGTTTCCCTCTGTAAATATTATTGTAATCAAGAAAGTCAAAAGAAATGAAAATACTTGTAAGTGCCTGTCTTCTTGGGTGGGATTGTAAATACAATGGCGGTAATAACTATAGTGAGAAAGTAGCTGAATACGTAAAAGGGCATGACGTCATTCCTGTGTGTCCTGAAGTTGCAGGAGGGCTTCCTATACCTCGTATTCCCTGTGAGATAGTTGGAGGCACAGTCACAAACAGAAACGGAGAAAGTAAGGACAGGGAATTCAGATCAGGAGCTGATATCTGCCTTAAGAAGGCACTCGAAGAGAAAGTCGATCTTGCAATCCTTCAGTCTAGAAGTCCCTCATGTGGTGTAAAGCAGATTTATGACGGAAGTTTTTCAGGAAAACTTATTCCAGGAAAGGGTGTATTCGCAGAACTTCTCTCGAAACATGGGATAAAGATTGTTGATGTTGAGGATCTTTGAACATTGCAGTATTTTTAAGAAAACACAGTTATTACAAAGGAGTACTAACTGGATGATATTTGTGACAGGAGCATTATATGGCTTATAAATATGAGAAAGTAAATCAAAAGTTATTGGTTCCACAGATAGAAGATCAGCTTATCATGTATATCCAACAGGAACAGATCGAACCGGGCGCTAAACTTCCAAGTGAATATAAATGAAACAGTCTTAATCCCCCAGCTGAGCTGGGGGAGCAATAAAAGCGGAAGCGATAAACGGAGTAACATAAACTAAAACCTCCG
>NZ_AUJX01000089.1 GCF_000424445.1 Oribacterium sp. NK2B42
CTTCTGTTTTTAGGATAGTATTCTCTTTTCAATGTTCATTCGGGGCTAATCCCCTTGTTATATGGTCAAAATCCGGTTGGATTCCGAAAGGCTATACACATGTTTTTCGACGTTTATCTATGACATACAGATAGAGATCTATCAAGGTTAAAAATACAGGCTGTAGTCTTCATACCACAGCCTGTATATAAACTGAACTTTCACGATAATCTTTTGTACAGCTCAACAAATTCAACTGCCATATCTTTTATAGCCATGGCGTCCATCAGAATATCCTGAGCATGTACCATCATAGACATCATAGGAATATACTCACCATTAATTTCCGATTGAATCATAGAGGTCTGAATCTGATGAGCCTCAAGAAGAGTTTCGTCACAATTTTTAAGTAATTCTTCAGCTTCTTCAAAATTTCCTTTTTTTGCTGCCTGAATAGCCTTCAGCGCTGTATCTCTGGCATCTCCGCCATTCACGATCACTCCCATGAGCATCTCATTATAATCGTCTTCGTTGAAATTATTAATATCCATACACATCTCCTCATAGTTCATCTATACAGGTTATACTACTTATTCTATCGGTTCATTTTAACTATAATATTAATACAAATTTCAACAAAACCCGCTCAAGTAATCACACTTACAATAAACAATACTTTTTTATTCCTTGAAATGACTCAACTGTAGCTCACTTATGACAGCTGATCCAATGATCATTATTGCACCTATGATCCCTACGGAATTTAGCGGTTCTTTTAAAAAGAATGCGGAAAACAACAATGCTGACACCGGATCGATATAACTAAGGATGGCAACCGACTGTGCTCGCAGTCCATCTATGCTTCCGAAATAAAGAACATACGCAATTCCTGTATGAACAAGACCTACGATAAGAAGAAGTATGATTGCAGTCAGGTCGAGTCTCACTCCGTAGAATCCGCCTTTTACTAAAATGTATGGAATCATGACCATCCCTGCGGAAAAGAGCTGAATTACAGTTTTTTGGTAAGGATCTATCCCTCCGATTATTTTATTGATGATGATAACTATTGAATAAAATACCGCGGCACCAAGGCCGAACAATATCCCGGACATATTTCCGGTCCCTGAGCTTTCACCTCCGGTAACACCTGACACCAGTACCATTCCCCAAATAGCTATGATTGCGCAGACACATTCTTTTAGCTTCAATCGCTCCTTAAAAATAATCGGGGACAATAACACGACTATCGTAGGCTGCATATAATAGCAAAGAGTGGCAATCGCAACTGTTGTATGATTATATGCCTCGAAAAGAAGCATCCAGTTGACTCCCATTACGGTGCCGGAAATAACAAGCCAAATTATAGTCTTAAGTGCCATTTTCCCTTTGGAAGTTCTATGGAATAAGCTGATAAAGATCAGAAGAAATAATCCGCCAAGAATTCCTCGTGAGAATGCCAAAAATGCTGATGAAACAGGAATATATCTTCTGAAAATCCCAATTGTACCGAAAATCAGCATTGATACAATATTCATCATTACCGATTTCCGTTCATTCACAGGTTCCTGCATTATATATCACAAATCCCCCCTAATACAGGACACCACATTTTATTATGCGATGTCCTGTTCCTGTTTATTTGATATCAAAAAAGCCAAGTGTCTGCAGCATCTCTATTACCTTCTCAAGATACTCCATATCTGTGATCGACCACCGAATTCCAAGCCTTCCCAAAGCCTGTACTGTGAACCGATTATCACAGGCGATATCCTGACGGCGATTGTCATCCGTAAGGTCATAGTTAATAAGCGGTGAAAGAAATGCGTTGATATCATCATCTGCAAGTCCCTCTCTGAGCCTTTGGGCAAATGCTTCATCCGTTACTGCATCCAGGTGAAGACCACACAAATCCATTGCTGCCACTACGTCTGCCATATCCACCTCGTGAGAATTATAAACATGGAAGATTGTGAAATCTGACGGTGTACCTGCAAGATGTACAACTGCTCTTGCCGTCTCATCTATAGGTGAGAAATCGGTTTGATCATCCAGCTCTGAATACGGGATACATCCCAGTACTGCATATGCTCTTAATGTATTCATGAAATTGTTAGTCCTGAAGTTGATCTGGAACTCTCCGTCTTCCTGTCTGCTCATTAGATTTCCAAGTCTCATGATCTTACCATCCAGTCCCTGTTCTGCTACAGCCTTAAGCACTTTTTCCTCTGCAAGATACTTGGTGTGGACATAAGCATTGGAGGTCACATCCTGACCAATATTCAATGAACATTCTTTAAATACGTCTTCTGAACTTACTCCATCTACTGCTTCACCGCATACTGATGAGGTAGACAGATGAATGAGTCGTGCCTTCTTCCTGATGCAAAGTTTTATGAGATTTTCCACTCCGTCAACATTAACCTGTCTAAGGAAGTTGAAATCAGCAAAATGCTTTACACTGGCAGCGCAGTTTATAACTGTATCAAAGTATTCTCCTTCAAGTGCTGCTATGGCTTCACTGTCGGTTATATCACTTTCTTTCACAAAAATCCTATTACCAAACAGTTCTTCATAAGCATTATCAAAGTAATAGAACAACTGCAGGCGCAGACGGCTTTCACCGCTTATATACGCATTTCCTTTCTTCTTGCCATTTACAAGACATATTATCCGGCAGTTACTGTGGTCTATGATTTCCTTCAATACATGAATACCCATAAATCCTGTTGCTCCGGTCAGAAGTACATTTCCAAGGCTTCCTGGCTTTATGCCTGCCACAAATTCACGAGTATTATGCGCAAGCACTTTTTCAATCTCCGGGTTCTCATAAGTCCTATGCCCAGAAACTTTTTCTGCCTCTGCCCGCTCATCATTTTTGTCATCATGCTGTGCAGACTCATATTCCACATTGACACCATCCCTGTGTCTTAGAATAAGATCCAGTTTCTCTACAGTCCTGGCATCGAAGATATCCTGATACTCCATAGGTATATTCTGAACCTTGGCTCCCATGAGTACCTTGGCTGCCGTAAGTGATGTTCCTCCCATCTCAAAGAAATCATCATCTATTCCGACTTCCATGTTAAGTGCCTTTGAGAACAATCCGCAAAGCCTCTTTTGAAGTTCATTTTCCGGCTGCTTTATGATCTTGTTGCTGATGACCTTATTTATTTCAGGTAATGCCTTCTTATCTACCTTTCCATTGGCTGTCATAGGCATACTGTCAAGCTGCATGAAGGCCTGCGGCACCATGTAGGCTGTGAGATACTGTGAGATGTGCTCTTTTAACTTTTCAATGTCAACCTTTTCATCCGCTGTGAAGTACGCTGCAAGATAATCTGTCTCTCC
>NZ_AUJX01000090.1 GCF_000424445.1 Oribacterium sp. NK2B42
GTTACTGTTCACAGGTGAACTTGTAGTAAAACAGCCGATCCGTTAAACTGAGTCTCAGTAATAACGGGTCGGCTGTTCTGCCAACTATGAGTCAAATCTTTGTGTCACTTCATCAAACACATTGGCTCCTTCATTTTGCCGTATCTTAACAAGCACGCTCCTGCCTTCACAATGATGCGTTATTGTATCAAAGCATCTGAAAGACATCACCTGCCCTTGTTTGCGCTTGTAGCCACGTAGAAAGCGCTCCGCTATGTTGTTTGTGCTCGGTACATTGACATTATGAAGAAACAGAAGATGTTCTTTGGAATGTTTTCTCATTCTCAAATATAGGTTATACCCATCTTTGTAGTATTTACTCGGAGGCACATACTCATATTCATCTCTGGCTGTTTCCAGCACTTTCATATACCTTGTCTCGAAATCGGCAACAACCTCCGAATCCATATCTGATTCGTGTTCATTACGATAATGTATCATTTCCCGGAGAAGTTCTCTCATTGATCTGTGCCAGGTTTTCTCTGGTTCCATCTCCATTCCATCTTTCAGATACCGGAGGATATGAGCCAGACATTCTTGGTGTTCTGAACCATAGTTATAGAAAGTGGATTCATGATCATGTACCAGTATGCCATTATAGTATTCTGTCACTGTACCTTTTACGCCTTCGTGTCCCTTTTTTTCGCGCGCAAAATAAAGCGCTGTTCCATCAGGCGCAACATTGATGAATACATATGCACTTTTACCGTTATAGCGAGCATTTGTGCAGTCCGTATGCATGACAGGCATAAGAAGCATCTCTTTAAAGGTTTCAGTTCGCTCTTCTTCGGTTTTTTCAGCAAACTCTTTTCCGAGTTTATTGATCATACCCTTCGAGATATTTAATTGATTGTTGGTGAGTTCTGCCAGAAAACGGCTGCTTTTATCAATAGAGACATTACAATCATTATTCAAGAGATAAAGGAATGCTTTGATACTTCCTCCATAGTTGACATCATCAACGACACCTTTAGGAAACGG
Organism: Oribacterium sp. NK2B42; assembly: GCF_000424445.1. Classification (GTDB taxonomy): domain Bacteria; phylum Bacillota; class Clostridia; order Lachnospirales; family Lachnospiraceae; genus Oribacterium. Next base: position 1,021 of record NZ_AUJX01000090.1, read on the forward strand.
AGCATGGTATTTCTCGCCTGTCTTTGAATTCCTATAGACTTTCGTGCGATATTCAATCACCTCAAGGACAAGCCTGATATTGACCAGCTGCTTCACAACTTCCTTGCCTGTTTCCTTGTAATCGGGATCATTTAAGATCTCAGGTGAGGCCGAGAGAAATATCTTGCTTGTCGGCGTTTGCTTTCTGCGTCTATGACCTGGATGTCCAAGCTGACCCCCAGGTTTACGATCGGTTTTCTCCCGATTATTTGTGATCTTCTTATGATTAACAGACTGCGAAGATGGCTTAGAAGAATTCTCATAATCCCGGTTTATTTGTGCTATCAGTTTTTTGTTTTTCTCACGCTCATCTTCAAGTTCAGAAGCCAATGTATAGTTAGCCTGGCGAAGTTCACTGTTTTTATCTTTCAGTTCATCGTTCTTTTTGAGTGCACCAAGATAAAGCTCATAAATCTGATGGATACGACGCATGAGCTCTTTGATCTTTGCCTTATGATCTTTCTCCTGATCTTCACACACTTCCTGACACCATTTCCAGATCTTTTCATTGATATGAGTAAGTTCCTGGATACGGGCATTTTTCTGGTCTATAGTGCTTTGAAAAGCGCGGTTAGTCTTTCTGTGATCTTCTTTCATGGTCTTGTATATTTCACCTGACTCGAAATCGGCTATCTTCGCTAACGCCGCTTTTAATCGCATCTGTAGTTGTCCTATAAGATCAGATTTTTTCATAGTCAAAATTTAAATTTCTTTTTTAGCCTTATCAAGTATCCCGTCGAAAAATGATAGTTCCTTATCCTGCAATTCCAAGAGTTCTTTCAGTTGTTCATTTAACTCTGTAAGTGATTTATTCTCTTCCTCAAGACCAGCTATCTGTTTCTCATATCCTTTGATCAACTGTTCCTGCATTGCTATGATTTTTTCTTCCTGTTTTCCCATGACTGTTTCTCCTGAAAAAAGTATAGCAAAAAGCTCGATTTTACGCGAATTTCAAGGATTTGACATTCCGTCAAAATGACATGTGTATAAGCTTATGATTCGTCAGAAACCGAAAAAAATCGGACATGGATTTCCACATTTTCTGACATATGTACCAGAATAAACCGCGAATTGTGGATTACACAGATGATATAGGAGTTAATTTAAAAAATCCGAGAGGCTGTCCACAACAGCGTCTCGGATCCTTTGAAAAATATATTTTTAAATTCAGCGTTTTTAACAATATGAAATAGTAGGGGTGTGAACAGTAAC
>NZ_AUJX01000091.1 GCF_000424445.1 Oribacterium sp. NK2B42
GATTCAACAAACAAGAATTGTGATGCCGGGGACATTGATCTGGTTGAGTACGGCCATGCAAAGGACGACCAGGGTAAGCCGATAGTTAATTATGCTGTAGCTTATGACTGCGATAATTCATTACCTCTATTTTATGAGGATTATCCCGGAAGCGAGGAGAGTTAAAAGGTCAGGAAATTCACACTAAGAGTTGATAGGAACAGATGTTTGGAAAAGCCTTGACAGGAGGAAGATTTAGAGGTAGGATTGAGTGTGCGGAGAAACGTATGTTTTGAGAAAAGAGGACGTTGAATGGTGATGAGTGGACAGACACAATTTAATCTGAAGAACTTCGATTCTTATCGTGAAGATAATCGTCTTGAGGTAAAGAAAGCAAAGGGTGGCCTGCCAAAATCGTTATGGGACACATATTCTTCTTTTGCTAATACCTATGGTGGTTGCATTATCCTGGGAGTTGTTGAACATGAGGATCATACTTGGGAGACCTGTGGGCTAAAGGATGTTTCAAAATTCAGAAAAGATTTTTGGGATGTGATGAATAACCCGGAGAAGGTCAGTATTAACCTGCTTCGAGAAGTTGATGTTACGGATTATGAAATTAACGGTGATGTGATTCTTGTTATAAGAGTGCCACGAGCAACAAGGGATAATAAGCCGGTATTTATAAATGGTGATATGTTTGCCGGAACATTTAAGAGAAATTGGGAAGGTGATTATCATTGTACTAAAAGAGAAGTACTTGCAATGTTACGAGATCAGGCAGACGATACGCCGGATATGAAAATTCTGAAAGATTATTCAATTTCGGATTTTGATAAAAACAGTATCCGTGCTTATCGTGTCCGTTATAACACACGCCATGACAATCACCCATGGACTCAACTGCCGGATGACGAATTTCTTGTGAGAATTGGTGCAGCCAAAGAATATAAAGGGAAGATAGTTCCTACAGCTGCAGGACTTCTGATGTTTGGACAAGAGTATCTGATTACAACTGAGTTTCCGGAATATTTTTTGGACTATAGGGAAAAATTGGATCCTAACATACGATGGACAGACCGCGTGCAGAGTCAATCTGGGGATTGGAGTGGTAATATATTTGATTTTTTTGCTCAGGTATATCCGAAGGTGACAGCTGATTTTAAAAAGCCCTTTATGACTGAAGGTCCATATAGAGTTGAAGAAACCCCAAAGCATCTTGCGGTTAGAGAGGCTATTGCAAACTGTCTTGTCAACACGGACTATTTTCAATCGTGGAGTGTAGTTATTGAAAGGTATCCGGATAGGATAACTCTGGCAAATCCCGGACTTGTTCGTTTGGGTAAGGAGCAGATGCTTAAAGGTGGCATTTCTGAACCAAGAAACAAAAACTTGTTTAAGATGTTCAATTTGATTGGTGTTGGTGAACATGCGGGTTCCGGAGTGCCTGATATATTTGAGGTTTGGAAGAGAGAAAAGTTGGAAGCTCCTACGGTGGAAGAGCAGTTTGGTGCAGATAAACCGGATAGGACGATAATTAATCTGCCGCTACTATCAGCCAACTTAGGCACTGACTTAGGCACTAGTGCCTATGATGACGAAGTAGATAAGAAGAAACTAATATTAGAATTTTGCGTGAGGGAGCGTTCCAAAGCAGAAATACAAGAATATCTTAAAATCAAGTCGGAGAGGTATGTTCGTCAGAAACTTATTACACCACTGATACTCGAGGGCAAGCTTAGAAGAACAATTCCAGACAAGCCACAGAGTAAGAATCAAAAGTATATAGCGACTTAAGAATTCTCGAGGTGCTGTAGTGGATAACCGTATAGAAGATTATCGAAAACATGGTGTAGACATTAGGACATTGGTGCCGCGGACCAATGTGGTACAGTTTAGGTCAAATTAAGATTCATTCAAATTGACATTGCATAACCTTAGTATACTGAAATCTATGAGGTTATACAAACAGAATGATTTTTATGGAGAGGAACGAAAAAAGGGTGCACTAAATAAACCTTTCGATAAAGTAAGGTTCCAGACCATGGGTGTGTTTAGATTGATGTAACAGTATAAAAAAGAGCAACTTATGTATGCATTGTTTTCCTAGTTCTCATGTGTTTGCGGAGTTTACCTTTTTTCTTATCACGTTTGTATTTCCTTCCGGGTTGAATCTG
>NZ_AUJX01000092.1 GCF_000424445.1 Oribacterium sp. NK2B42
GTAACAGTTCAGCCGACCCTGGATTATAAATTCCTTGGTCGGCACTTTTTTTGCCCACCCCATCAACGATTTCATTAGGCTTAATTCTTTGACCCCCACCCTCTGCAAAAAAAGATGCCGAAATTTCAGCTGACTTTTCATACGGCATCTGTGGATATCTGAATTCTCATTTTATGAATGCAGTCATAAAAATACAGTTGTGGATAATTCTCGCTATTTCACAGTACTTTTTTTCTTTTTATGCATCATAAACCGGTGTTTTTGTGGATGGTCTACTTTTTTCGGACGGATTTTAATCTCCTTATCCACCGTCATTTTGACGAATGCTTAAAGACTGGATATTCGCCTTTTTCACACGATTTTACTATACTTTTCATATAATCATTTGAAAAGGAAAGGTCAGTCTTATGGGTGGTAACTACGAAAAAGACATGTATAAACAGCTTTGCGAACTGATGTCACGCGTAGACTCTTTGGAGTCTGAACATAAGAAAGACCGTAAAGAAATAAAGCGTCTCAACAAGGAACTGGATAAAGCTGATCGGAGGATCGAATATCTAAACAAAACTGTTACAAAACAGGTAGAAGAGATCACCACTTTAAAGAGCGAGAATACAGCACTTAAAAAGGAAAACAGGATACTTCATGCCGACAATGAACGTATGAGAAGGATCCTCAATAACAATAGTGATAATTCATCTCTGCCTCCATCAACCGATAAGAATAATCCGGGCAAAGCTGCAAACGAATACAATAGTCGGAACAAAACCAACCGAAAGCCCGGTGCTCAGACTGGGAGCACAGGGACTACTCTTACAAAGAACACTGTAAAATCCCTTATCGATGAAGGTAAGATTGAGAACACTGTCATTAAAGAGATCGGAACTCCCGGACCGGACTACATCTCACGTTTCTTGCTTGATTTTTCAATCAATACCATAGCTAAGGAGATACGCATTTACCCCGATGGCAATGGTAAGTATCATGTACCTGATGAATATCGTTCTGAAGTGACATATGGCGATGGCATCCGTGCTATAGTATCCATGCTTTACAGCGATGGCATCGTATCAAATGACCGTATCGCAGATTTTATAAACGGCCTTTCGGGAGATGTGCTCAAGCTGTCCACCGGTACCGTATATCATATCTGCCAGCAGTTTGGTGCCATCTGCAGAGAACAGAAACCAGTTATTGAGAATGACCTGCTCTGTTCAGATGTACTCTGTACTGATGCGACAACCATGTGTCTTGATGGAAAACAAAAATATATCCGCAACTTCAGCAATCTTAAGTCAGTTCTTTATACCTACCAGGAAAAGAAAAAACTGAAGGTACTATCAACCCTTCCGATCCTTCCGGACTTTGCAGGTATTCTGATCCATGACCACGAAACAGCTATGTACCATTTCGGAACAGGACATGGAGAATGCTGCGTGCACCTCATACGATATCTGAGAAAGAACACCGAAGAAAGTCAGAACACATGGAGCAAGGATCTCATGAACTTTCTTGCAGGAATGAATACCGCCAGAAAAAAACTCATAGAACAGGGAGGCAGTTCATTCGATGAAGATGCCTTAAAAAAGTACTTTGCCAGATATGATGAATTGGTGGAACTCGGATACCAACAGAATAAAAAAACATCAAACCGCCTTGCAAAAAAAGAGGAAAAGACACTTCTTAACCGACTGGCAAAGTACAAGGTAAACCACCTCTTGTTTCTAAAGGATTTTCGTGTGCCTTTTGATGATAACATGAGTGAGAGAGACCTCAGGATGTGCAAACAGCGTCAAAAGATGTCAGGTGGATTTCGTAAAGAAAGCGGAATCCAAATGTTCTGTGACATAATGAGCGTCATAAGGACAATAAAACGCCGAGGGATGAACATTTTTCAGAGCATCAAAGATCTTTTTGCAGGCAGACCAGTCATAGTTTGACTGGTCTATTTGAAGTTGCATCATTCTCCATCCTTTCCTCCATGAGCAGGGGTGGGGTCGTAACCATAAGTCCTTCCACTACTTATAGTGGGGTGGGCGAATGGAGGAAAGGATGTTTCTCCATTTGGTATGGGTCGGCTGAACTGTTAC
>NZ_AUJX01000093.1 GCF_000424445.1 Oribacterium sp. NK2B42
TCCTCCGGATACTCTGGGTCGATTGGTAAAAATGCTCCTCCGGCTTTTAGTACACCGTCACGCATCACATAGGCATAGCTGTCCCTGTCTGCCATAACTGCCACAATTGTATCAGGAGCGAGACCATGTGAACCTTCTGATCCATCACATGGTTCGGTCGATAAACCACCAACCACACCACCAGTTGCGATCCTGTCGCCTGACACTCCACCTGTATAACGCGCTAAACTGTCATCCATCATTACAGCAGATTCATGCCCGAAAGCACCGAATGAATCTGCATGGATCTTTCGTGCCTCTGCAATGAGCGCATGACCTACAGCATTGGCCTCTTCGTTGAGTTCTTTGTAAGTAAGAGTTCTGTCAACTGCAACAAGTGCAACCTTGTCAGGGTTCTCTTCGGCACTGTCCTGAAGCAGTCTGTATGCCGGTCGCTCCTTTACAGCATAAAAAGAATCATGGAGAGATATTATCTTCTGTTTATCCTCTTCTATTACAAGACTTATATCACCGATCTTATCTCTGACAATCAATTCGGAAACGATTCTGTCCATCATTCCCACTAAACCGTCAAGAGTATAACTGCTGTACATCTCAGGATCATACTCATATTCGTATTCTATCTTGTCTCCATCCAGCATGACATTCATATCTATAGATGCTTTAGCCTGGGACAAATCCTGCTCCTCCGTTTCTGAAACAGCAAATCCTCCGATGACAAGTTCCTTGTCTCCGTTACTGTCACCCTGATATGCAAAGATCACATCAGAGCGAATACCGTATCTGTTGCTTATTTCATTGAAGCTGAAGATATCATGGCTCATAGCTCCTATAAGGTACTGACTGCATGCAGAAAGTACATCAGTGATCTTATCACCTTCATTTGAACGAAGCATTACAGGAAAGGTTTTTACAAACATTCCTACACTGTCTGAAAGACGAGGATCATTTCTTCCATTGTATATAGTTGTAAATATCGCTTCTTCCGATGACGTATATGCTTTTAGCGCAAGGCCAAATGCCACTGTGAAGAAGGCATTCTCAGAAATATTCTGTTTACTGCAATACTCACGGATGCTTTCTGCAGAAGTAGCACCTGTCCTGCTATCGGATGCGATATGTCCTCCGGATGTTTTGTTTTCTTTCACCGGCAAAGTGCATGGTTCACAGCCTTTGAATACGCTGTCATAGAAATCCTTCGCCGCTTCATACGCATTTGAGTTTCTCTTTTTCTCTTCAGAAAGAGCATACTCAAATCCTGTGAACTGTTCTGCCTTGAGCGTCTGTCCAAGGTATGCTTTGTTCACATCCTGAAGGAATATCTCAAAGGATTCACCATCCATGATTATATGGTGGAAATCAACAAAGAGATATTTTCCGTCTGCAGTATCAAACAGCTCTATCCTGTACAGCGGTGTACCGTCTGTAAGATCAAATGGCTCTACAAGGTCATCCAAAACAGGTTTTGTATCAGATACAGATATAGCAACTCTGTCCTTTTTATTTCGTATAGCAATGATATTTCCATCATCACTCTGTTTCATCGTCATACTTAAATATGGATGCGCTTCTACGGCCTTTGAAAGTGCTTCATCCAGCTTATCCATGTCTACACACTCATCCAGCTTATACAGATAAGGAATGTTGTAAACAGTAGTTCCTGAATACTTTACACTCTCGACAAAAATACCCATCTGTGTCATCGACAGTGGATATTCACTTCTAATTTCAAATTCCTCTTCAGGAGCCTTACCTGAAATCAATGCTTCAATGCTACGCACTGTCCTGTTATCAAACAGTTCAGCGATACTGATATTGGCGTCAACTCTATCTTTCAGGAGAGAACTCATCCTTATGGAACTAAGGGATGACAATCCAGCTGCAAAAAGATCCGTAGTTATGCCTATCTTATCTGTTCCGATTACTTCTTTTGCTATGTCGAGGATCTTTTCCTGCATCTCATTCTCTGCAGGGACTATCTCTTCTATGGTCACTTCGATCACAGG
>NZ_AUJX01000094.1 GCF_000424445.1 Oribacterium sp. NK2B42
AAAATCTCGTTGCATGTCATAACAGTTACAAGGTTCTCTGTATCAGACAAGTTTATAATGTTATGCGTCCAACCCGGAATCATATGAACAGCTTCAATCTTATCCCCAGAAACTTCAAACTCCACAACCTCTCCGGTATTGATGTTTCGTTCCTGTATCAGTCCGTGTCCTGCAACTACTATAAAAAGCTCCCACTTGGAATTGTGCCAATGCTGTCCCTTTGTAATTCCAGGCTTGCTGATGTTGATGGATACTTGCCCGCAATCTGCTGTGTGAACAAGCTCAGTGAATGAGCCTCTGTCATCACAGTTCATCTTCAGTGCATACTTAAACTTATCCGTAGGCAGATATGTAAGATACAAGCTGTACAATTTCTTTACAAAAGAGCCCTCCGGCATCTTCGGCATCATTAAAGTGGTTGGCTGTGCCTTAAATTCTTCTAGAAGATCAACGATCTCTCCCAATGTTACCTTGTGTGTTACCGGTACACAGCAGTATCTTCCATCATCCCGAAGTACTGTTTCAACACCGTCGAATTCACAATGTTTCTCTTTACCCTCCAGAAGATCATACATACCTTCTACGAGATCATCTATATACAGAAGCTCCAGTTCTGTACTTCGATCGTTCACGGTAAATGGTTCATCATTAGCAACAGCCCAGCAGAATGTCGAAACAGCAGAATTATATTTCGGTCTGGAATGTCCCATCAGGTTAGGGAAACGATAAACAGCTACCTTCGCACCTGTCTCTTTTCCATATTCAAAGAACAGTTCCTCTCCGGCCTTCTTACTGCGACCATATTCTGAATCCCCAAACCTCCCGGCAAGTGTTGCCTGAATCGATGAACTCAGCATAATTGCAGCCTTATTATTCTTACTCTTAAGTGTATTCAGCAGCTCACTTGCAAATCCAAAATTCCCCTTCATGAAATCTTCCGGATTCTCAGGTCTGTTAACCCCTGCCAAGTTAAAAACAAAGTCTGCTTTTCCGCAAAACTCTTCCAATTCCTCTTTAGTGGAATTCAGATCATATTCATATATCTCATCAATCTTAATACCCGGCCTGCTCTGATTCTTCCCATCCCTGATATTCTTCAGATTATTCACAAGAGCGGTGCCCACCATGCCCTTGGCCCCCGTCACAAGTATATTCATAGTACACCGTCCTAAATATCTTTTCTCCAAACCATCTTATTCACAACGCCCACATAAGACTGGATTATCTTTACAACTTTATCCGAAACATTTACATCTGTATAATCCGGAACCGGAATAGCTCCGCCATCCTTTTCTTCCTTCACCATCTCAACCGCAGTATCAACAGACTGAAGAAGTCCCTTTGTATCAATTCCGGAAAGAATGAAACAAGCCTTATCCAATGCCTCAGGCCTCTCTGTAGATGTCCTTATACAAACAGCGGCAATAGGATTTCCGATAGACGTAAAAAAACTGCTCTCTTCCGGAAGTGTTCCGGAATCGGACACAACTGCAAATGCATTCATCTGCAGGCAATTATAATCATGGAATCCCAATGGCTCATGCTGAATAACTCTCTGATCAAGCTTGAAGCCGGAAGCCTCCAGTCTCTTCTTTGATCTCGGATGACACGAATACAAAATAGGCATATCATACTTCGCCGCCATCTCATTAATCGCAGTAAAAAGACTTGTGAAATTCTTTTCCGTATCGATGTTTTCTTCTCTGTGAGCTGAAAGCAGGATATACCTTGTCAAAGCCAATGCTGATGAAGAGATAAAAAATAAAAGCAGACCGAAAAATAAATTCAATTATCAAGCAAACAGGACATTTATAATCGGCAGGATGAGAACACTCTTCATCAAACTTGTTGTTGGTATTTCTGAGATGTCCGACCTCGATATACTCCT
>NZ_AUJX01000095.1 GCF_000424445.1 Oribacterium sp. NK2B42
ATGAATTAGCTTTATTAAAGTTACCCAAAAATGCAGGTGATGGCTAATTTCTAATATTTTCAATTTACTCCTTGACATTTCTTAGCTGGACTTTGGATGAGTTTACGGCACGGTACTCTGTCTTTTATCATTTTACTCTACGTCCTTCTGCCGTAATCGGCTGGACAGATTGTGGTTCAAATGAGAGTACCTAAATCAGTTTAGACATCGGGCTACAAGCCCAAAATTAAAACGATCTTTGCCGTTAGTATAAGTATAGTGGGTATCCATTGAACTATCAAAGTGTAAAGGCATCCATGTTTCATTTATGGTGGCGCCAATTTATAGGCATAGATGTTTAGACAATATGAAAAGATTTCATATTGTGATAAGGTATACGAAACCTGTAGATACATAATGATTTTGAAATTAGCTTACATTGTGTATACAGATGCAACATGATAATATGAAAGCAAAGGAAACAATATTGGATAAAGAAATTGACACAGAGAAAAACACAGAACTGGCAGGATTTATTGATGATAATGAGCCGAAGACCAAATGGGCTGCAAAGGCTTCTGTTTTTACAAATCTTTTCAGTAACGTGAGATATACTTACCAACTGTACAGGGCATTACATCCTGAGGATGAAGAGACTACTGTTGACGAGATTACGTTGATGACCATAGAGAGTCATATGCTGAACCAGCAGTATAACGATCTCGGATTTATGGTTGGAGAAAGGCTGATAATATTAGCAGAGGCGCAGAGCACCTGGAGCGAGAATATTGTAGTACGTGTTCTGCTATACGTAGTTCAGACTTGGTACAAGTATATAAAGAAAAAGGGACTTGATATATATGCGGAAGAAACAATCTCTTTGCCGGTGCCAGAACTTTATGTGATATACACCGGGACTAAAAAGGACCATAAACCCGAGAAATTGACATTAAAGGACAGTCTTTTCGAAGGCATAGATATCAGTATTGGCTGCGAAGTGAAGATACTTTACGACGGAGCTCAGGGTGATATCATTAACCAGTACATAAGGTTTTGCCATATATTTAATGAACAGGTAAAGCTTCATGGACGAACGAGGAAAGCTGTGGAAGAAACGATCAGAATCTGCCGGAGTGAAGCGGTTTTGGAGGAATATCTTGAGATGGAAAGAGAGGAGGTCATTGACATGATGTTGGCATTGTTTGATGAAGAGACCTTGATGAAGAATCATGATGCTACAATTGAACGGAAAGGCAGAAAAGAAGGTAGAAAAGAAGGTAGAAAAGAAGGTAGAAAAGAAACAACAGACCTTCTGAATTACTTATGGGAAAATAATCGTGGAAAAGATGCAATCAAAGCCTCTGAGGACGAACATTATCTTGAACAACTTCTTGAGGATTTTAGGAGAGGTAATCTTTCTAACAAATAAGGATTAATGATAATTCTAGATGAGGCGTGCCATGTGCTGGACAGAATACAAAATGTCATGATCCTTCCAGTTGGATATCAACCAATGATGCGGTGCAATAGGCAGTATGCTTATACTGCCTACACTAAAAATGTTGGATCTTTTGATTTATACAAAGATCCTCATTTCAAGGCATTCCGCTTTAAGCATGATCTGGTATTCTTTCGGAACCATAGTTGACAGGCACCATAAAATCTGAAAGACATCGTAGAGCTTTGCCTTAAGTATGGCGGAGGCGGTCACCGCAACGCAGGTACCTGCCAGTTGGATAACGATACGGTTGACACCCAGCTGCCGGATATTATTGTAGGTCGAGACCACGTGCCGCGCGCTGCTTCAAGTTTTGCCGGCAGCAAAACGATCAAGCGCGTGGCACACAAAACCACCCGCTATG
>NZ_AUJX01000096.1 GCF_000424445.1 Oribacterium sp. NK2B42
CCTGTGATCGAAGTGACCATAGAAGAGATAGTCCCTGCAGAGAATGAGATGCAGGAAAAGATCCTCGACATAGCAAAAGAAGTAATCGGAACAGAAAAGACAGGCATAACTACAGATCTGTTTATGGTGGGACTGTCCTCCATAGGCTGTATTAAGTTATGCTCACTTTTATCAGATGCATTTGATGTGAACATCAAGGTAGCTGAGATATTTGAGTGCAAAAATGTAAAGAGCATAGAAGCACTTGTGAATGAAAAGAGAGATTCAGGAGAAAATACAGTATCTTATGAGCTGAGAGAAAGCTATCCGCTTACAAAGACTCAGATGGGCATATATGTAGACAGTGAAGTTTATGAAGGAACCACTGTCTATAACATACCGATTTTGTACAGCTTGGATCCTAATGTAGATTTAGAAAGACTTCGCGATGCCATAATCAAAACATTTCTTGCACATCCATATCTGTTTATGACATTGTGTGATGAGAATGGAGTTATAAGGGCTGTTAGAAACCAACCTGAAGTTTTTGACATTCAGATTAAAGACGTCATGCCTGAGCTTGATGATTTGGTTTATCCATTTGATCTTACTGCAGGTAAAAGATTGTTTAGAGTGGAACTTTTTGACACAGCAAAAGGAAAATATTTCTTTGTGGATATTCATCACATTGTCTTTGATGGATGGTCTTTGTCTGTCTTGCGTGATGATATAAATCGTGCATACAGCGGAGAAAATGTGCCGGTGGAGAAGTACACGGGATATGAGGCTGCACTGGATGAAGAAGTGGCTCTAAAGACAGACAGGCATGGTAAGGCCAAAGCATTTTATGATTCTGTCTTTTTGGGGTGTGGCGGAGAAACGATGCCTGTTAAGGATGGAAAATTTACAGAAAGTAAGATAGAGTACTCTGAATATACCGGTGAAAAGAATGCAGATGAAGTACGCGATTGTTGTATTAAAAACGGAGTTTCACTAAATGCTTTTTTTACAGCAGCGTTTGGCATGGCACTGCAAACCTATACTGCTTCTGAGGAAGTAATTTTCTCGACGATTTACAATGGCAGAAATGATTCAAGAGTGGAAAACAGTATCTCCATGTTTGTAAAGACTATGCCTGTTCGTCTAGAATTTATAGCAGAGGATTCAGTCAGAGACACCCTAAAGAAGTGCCAGAATTATCTTTTATCAGCAATGGCAAATGACATCTACAGTTTTGCAGAGATAAGTAAAGCATACGGAATAGGTGCAGATATCCTCTTTGCTTTTCAGGGAGAAGAATCAGGTTCTATGACGATAGGAGGATATCCGTCAAAAGAGATAGAATTACCATTGTCTCAGACGATGGCTCCTTTTGATGTGGATGTATATCTGATAGGAAACAAAATAGTGTATAAGGCTGCTATTGATCCAAATGTCTACAGCAGTTACACCATTAATGGTTTTTTGAAATTATTTGACAGAATTGTTTCCGGATTTATAGAAAAGGAGACTATCGGAGATATCGAACTTGTTTCTGAAGAGGATAAAAAAGACATTCTCAATCTTCATGATACAAAGTTCACAGTCAAAGAGAAGCCGGCATACAGACTGCTTCAGGACAGTGCCGAAAAGAATCCTGATAAGGTTGCGCTTGTTGCAGTTGACAGAACCCTTATCTACAGGGAACTCAACGAAGAGGCCAATGCTGTAGGTCATGCGCTCATCGCAGAGGCACGAAAGGTTCGGACTGGTTTAATCGCTGATTCTGGTCATGGACCAGA
>NZ_AUJX01000097.1 GCF_000424445.1 Oribacterium sp. NK2B42
TTGCATGTGTTAGGCACGCCGCCAGCGTTCATCCTGAGCCAGGATCGAACTCTCATATTAAATACAAAAGAGATTTCTCTCTTTTAAGTTCTTCCTTGTTCAGAACTCACTAGCTTAGCTTGTTCTGTCCGTTATTATTTACTGCGAATAGTTTCGCTTTAGACCTTTTGGTCTCGCTTCATCGTTGTTAAACTATGAAGCTCTGAATCTTCTTTATAGAATCTTCAGGGTCTGTGTATTAATCGATCTTTGATTTTCAAGGTTCAAATAAGCTTCGTTAGAAGCTATTTTCTTGCCGCTCTTGTTGAGCGCTAAGTTAATATAGCAACTAACGAAGCATATGTCAAACACTTTTTTAAATATTTTTCTTTCTATCCAGCTTCTATCCAGCTTTATTTTTTATTTTTATTTATTTTTTTGAATCAATTTTTCAGTTTTTTCAAAGAGATCATGAATTAAACAATGCCGTAGAATAATATCTGTCCCCACTATCAGGCAACAATGCAACTATAGTTTTACCCTTGTTTTCAGGTCTCTTAGCTAACTGTATTGCACCGAATAATGCAGCACCGGAAGATATACCAACTGAAATACCTTCTTTTCTTGCAAGCAGCTTGGCTGTATCGAATGCATCCTGAGCCGGAGCCTTAAACACCTCATCATATACTTTAGTATTTAAAACCTTAGGAACGAAGCCTGCTCCAATGCCCTGAATCTTATGAGCGCCGCTTCTTCCCTCTGAAAGTACCGGTGAATCCTCAGGCTCCAAAGCGACAACCTTTATATCAGGATTCTTTTCCTTTAAATACTCACCGATACCTGTTATAGTTCCGCCTGTACCGACACCGGCTATAAATATATCAACCTTACCGTCCGTATCATTCCAGATTTCAGGACCTGTTGTATTTTTATGCATTTTAGGATTTGCAGGGTTATCAAACTGACCTGGTATAAAGTTGTCAGGAATTTCCTTTGATAATTCCTCAGCTTTTTCAATAGCACCCTTCATGCCTTTAGAACCTTCTGTAAGAACAATTTCAGCGCCATAGGCTTTGATAATGTTTCTTCTTTCAACGCTCATGGTTTCAGGCATTGTGAGAATCAATCTGTAACCTTTTGACGCAGCAATTGAAGCAAGTCCGATTCCTGTATTACCGGATGTCGGTTCAATTATAACTGAACCCTTTTTCAATACTCCTCTTTCTTCCGCATCCTCAATCATCGCTTTAGCGATACGATCTTTTACACTTCCTGCCGGATTTAAATATTCCAGTTTTACAAGTATGGTTGCCTCAAGATTTAATTCTTTTTCAATATTTACAACCTCAACAAGTGGTGTATTTCCTATAAGATCCAATGTACCCTTAAATATCTTTCCCATGACTCCTCCTTCATCTGCAATGGATTTTAAATGATATGTTAATAATACCACGTTGCCAAAATGATATATAATTTTTAAATCTTATCATTGGCTATAATTTTCTATTATAATAAGCGCTCCTTGATAAAGAGTATTTACATATTCTTTTGAAGTGATTCGGGAAGCGTGTTTCCACGATAGATATATATGGACATAAAAAAACTTTCCAACTACTATAGTCAGAAAGCTTGAAAATCTTAATCATTATTCGTGCCTTGAAAACAGCATACCATTTATGAATCATTCTCAGTAATCCATCTAAACCTCTAACCTTTCCAGCCTTTTTGGACAAGCCCTCGACCTATTAGTAACT
>NZ_AUJX01000098.1 GCF_000424445.1 Oribacterium sp. NK2B42
TAATGTGAAAGAAAGTAAAGGATAGCCAAAAAACAAGCATACTTAAACAAGCTATCCAAAGAATAGCTTTTATTAAAAAAATAGATTATTGAGATTAATGTTATGAAGCTATATTAGATTCCTTGATTATTCCCTCAGCAATCAAAAGCTTCATTGCTTGTTTGATAGCCTTCTCTTTCTGCTTTTCCTTGAGGGTTCCAGGCATATCAATTTTATAAAGATCGGTTGGGTTCCATACTTCGCCCGTAGATAACATATGATAGGCAGCTGTAAGGATCATCCTGGCGATTGCGATGATGGCACGTTTCTTACCACGACGTTTAAAAATATGCTCATATTTGACTTTGTAATAAGGAGACTTTTTGGATTTTACGGCTGAATGGGCGGCTTGCACCAATGCAGGTTTTAGGTATACACCGGCACGTGTAATCCGAACAGATTTCTTTTTACCTGCAGACTCGTTATTACCTGGAGTCAGTCCAGCCCAACAGCATAAACGCTTGGAATTAGAAAACTGTGACATATCCGTACCAATCTCAGAAAGAATTGTAATTGCAGAATTACGATCAACTCCGGGAATGGTACACAACAACTTGATAGCACTTTCATAAGGTTCGACCAGCGAATCAACCATTGAGTCTATATCAGCTATCGTAGACGTGATATAATCCATGTGAGCGTGGACAAGACGCATACGATATTTTTGGGAATCAGTCATTTGATACCCTTCGATGGACTCAATGACACTCTCGGACTTCTTCTTGAGCGAACGAAGTAGTCTTGAGGATATTTCTTCGTGGTTGATGGAATTGTCGGACTGTTTAAGAAGGTAGTCGATTACAGAGGTGGCTGATTTCCCGAAGATATCGGAAACAACTGAATCCAATGCGACGTTACAAACGGTAAGTGCATTCTGAAATCGATTTTTCTCACTGGTCTTACAGGAAGTCAGTTTATATCGATATCTCGTAAACTCTCTGAGAATACGGATTTCTTTACAAGGTATATAACTTCCCGGTACGAGCCCCAATCTGAACAGATCTCCGATCCACTTGGAATCCTTGGTATCATCCTTGTTACCTTTGACAGCCTTTACCCATTTGGGATTGGCGATGGTGACATTAATCTCGTCTTCCAAAAGGTTAAACACGGGTATCCAATATTTTCCAGTAGACTCCATACAGATATCGCGGCAGGAATTATCCAACAGCCATTTCTTAAACTCAAGAATCGAATTGTTAAAAGTGGAGAATCGTTTCTTCTGGTAAGAGGGTTGAATTCCGGAAGTGGTTTTGATTATTGTGGCAACGAGAAAAGATTTGTGAACATCGACGCCACAGCAGGTCTGATAAACAACTTTCATAGGCACAGCTCCTTTCTTTAAGAATAAAGAGAAGCCATTGACTGTTCCACCACACAATTAACAATAGTTAAAACAATTCTTAATGTACGGTCTAAGAGAGCCACTTATTTGTGCTTGAAAGGTAGAACTTACACTGATTAGTATGCCGTCTAAAACGAAAAAGTATTTACGACTCAAAGCCACGTGCTTTGTAGTGTAGCTTCTCGCTTTTATTATAAATACATACTAAAGGACGGTCGATACTTTCATATCTATTTGTGCCGCCGCTTGCCGGCGGCATGGAAATTAGTATG
>NZ_AUJX01000099.1 GCF_000424445.1 Oribacterium sp. NK2B42
CCTTGATAGAATTAAGGTGCTAAAACAAAAAACTAAACGAAGGAGAAGTCCTATGATTAGTGTACTCGACAGCACTCTTGATTGCAACAAATCCCTTAAAATAAATTTCAATGGAGGCGATCTTTCCTCCGATGCGGGTCTTATCTTGTTTAAAGAATTCTTTCACAAGATTGGCCTCGAAAAGTTATTGAAGAATAAGTTTAAAACACACGACAAAGCATTGTTCCGTCATCACACGGATCCAGAGAATCTTCTTCAGAGTATTTACCAGATATTCGGCGCTTACTTTGAAGATGACTGTGCCGATGAGCTAAGACATGACCCTGTTATGAGGACGATCCTTAACAAAGATAACCTCGCTTCGCAGCCCACCATGTCCAGGTTTTTTAACCGTATGGACGAGTCTACTATGCAACAGTTATCGGAGGTCACCAGAATACTTCGGAGAAGACTTTATTCTGTGCAAATACCTGAATTCCTGTTGCTAGATCTTGATTCTACTCTTCTCGATACCTACGGTAAGCAGGAAGGTAATGGTTTCAACTATCATTATCAGAGCTATGGATATCATCCATTAGTCTGCTATGATGGTCTGACAGGTGATCTCCTGAAGATTCAACTTCGCGACGGTACTGATTACTCTTGCACCGGAGTTGTTGATTTTCTCCAGTCAATCCTGAATGAATTGAGCGAAGACTGTCCTGATACAAAACTGTTCTTACGTGGAGACAGTGGCTTTGCCACACCTGATCTTTATGAGCAGTGTGAGTCAAATGGAATTTCCTACGCCATACGCCTGAAGGAAAATCCTGTACTTATCCGTAGTGCAAAGGACATCGAGGATGACCTTACTGATAAGGTAAAAAAAGATGCTTTATCATATGCAGTGTCTTACGGTGAGTTCATGTATAAAGCTGCTAAATGGCCTTATGCCAGACGTGTTGTCTGCAAGGTGGAGAAACCCGCAAATCAGATGGTGTTTCTTCATACATTCGTAGTCACCAACATGGACTCTGAACCATTAGATGTGATCCACTTTTACTGCAAGCGTGGAACCATGGAGAACTTTATAAAAGAAAGCAAAAACGGTTTTGATTTTGCTGCAGTCAGCAGCTCATCAAAGCTCGTGAATGCAAATCGCCTCCAGATTCATGCATTGGCATATAACTTATTCAATTGGTTCAAACGGCTTGTACTCCCAATGAAGTTCAGAAAACTTCAGGCAGATACAATCCGTATGAAGCTGATCAAAATAGCTGCAAAAGTAGTTCGATCAGCAAGATACATGGTATTCAAACTCTGTAGCAGTTGTCCATATCAGGAAGAGTTCATTGAGACACTTTCAAACATCAGGCAACTTCAAGTTGAGTTGGAATAGCAACTTAGTGGAACTTTGACAGCTTAAAAGGATTTCTTTCCAACGATTACGGGATTTTTGCGCCCTTTTTTCGGTAGATAACTGTTGATTCTTTTAAGGTTGTTTTTAAAATTATCCGCAGAGGCTAAATTGAGTGAACTTATACCTCCGTGAATAATTCAGG
>NZ_AUJX01000100.1 GCF_000424445.1 Oribacterium sp. NK2B42
AGAATGGTTTGCTAGACCGCCTTTAGGCGGAATCACAACACTTGCCCCGGAAGGGGTTAACTCAAACCACCAGCAGGGCTGGTGGTACTGACTAGTAAACACACCGCTAACAGCTGTACGCAAAGAATCATTAAATCCTGTATAACAGTCTTATAAAACATATTTCAGATCAAACAAGGAGATTCGTATGAAAAAAGTTATTATAGGCGATGTACATGGATGTTATGAGGAGTTATTAAGTTTGCTGGATCAACTGAAAATCAATCTTTCAGTTGATAAACTCATATTTGTAGGTGATCTTATCGATCGTGGACAGGATTCATTTAAAGTATTGCAGCTCATTAAATCATTAAAGGAAAAAAATCCTGAGAACATCGTTTATTTACGAGGTAATCATGAGCAAATGATGTTGGATTGTGTTTTACATAATACTGATTATAACTGGTTGCGTAATGGCGCAGATGCTACAATGGCAAGCTTTGATGACGTTGATCTCATGCTTGAGACCGCTAAATGGATTGAATGCAATACTGTTTTCTATTACGAGGATCCTCAATTTATCGCTGCACATGCCTTTTATGATGAAAGTTATCTGAGCTCTCCCTTTTTAATAGACAGGATGATTTGGGACAGAACACATCTAGAAAGAAATCTATACTCCGGAAAGTTGTTAATAATAGGCCATACACCTTTAAAATCTCCAATCTATCAAATTGCAGAGGGTACAATCTCACCAATCATACTTCCATACAATATGGAAATGGATATTCCCCAAAATGGAATGATTGATTTGGATACAGCATGTACCTTTGGGAATAAATTGACTGCCATGATTATCGAAGATGATAAATTCTATTTGGCAAAAGAGGAAGCCTTCTTACATCCAAGAACTTACAAGAGCAATGCTTGTCGGAATAACGAACAGAAGAAGGGAGTGGCCTAAACATGAAAAAAAACATAGCATTAGCATCAATGATACTTGTTTCTACAATAACAGCTAACGCCTCTACTAATACAAATGCTCCAGTATTAAGTAATAATTATACGGAACCTTCATCCGTGGAAATAACTAAAGTCGATGCCGATAGACATTACATTGAGTATCTAAAAGGAAACGAAACAGATGTAAATGGTGATAAATTTTGGGCTATAGGAAACCCGGATACTGAATATGCTATTTATGATTTGAATGGAGATGGTGTAAATGAGCTGTTAGTTCGCTCTTTAGGTCATTGGATTTCTGATATTATTGAGTATAAAGACAATAATATTCAGCACGCGAATGCCGAAAGCTTTGGATCTTCCGGTGTGACATTTATAAACAACTAATACTTCCCACATGAATAAGTGCCGGAAAGCCTTATTCTAAGCGGGTTTCCAACAATAAAATAGCGTAGTCACAACCCAGCTGTGATATA
>NZ_AUJX01000101.1 GCF_000424445.1 Oribacterium sp. NK2B42
ATAAATGATGGAATACTAAAAGATTTCTTACTGGCCCACAGGGCGGAGGTTGTTGGTATGGTTTTAACAGAATTTGATGAAAAAACTTTTGTTGAGAGCATAAAGCAGGAAGGAGAATTAAAATATCTTGCGAAACAAATATGTAGAAAACTACGAAAAGGTAAAACCTCATCTGAGATAGCAGATATTCTTGAAGAAGACAAAACTATAGTTGATCATATATGCGATTTGGCATCTAAATATGCTCCAAATTATGATGAAAATAAAGTATATGAAGCTGTTTTAAAAAATCCTTTGTGAATTTTTGATATTGTATATGCTGCAGTAGTAGTATCTTGCATGCTTCCTTTTCTTTATGTTTTGATTTGTGCATATGCTCAACATGATGCTAATTTCCATTATATCTGTTGACATAGTATGCATCTATTGCAACTTAAAGGTGACAGGTATCACTTTTTATCATATTTTTTTGTCCTTCGAGTATCACCGTTCACCTTACTTTAACCCGCTCATTTTCTTATACACGTCGCCTCGTGGTCCTGCAAGGACAGTGGTTATCACGACGATTTTGCCATTAATAACAGCATAAACAACACGATAATTCCCGAGCCTTATCCTGTAGTAATCACTTTTCTTTCCGCTGATTTTTTTTACATCAACTTTCTCGGGATGATCACCTACCAGAAGTTCATTTATTGCAGCCTTATAGGTTTCTCTGATATCTTCATGTTTTTTGAAAAATTTCTCAGCCGCATTAGTATATTGGATCTCATAGGTTAATGAATCCTTTTTCAACATGGATGCCTCCCATTAAACTTTTACTTGCTCAATAGAGGCAATATCAAGATCTTCATCAGACAGGTTTTCAATCGCACTCAGAATCTCAGAAGTTTCCTTTTCATCAGCATTCATAACATTTGCAGTCAGCTTATAAAAGGGATCTGCTTTCATCTTTCCGATATATTCTTTCAGCGCTTCCTTAATGATCTGTGTGAGAGACATATGATACACAGCGCCAATACTCTTCATCTCTGCAATTTCCATCTCATCCATTTTGAAATTCATAGCCTTTAATGCCATTGTAAGCACCTCCATTCACTTTAAAGTATATACGATAAAGATGGTAATGTAAATACTATCTCGTAGCATCAGGAAATATAAATAATGGAGCGCATAAGTTTCCATATGCGCTCCATTTGTTGGATAACTAAATCCATTAGTTTATAAAGTTTTCATGGTAAACGGTACAAATCTTCCAGTTAATCAAGGATTGGTTCTGTAAATTCTCCATCTTCACTACGAAGAACGATGACTATCTAACCGGTTTCACATGTCATTTTAATTTTGCTTT
>NZ_AUJX01000102.1 GCF_000424445.1 Oribacterium sp. NK2B42
CCGTACTTTGCAACAAGCTCCGATGTACCTTCGATGTCTTCATTGGCCTTTTCGGTGCTTAACTTGTGATCCTCGATGAAGGCCTCCACTTTGTCAGCATTGGCTAAAAGAAAATCGTTGCGAACAACTGTAACTCCGGTGAGGAGTTTTGATTCAGGTGAAACTGCATCCCACTCATCTGTAAGAGAGAAAGCAACCTTAAGCTGATCATTCTGGGCAATCGCTACAGTCACAAAGGGCTGAGGAAGAACTGCGATCAGGTTAGGGTCATTCTGAAGTAGGGCTGCAATCTCAGTTGCTTCAGACTTGAACTCAAGAGTGCAGTCTGTTACTTCATTTTTATCAAGAAGGTAGTTGATTGCATACTCAGGTGTTGCACCCTGGCCTGTGGAAAGAAGTGTCTTTCCGGAAAGATCCTTAACTGACTTGATGCTGTCATCTGCTGTAACACAGTAAAGGACGCCAAGTGTGTTTATATCTATAACACTGACTCCCTGCTCTGTTTTGTTGTAAGCAATGGCTGCAAGGTTTGCAGGTATAAGTGCGATATCAAGTTCTCCCTTCACAAGCTTACCGAGGATAACATCCGGCTGCGTCTGCATCTCGAAGAGATAACCGCTCTTTTCACCGTTCTCAACCTCATTCATGAGATTTACAAGCCCCATAGTAGTAGGTCCCTTGAGAGAACCAATTCTTACTGCTCCTTCAGAGGTGTCTCCGAATGCTTCTGTCTCGGCTGTCTCGCCTGAAGCTGAGGCCTCCCCTTCCTTTGATTCTTCGTCTGCTTTCTTTTCCTGTGTGCTTTCAGCTGCTGCCTCAGTTGCTGCTTCTGTCTCAGTCCTGCTCTCTTCTGATGTTTCGGCAACAGCTTCTGTCGAAGCCTCGGTTACTGCTTCTGCTGCTGTTGCAGCAGCTTCAGTTGTCTCTGTTTTTGAACTTCCGCAGCCCACAAGTACAGATCCGGCAAGCACTGCTGCCGCTACAAGCCTTACTAATTTGTTCTTTTTCATAATTTCCTCCTCATCTATTAACGCTGTTTTTGAGCCTTAATATCTGACACATAGATGCACATCTATCCGACTCTATAAACGCATGTTTTTCATCGTTTATCTCTTACATACTGATGCAGATCTATCCGGCTCACTAAAAAAATACCGTGTATTAAAGCCAGGAACCATACCCATTCTTCAATATCACAGATACTCTTTCCAATTACTGTCTCATTATATTTCATAGCTTATACGCTATCAAGTTTTTC